>CAINNF010000016.1 GCA_903851045.1 Candidatus Adlerbacteria bacterium
CCCGACGCTGGTAGGGCAACAATTTGGTATTCTTGTGCATGACAAAGGCACTGAGCTGTTAATTTGGCGTTGAACAACCAAATGGTAGCCGGTGCCTTTGTCGTTTCAAAGAACTGTCAACAACCCGATTTTAAATTACACGCACTCTTAGAAGGTATTGACGTATTCATATGAACATGTTTTATTTAGTGCAGTCGTTCGGACCTGTCATGCGATAGGCCGTCATAATGTAATTGAAAGGATGACGCCATGCTCACAGCAGCGTATTCCCCCCAACGGCCGCCGCCGTACGAGGTGTTCTTTATCCCCTTGGAGGTGATGCTCGATCCCAAACAGCTTGAGGAGGTTCGGTTCGCCTATCAGGTGTCGAAATACGGGCATGCCTCCCAAGTCCGAGAGGGTGGCGGTCGGTACTTCGACCACCCGAAGTCTGCGGCTTGGATCTATATCGACGAGTTCGGTGGTAGGGACTACCGTATCATCATTGTCCTACTGCTGCACGACGTTCCTGAGGATTCGCACCTCATGACGCCGTATCGGCTTCAGCTGAACTTCGGGGTGGAGATCGCGCTTGATGTGCTCGCGGTCACCAAACTGCCCGACGGCAAGGAGTCGACCGAGGACTATCTCGCCCGGGTGAAAGTGCGTGGTCCGCGTACGATCTTCGTCAAATTGATCGATCGTCTGCACAACCTGCGCACGCTTGGTGGTCGGACGAGGGAGAAGCAGCTCGAGCAGATCGTGGAGACGCGCCAGTACCATCTGCGTCTGCTGGTCCCGGCACTGCGCGCGCATGGCGGCTGCTGGGCCGAGTACGCTGATTCGATCGAGGCAAAGATCAATGAAGCGATCCTCAAGCATGAGGTCGCCGACTAGCTCACCCAGGAGACCACCGGTAGTCATACCGGTGGTCTTTTATTCGTCTGGGGATAGGTAGTGCAAGAGTATGATTAGTTCCTGCAGTGTCTTTATTTTTTGGTGAGCGGTTTCGATGGATGGGCGACTTGTTCTTCAGGTTCCTTCGATGTCGACGTTGACGGATATGTATTATAATGCTACTTTATATGTCAGCTGCACTCGGGAAGTGGAGGTGTCAATGGCTCAGGTATTGCTTGGCAACGTGCGCCGTGGGGCGATCGTTGAGATCGACGGAAAAACGTATCAGGTGACCAATCTTGAAGCGGGTATCGCTCGCACGCAACTTTCGCCAGTTATACGGTACGGCTCTCGCTGGTTCGATGCTGAAGCGTTGACGCTGTCCGACCGTACCGACAATGGGATCCGCACCAACGATACGCCGGTGACCGTCATCGAATAGGCTTACCACCGCCGCTCGTGGGGATGAAGGCACAAGCCTCGTCCTGTCACGAAGCGGCGGTTTTATGTCTGGGCACACGTTCACTTGTGTGACGTGAAAAGCAGTGGTACAGTCCTCTCGGACCGCTTGGCTCTAGAGGCCAGGAACAGATTCACTAGCAACAGCAATGGGAGATCCTGTATCATGATCACGACCGTACAAGACGTTTTCGGTCAGAGCAATGCCGTCGTTGAACGCATGGACAAAAACTGGCATGGCGAGGGTGACCGCAAAAGCGGTATGGGCGCGCCCTACGACTGGGTTGGTGTGGAGTGCATCTCGCTCCTTCCTGACGACGTCGCGCTGCGCCTCGTCGAGGCGTTGTACATCAACAACACCCATTTCGTGCCGGGCCACTTGCCGGGCAACGCGATGGCGATCGGCGACATTGTCGACCATCAACGTGCGGAGTACATGACCGTCAACTTGGGTGTGATGAATTCCAACGTCACCATGCTCCACGCTGCGCGGGCCTTTGAAGCGCGGTGTATCGAAAAGGCGAATGCTGGTCGCGAGGCTGCCGAGTCCTTCCCAGAACTCGATCAAGAGCTGCGTGAGCTGCGCCACAAACACGGCCACAAAGGTCACCCCTACGTCGATAATGGCATCTTCGCACTCAATGCGCCCGCAGCAAGCGGTGGTGCGAGTTGGCATAGTGTCATCTGTAACGACGATGTGATGACTGCAGTGCCACAGCACTCCACACTGTTCATCGTCGGCGCACAGGCTGGTCGGCTTGGGATCCAACATATCGGCGCAGGTCATGTCGTCGGCAAGCACTTCGTGCTCGTGCTGCCGAAGGAGCCGTTGCTCGCAATCCAGGCTCGTATCAATGCCGATCCAGCGCTGGTCAAGCTGTGGCCGGAGGTGCAGGAGGTCGATGCTAAGCTCAATACTGTGCTGCAGTGGGACGAGGCGACTCGCGCCCACAAGCAGGACGTGGTGCGTGCGGTCGCTCGGCAGATCATCCGTGAGCGTGCGCTCGGCTTCCATATCGACCTCACCGTCGGTGCTCGCGGGGCTCGGTTGAGCCCAGTCTGTGCCGAGGCACACTGCGCCGAGCACATGAACGAGCTTGTTGATAAAGACTTTCGGTTCCACGCGTTCGATGACTTCCTTGCGGAGGTCAAGGACGGCTACGGTAGGATGTCTTCAGTGTTTGACCGATCGGCGGTCGCCTGAAGAACGAACCAACCAAAACAAACCCGCTGCGGGTCAAACTGCGGCGGGTTCTTTTTATACGACCCGTTTTTCTTTATCGAGAGTCTATTTTGTTATTTTGCAAAAAACTAGAATAAACCACCGTCTGTATTCGCAAGATTGGCCACTATACAAGAAGTGCAAAATTGGTAGTATGGTTTCGGAACTGAACACGTACAGAAGGAATACGTCCAACATGTCTAAAAATCTGACTCCCGCGATGGAGAGCCTGAGGGCGATGTTCGTAGCAAAGACTGCTGCAGATAGAGAGATGGAATACGCTCGGAGACATGCTGCAGAGGTTTCTAGGCTGTTGAAGGAGGGGGGAACAACGGGAAGCCCGGTCGATGACTTAGCGTTTCGCTTACACGAGATGGATTTCCTGCCATTCTCGATACTGTACAGCCGCATCAATGAGACGCTTATGGCACATATCGGGCAACCGGTGATGGTGGTCTCGACCATCGAGGTTCGAACACGTTTTGGGGGTCCAGGAACTGACTGCGGCTACCAACACTTCGAAGTGTATGCGTTGGGCATCATCAGCGGCGAACTTGTCCTTCGAGACGTTAGTGGGCAGGAAAAGCTCTGCATCAACACAGGCGGCTACTGCTTGGTTGAAGATGTCACTAGTCGGAGACGCATACCAGCAGTGGA
The DNA here is from genome assembly GCA_903851045.1 of Candidatus Adlerbacteria bacterium. Taxonomy (GTDB): domain Bacteria; phylum Patescibacteriota; class Minisyncoccia; order Phycocordibacterales; family SBAW01; genus GWA1-54-10. The sequence continues at coordinate 3,215 of CAINNF010000016.1, forward strand.
ACAAACCGACCTTCCAACAAGACCAGATGACTACGAAGGTCACCGTGTCCCCTTGCTGGAGGGGATGGAACTTCCCCGTGAGCACAGGGGAAAGACGTCGACCATACTTATCGGCGAAGCGTCAATCACCGAATGGCTAACCACGCACCGGTTCGATAGACAACAACCCACCTTGCCAGAGCTGCTTGCACCACTACAATCTGCAGCCGCCCCACGCGAATAACCAGGCGTATGGTAGCAGTACACAAGACACACCCTCGACCTGCGCACCGCGGGTCGAGGGTGATTTCATAGGATAGATGAACAGAGTAGACTGGGTCAGTCCCCATAACTCGAACTCTCCAAACTATTTTGTTGTTTCCTGCTCGCCAGCAGTAAGGTGCAGAATATTAGAAAAAAGAGGAAGGATGCTGCTGAGGAAAAGTTTCTGACACCTATTTCACTACCTGGATGCATGGTGGCAGTTCATGTAGGGACTCGTTTCGTCACCCACTCGATCCTCCTCGAATGGGTTTTTAATGTTGTTACCGTCGGTACCTCTTTTGAAACCACCAATCCCTTGATTGACGAACTCAAGTAGGGGGAGCGTGACGTGCTCCCATCCGGAGGCTCAAGCCTCAATGTTCCGCATCTTCGGCGTCCCAAGCTGCCGCGATGCGCTGGCCGAGTTCGCCGTGAGGCAAACTCATTCCCTGGACTCGTGTCAACCCGATGACCTCCCACACCACAAGCCACGTGGTATGGAATTGGGCCGCGAGCCGCACGCAGTGCTCGTATTTACCCGCGCGACGCGCTAGAATTTCAGACCCCTGAGCGTACCCCTCTGCTTGATTGAGACAAACGGTCATTTGTACTCTCCAAATGCTTTTTACACAAGTATATTTTATAGTATATTAAAATACTTGTCAAGTACTATACTGTTTTGGCAAGAGGGTCATGCTCAGCACCCCCTTAAGGGTTGATTGACGTCGCTGTGTACATGGTGCCTACCCTCATCTCTATCATATACCTATCTTCATATTTTGTTATTTCCTGCCGGCAGGCGGGTGTAAAAAACTAGAATAAACCACCACCGGTATTCTGGTATTCCCCGCTAGCCAGTTGGGCAGGTGCAGAATATTGGAATAAGGAGAGAAAGAAGGCTACTACCGAGAAAAGGTTCCTGACACCTATTCCTATCCTCAAGACTCATTGACAACACATGCTAAGCGGGTATCCTTTTATATAGGCACTTGTGAGGACTTAGTCCTCCCACGGTTACTACATAAACCGTAGCCAAGTGCCAACGAAAGACCGCCACCATAGTGTGGCGGTTTATCGTTATCCAGTTACAAAACCTCCAAAAGTTTCGATGGGCTATGATGCCCATTGATGATTTTTACTTTTTTGATGGGGACTTTGAGGTGGTCGGCTACAAGCTGGAGGACTCTTTTGTTGGCTTGGTTTTCTTTGGCTTTTTCTTTGACCGAGATTATCAACTTATCTGCGGACTCGACTTTGACTGTCTCTTTTTTGGCTCCGGCGGTGACTCTTACTTTTATGTACATATTTAAAGCGGAGATCAAATATGAGGGCTACTGTTGGCCGCGGAGGAAGTCTTGGTAGTCCATCTCTTTTTTGCCTTCGGGGGTGACGCGGGTGATGATGAGTTTTCCATCTTCCCATTTCGCGTCTTTTACCAAGACGCGTTTGCCGATTTTGGAAATGAAATAGGGCTTCGGACTAGCATCGAAGGCGCGAATTTTTAGAAAATTTTTTCGGCCGATTTCACCGGTAGTTGCCACGGGGGAAGCTTGCCCGCCTGTAGCCTCCTGGCGGAGGAGGGCGTCGGTGTCATCAAATTTTTTCGTGTACGTCGCGTACGTGTGATCCTGCTCCTCGGCGGGGATCTCGCCTTTGATCCACTGGGGGAGGACTTCGGCAAGGAGAGAGCCGCCTTCTTGGGCGAGCATTTTTTCGAATTCGCTGCCTTTGGGAGGCCAGCCGGACTCATGTGCCGTTTCTTCTTCGAGTTCGATGCTGGCTTGGGCGATGATAGGGCCTTCGTCCATCTTTTCGCTCAACTTCATGATGGTGACACCGGTCGCGCGCTCGTCGGCGAGGATGGCGGAGAGGACAGGGGAGGGGCCGCGGAACTTTGGTAGGAGCGATGGATGCACATTGAGGCAGCCGTGTTTCGGCATCTCCAGCACCGACCGGGGGATGATCTTGGCGTACATGGCGACGACGAACACGTCCCAGTCCGAATTGCCGAGTTCTGCAAGGAAGGTGGGGTCGCTCAGCTTTTCGGGTGTCGCGACGTCGATACCGCGCTCGAGTGCCCACTGTTTGACGGGTGATGGGGTGAGCGTGAGGCCGCGCCCGACCGGGCGGTCGGGTGCGGTCACGATGAGCGCGGGTACCATGCCGCGTGCCTCGAGTTGGTCGAGCACGAGTGTGGCTATGTAGGGGGTACCGAAGAATGCGAACAGGGGTTTGTATGCCATATGAGTTATGTGGTCGCGCCTGTCTTTGGGGTCTCGGTTGGTTGTGGCTTCTTGACCTCGTCGCGCAGCCGCTCCGCTTTGTCTATGTAGAGCGTCCCGTCGAGGTGGTCGCACTCATGCTGGAAGATATGTGCCATGAGTCCCGACGCGTGGTAGGTGAACGATTTCCCGTCGATGTCTTGGGCGCGCACCGTCGCTTTTTCGTGACGGATGACGGTGCCGTACTTGCCGCGTACCGACAGGCAGCCTTCGGACATCTCCTTCTTCTTTCGCGAGAGCCGGATGATCTCTGGGTTGATGAAGACGAGGTCCGCGGGTCGCGGGCGATGTTCCTGCGCCTCCTTCTCCTTTTCTTCCTCGGCGTCCTTGTCCGTACTGTCTTCGAGTACGCGACCTGCGACGACGAACAGGCGCAGTGACTCGCCGACCTGTGGGGCGGCCAGCGCCACACCGAACTCCTCCTTGGCGAGGACGCGGCTCATGTGGGTGATAAGTTTTCGTAATGCGGGTGAACCGAAGTCCTTTTTGGGTACTGGTGTAGCGGTCTTTCGTAGTACGGGTGCTTCCGCCTGCACGATCGGGTCTTTGGATGCCATATGAAGCGCATTATGACATTTTTTACAGAAAAGAAAAGCCTTTTTGAATCTGGTAGAATAGTGGACATGAAGCACATCGGCCAACACATGAGCAGTCTGCCGACGAAGAAGGACCGTGCAACCGAACGGGGCGAACTCTTGTTGTACTTCATGCAGAAGCTCAACATGCCGCGCGGGCGTGACGGGATGCCACCCTTGACCATCGGGCGTATGGCGAAGACGCTTGAAGGGATCCCGACGCTCGACCTGTATTTTCTCAAGAGTATCTGCGATGATGCACAGCGGCGGGGCGACATCGACTCGTTCTCCAAGAAGTTCTGGTGGGAGATCAATCCGAAGAACCATACCGAAGAGGCGATCAAGAAGCGAAAGGACGAAGCGGCGAAAGGGGGAGGATACAAAAAATTTACTCAAAAGAAAAAGACAGACGACTATTATGACGCGTGAAAAATTCGTGGTCGAAGGGCTGGGGGGCGCCAAGACGCTTCGTGGTGCGGTTGCCGTGCGCGGTGCGAAGAACGCAGCACTCAAATGTCTGGCCGCGAGCGTGTTGTTCGAAGATACGTTGGTGTGTACGAACGTGCCCGACATCGAGGATGTGCGACGCATGGGCGAGTTGCTCCAAGTCGCGGGCGCTGAGGTCACGACAAAGGACGGTGTTGTTCGTGTGAGTCCTCCCGACTTCGCTCAAGCTACGTCGGGCAAGCCCAACTCTGCTGAGGCTACGTCGGGCAAGCCCTCAGCATGGAACACCTCGCTTGATCAGACTATTGCCAAGCGGATGCGCGCGTCGATCGTTATGACCGGCCCGATGCTTGCGCGTATGGGCGAGGTGTCCTTCCCATACCCCGGTGGTTGCGTGCTTGGCGAGCGGCCGATCGACCTCTTTCTTGCGGGGTTCACCGCGCTTGGCGCAAAGATCGTCGAAGCAGATGACTTCTTTACGGTCCGTGCGCCGCAGGGGCTGCGTGGTGCGCACATCTTCCTTCCAATAGTATCGGTCGGCGCGACCGAGACGCTCATGTTCGCGGCGGCGCTCGCGCACGGCGAGACGATCCTCGAAAACGTCGCCATGGAGCCCGAGATCGTTGCCGAGGCAGAACTCCTCAATGCGTGTGGCGCACATATCGAGGGTGCAGGAAGTCCGACACTGCGCATCACTGGCACGGGCGGTGTACCGCTGAAGGCAAACGGCGCAGTATTCTCGATCATTCCCGACCGGCTTGAGGCGGGGAGCTTCCTTATTCTCGCGGCGCTCGCGGCCGAGGATGTGACCGTGACGAAGTGCGAGCCGAAACATCTCCAGGCGGTGACCTCGTCGCTTGCACGAGCGGGAGTGTCGCTGGAGATCGGTACCGACACTATCCGCGTGCGCGCGAGCGAGAAGCCCTACCAGAGCGTGTCGGTGCGCACCCACGAATACCCCGGCTTCCCGACCGACCTGCAGGCGCCGATGGCGGTGTTCCTCTCGCAGTGCGAAGGCGACGCGACCATCCTCGAGACGATCTACGATGGCCGCTTTCGCTATGCTGAAGACCTGCGCCGGATGGATGCGGACATGACGGTCATGAACCCGCACCAAGTGCTTATCCGCGGCCCCCGAAAGCTGGAGCGAGCGAATCTCGAAAGCCCCGACATCCGCGCTGGCCTCGCGTACCTCATAGCCGCGATAATCGCCGAAGGCACGTCAAGTGTCGACAACGCCTACCTGATTGACCGTGGCTACGAACACATAGAAGACCGGCTCTCCAGCCTCGGGCTGCACATCAAACGCGAGAGTTCCAACTAGATACGGTGAACAGTCGAATATGAGAAACAAGAACCCCACCTATTGCTAGGTGGGGGTAGACGTGGGGCGCGGTTAGACGTCGAGGTTGGTTCGCACCAACCTGCCGGTCTTACTGCGCAACCACCGGGCGAACGGCTTCGGCTCCAAGTAGTCCAGGTTATCCCCGAAACTACTCACCTGTACATCGTACACATCCTCAAGCGGGACGTGTGACGTTGTCCAGTGCCATTTGCCGTCGACAAGCGTCCCTTGCTCCACCTGCACACATATCTCGCAGGATACGGTGGAGGCGGTGAGCACGAGGGTCGCTTGACAATCGCCAAACACGCGGCCGACGCAGACTTGGCCTCTCTCACCACGACCGTACAGGTAGTGGATCATGACCTCGTCTTGCGACAGGTCTTGAGAGAGTACAGTCAGGGTCGGGTCGATCTCGGTGCGCATGGGTTCCTCCTTTGCTGCCGAGTTGCGGGATAGGTCTGTAGCGTCGCTACATACATGAAGTAGTTGCAAGACATACAGAGTATCCGACAGCCTCGTACAGCAGGGGTCGCCCACACACATAAAGAACTGACGGGCAGTATACACGAAACATGTGTTTTGTCAAGTCCTTTGTTTACAACTCATACTCAGGTAGAATGTGCGGGCAATGTCGTATTTCTCTCCTAAACTGGGTATCGACCTGGGTACTGCTAACACGCTCGTCTTCGTGCCGGGTCGTGGCGTCGTGCTCAACGAGCCGTCGGTCGTCGCTATCTCGGAGATCGACAAGCGTATTCTCGCTGTTGGTGCGGAGGCAAAGGAGATGATCGGTCGCACGCCAGGCGAGATCATCGCGTATCGACCCATGAAGGACGGCGTTATCGCCGACTACCGCGTGACGCAGGCGATGCTGCGCTACTTCATCCACAAGGCGATGGGCCGCTACCAACTCTTCAAGCCCGAGGTGATGGTGTCAGTGCCGACCGGTGTCACTTCGACCGAGCGCCGCGCGGTCGTCGAAGCTGCCATTCGTGCCGGTGCGAAGAGCGCGTACGTCGTGAAGGAGTCGGTGCTCGCCGCGATCGGCGCGGGTATCCCCATTCACGAGGCGCGTGGCCACATGGTGATCGACATCGGTGGTGGCACCTCGGACGTCGCGGTGATATCGCTGGGTGGTATCGTCGCCTCCGTCTCGGTGAAGTGCGCGGGCGACCGGCTCGACCACACCATCGCGGACTATATCAAGAAGACCTACAACCTCGGCATCGGCGACAAGACGGCCGAAAATATCAAAATTCAGATCGGTTCGGCGGTGCCGCTGGAAGAAGAGTTGGTGATGACGGTGCGCGGTCGCGATTTTATCTCCGGCCTCCCGCGCTCGTTCGAGCTGAAGTCCAACGATGTCGTAAAGGCGATCGGCAAGGACCTGCGCGAGATCATCAAAGCGATCCGCGACGTGCTCCAAGAGACACCGCCGGAGTTGGCCGCGGACATCATCGACCAGGGCATCATCATGACCGGCGGCACCTCCCAGTTGCGCAACTTCCCCGAGCTCGTGTTGCGACGCACTGGCGTCAAGGCGGTCGTCGCGGACAATGCGCTCTTCTGTGTCGCACGCGGCACCGGTATCGCGCTTGACCACCTCGAATCCTACAAGAAGGCCGTCATCGCGAAGCGGTAGAATATATTTATGCTCACGCATCACGCGTACTATATCGAGGGCTCGCTCACGCAGTTCGATGCCTATGTCGATGCTATTCGTACGAGCGAAGGCTACGAGGCGAGCGACCCGAACTTCGTCGCGCGCAAGTACGAGAAGTTCGGTATCGACGAGGCGCGCGCGCTCATCGAGCACGGTGCGCTCAAGAGTACCGGCTCGCGCGCCCTCTTCGTGGTCGCAACCTCCTCGATCACCTCGGAAGCGCAGCAAGCGCTTTTGAAGCTGCTTGAGGAACCACAGCAGGGGACGATCTTCGTGTTGCTCGTGCCTCACGGGATACTCCTGCCGACGCTGAGGTCGCGGTGTATGCAGCTTCCTCTGACCGTCGAGATGTCCGCTTCGACCGCGAACACCGCCCGAGAATTTTTATCATGGCCCTACAAGAAACGTAGTGACTGGATAGCGGTGACACTCAAAAAGGAAGAAGACGACTCGCGCGAATACGTGCGCGCCTTTTTGAACGATCTCGAAGCTGAACTCTATAAACGAATAGAGGACGGCAAGGATATTCGAGACGGTCTCCAAGAGATAGCCCACTTTCGCCAATACCTCGGCGACCGCTCCCCATCGCTAAAGATGATCCTCGAACACTTCGCCGCGACGTTGCCCCCGCTTCGCTAAAGCTGTGCAGCGCAAGCCATCTATGACCCCGAAGAAACTTACCGAGCGAAAAGAGCGGATACGGAAGCTTGACCGAGCGTTGCAGAAGCTTTTCCCGCGGGCGAAGATCGAGCTCAACTATTCGACGCCGTGGGAGTTGTTAGTGGCGGTCGAGTTAAGCGCACAATGCACCGACCGGATGGTGAACAAGATCACGATGGAACTGTTCAAGACCTATCCAACACTCGATGACTATGTGAAGGCGGGCAAGACCGCCCCAGGAGTCGCGAAGTTCGAGCGGATGGTGAGGTCGAGCGGCTTCTATCACAACAAGACCAAGAACATTTTAGCAGCAGCAAAGATGGTCAAAGAGCGGTTTAGTGGCGAGGTGCCCAGGACGATCGAGGAGATGCTCATGATCCCTGGTGTGGCGCGCAAGACCGCGACCGTGGTGCTTGCCGAAGGCTTCGGTGTCATCGCTGGCGTTACGGTCGACACGCACGTCATCCGCTTCGTGCAACGCTTCGACCTCTCCGACCATAAGGACCCGATCCATATCGAGCGCGATTTAATGCAGCTCTTGCCGAAGAAGGAGTGGAAGCCGTTCGTGCACCGTGTCATCTTCTATGGTCGCTACCTCGCACCAGCACGAGCATACGACACGTCGAAGGATCCGCTGATCAAAGTCTACCCACCCGCCGCGACGCACTTTCGGACACGTCCACAATGAACGGACAGTAGCCACACCGCACCTTTTTTAATTTTTTTGTTTTTGATATGCTAGTTTTTTGCAAAAACTAGCATAAGCATCGAAGAGTGGCGAAGGTTGCGGGAGGGCGATACAATAGGCGCATGTCTACGATAACAACGCTTACAGCGCGCGAGATTCTTGATTCACGGGGCAACCCTACGGTGGAAGTGACACTAGCGAGTGGCTCCAGCGTAGGAGTTGCAGCGGTGCCCTCTGGTGCGAGCACGGGGGTGCACGAAGCACTGGAGATGCGTGACGGCGACGCGAGTCGATACAAAGGCCTCGGCGTGCTCAAGGCGGTCGAGCATGTGAATACCGAGATCGCGGCTGCGGTCGTCGGTACAGAATTCTCGCAGGAGTCGCTCGACGCAGCGCTCATCGCGCTCGATGGGACGCCAAACAAGTCGCGACTCGGTGCCAACGCCATCCTCGGCGTCTCGCTCGCGTTCGCGCGCGCCACGGCTCTGGAGCGCGGTCTCGAACTCTATCAACACCTTGGGAGTCTCGTTGGTGCCACCGAGTTCGCGCTGCCGCAGCCCATGCTCAACATCATCAATGGCGGCAAGCATGCGGACAGTGGGCTTGATGTGCAGGAGTTCATGCTCGCGCCGACGAAGTTCGAGACGTTCGAGCGAAAGATCCAGGCAGGAGCCGAGGTCATCGGTTCGCTCAAGAAACTACTCAGCACCAAGAGCTACGCGGTGAGCGTCGGCGACGAAGGCGGATTCGCGCCGAAACTGTCGTCCAACGAAGAAGCATTCGACCTCATCATCCAAGCCGTCCGGGATGCAGGATACATGACCGAGCAGGTGCAGGTCGGCATGGATGCCGCAGCATCGAGTTTTTATACAGACGCAATGTATACGCTCAAGATCGAAGGGGCCAAGCAGTCGCTCAACGGTGCGGGCATGATCAGTTGGTATCAAAGTCTCGTGCAAAAGTATCCGCTCATCCTTATCGAAGATGGACTCGCCGAGGACGACTGGGATGGCTTCACCGCTCTGACGCAGACACTGGGCGACACGGTGCGCGTGGTGGGGGACGACCTGCTCGTGACGAACATCGCGCGCATCAAAACGGCGATCGAGAAGAAGGCGGTCAACTCGGTACTCATCAAACTCAACCAAATAGGCACGCTCACCGAGACTATTGCCGCGATACAACTCACCAAGGCACAGGGGTGGGCGCCGTTCGTTTCGCACCGCTCGGGCGAGACGACCGACACCTTCATCGCGGACCTAGCGGTCGGGTTGTCGTGTCCGTTCATCAAATCGGGCTCCCTGGTGCGCGGCGAGCGCGTGTGCAAGTACAATCGCCTGGTGGAGATCGAGCGACATCTCGCGCGCGCCTAAGAGTTTGGTATACTATCCCTTATATGGCATACGACTTTAAACCGTTCGAGAAGAAGATTACCGAGATAACGGAGCGATTGGGCCGTGAACTTTCAGGTATCCGCACAGGTCGCGCGACGCCACTGATCCTCGACGGCGTCCAGGTCGAAAGTTATGGCACCCGCATGAACCTTAACCAGGTCGCGAACATCTCGGTGGAGGACGCGCGGACGCTGCGTGTGGCGCCGTGGGACGCATCCCAGGCGAAGGAGATCGAGAAGGCGATCACGGTCGCCAACCTCGGTGTCTCGGTCGGTGCGGACGAAAAGGGCGTGCGCGTGTTCTTTCCCGACCTTACCTCCGAGCGTCGTGTCGCTTTGGTCAAACTCGCAAAGGAGCGCATCGAAGAAGCGCGCACGTCACTTCGGCATGAGCGCGACGAGGTCTGGTCGGACATCCAAAAGAAGGAACGCGACGGCGACATCCCCGAAGACGACAAATTTCGGTTCAAGGACGAGATGCAGAAACGTGTCGATGCGGCGAACGCATCCTTCGACGAAGCGCTCGAGCGAAAGGAGAAGGAGATCACCGGATAACCCATGCTCAGCATCCTCCTCTTCATTCTGGTACTTATCGTCTTGATACTCGTGCACGAGTTCGGACATTTTATTGTGGCAAAGGCCTTTGGGATCCGTGTCGACGAGTTCGGTATCTTCTTCCCACCGCGCCTTTTTGGTATCAAGTGGGGCGAGACGACCTACACGTTCAACAGCATCCCCGTCGGTGGGTTCGTCAAGATCTTTGGTGAGACGGCCGAGGACGAGAAGAAGGAAGGTGTCGTAAAGAATCCTCGAAGCTTCGTCCACAAACCACGTTGGATACAGGCGGCGGTCATCGTCGCGGGCATCGTGTGCAACATCCTCTTCGCGTGGATAGTCCTCTCGGCCGGATATGTTATCGGTATGCAGTCGGCGGTCGACCATATCGGTATCGGCACCGTACGTGATGCGAAGGTGACGATTCTTGGGGTGCTCCCGCACTCTCCCGCTGAGCAGGCTGGGCTGCAGACGAACGACGTGCTCCAGTCGCTCCAGACCGGGACAGCCCAGTTGCCGCACGGGGCGTCGAGCGACGAAACCCGCGCGTTTATCGCTGCGCACGACTCGGAAAGCATGATATTGGTCGTCGACCGGAGTGGCGAGACCAAGAACTTTTTGGCGAAGCCTGCGGATGGTATCGTCGCAGGACATAAAGCGCTCGGTGTGGAACTCGACGATGTCGGCGTGCTGCAGCTCAATCCGGTGCTCGCGCTCGTCCAAGGAGCGATCGTGACGAAAGAGATGACCGTTCAGACCGCGACCGGACTCGCGTCGTTCCTCTACACGATCCTTCACGGTACGGCGAACTTTGCGAGCGTCTCGGGACCTATCGGTATCGTTAAGATCGGTTCGGCGGCGGTACACAACGGCTTGGTCGACACCATCTTCCTTGCTGCGCTTATCTCCATCAATCTCGCCATCATCAACATTATCCCCATCCCGGGGCTCGATGGGGGACGCCTCCTGTTCATCATCATCGAAGGCGTCCGAGGCAAGCCGATCTCCGAGAAGGTCGCGACCTGGGCGACCATCGCAGGCTTCGCGCTTCTGATCCTCCTCATGCTCGTCGTGTCGTATCACGACGTGGTGCATTAGTTCTTGTGTTAGGTAAAAAAGTCCACACAATCGCCGAAACGATAGTGTGGACTTTGAGTTTGGGAGGGAACGTTTCTGTTGTTAGTACGCGATGCCTAGTCGGTGTTCCAGGCAAAGCCTGTCAGTCGTGCGAGGACAACTTCTCTGATTTTTCCGGGTGGCAACACTGTACGCTCAGCATCCGTTGGCGTGTGCGTCTTCGTGCCGCAGGCTACCAAGCCACCGGAATCATGACCGAACCATGCACCAACCTCTGCGATAGGCTGCATCTGGCGAAGGTCCAGGCCACGAACTGATACGCAACGTGCTTTTGCTTCGGCACGACGGAGTTCTTCCAAGACGGCCCAGAGGGAGAGTTTTGGAGAGTCACCCCGCATGTGTTTGCGGTTGACCTGTATGCCTGGGTGGAATTTGTTTTTGCCCACAGGCGCCATCCAAATCACAACATCCGCGCCTTTTGCGAAGGCTGCCCCACGCAACCTAGGCCGGAACCCAACGTCGCAGATCACCATCCCGTTTGGAAGTGTGATCATGGTTGCTTGGGTCTGGAGGTCCGTCTCGCTCTTCAGGCGGGCCTTCTCGCGGTCATACAAGACGTCGAGTGCGATAAAGACATAGCTGATGACCATCGACCAGTCCGTTTCGGGACTATTTTCTCGGTAGTAATGGGGAAGTCCCAGAAAGACCTGCTGGATTGAAGTCGGGCTCATTTCTTCCACGTTGTCAGTGGCTACCGTGAGCTCGATAATCGGCAGTAGTGCCGGGTCAACTTCGGGCTGGAACTTTTCGACCAGGAGCTTGAAGCTTGATGATCTCGTCAAGCTTTTGCCATGCTGGTCGGTGTCGCCACCACCCGTGTCTACGTAGATAACCTGGCTGTACCCAGCTTCCTCCGCTTCGCTCAACCTTTCACCCGCCCGCACGTATTGAATCTCGTAGTCAGCGTTCGGTCCCATCACAAATCGTATGATGAACCAAATACACGCGAGTGCGTCGGTGTCTGGTTTTTTATGCGTTACCAGCAACAGCTTTGGGCGATCACGCAAGATCTCGTCCGGAACCACGACGGTCGCGTCCAGTAGTGCACCATCATGCATGGTGTGAGCTCCTTCATGTCAAGCGGCTTGGCTAGAACCGCGAACTAAAGCCGAACGCATTTTATAATATATAAGTAGACATGTCAAACAGAAAAAGACCCCCCAAGCGCCTGTGGCTGCGTAGGGGGGTCGTGTCATGTTTTGCTCTTGCGAAGCAGCGGGAACTGAATCAGAAAGAAAGCGGGTGGTGCGCCTGCGAACCCCGGTTCGGTAACCTCCATTCCATCGGGTTCGTCCTCGGGTGGCTTGGTCGTTTCGACCGCTCGGTGGTCCGTGGTCTCGAATGTGCTTCCAAGAAGAGGTATGATACCGCGAAGTACGAAAAGTCGTTCCTGTGCCCATGCTCGATCAGCTTCGATCGGGCAATCGCGGACGAACCGTTGCAGTACCCCGGGTCGTAGACTGTTCGAATCTTCGAGAAATTTTTCACGAAACCATGCAGCGACAGCCGGCCAATAGCGCGCATGTTCTTGTGCGGCATCCATGAGCTGATGAAAGCCCTTATCCCGTTGGGTTATTTGTTTCCCGGACATTGAGAGCTGTGCCACTCCTCTAAGCTCGGGAGGCATTCGAAGGATGGTCATTGGTAGCGACTCCAGAGGAGTGTAAGCATCCATAATATACCGCCTTACAAGCGTTCACAGTGTTAAGTTGTTTTGACTGAACGTTCCATAAAAGACTATATATGAACTTTATGTGTTGTCAATAAAGGCGTCCACACCTTTGGCTTCTCGGCCTTTTTCACGTACAATAGCCTCTACTTATGACCATACGCACGCATAGCATGAAACAATCACACTTGTTCACGAAGACGCGTCGAGAGGCGCCCAAGGACGAGGTTTCGAAGAACGCGCAGTTGCTAATCCGTGCCGGATACGTCCATAAAGAGATGGCGGGAGTGTACGCATATCTACCGCTCGGACTGCGGGTGCAGAACAAGATCAAAGACATCGTACGCGAAGAGATGGACGCGATCGGCGGGGAGGAGATCATCATGACCAGTCTCCAGCGCAAGGAGTTGTGGGAAAAGACCAACCGCTGGGACGACGAGACGGTGGACGTATGGTTCAAGACCGAACTGAAGGCGGGCGGCGAGGTGGGGCTCGCCTGGTCGCACGAGGAGCCCATCGGCGAGATGATGAAGAACTACGTATCGAGCTTCCGCGACCTGCCGATCTTCGTGTACCAGTTCCAGACCAAGTTGCGCAACGAACTGCGGGCCAAGTCCGGCATCATGCGTGGGCGCGAGTTCGTGATGAAGGACATGTACTCGTTCTGTCTTGGTGAAGAGGATCATACCCGTTTTTACAACAAGACCATCGATGCGTACCTGCGCGTGTACGACCGGCTCGGTATCGGCGCGGACACGTTCGTGACGTTCGCCTCCGGTGGCGCGTTCACGCAGTTCAGCCATGAGTTCCAGACGATAGCCGAGACTGGCGAGGACGTCATCTACATCAATCGTGAGAAGAAGATCGCCATCAACGAAGAGGTGCTCAACGAGGAGACGCTCACGAAGCTCGGCATCACGCGCGTCGACCTAGAAGAGGTGAAGACCGCCGAAGTAGGGAACATCTTCAATTTCGGTACACAAAAGGCAGAGGATCTCGGCCTCTTCTACAAGAACGAGAAAGGCGAGCAGGTGCCGGTGTGGATGGGTTCGTACGGCATCGGCATCACACGGGTGATGGGACTTCTCGCCGAGAAGTTCGCTGATGAGAAAGGTCTTGTGTGGCCGGAACATATCGCGCCGTTTCGCGTACACCTCATCGAGCTTGGGAACGATAATGTCGATGTGCACAGCGAGGCGCAAGAGTTGTATCGCGAACTGAACGAGGCTAAGGTCGAGGTGTTGTGGGACGACCGCGACGTGCGCGCGGGAGAGAAGTTCGCCGATGCCGACCTGATCGGCATTCCGCTCCGGGTCGTCGTCTCGGAAAAGACGCTCGCGGCGGGTAAGTTCGAGTGTACCGAGCGTGCGACCGGTCACACGTCGCACAAGAGCATCTCCGAACTGATCGGGCATCTGACCGCATGAACAATCTTTTCGCTAACATATTTCCTCTTCTATCCAACGACGTTGGTATAGACCTTGGTACCGCGAACACGCTGGTGTACCTTCGTGGCAAGGGTATCGTGGTCAATGAACCGTCGGTGGTCGCGGTCAACCAGAAGACCTCGCAGGTGGTCGCGGTCGGTACCGCAGCGAAGGAGATGCTCGGTCGCACACCGGGGCACCTCGTCGCCGTGCGTCCGCTCGTCGACGGTGTCGTGTCGGACTTCGAGGCGACGGAGGAGATGCTCGCGTATCTCATCAAGCGCGCGCAAGGAGTGTCTCGGAAGATGCTCGGTCCCCGTGCTGTCATCGGCGTGCCCTCTGGTATCACTAACGTCGAGATGCGTGCGGTCAAAGATGCAGCCCAGAACGCCGGTGCCCGAGAGGTGTACATCGTCGAAGAACCCGTAGCCGCAGCGCTCGGGATCCGGCTTCCCATCCACGAAGCGATCGGCAGTATGGTGGTCGATATCGGTGGCGGCACGACCGATATCGCGGTGCTGTCGCTGGGCGGTATCGTGCGCTCGAAGAATCTGCGTATCGCGGGCGACAAACTCAATGCGGACATCATCGGCTACATTCGCTCCGAGTTCAAGATACTGATAGGCGAGAAGACTTCCGAACAGGTGAAGATCGCTATCGGTTCGGTGATAGAGGACGGTGGACGCCTTGAAGCGGTCGTGCGCGGGCGGGACCTTATCACGGGACTGCCGCGCGAGATATTGCTTACGGATTCCGATATACGCGAAGCGATCTCGCAGTCGATAGACACTCTGGTCGAAAGTGTCCGCGAAGTGCTTGAAACGACGCCACCGGAGATCCTGTCCGACATCATGCACTCCGGCATCGTGCTCACGGGGGGTGGGGCGCTCCTGAAGGGCCTCGATGTCCTCCTGTCGCAGTGGCTGAAGGTGCCGGTCATCGTCGCGGACGATCCGCTGACGGCGGTCGCACGGGGGACCGGGGTGATACTCGAAAATCTCGAACTCCACCGGGATATTCTGCTCGAACATGAAGAGGACATCTCGTGATCGTACGCGCAACGTGCGGTATGTTGTCGGTGTCGTGTGTGGCATCGTATTTCTCGTGGTAGCCGTGTCACTACGGTCGGCAGTCGCGGGGGTGCTGTGGCGCATATGGGTGCCGGTGCTTGCGCATGATCCTGTGGGCGCGCTTACGTCGCAGTTGACCAGTAAAACGGCGCTGGTGGACGAGAATGCCGTACTACGAGCACAGCTAGCTTCGACGACCGCGGCACTTGCGGACCGAAACCTCCTCTATCGAGAGAATCTGACACTCAAAAGTCTGATGAATCGCGATGCGAGCACTCGTTCAGTGCTTGCGGGTGTCATCATGCGTCCACCGGATGTTCCGTACGACACGTTGATGTTGGATGCGGGGAAGGTGCAAGGTATCGCGGTCGGTGACTATGTCTCCGCGGGTGGGACGACAATCATCGGCAGTGTCGACGCGGTATACCCAACGACCGCACGTGTCGTGCTCTTTTCCGCTCCGACGGAGGTATACCAGGCCTTGCTGACCGAGACCGCCGCGCATGCCGCTGTTCCATTGACGGTCGAGGGGCAGGGTGGGGGGTCTATGATCGCCCAGGTGCCGGCACACACGGTTGTCACTGAGGGTGATGCAGTGGTATTCCCCGGTATCGCCGACGGTCTCACAGCGTTCGTATCACAGGTCGACAGTGAGGAGGGCTCATCGTTCGAGACCCTGTATCTGCGGTTGCCTACCAACCCACTGCAGCTTCGATTCGTCGAAGTGCTCACCCGCTAATATGACACTGTCTGTCGTGGCGATCGTCCTTGCACTGCTCGGGCTCCTGCTCCCGTTTTGGGGGTTCGTCGTGGTCGGTATCGCGGTGGCGGTCGTGCGTGGTGATGCGGTACTTGCGCTGCTGTGCGCGGGAGTGGCGGACCTCCTCTATGGGGTGCCGGTCGGCATGTTTCATGCACTCGTCATCCCGTTCACGGGGTGCACCCTACTTGCGCTCGGTATTCGATACCTTGTGACGCGTGATATGCGAGACCGTATGTCGACGACGCTCTAGGTATATACTATCTTTCTATGCTGCCGTTGCGACGACGAAAAAAGGTACACACCGAGATCCAGCCGGACGAGATACTCATCGACTCCTCGAACTCGATCGATTTTGATCGTGACCAGTTCGAGGGGCGCATGGAACGTCCGTTCAATCGTCGGTCGTTCCTTTTTTCTGGTGCGATGCTCACCATACTTTGCTTTCTTCTTTTATTGCGAGCGGGTGATCTCCAGATCGTGCATGGTGCGACCTATATGAAGCAGGCGCTTCAGAATCAGCTATCACAGAAGATTGTGTTCGCGGATCGAGGAGTGATCACCGACCGTACCGGTATGCCGCTGGCGTACAACGAGCGTTCGTCCACGAACGACGATTTCGCGACACGAGTGTACGCCGACTTGCGTGGCCTCGCTCATATCGTTGGGTACGCGAAGGCTCCCGCGAAAGATACTACCGGTGTGTACTACCGGGATGCGTTCGTCGGTGTTGACGGTGCCGAGAAGGCGTACGACCAAACGCTCGCGGGTACGAACGGTATGCAGTTGACGGAGACCGATGCACACGGCAAGGTTATATCCGAAAGTGTCACTCAGGCACAACAGGTGGGCGGTCAGGTAACCTTGTCGATCGATGCAAAGCTCACACAGGGTCTCTATGATGCTATCGCCGCACGAGCTGATGGGTCAGGATTCCAAGGTGGTGCCGGGGTCATTATCGATGTGAAGACCGGAGAGATCTTGGCACTGACGAGCTATCCAGAGGTTCCACTGAACGCACTTGAGCAAGGGGACTCTCAGGCACTTCAGGCGGGTACTATGGACAAGCGTCAGCCGTTCCTTGACCGTGCGACGAGCGGACTGTACGCCCCAGGCTCTATCGTGAAGCCAATCGTCGCTGCCGCAGCGCTCACTGAGGGAGTGATTAGCGAGAACAAGCAGATACTCTCGACCGGCTCCATCAGTATCCCGAATCCGTACGACCCGAAGCACCCGTCCGTATTCAAGGATTGGCGCGCACAAGGGTGGGTGGACGTACGACACGCGATAGCGGTGTCGTCCGACGTGTACTTCTACGAAGTGGGCGGTGGATTCGAGAATCAACCCGGACTGGGTATCGATCGGCTCGACAAATACTTCCGCATGTTCGGGCTTGGTTCCGACACGGGACTTGCTGGCTATCCGGAGCAGACGGGGAATATCCCCACTGCGATCTGGAAGGCTAAGAACTTTCCTAGTGACCCGACGTGGCGCATCGGTGACACGTACCACACCGCCATCGGACAATACGGTATGCAGGTCACGCCGCTCCAGGCTGCTCGATATGCCGCCGCGATAGCGAACGGTGGCACCTTACTGACGCCGACGCTGCTTGCAAGTTCGACCCCGAAAGGCACGACGCTTGCGGTCAGCGCACAGGCGCTGCAGGTGGTGCGCGAAGGGATGCGGCTGGGTGTGACCGAGGGCATATCCGGAGCAGTAAAGTTCGACTTCACGCATGTCGCCGCGAAGACCGGTACCGCGCAGGTCGGCCAGCACAACGAGTACATGAACTCATGGATGATCGGGTTCTTCCCGTACGAGGATCCGAAATATGCGTACGCCGTCGTACTTGAAAGAGGACCTGCCGGTACAACGTCAGGCTCTCCCGCCGCGGTCGGTCAGTTCCTGGAATGGGCACATCAAAACACCCCGCAGTATTTCAACAACTGAATTCGCATCTTGTCCTCATTGACTTACGCTCGATTTTTGCTAACCTAGTGTAACTACACACCCGATGTCCGAAGAATTCATCTCACAAGAAAAGTTCGAAGAACTCACGAAAGAACTCGATGAGCTGCGCACGACCCGTCGTCGCGAGGTGGCCGAGCAGCTTGAGTATGCTCGTTCGCTCGGGGACCTGTCCGAGAACGCCGAGTACCAAGAGGCGCGCGAGATGCAATCTTCGGTCGAAGAGCGTATCCAAAAATTGGAGGCCATACTCAAGAATGCCAAGATCGTTCGCACCACCAAGACCGATACGGTCGGTATGGGTTCGACCGTCACGGTCCAGAAGCTCGGTGCGGATGACAAGCACGTCTACGTCATCGTCGGTGCAGAGGAGGCGAATCTCTTTGAAGGCAAGATCTCCTATCACTCGCCACTTGGCAACGCGCTTCTTGGGAAGAAGAAAGCCGATGAGTTCTCATTTCACACTCCGAAAGGAACCCAAAAATATAAGATCTTAAAGGTAGAGTAGGGCTCGTGCGTACTGCAACCGGGTATCTACTGCTTCGGTCGCAGAAGAGGGAAGAGTTGAGTTTCGTGGATCGGCTTGTCTTCGAGGAAGGCGAAAAGGCGTTCGGAGACGCCGAAGCCGAACGCGGGCGGCATGCCGTACTCCATCGCACGTATGTAGTCCTCGTCGAGTCGCTGTGCTTCGTCGTCTCCCGCATCACGCAACGCTTGTTGCGCCTCGAAGCGCGCTCGTTGGTCTTGGGGGTCGTTGAGTTCGCTGAAGCCTTTACCCATTTCGCTACCAGCAAGCACTATCTGGGCACGCTCGACCGTGTTCGGATTGTTCGGTGATCGTTTGGCGAGCGGCTCAAGAAAGACGGGGATACCGGTCAGGAAGACGGGACCGGATATCGTCTTGCGGATCTGTTTCCAGAGGAGATCTATCGCTCGTGCTTTGTTGGGTGTCTCGGTAAAGGAGATCCCCGCGTTCTGTGCCGTTGCGATCGCTTCCTCTTCGGTGACCGTGAGCGGATCGATGCCGAAGCGGTCTTTGATCACGGTCGAGTAATCGATAGTCTCCCATGCACGCGAAAAATCGACCTCGTGGCCGTTAATGGTGAAGACCGAACGACCATACACCTCTGTAACGATGTAGCGGTACAGTTCCGTAAGGAGGGTCATGCCTTTCTCCATATCGCTGTACGCCTCATAAAACTCCATAGCGGTATAGTCCTGTAGGTGTTCGCGCGACTGGCCTTCGTTGCGGAAGACACGACCGATCTCGAATACTTTCGGGAACCCTGCGACAAGCAGACGCTTTTGCCACAACTCACCGGCAGAGATGCGCAGATATACGTCGATATCGAGCGCATGATGGTGGGTGATGAACGGTCGTGCGTCGGCTCCACCGGGAGAATTCTCCAGTATGGGCGTCTCAATTTCGATAAAACCGCGCAAAAGAAGGAAAAAACGGATCGACTGCCAGAACTTCGAACGACGTTCGAACATGGCGCGCACCTCGGGGTTAAGGAGGATGTCCAGGTAGCGCTCCCGAAGCTTCAGCTCCTCGTCTTTGACGCCATACCACTCGCTAGGGAGTGGTGCGAGCGATTTGGCTAGCATGTGCCAGCCATCCACCTTGAGCGACCGCTCGCCGCGTTTGGTGACGTATGGGGAGCCAGTACACTCGACGAAGTCACCCTGGTCGATCGTATCGCGAAAGAGCGTAAAAAGACCCTCGTCCATCTCGGTTTTCAGGAGTACGAGTTGTAGGCGAGCGGTGCCGTCAAAGAGCGTCGCGAAAATGATGCCACCCTGTGCACGGGTCGATAGGATACGTCCTGTGAGCGTCTGTGCGCCCGCCGTATCGAACGAATCGAGAAAAACGCTCGCGGTCATGGTCTGGTTCGACGTGACCGGGTAGGACTCCATTCCTGCCGCTCGAAGCAGCTCGATCTTCTTTAGCCGCTCCTCGCGGAGCTCGTCATTACTGCTCATATATCGTTCATCATAGCAGTCAAAGAGGCTCCTGCAACTATTGTCCGCAGTTAACGCAATATCCGGGGTAATTGACGGGCTGGCTCGAATGTGACCGACAAGGGCCCGAAACGCAGTAGTACGCCGCGCTATAGTAGTCAAAATTGGTTGCCCACGGTTCGTTGGGTATAGTACAGACGTCTATCGCGGTACAGAACCGGACACTGATCTGGTATACCTGCAAAAAAGGAGGGTACGAAAGGTCGCCCGGAGCCCAATTTTCCCAGTCGTATACGCCACCAGGCCAGGGTGCGCTCGGCCACACACCATCCGGCAGGTAGGCTTCGATACCTGGGGGAAGGGCGCGGTTCACGTCTGCGGGGTAGGTGCCGTTATGGTCGCTTGCATACAGCTCGAGTGCGGTATCGATCTGGTGCAGCTCCTCTCGTGCTCGTGCGTTACGAGCTTTTTCGCGAGCGGTGGATATGGAGGTGAGCACGATCGAAGCAAGAAGACCTATGATCATGATGACCATAAGCAGCTCGATTAACGTAAAGCCTCGGGTAAAACTCTTTTTTATCACGATATATCCCTAAGCATACGTTGTAATGCGGCTTTTTTTGTCCCAATTTTGTGTTTTGTGGATAACTTCGTCCCGAAAGTGGGTGAAAGTGTCGTATACTGCTATATTAGTGGGATGAAGTGGGATACTCACGAAAAACCTTTATGTTGATCGGCGAATACTTACATACGCTCGACAATAAAAAGCGCCTTTCGCTCCCTGCTAAGTTCCGGAAGGAGGTTGGTGATAAGGTCGTGCTCACGCGCGGACTTGATGCTTGTCTCTTCATGTTCCCTGAAAATACGTGGAAACGAATAGCGGATAAGCTCGTCAACTTGCCGTTCGGCCAAGCGGACACGAGAGGTCTCTCACGATTCCTTTTGTCTGGTGCGGTCGAGAGCGAGGTGGATAGTGCGGGTCGCATCCTTGTCCCGGATTACCTCAAGGATTTCGCCGGTCTCCAGTCGAAGGTCGTGCTTGCTGGCGTTTCGGACCGCATTGAGGTGTGGAACGAGACGACATGGAACGAGTACAAGCACCATATCGAAAAAGGCGCTGACCAGATGGCGGAGAAGTTGGGTGAGCTCGGCATCCTATAAACGGCCATGAAAGCAAAAACGACACCAGTGGTTCGTGCAAAGAACAGCCTCCAACGAGAGGAGGGCAGTTCTCTCCATGAACGACCTGTGGCGACCGATGCATCTGTCACTCCCACGCGACACACCAGCGTCTTCCTTGATGAGGTACAAAAGATGCTCGCGGTGCGACCCGACGAGGTCGTGCTCGATGCTACCGCGGGGCAGGGAGGACACTCTTTCGCTATTCTTTCGAACAACCCGCAGGCGCACCTGGTGGCGATCGACGCCGACCCAGACGCGGTCCTCTTTACTCGAGAGAAACTCGCGCCGTTCGGTGAACGAGCGACGGTCGTCGAATCGAACTTCAGTAATGTCGAGAAGGTACTGCGCAAGCAGGGCTTGAAAGAGATCGACAAGGCATTGTTCGACCTCGGGTGGAACTCCGGTCAGCTCGCCTCTGGACGTGGCTTCTCCTTCCAGCATGACGAGCCGCTTTCGATGAGCTATGGCACAAAGCCGGCATCGGGCTTTAACGCGCACGAGATACTCAACGAGTGGGACGAAAAGACGCTCGCCGACGTCTTCTATGGCTATGGCGAAGAACAGTACGCGCGACCGATAGCGAAGGCGATCGTCGAGCGCCGAACGTTCAAGCCGATCGAGACGACCATCGAACTCGCCGAACTCGTACGAGACACCGTGCCAGCAGGGTACCGCCATGGCCGTATCCACCCGGCGACCAAGACCTTCCAAGCGTTGCGTATCGCGGTGAACGACGAACTCGGGGTCATCGAACGCGGTATCGAGGGGGTCTGGAAGCATCTCTCCTGCGGGCAGCCGGGAGCCGGCGGTCGTATCGCGGTCATCACCTTCCACAGTATCGAAGACAGGGTCGTGAAGCAGTTGTTCGCGAAATTCGTGAAAGAAGAAAACGGAACACTTATCAATAAAAAACCTCTGGTGCCTGGTAGAAGTGAGATTATCAATAACCCTCGTGCTCGCAGTGCGAAACTGCGCGTCATAGAAAAAATATGCACACCATAGCTTTGTACAATACCTACCTCGCTCGCGCTGCAGCGGTTCTGACGATCCTGTGTACGTTGTCGGTGTTCCTCTATGGTATATTCTTGCTTATGGCTGTCACGCATACTGCGGGTAGGACTGCGGCCGAGCGTCAGATCACCAACCTCTCCGCGCATTTGGGCGACATGGAGATGTTGTATCTGACCGAGCAACGCTCGCTCACGCCGGAGCGTGCGGTCGCACTCGGGTTCGTCGCTCCTGCTCACGTGTCGACGGTATACGCGACAGGCGATGCACACACACTAACGCTCAATTCAAACCGGTGAACAAAAGTGCGGCAACCATATTCATACGACGCATCAGAGTGTTGACCATTCTGTGCGTTTTGGCGGCGCTCACGATCGTCGGTCGTTTGTATATGCTGCAGATCGTACAGGGACATGCGTATGCGCAGCGGGCGAACGCGCAGTTCATCGAACCCGCGAGTCCTTTGATCGACCGCGGCAATATCTATTTTACCGACAAGAACGGTACGCACATCACCGCCGCGACCATCAAGGAAGGCTTCTCGCTTGCAGTGAATCCGACGAAAGTGAAGGACCCCGAGGCGCTGTTCGCGGCGATACAGAACGTGGTACCGATCAGTCACGACGACTTCATGGCGAAAGCGACGAAACCTGGTAGTTCGTACCAGGTGGTCGCGCAGCACCTTGATGCGAACATCGGTCAAGCGCTCGAAAAAATGCAGCTTCCCGGACTGATCGTCGAGAACGATCGGTGGCGGTTGTACCCCGGGGGGTCGCTTGCGGCTCAGGAGATCGGGTTCGTCGCGTACAACGGTGATGCGCAAGAGGGGAGGTATGGACTCGAGCGTCTCTATAACCCGCTGCTCACTAAGGTTGATTCAGGGCTGTATAAGAACTTCTTCGTCGAACTTTTCGGGAGCGCACAATCGGCGCTCCAGGGTGACCCGCAACAGGGGGATCTCATCACGACTATCGAACCAACAGTGCAGGCGGAGTTGGAGCGACAGCTTGCGATATATGACCAAACGTGGCACCCGAAACTGTCGGGAGGAATCATCATGAACCCGCAGACGGGCGAGATCATGGCGATGGCGGTGTATCCGACGTTCGACCTGAACGCCTTTAATGCCGAGCGCGACGCATCGATCTACGCCAACCCATTGGTGCAGAACGTGTATGAGGTCGGGTCCATCATCAAGCCGCTCACGATGGCCGCGGGACTCGACTCGGGCGTGATCACTGCGACGTCGACGTATACCGACACTGGGTGTATCACCGTCGACACCAAGAAGATCTGCAACTTCGATGGCAAGGCGCGCGGCGTCATCCCGATGCAGCAGATACTCAGTCAGTCGCTCAACGTGGGTGCGTCCTATATCGCGACGCAGATGAAACCGACCATCATGCGCGACTACTTTCTTAACCATTACGGTTTTGCGACGACGACGGGGATCGACCTGCCGGGTGAGGTGAAGGCGATCACTAATAATCTGAAAAGTTCGAGACAGGTGGAGTTCGATACGGCATCGTTCGGTCAGGGTATCGCACTGACGCCGATCGAAACGGCCCGCGCTTTGTCCATTATCGCGAATGGTGGCCACTTGATAACGCCGCATTTGGTGAGTCAGGTCCATTATGACACCGGCATCACACAGACCTTGCCGTGGAACACTACCCCCACACAGGTGCTCAAACCCCAGACGGCGCTCGAAGTGTCGCGTATGCTCACGACCGTCGTCGACCTGTCGTTGGCGAACGGGCAGGATAAGCTCGACCATTACAGCGTCGCGGCGAAGACGGGAACTGCGCAGATTGCGGACCCGGTGAACGGAGGGTACTATACCGACAAGTTCCTGCACAGTTTCTTCGGGTACTTCCCGTCATATGACGCGAAGTACATGATCTTCCTGTTCGCGCTGGAGCCGACCGGCGCACCGTATGCGTCCCAGACCTTGGCACCGCCGTGGCACTCGCTCACCCAATTCCTCATTAATTACTACAACGTACCGCCAGACCGATGAAAGACATTTTTAAAAGGATCATTGCTGCAACACTTCGTTTCGAGGCGAAGCTGATACTCAAAAAGTACCGTCCGCGCATCATCGCGGTCACTGGGAGCGTGGGGAAGACATCGACCAAGGACGCTATCTTCGCGGTCCTCGCGGACGACAAGCATGTGCGCAAGAGCGATAAAAGTTTCAACAGCGAGATCGGGCTGCCGCTTACGATCATTGGTGTACCAAACGCCTGGAGCAACCCGTTGCGCTGGCTGCAGAACATCATGGATGGCCTGTTGCTCGTCCTCATTCGGACCGATTATCCGAAGTGGCTCGTGCTCGAAGTGGGCGCCGACCGACCGGGCGATATCAGTTCGCTTGCATCGTGGCTCTCGGTCGATGTGGCAGTGGTCACGCGACTACCCGAAGTACCGGTGCATGTCGAGTACTTCTCCTCGCCGGAGGAGGTAGCTGCGGAAAAAGCTTCGATCATCAACGCGTTGCATCCCGACGGTACACTGGTCGTGTATGCGGACGATGCTCGGGTCGATATGTTACGCGAAAAAGCCCTCGCGAAAGGAGCACACGTTGTCACGTTCGGGTTATCGAGCACTGCCGATGTACAAGGCAGAGACTTCGCGCCATTTTCTCAAGAAGACACTGGCCCGTGGCCGGTTGGAATGCGGGCGACCATCATGATGGGCGAGGAGGGGTCGGTGTCGATCGCTGGCGTACTCGGATCGCCCGCCTTGTTGTCGGCCATTGCGGCTGCCGCGGTGGGGAAGGCGCTTGGAATGCGTGTCGACCAGATCACGCGGTCACTGGGTCGATACGAGCCACCCAACGGCCGTATGCGCCTTTTGCCAGGGCTGAAGGGGTCGCTCATAATCGACGACACCTATAACTCGTCGCCTGCGGCTGTCGAGGCGGCGCTTGAGACGCTTCGTTCGATCAAGCGAAGCGCGTCTGGGAGCGCCATACCTGCGGATGGCATCACTCCCGTCCGGCGAATCGCGTCTGGGAGCGCCATACCTGCGGATGGCATCACTCCCGTCCGGCGGATTGCGTCTGGGAGCGCCATACCTGCGGATGGCATCACTCCCGTCCGGCGGATCGCCGTTCTGGGTGACATGCTTGAGCTTGGTCGGCATAGTGTCGATGAACATCGCAAGGTGGGTGCTTTGGTGGCGAAGTGTGCGGATATGCTCGTGACGGTCGGGTTTCGGGCGCGAGACATCGCTATTGGTGCGCTTGATGCCGGCATGGCAGATGGTGCTATCTTGCAGTATGAAGAAGCGTCGAAGGCGGGCGAAGAGTTGCAAGCGATGCTCGATGACCACGACTGCGTATTGGTGAAGGGTTCGCAAAGTATACGGACCGAGAAGATCGTCGAGCGTCTGATGCTCGAACCCGAAAAAGCCGAAGCCTTGTTGGTCCGACAAGAGGCGAATTGGCGACGACGCTAACTCTGTAGATACACAAGCATCGTGTCCGCATCCGACACCTCGAACGGGTCGGTGGGGCAGTCGTCGGAGAATCCCGGCTCGCTGAAAAGTTTTTTGATGATGCCGTCTTCGACGAGCATCGAATACCGCCAACTGCGTTCGCCAAACCCGAGGTTCTCCTTCTTGACGAGCATGCCCATCCCACGGGTGAACGCCGCGTTGCCGTCGGGGAGCATCTTCACCTTCGTGATACCAAGTTTGTCGGCCCACTGCTTCATAACGAACGCATCGTTGACCGAGAGGCAGTATACCTCGTCGACACCGAGCGCCTTGAACTCGTCGTATCGTTTCTCGAACCCGGGTGCATGGGTCGACGAACAGGTCGGCGTGAACGCGCCAGGGAGACCGAAAAGTACGACCTTCTTCCCCGTAAAGATCTCGCTCGTCGACACATCCTGCCAACGATACGGGTTCTCGCCCCCGACCGACTCATCACGAACACGTGTCTTAAACATAACGTCCGGCACAGGGGACCCTTCGCTGATTGGTTGTTGCGACATATGTTCAGTATAAAGTATTTTCAATGAAAAAGCCCCGACATGTGGTCGGGGCCAAAGGTTGTATGGACGATGCTTGTGTCTAGTGTCGCCACAGAGGGCTGATGACGAGCGCCAGGTGTCTGCGAAGCTGGGCTTGCACGAAATTCTTCGTGTGTACTTCTTGATGTTCGGACGTATCGCCGAACAGGAGGCTGACCTTGCGGGGAAGCGGTCCCAGTATGACCAGCTGGCAATCCTTCCAAGCGACCGTAAGTTGTGTCGCAAGACTGCGCTGAGCGGACTCCCGGTCGCCGATCTCGTCAATCAGACCAAGTTGGAGAGCTTTTTGGGCGCCAAAGACGACCGCTCCTAGTTCGCGAAGCGTCTCTGTCGTGATCGCCCTGCGTCCTGCGATGTGAGCGATAAAGGCTTCGTAGGTCTGATGGAGCACGTCTTGGAGGCTCCTTTCTGCGACCGGATCCGGTGTGGTAAAGGGGTCGCCAAGATCCTTGCCCCGCCCTTCATGCAAGGTGTGAGAGGTGATCCGAGCGGCTTCGACGCCGGTGCCGAGCAGTCCCGGCTTGAGCGCAGTCACATCCTCGAAATGCATCAGGCTTGGGCCGATCACCCCGACACTCCCAAGGATAGCTTGCGGGTCGGCGATGATCTTCGAAGCGCCCATCATGGCCCACATGCCGCCAGAGGCAGAAAGGCCACCAACGTAGCATACGACCGGCTTCTCCGCGTCCTTGCACGCCTGGAGTCCTTCGAAGAGAGCTCGTGAACCGATGATCGTGCCGCCCGGAGTGTTCATGTGTACGAACACGCCCGCGAGTTGCTTCACGGTACTCAGACGTTTCAGGGTGTTGCCCAGCTCGATACCGAAGACAGGATTGTCTTCCCACGGCTTCTGTTTGTGTTGTGCGTATCCTTCATCAAGGATCGGTCCGGAAACCGGGACGACCACGACGACGGGATGCTTTTTGATTCGGCCAAGTCGTTCGACGAGACGTGGGGCAAGTTGATAGATGCATTGCGTGCCCTTGACACCGCCATCCCAGAATTGCAACCACAAGCCCTTTTCGCGGCCCACGCGTCGCAGCAAGGCGAGCGCGACAAGTATCACGACGAACCAGAGAGATCCGACGTGGAACTGGAAATACGGGTGTATGAACCCGATCCCGCCCCAGTCGACAGACAGATGAATACCGAAGAGTGTGAGGTCCATGTGGCACCTTGAGTAAGAGGGACGTCCATGCACAAGCTAATTGATACGTCCCGGTAAGTCAATGAGGCGCACGGAGCCAGTGTTTTTGGAGGAGGAGTTTGAAGATGATGATCATGACGAACCATGGGATGATCGACACTGTTATGAGAATGACGTTCTCCGGCGACGGGAAATAGGTGGTGACGAGATAAAGCGCTAGGGTAAAGTTCATGTTCGAGATGCCCACAGTGAGCGTGATGCGGTCCTTGAAGGTCGTGTGTGCGGAGAATCCGAAGCCTGCGACGTAGAAGACGAGCATCATGCCGCTCGTGACGAGGAGGTACCACCCAAGCGTCAGGAGCGAGAAATGGGAGAGCGCGACCTGTGACTGTTTCGCCAGCACTCCCGTGGTGAGCAGACCGAGCATGAGTATCGATGCATGGCCCAAGTATGGTTCGCTGCGCTCGACCATGCGTGGCACGCTGTGTCGCACAACCCATGCGAACGAAAGCGGGACCACTATCACTTCGGCTATCGAGAGCGCCATGGGCCAAAACGGTACATGCACCGAGACCCCCGCGAGCGTCTTGATGACCAGAGGAATGGTGATCGGCGCCAGCAGCGACGACGTGAGTGTCGCGACCACGGCGAGTGAGGGGCGACCGCCGATGATGTCGGCGAACAACGGTGAGGACATCGCGGACGGCACGGTCGCGAGCACGAGGAGGGGGAGCGCGAGCGGTGGGCAGAGCACGAGCGCCGGGATGTAGATGGCGATCGGCAAGAGAACGAGCTTCGCGATGTTGAACAGGATGATGGTTCGTGGATGTCGACCGACCGCCGTCACCTCTTTGAGCGGTATCTTGAGCGCGCTAAAGAAGATGATCCCCGCGAGCGTCACGGTCGTGTAGTCGGACAAGAAAGCGAGTTGGAAGCGTCCGAACCAGCCGAACATGCCCGCGCACACAAGTACAAACAGATAAAAGTTAAGCGGTTCACGCAAGCGACGGATATATGCCCTGAACGTATGCATAAGCGGTACGGTGTCTCAGTAGTATACCAGGAACCGTAGGTGGTGGGGTTTGTGTGGAGCTGGTCTGGTAAGGTGTGTGAGAAAAGACCCCAACGATCGAGTGATCGCTGGGGTCGAGGTGTTCGGATGCTCGTTAGCCGAGCGTGTCCGTGGCGAGTATCTGCCACAGCAGTTGCTGGCTAAGCGGGAGCGTACCGAAGAACTTCTTCAGGCGCGCTTGTTCCCGGTTCAACATCCGCTCACGCGCTTGCGTGAGTTCGAGCAGTTTCAGGTGTCGCGGGCTCGCGGGTTCGATCTCGAAGATATGGAACCCATGCTCAGGGTGTTCGTGTACCAGACCTGCGGTGCGCAAGATCACGAGCGCGGCATTGACCCGTGACACGTACGCCTCGGAGTCTTTTATTTTTTCGGACTGCTCGGCACCTTGTCGGACCAGATGCATGAAGGTGCCGAGCTTGAAGGCGGTACGCTTGTCCGGTTCTTTCTTCAGGTACGCGCGCAGCAGGCGTGCGTGCACTGTTTCGACGAATGGGTACGAGGGCGCGTTCCTTTCCAGCTGGAAGCGTTGCTGTGCGAACCCGTCTCCCAGGAGGCAGGTGGTGCACAAGGACGGCTTGCCGTCTCGACCCCCACGGCCGATCTGCTGCGCATAGTCGACCAAGGTCAGCGGAGGTTGCAGGTGTATCACCTGCCTGACATCCGGACGATCGATGCCCATCCCGAACGCCGATGTGGCGAAGATGAGCGGACGACGGTCGTGCAAGAAACCATGCAGTGCCCGGCGTTTTACCTCATATGCCAGGTCAGCGTTGAAGGCGAAGGGTGTGTACCCAAACTTATCACAGAGCCATCGTTGCGGTCCATCGTCGAAACGCTCGAAGTACCGGATGGTCCTGTCGACCGAGCCGCAGAACACGATCGTCGGTCCCGCGAACTCCTCGGTGCACAGCAGTCGTTCAAGCATCGCTATGCGCGCGGCACCGAGCGTCGGACCATGCGTGATCGGTGTGTTCGACGACTCCGCCGACAGAAGGAGGTTTTGCCGCAGAGGGTCGACCACGATCCGCACACACCCCTCGCGTAGCGGTAACCGCTGTCGGATATCGCTCTCGATCTTCGGGTCGATCGTCGCACTGAGCGCGAGACATTGGGGGATCTTCATCCGAGCGACGGCCAGCTTTATGCGCTGGTAGTCCGGACGAAAGCCGTCGCCCCAGGTGCTCACGCAGTGTGCCTCGTCCACCGCGACCATATCGAACTGTACGGTGCTGAACGTCTCCACGAACATCTTGCTTTGCAGCAGTTCCGGCGAGATGTACAGGAAACTCGGTTCGGTGCGTCTTGCTGTCTTGAAGTAGAACCGTACTGCCGTCTGTTGAGCCTCCGTCATGTGAGAGTGGAGTGCGAAGGCTTTGATCCCGCGCGCACGGAGCGCCTTGATCTGATCCTCCTGCAGCGCGATGAGTGGCGACACTACGAGCGTGCGGCAATTGCGGATGATCGTCGGGATCTGAAAGCAAGCCGACTTGCCTCCGCCCGTGGGCATGATGCACAGCACGTCATCGCCCCGCACGGCCGCCCTGATAGCGGCGTCCTGTGCCTCGAACAACCGTTCGAACCCAAAGACCGACAGAGCAGCACGCATCCGGTCGGTGTCGACACCCCATCCAACGTCCTCTGACGTGATATCCATGTATAGAACTCCCTAACCCAGTGAAAAAGTAATATAAACAAACAGGTTTGTCAAATAAGCAGCAACAATCAGAGCGAAAGTTCACCACGTACGTATTGACATATTATATATTGTAAGTATACTATTGCCAGTTTTCGAAGGAGACCGGGCGATGAAAATTATCTATGCGGTACGATACACCGACGGTACGACCGGGGCGGTGGAGCTCGAGAAGCCTCCTGGAGCCCATCCCACATCCATCGATGCTGCTGTGGCAGCGATTCTTGCTGCCGAGAAGACAGGAAAGCGCGTGGACCGGCTCGGCTGGGCAAATCCGCGAGGTTCTGTATCGGTGGGAATACTTTTTGAAGATATCACGAGGTCTCGAGCTGAAGTGCTGGAGACTTTCAAGAAGGGTGCCCCACAAAGGTTCCGCACACTGTTTGGGAGTGGGAACTGATCTCACTTCGGGGTCGAGCCCGCCACAAAGAGCCCTCCGCGGTTTCCGTGGCGGGTTTTTTGTATGGTGCCTCTTGGCACACCCTCACTCTAAATGTCCTCAACAAACCTTTTGGTGTAGATGTGTTACACCCACTTATCCTGTTGAACACACAACATGCTTGAGGTTGTGTATGAAAAAGGGCTACCCTGAAGTGGGTAGCCCCGTGACGCTAAGCCCGGCAGATGTTCAGTTGGCCCTCGCCCTCGCCATCGCTGCCTGGAGCATCTCGCTGAGGTCGAAGCCTCCACAGTCACCGCCACACGCCATCTTGAGGCCGACGACCTGCCAGCCCTTGCAGATCTTGACGCCATCGTACTCGGTCGACGGCACGCGCGTCGCGAGCGCATCGAAGAAGATGGCCCGAAGTGCGTCGCGACGCTGCTTCGCCTCGTTGGAACGCTGCTCGGCCGCGATCACTTCTTTAGTGATCTCGTCGAGCAGGTTGTGCAGGTGCTGCAGATGCACGGGGACCGTGCCTATGACGGTATCCTGCGCAGGATCGAACGTGCCGAGGGTGGCCGTTGCTGCCGGTTCACCCGTGCGAGCGAGTGCTTCGGCGATCCGCTGGGCGATGTCGAGGATGGGGTCGTTTTTCGTGTTGGTCACGACAGTCTCCTTGTGGATATTTGACTCTAGGAACTTCTGTAAGAACTGGGTACTCGAAGCCGCATAATACTAGTAGGTTTCATATATTTGTCAAACATGCTCACCATACCTCACCCTTGTGCCACCCCACGACGTTCTGGGGGTGAGAACTTTACAAAAAACTAACATTATTGTATCGTGTTCTTTGGCTAATAAGGTGTTGGTTATGTGTACCACCGGGAAAGGAGAACGCTGTGGCAAAGGTCCTTCAAGAAGGCTGCATTGTGGTGTGTGGGTACTGCGGAACGAAGTTTTCTTTCGAACCTCATGAGGCTCACGCCTCGTTCAAGAACGTACCCGCAGGTTATTCCCCAGAGGAGGAGGCGTACGAAAGAGTCTCGTTCCAGACTCCGTGTCCGAAATGCCACCAGCCTGTCGATGCCGAAACGGCGCTTGGGCCGGCAGGTAAACGGGCCGCGGAAGCCCGCGCACGAAGTGCGCGCGCAATAGGAAATCACGATCTGTAATACGTGCCGACCCTCGCTGAGACCGTCCGACCAGGATCAGGATCTCAGCGAGACAGGCATCGTGCGACAGCAGGAAGTCAGGCGACGCATCAACGCTCGTCCTCGCTAAACTAATTTCTGCCGCCATATGGAGAGTTATTCCTCCATACGGCGGTTTTCCATTTTTACCAAACATGTTTTGATCTGTGACCCTATGGGGAACCGAACCCCAATTTACGCTGTGAGAGGGCGCTGTCCTAACCGTTAGACGATAGGGTGTAGTAGCAACAACACATCCTAACAGAAAAGAAAAGGGTAGGCAAAGCGCTTAACGGTTCTATTGACGTATTGACAGTTGCGTGTTTGTGTGTATAATTTAGACGGAAAATGGTGGTATAAGGCCGCCATGCGTTCGGTTCCATAACAACACAGACAAGAGAAAGGTCTCACATGTCTCGGCTCAAGCTGTACGCTGTTGGCGAGCGCGAACTGTTCGTCATGGGTGGCGATCAAGTCGTCGCGACGGTCAAGCTTAACCATCAACGGTGCATGACCGAAGTTGTGCTCCGTGCTGACACCTCCGACGAGGTGCAGGTGGACACGCTTCGCCTCGTGGTGACGCGCGTGCACTGGTTCGTGCGCAGGCTCACTATCGATCAGATCACCGCGCTCGATCGTGACGCTCTCACGACCGAACTGCGCGCCGTCGGCATCGATGTCACCGTCGCGCTCTACAGGAACGTGCGGGAGGCGATCGACGCTGCGGTCAAGAAGGTGGGTGTCCCGACCCTGCGCTACGAGCAGGTACCGACACACCTATATGCCGACGGTACACTCCGCTTGGAGTTCGCGGTGGATCAACCAGATCGCTTCGTCTTCTGGAGGTACGAGTCGCGCCCAAGAGGTGTTGATGAGCTGCATATCGTGCCGTTCTACCACCCTGCGATGAACGAGTGGAAGCAGGTCGGCATGGTCAACGGCGATACCGACTACCTCATTCGAGGCAGGGCTATCGGGCATTTCTACTGCCCGATGGACGCGCAGACGGGGAATGATCTTCCGTACAAGGGCTCCACCTGGAGTCATGTGGATCACCCGTTTCGTGCCGCAGGTCAGACGATGCAGCTCGAGGTGGATATCACGAAGATGTGTTCCGCCGAAGGTGTCGACGAACTCGCGGAAGTGCTGCGCGCTTCGCTCTGTCTCGACGAGACGTACGTGGCGATCAGCGGCGGCTTTCAAGCTCCGCTAAAATACCCGGACAATCGTCTGATCGAGACCAAGCGCAAGTCGCCATATCCGAATGCAGGTCGTGGTGGACATGCCGCTCGCGGCTCCGAAGCGCACTGTGTGTGGGCATATCGCACGCTCCAGGAAGAAGGAGTTCTTGACAGGTCATACGTCCCCGCGTGGTTCGTGCGGGAAGGATGGCTCGAGATCTACGCAGGTGCCGAAGTCAAACCCGGCATCTTCTGATCTTCGCCTGCAGTCAACAGAAGTAGGAGTACGAGATCATGCAGATCGTGAATGTCTCTGTCGCCGAACGTCGTCGTTTCGTCCCCGTGCGGGGGTGGGACAGCGTCATCGCAGCACTCACGCTGTTCGGTAACGGCTACTCTCGTGCCGCGTGGAAGGCGGAGGACGACGTCTTGGAATCGATCGCAGAGAGTGCGGGCGACCTCGGCGCCCTTCTCTTCATACTCGGCTCACCCGAGGCGGGCAAGCGCAGCAATCTCGTCGACAAGCTGCTCCTTGAAGCTGGCCAGACGCTCGAATATCGTCCGAGGTTCTCGCGGAGTTATGACTACGATGGCGCGGGTACGCCATTCATGAAGACGACCGTCGACATCAACAATATTGGTGACGACATGTACTGCATCGGCCTCAATGCCGCCTATGTGGGCGACGAGCCCGAAGCGGGACTCGCCGAGTATCTCGGCATCCCGCGCACACTGCTTTCGTGCACCGTCGAAGTCGAGACCAACCCGGTGGCGGGCAACCGCTTCGAGTTCGACTTCGAGCCTATACTGCGCAGGCTCGAGTCGGTGCTCAATACCAGAAAGATCACCGGCATGCAGGTCGCGAGAGCGATGATGCGCCATGGTGACGAAGTCGGAGTCTTAACGCTCGACGAGATTCGTGGCCTGTGCGTGCGGATCCAGCTGGGCCGCGTCGAGCGTCGCATGAAGTTCGATCGTCGCACTGGCACGGAGCGTGACACGTGGTCCATCGACGGCCGCCTGCTCTCCGGCGAGCTGAGGCGGGACTATGGCGCGGAGAATGAGGACGCGAAAGCGACCCCGACCCTCGAGATCGTCGTCTCGTCGGCTCAGCGATCCAACTGGGAGGCTGATCCAATCTGGAAGTTCGAGCAGCAGCAGGCTGCGATCCTGCTCGCGCAGCGGATCGCCAGAGTGCTGAAGTAACACGGCTCTATTGTGCCCACGGGGCGCCCACGGTTTCACCACCGCTGGGCGCTCTTTTTATTACATGTATCATGGTAAAATATATCCATGCATATCACCAAATTGGGTCACTGCTGCCTCCTTGTCGAGACCAAGGGCAAGCGCATCCTCACCGACCCGGGGAGCTACACCGTGGAGGCTCAGTCGCGCCTCATCAACATCGACTACATCCTCTTTACCCACGAGCATCAGGACCACTATCACCTCGAGTCCCTGCGGACACTCCTCGCCAACAACCCCCAGGCCCTCGTGTACGCCAACAACTCGGTCAGCGCGCTCCTGTTGGCTGAGGGAATTGCGCATACACAAGTCAATCATGGCGACCGCATCTCGCTCGGCGAGGTCGTCGTGCGCGGCATCGGCGAGAAGCATGCGCAGATGCACAGCTCTATCCCACTATCATCCAACATGGGCTATCTCATCGACGAGCGCCTGTGGTACCCCGGAGACGCCTTCACCGACCCCAAGCTCGCGGTCGAAATCCTGGCGCTCCCGGTCTCGGGCCCATGGATGAAGATAAGCGAAGTGATAGACTACGCGCTCCACCTCAACCCCAAAAAAGCCTTCCCCGTCCACGACGCCACCCGCTTCGGCAGCGCCCACACCCTCCCCACCAAGATCCTCGACCCGAGAGGCATAGAGTTCGTCGTGATGGTCGAAGGGGATACGAGGGAGTTCTAAAGACAAGGTCACCATATCCAATTCATCATAAAAGTAAACAGTGGCTCTGGTATGTTGTTGCCGGCTATGCCATGTCCTGTTTGGTATCGTAGAACGACGTTGAAGATTATTATGCCGAGAGAAAGAGATAATCTGAGTCCTGAGACGACGAAAGAACTTCTGATAAAACCAAATAGGTATAGTAGTAATGCAGAGACAAAGATTACCGGTCCAGCGATAATAAGTGGCAATAGTTCAGTTAATATGTGAGTTGATTGGGGAGCGGGACCGTCACAAGCAAATAGTAAGATTGGTGTTAGAGGCGGTGTCCCAGAATTGCAAGAAAGTGACACCCCAACAACCATTGTGATAAGCAGGAGGTATGGGATAGTATCAAGACCCAACAAAATAAGACACCCACGAGCAAGTTTCTTTATTAGAGAGGCTTGTTTGTTTAACGTAACAACAGGAATCTGCGGCGGCATACTCACCTCAAGTATACCATCAAGTTTGTGACCTTATGGGGAATCGGATAATTGATAATTGTGATAATTGGGGAGTCTTAAATTCTAATCTGAAACGCACCACATAGAAACACACAATACCCGTCGGGATACACTGGATGTGCTTAGTAGCCAATATATACGACAGGTATGTGTATCACACAGCGTACTCGCAGTAGTCATCTCTCGCAAGAAGATCGTGCGGTTATTCAGGCTCTGCACGTGCGAGGAGAAAGTCTCCGCACGATCGCACAGAGTATCGCAAAACATCACTCGACCGTGAGTCGAGAGTTGCGACGCAACAAGGGTTCGTCAGGAGCGTACACTGCTCATCTGGCACATCAGAAGTATCTCCACAGACTGGTGACTGGTCACCCGCGGTCATTGCACACTTCTCCGGTCGTGTCTGCCACCAGACTATCTACACGTGGATCTGGCGGTCACGCCCCGCTCTACGCCAGCTGTTACCGCACTGTGGTAAGTATCGCAGACGTTACGGTACCAGCACAGCACCATCAAAACACTGGAATACGCGCATACGCACCATCGCGACAAGACCGAAGCACATAGAGACGCGAGCTGAACTCGGCCACTACGAAGGTGACACTGTGTTGCTTAATCGCGCGACCGGGTAATTGGGGAGTGGTCCGATTAATTTAGTTTTTTTGTGTTGTCATATTTAGCTGGGGGATGGAGGAAAGCGGGAAGAATAATATGTAAGAAAAAAGCACGACCCGGGGAGGGGTCGTGCTTTGGGGGTTGGGGAGTGGGAGTGGCGGTTAGTCGATCCGGCTTTCCCAGGTTACCTTGAGGACGCCGTTGGTGCTGTGGCGGACTTCGCGGAAGCCGAGGAGGGGACCCAGGACCTCGCGCCACTGAGCGATCGTGCCCACGACGCCGTTGATCTCGAGCGTGTTGAACTGTGGGTCGTCCAGGTTCTCGTCGTGATAGATGTCGACCGTCTCCTTGCAGCAGCCGCACTTCACGCGGACCCGGGCGCTGGTGGAGCGTGTCGGGCTCAGGATGCGGCCCTTGCGCCGGGTTACCCGCAGCGGGTGCATGCCACCCGCGATCTTTTCGACCTTACCCACGGTATTCTCCTTGTGTTATTTTGTGTTTCGCGTCACGACATGGCAAAACGCCAGTGCCAATCTGGGACGCATTAAATCATATGATATATAAAACGTCAAACTCTTTAGTAAAAATTGACATACTATCTATTGTATAGTACGCTACTCAGCAGAAACAAAAGTAGCTCTAACCATGGAGATCAACAGTGACTCAAACGGACTCCACACACTTCTCTGCTGAAGAACAGGTAGCTGCTCTTCGACGAAGTGCGCTCAATTCAGTCGCCCTTGCGGAAGATGGCCTCGCTGAATTCAAGAGGTTCTGCGCTGCCGCTCCCGAACGCGAGTGGCTCGTCGCGTATCTCGAACGAAGCCAGGTGTGCATCGCTGCAGCCATCGAATCGCTCCGGCGTGCGCGGGAAGCTGCGAACCAAATCGCTACTACATGATATCCTTGCGCTGCTCTTAGCAGAGGCAACCGCCTCACTCAAAGATCACTTCGGTGGTCCGAGGGTGAGGCGGTATTTGCTTACAAAATATTCGAAATAAAGGGAAAAAGAAAAAAAGGGGACAGTCACCATATCTACGGAGTGTGGCCCAAGATGCTAGGTAGCAACCATCGTGCTCGTTCATAAATATGGTGACTGGTCCCCTTACTCCTACTCCGACTGATAGATATCAGGCGATTAACCGAACACATGTTCGTGGTCGAGGAACAGATATTTTTAGGTATCAAAAAAGTGGTCGTTGATATGATCTCGGATCGCTTTATTGAACATTCCTCCTCGCAGAAAGCGAGGTGAGCCTTTCGGCCATTTGTGCTCACATGGTAGCAAATCTGGGCTGCACCTCAATCATAGGGAACTTGACAGGCTTGTTTATAGATTATATTGTGCACGTAGCTTCACACAGACACGAGGTCTCCCATGGATGTTCGCGCGGTTCCCTTTCACTACGGCTTCTTCTGGCACGCGATGATCGGGCTTCTCGGCCGTCAACCTGATACCAGTCATCGTCATGGCTGGGATGGCCTCTACATGTTCCGTTATAAGCCGAAAGATGAGACCGAGAAGAGGACATTCTCTGAAGGCTCCGCGAAACTTCGGGAATGGCTCAGTATGTTCGAGCTCACGCCGTTTAGTTCGCGTTGCGAGTACGGCCGTCTCCTTCACCCGGAGGAAGGGGAGGAGGGCAAGGACTATCTCGACATCTGTATCGTCCATCCCGTCGAGAAAAAGGAAAAGGAACGCTGACCGCCAGCATCCTTGCCCGACTTCATGAACCCCGCGTTTGCGGGGTTCTTTTCATTACCAAAGAACCCCGGGCACGTGGACTGTCTCCAACCTTGAAGTAAGGCCTTCGTGCCCGGGGGTGAATGGAACCGCTACGTACACACGTCCCCTAGGACGTGGTACGCTCGTCCCATGAGGACTCGTCAGTTA
>CAINNF010000017.1 GCA_903851045.1 Candidatus Adlerbacteria bacterium
CTACCGTGTCCAGGTGTCCTCCACCGACCAGGCAGGGAACACCGAGACCCTACCCGTGCGCACCATCGTGACCCCCCAGCAGAGCGAGTCGATCATCGACATCATCTTCAAGAACTTCTCGACGACGTTCGATTTTATCAAGTAGAAAAAAGTCCTGCTATACTCACGTAAGGTATGGATAAACATAAATTACTTATCGGGGAGATGTTTCGGCTGTCGTTACGTAACTTTCGTATCAAGCCGGTGCGCTCGGTTCTGACAATACTCGGTATGTCGGTCGGGTTTGGTGTCGTGCTCTTCTTGGTGTCGCTCGGCTATGGGTTGCAGTATATTTTGATCGGTAATCTGGTGACGACCCAAGACTCGCTGGTGACCATGCAGGCGGCATATCCAAGCGAAGCGAACCTAACGTTCTTCAACAAAGATATCGCCCTGCTGCGGGCTTTGCCGAATGTTGCAGAAGTCGTTCCGGTCGCGGACTTCTCTGGTGAAGTGACTCAGGCAGACGTAGCGCACCCGGCGTTGGTCTCGATGAAGATCGTCGATCCGGCCTATTTTCGACTGGCGGGGGTCGCGCCCACATTCGGAAGCGTGTTTTCTACGTCCTCACTTGGCGTCGTGGTGACGAGCCAGACGTTGACGCTTATGGGGCTTCCGACAACGACAGCGGCGCTCGCGATTCCGGTCGCCTTCTCCATTGAATACGAGAACACGCTGTTGGGTACGACGACGCTTACGCACTCGACGCAGAACGTACCGATCCTTGGCGTTATCTCTGACGATACGCAAGCGCCTTTGTTGGTACTGCCGCCTGCGGCGGTGGTAGTCGCGCCATCGTTCTATCAATCGGTGTTGGTAAAAGCCGACAGTGTCGACACGGTCGAGAAAGTACGGAACGAGTTGAACGACCGCGGACTTATCGTCTCGGCACGCATCGACCTTGTGAACCAAGCTCGGCAGATCACGAACATCATCACTATCGTGCTCGGCGTCTTCGGGATCACCGCGCTCGTGGTCTCGGCCATCGGCATGCTGAATACGATGATTGTGGCATTCATGGAGCGCACGTACGAGGTGGGGGTATTGAAGTCGCTCGGTGCGACCGATGTGGATGTTCGCAACTTGTTCTTGCTCGAGTCGGCGATTATGGGATTCTTCGGTGGTGCCGGCGGTGTCGCGATCGGCTATCTTGCGGGACAAGGTATCAATTTCGGTTTGAACGTGCTCGCTTCGAGGCTCGGTGGTAAACCGTTCACCTTGTTCATTACACCCCTATGGTTCATTGGCCTAACAATAGGTTTGTCGGTTATCATCGGTGTCATATCGGGCGCATGGCCGGCGTATCGCGCATCGAAACTGTCCGCCAAAGAAGCGTTCCTGCAACGCTAGGAGTCGTGGTACACTTTTTGTATGAGTATCACTGATGCACAAGTTCGAGAGATTGAGTCTCGTGCGGTACGGATCCGTGAGACCATCATCGAAATGTTGGTCGCTGCAGGTAGTGGGCACACGGCAGGCCCCATGGGACTCGCAGACATATTTGCGACGCTGTATTTTCATGTGCTCTCGCATGACCCGAAGAACCCAGACTGGAAAGAGCGGGACCGTCTCATCCTTTCTAACGGACATACCGTACCGGTGCGCTACGCTGCGATGGCGCATGCGGGTTATTTCCCGGTCGCGGAGTGTCTCACGCTGCGCAAGTTCGGCTCACGACTCCAGGGGCACCCAGAGCGGCTACGTTTGCCGGGTCTCGAGACGACCTCAGGACCACTCGGGTCTGGGCTTGGTCAGGCGGCGGGGATTGCGATTGGTGCACGGATGGATAGCAAGAAGTTTCGCACCTACTGTGTGCTCTCCGATGGGGAACATGACGCGGGTAATATCTGGGAGTCCGCGATGTTCGCAGGCAATCAAAAACTACACAACCTCACTGCTATCGTCGACAGGAATAATATCCAGATCAATGGTATGACCGAGAATGTGATGCCGCTGGAACCTATACGCGCGAAGTGGGAGGCGTTCAACTGGCATGTCATCGAGGTGGACGGCCACAACATCCGCGAACTGGTGGACGCCTGCGAAGAGGCTGAGGCTATCGTAGAGAAGCCGACGGTCATCATCGCACACACGATACCGGGCAAGGGAGTCAAAGAGATCGAATTCGACTTCAATTGGCACGGCAAACCACCGACCGCAGCCGAGGCAGAGACATTCTTGAAGGAACTTCGCACGGTGCAAAGTACGATAACCAACAAAAATACATAATATGGTAGCCCCCACTGCACGATTACAAGCAGACCTTTTTGGATCGAAGGATGCAAAGCCGACCCGAGACGGGTTTGGTGATGCGCTTATGGAACTTGGTGAGACGAACAAGGATGTGGTGGTGCTGTGTGCCGACTTGGCAGAGTCGACGCGCGTATTGCCGTTCAAGGAAAAATATCCGGAGCGATATATCGAGATCGGTGTCGCGGAGCAGAATTTGGCGACCGTGGCGTCTGGGTTGGCGAACTATGGCAAGGTCCCGTTCATCGCGTCATATGCGACTTTCTCGCCGGGGCGCAACAACGAACAGATCCGTACGACCATCTCTCTCAACGATGTGCCCGTGAAGATCGCCGGTATGCACGCGGGCGTCTCGGTCGGGCCCGACGGCGCGACACACCAAGCACTCGAGGACATCGCGCTTATGCGTGTACAGCCGAACATGACAGTCGTGTCGCCGTGTGATGTTGAGGAGGCTCGTAAGGCGACGCTCGCCGCCGCGGCGACCGGCAAGCCGATATACTTGCGCTTGAGTCGCGAGAAGACGGCGGTCATGACGACGAAAGAGTCGCCGTTCGAGATAGGGAAGGCACAGCTTATGTGGCTTGCTGAAAAGCCTCGGGTGACAATCTTCGCGACGGGACCGGTGCTGTACAACGCGCTCCTCGCCGCCAAGCACCT
Organism: Candidatus Adlerbacteria bacterium; assembly: GCA_903851045.1. Lineage (GTDB taxonomy): Bacteria > Patescibacteriota > Minisyncoccia > Phycocordibacterales > SBAW01 > GWA1-54-10. Next base: position 2,950 of record CAINNF010000017.1, read on the forward strand.
TGACGGAGAGCTCGCGGTCTCGGTCATCAATATCCACACCATCAAACCACTCGACACGAAGGCGGTCGTTGCGGCGGCAAAGAGTACCGGCGCGGTCGTCACGGTCGAGGAGCATCAGGTCGCCGGAGGGTTGGGGAGTGCGATAGCTGAAGTGTTGGCCGAGCGATGTCCGGTGCCGATCGAGTTCGTCGGTGTGCGCGACCAGTTCGGACAGTCGGGGACGATGCTCGAACTGTTCGAGCACTACGGTCTTGGCGTCAAACATATCGTGCAAGCGATCAAAAAGGTCGATGCGCGTCGCGTGTAATGTCCGCTATGTTATTACGCGGGCAAGCACGGTATCTCCACGAGAACATAAACTCGTTTCTTGCGCTCGTGTTCATAAGCTCATATTTGCTCGCTATCGGGCTCGTACTATGGCATGCATTCTATAATACGAACCCGCTTGCAGACGTACTCGCACAGTACATGGTCGCTAACTCTTTATACTAGAGTGCATGTAATCTGTATTCTGCGGGCGCGTTCTGTAAGTGCTCTTCCAGTTTTTCTCGTGACAGAAGGCCTTTTTGTGCACCGACTTCCTGCACGACCGACATCGAGTTGATGGGGCCCCATAGCAGGGCTTCTTCCAGCGGCTTGCCGAGCGCAAGTGCCGCGGTCACGCTCGAAGCGAACGCATCGCCGGCACCCGTGCGCTCCAGTGGTGGCTTGGAGTCTGGGTAGAGTGGGACAAGGTAATACTTTCCCTCGGCACTTTTGGCGTATGCACCTTTGCGGTCATCGGTAATAACGACGTTCTTAGGGCCAAGCTTTTGGAGTTCGTCCAAGAGTAGGTGTCTGTCATCAGTCGGCTCAAGCTTTAAAATGCGCTCTGACTCTTCTTTGTTAACGACGAACAGGTCAGTCCTTTCATAGATACCCTTGAGCGCCTCGACGCCGAGCTTCATCTGGAAGGTGCCTGGCTGGAAGGCGATCTTGGTGTCGGGGAACTGCTGGAGCCACTCGATAAGTCGTTGATGATACGGCTCGGAGTTGGCCGCAAGCGACGAGAGATATACCCACTTCGGCGCATCGGATACTTCGGGTACGGTGTAGGAGAACTCCTCGTGCTTCACGAGGATGGTGCGCTCGGTTTCGTACCAGAGTACGAAGTGATGGTTGGTCTTCTTACCATCCTCGGTCACCATCAAGTCGGTGCTGACACCCTCGTCGACAAGCGTCTCCAGACATCGTGTACCTTCAAGGTCGTTGCCAATGTACGCGCGTAGCGCAGTGTTGAGTCCGAGTCGAGCCGCAGAGACGGCAGCGTTGGCCGAATTGCCGACCGCATACACCGGCACCTCGTACTCGTAGGGGATCTTGTCGCCCCAGCGCATACAGATCTCACACGAGGCATTATTGATATTGCAGTGGACGCTTGCCTCATGCAGTCGGATAAAAGGCTCAGTCACAATATCGCCGATGGCGAGGAAATCTATGCTCATGAGCATAGTATAGTGTATGTACGCCTTGTGTTATACACACCCCACGCCCGCTTGCCCCCACACGGTGGGGATGCGATACTACCCACCATGCACCACAAGTCATTGCTGGCATTTGCCGCTATCCTTTTCTTACTATCCACCCCTGCATACACTTTCGCATCCACCATCACCCACACACTCACCAAAGGTAGTAGTGGCGCTGACGTCCTCGCACTCCAGCAGTTCCTCGTCACCCAAGGCTATCTCACCACCACACCAAACGGTACGTACGGCCCTGCCACCACCAAGGCGGTCACAACACTTCAGAAAGCCAACAAACTCCAGCCAACCGGCTCCGTCGGTCCCAAAACACTCGCGCTCATCCAGAAGCTCACGACGACGGTCGCAGCAACGACCGGTGTGCCTGCCACTCTCGCCACCACCGCACCAACGGCTCCGACTGGTCTCGTGACAGAAGATGAACTGCACCAAGCACTCTACGGTGCCACCTCTACCATGGCAGGCGGCGGACTCTGGGGCGCTATCGCTGCTTCACAGAAGATTAACAATCTCCAGGGCGTCACCATCTCTGGCGCCCAGGTGAACGGTATCTCAGGACTCCAGGCTTCAGACATTCCTGCACTGCCATACTTACCATCGAATTATCTGTCTGGCGGTATCGACATCTCAAGCTCCACCGTGACTGCGACGGGCGCAACGACGGCGAGGACTTTGGCAGCACAGGCGGCAGACGTGGTGAATGTGAAGAACTTTGGAGCGAAGTGTGATGGGGTCACTGATGATACGGCGGCTATCCAGGCAGCTATCAATGCTGGGGCGGGGAAGGCTCTTGTATACGTGCCGCCAGGCACCAATTGGTGTATGGTGTCGGGTCTTTCGGTGCCGTCGAATAGTCACATTACGATTGATGGCAAGATAAAGCTGAGTAACAATGCCAACGCCACTGTTATAAATATCGCTACTTTTGCGAGTTATGTCACTATCGACGGAACTGGTATTATCGACGGGAATCGTGCGAATAATACCGGAGGTGGACTGAGTGGCGGCGTAGCGTCCTTGGCATCGTCATACATATATGTTCGCAATCTTACCATCCAAAATACCAAGAACTGGCCGGTGAACATTGTGACCACGACACACTGCTCCCTCGATAACCTCTACCTTTTGAACGGTCATAATTCTGTTGAGTTCGCTGCAGGTAGTAACGACTGTTGGGCGCGCAAGCTCTATATCTACAACAACGACGATGAGGCTTTTGCGTTCTATGGCGGCGTGTACAACAGTGGCATAAGCGACAGTATCATCACAACTGGTGGAGCAGATGGAATCTCGGTGCTCAATGACAGCGCTCAATCCGCTCCAAGCCACGATATTGTTATCTCCAACAACATTGTGACGGGTATGAGTATCGCTGGCATCGGTTTGGCTCAAGGTATCGGTGCTGCAGGAACTTCCACAAACATAGTAATCGATGGCAATAGACTGTATGGCAATGGCTTGGGCGGGAACGGGTTTGGAGGCGTGAAGGTTAATGGTGCAAATTATGTTACCGTTTCGAACAATTTAATCGGCAAGGATGGAAACTCTGCCGTTGAGGCGGCCGGAGTATACCTACTCAATAGCAACTACGTCAAAATTATCGGAAACTCCATCTACGATGAAGGCCAGGGTGGTACTCTCGGGACGGGGATACATATTACGGGGACCTCCTACGTCCAGATAGACTCAAATTCTATTTGGGATGACCAGGGCACAAAGACGATGGCCTATGGTCTGGATGGTACATTCGGTTCTAACTCCACCGTCGTGAATAACTATATTTCCGGAACTGTCGGGGGAAATAGTGTAACTCTAGCTACGGATACGTACTTCAGTTCATTGGCGAAGCAGGTGCTCACCACTACGACCCTAGGGACCCCCGTAGCTTGGATGACGGGACAACCTACCGGTACTCCAACTAACACTACCGGTGGGGCTCAGTTGGTATATGATACTACCCACAAGGCTGTCTGGGTCTACAATCTAGCCTCGTCTAAATGGGATCTTGTCGGTGCTCAAATAGTCGGTGGTACTTTGGTAAACTCTCTCCAACCAACAGCATCTCTTACTACAGGTAGTCCAGTGATTGTGCAGCCTGCTGGGTCCGATAGTAATGGCCCTTTGACGGTTCGAGCACTTGGTACTGGCACAACAACGGTTGGCAGTAGTGGCGCTGCTGGGTCGGCTGTGCTCTCAGCTGGCGCTCTCATCGACAACAGTGGCGTCCGCCAGTCGCTCGGTGCCACCTACACTGTCCCAGCTAACACCTCCCTCGTACGATTCACCCAAGGCACCACCGTGAGCGCATCCACCATCACCTTACCGACAGCTATAGCGGACGGGCAGTCAATACAGTTTGTAAACTATGCGGGAGCAGTCACTTCGCTTACCTTCTCACCGTCTGTTAACGGTTGGACAAACACATCGACATTCAATGCGTACAGTGGCATACGTGTGCGTTGGGATGCGACCGCGAGCGCTTGGTATCGGGAGGAGTAGGGTGTGTGAATCTCTAGAGCCAGAGATTCTCTGATATACTAGCCCCATGCAAACACTTCGAGAAACAATCTGGGAATTTAAAAATAGTGGCCGAGGACTTGGACACTTTAATATCTCAGACTCTAACCAGCTCCACGCGGTCGTGGGTGCGGCCAAGGAGGCGAACTTGCCTGTGGTGGTCGGACTCTCCGAAGGCGAGCGAGACTTCTTCCCGCTCGCGCAGGTGCGAGCGCTCATCGACCTCTACCAGTTACAAGGTGTGCAGGTATACTTGAATGCCGACCATACCTACTCCATCGAGCGCGTGCGCGAGGCGATAGACGCAGGTGTCGACTCGGTGGTTGTCGACGGGGCGAAACTCGCCTTCGATGACAACGTGGCACTACTCAAAGCGGGGATTGCCTATGCACGTGCGAGCGGACGAGAGGTGCTGATGGAAGGAGAGATCGGCTACATCGGTACGTCTTCGAATGTGATAGATACGTTGCCTGAGGGTGCGGCTATTACCGAAGAGATGATGACGAAGCCAGAAGAGTTGCAAAAGTTGGTCGCGGAGTCGGGGATCGACCTTGCGGCACCGGCAGTGGGTAATATCCACGGTATCGTCACCAGCGGCCAGCCGAAGCTCTCTATCACCCGCATCGCCGCTCTGGCGAAGGCGGTCGATGTACCCCTAGTACTCCACGGTGGTTCGGGCTCGCCGGACGAGGAATTTGTTGAGGCTATTCATGCAGGGATCGCCATGATCCACATCAACACCGACCTTCGCGTCATATATAAGGAAGAGCTTACGAAGGCGCTGGCGAGCGCCAAGGAGGTCGCGCCGTACAAATTCATCACTCCCGCCGTCACAGCCATGCAGGCCTACGTGGCGCAGAAGATTCGCCTCTTTGCAGGGCAGTAGAAGGTTCCCGCATGAGAGAGCTTGCGCGTAATGCATTTTTTGGGTATATTGCGACAGTATGGAATTAACGATAGAAAAGCGAGATATTGCCACCAACCCCAACACGCTTCGACGCGCGGGGAAGGTTCCTGCGGTCATCTATGGTCGCAGCCAGGAGTCGACCCCGATTACGCTTGACCGTAAGGTCTTCGAGAAGCTTTTCCGCGCAGCGGGGGAGTCAACGGTTATCACGCTCAAGGGTCTTGGAGCAGATAAGGACGCGCTTATCAACGAGGTGACGGTACATCCGGTCACGGGCGTTGCGCTTCATGCTGATTTTTATGTGATTCAGAAGGGCCAGACGGTCACCGTCTCGGTGCCGCTGGAGTTCGAGGGCGTCTCGCCAGCAGTGAAGGACCTCGGCGCCACCTTGGTCAAGGTTATGCACGAACTCGAAATCGAGTGCGAACCGAAGGATCTTCCACAGCATATCGTCGTCGATATCTCCACCCTCAAGCGGCTTGATGACAAGATCGAAGTCAAAGACCTCAAGCTTCCTGCGAGCGCCAAGGTGAGTGTCGACCTCGACGAGGCGGTCGCGCTCGTCACCATGGCCGAAGAGGAGCCGCTGGAGTCCGCCCCGATGGATCTTTCTGCGATCGAAACCTCGGTCGAGCGCGGTAAGAAGGAAGAAGCCGCCGAGCCGGAAGAATAAACAAACCAACATCGCCCACCGGGGCGATTTTGTTTGATACAATAGACGCATGGGTAAACGACTTGGGCAGATATGCGCTGCCGCCTGTATCTTCTTACTGTCCACCTCCTCGGTCGTCTCGACCGTGCGGGCGCAAAGCACCGACTCGAGCTATTTACCGAGCGGAGTGACTATGACATCGACGGATACTGTGCGAGCGAAGCTCCAGGCGCAGCTCAAAGATCTGGAGACACAGATCGCGCAGCAGCAAGCGATCCTCGACCAGACGAAGGGTCAAGATGTCTCGCTGCAACGCGATATCAAGATCCTCAGCGCACAGATCCAGCAGGCCAAACTGCAGATCCAGGCGCGAGATATCGCCATGCAACAATTGAACGGGAATATCTCTCAGAAGGAGAGCACTATCTCCGACCTTACCCAACAACTCACGAGTGAGCTCGAGTCTTTGGGTGCGATCCTGCGTGAGAAGGACCAGCTCGATACGACGTCGCTCGTGGTGGTCGCGCTTTCCTCGATGAGCTTGTCCGATTTTTTTGCGGACCTCGACTCGTTCGACCAGGTGGACGCGCGGCTGCAAGATTCGTTCACCGCTATCAGTAATACGAAGACGATCACGCAGCAACAGCGAGATGACCTACAGGCCCAGTTCGACCACGAAGCGGCATTGCGCCAGGCGCAACAACTGCAACAGCAACAAACAGCGTCCCAACAAACGCAAAAGCAAAAATTATTGGTCGACACCAAAGGTCAAGAGAAGATGTACCAGACGTATATCTCACAGAACCAAAAGACAGCCGCCCAGATACGCGCGGCCCTCTTCCAGCTCACTGGCAGCGCCGCCATTCCCTTCGGCACCGCGCTCGATTACGCCAACGAAGCACAGAAGAAGACCGGTATCCGTCCCGCGTTCCTGCTGGGTATCATCACCGAAGAGAGTAATCTGGGTCAGAACGTCGGCAAGGGGACGTGGCAGGTCGATATGAACCCGACTCGCGACGCGCCGATCTATAAGGCGATAACGGCGAGCCTTGGGTTGGATGCGAACGCGATGCCCGTCTCGAGAAAGCAGTCGTACGGGTGGGGTGGCGCGATGGGACCTGCACAGTTCATCCCCTCGACGTGGGCCATGTACGCAGGATATGTCAAACCCGACTATCATTACGACCAGTCCAAGGACCGGATAGGGAAGTTGACCGGGAACATGCCGCCGAACCCATGGAACCCCGAGGACGCGTTCATGGCATCCGCGCTTCTATTGACGGATGATGGCGCAGATGCTCAAACGACGTCCGCTGAGTTTCGTGCGGCGATGTGCTATCTTACCGGTTGTGGCAATGTCAATGACCCCAACCTACAGTTCTACGGCAACCAGGTCGCGGACTATGCGAAGAACTACCAGTGTCAGATCTACATCATCGAGGGCAAGCCACTGACTCCAGAATGTAATTACTAACGTCGATACCGTCTTGCCAAAATGGACGGAGTGCCGTATATTGAACGGCATGAAAACGGATACCCACCCAACCTATTTCCCCGAGGCGAAGGTCACGTGCGCGTGCGGGCGTACCTTTACGGTAGGCTCCACAAAGGAGGCTCTGTCGGTCGAAATTTGCTCCGCCTGCCATCCTTTCTATACGGGTAACGAGAAGCTCATGGATGTCGCCGGTCGTGTCGAGAAGTTCAAGGCTCGCACCGCCTTCGCCAAAGCTTCGTCGGCCACGCGTGCTGCTGCCGTCACTCCGAAGGCTAAGAAGGCTAAATAACGTGCGGTAAGACGCTGAAGAAAATCCTTCTGCAAAGGTCCTCGGTTCTCCTCGCTCGCCGACACCGCCCAGTCGGCAAGGCGAGGCCAGACCATTTGCACTAGCATTTTCTTCAGCGCTTTTCTCCATCATGGACATCGACCTGCCAAAATTTAAAGAGAACCCAAAGACCGCGTATTTTGCCGTGGAGCTCGAGCGTTTGCTTGCCGAGGAGGCTGAGGTTCGGGAGTTCGCGCAAGGTGAGTTGGGCGATCTTGCGGGCGACGATCTAAAGCGTATCGAGGAGCAAAAACAGGCGGTGCTTGCGGAGATCGAAAAGATCTTCGACAGAGAGAAGACCGAAGAAGAGTTTCCGAACGAGGTCGTGCTCGAGATCCGTGCCGGTGTGGGGGGCGAGGAGGCGGCGCTATTCGCCGAGGAGCTGGCGAATATGTACCAAGCGTATGCGGTCCAAAAGGGGTGGAATAGTCGCTTACTCGCTGAAGCGAAGACCGACCTTGGCGGCTATAAAGAGGTTTCCATAGAGCTACGTGGTCAAGGGGTATACGAGCGTCTTCGGTTCGAAACGGGCGTACATCGCGTGCAGCGGATCCCTGCGACCGAGAAGTCCGGCCGCATCCACACATCGACCGCATCGGTCGCGATCTTGCCGATACGCAAAAAACACAAATTCGAGATCAATCCGGCCGACCTTGAGATCGAGCGTTCTCGCGCCGGTGGCGCCGGTGGTCAGAACGTGAACAAGGTCGAAACCGCCGTTCGTATCATCCACAAACCGACTGGTTTGGATGCGCGTTCCCAAGTCGAACGTTCGCAAAACGCGAACCGGGAGCGCGCCATGGCGGTGCTCCTGGCGAAGCTCGAACAGCTACAAGAGGAGAAGGATAATGCGAAGTATGCGGCACAACGCGCCGAGCAGATAGGCACCGCCGACCGCTCCGAGAAGATCCGCACCTACAACGTGCTCCAGGACCGTATCACCGACCACCGCATCAAAGAAAGCTGGCACAATCTCCCGAACATCATGGCCGGCAACATCGATGCCATTCTTGACGCCCTCCAGAATTTTACGGGTGAACTAGGGGAGGAGGAATAACAGTTGCATTTGAAGAGCTGACATGGTACTGTCTTGAAGTCTATATATATGGAAAAACAAGCATTAATTGAGAAGCTTTTTTCTGTTGGAGCGCACTTTGGCTATAGTCCATCGCGCCGCCACCCATCAGTTGCTCCCTATGTCTTTGGTGTCAAAGGCGGTACGGAGCTGATCGACCTTGAGCAGGCTTCCGAGCTGATGCTCGAGGCAGAAACATTTATACAATCGCTCGCAGCCCAGCGGAAGGTCGTCCTCTTCGTCGGTGGTAAGGCCGAGGCTCGTGACATCGTCACCCGCGCAGCGCAGCGTGTCGATCAACCGTTCGTCGCAAGCCGTTGGATCGGAGGCACACTTACCAACTTTTCTGAGATCAAGAAACGCGTTGGACGACTTACCGAACTTTCGACCATGCGCGAGAAGGGAGAGCTCGCGAAGTTCACGAAGCACGAACGTCTTCTTATCGATCGCGAGATCACCGACCTTGAGGCGATGTTCGGCGGACTTCGTGGCATGAGCAAACTTCCTGACGCGCTTGTCGTCGTCGATCCGCGCCAAGAGGCTGGCGCGGTCAAAGAGGCGCAGCTCCTCAGCATCCCTGTCGTGGCGATACTCAACACCGACTGCGATACAACAGGGGTGTCATATCCGATTCCCGCGAACGATGCGTCGATCCAAAGCATCACGTTCATACTGGGAGAAATAGCGAACGTTTATGAGAAGAATCTCGGTACTCCGGTACCAGTAGGTTCCGCGCAGGCGGAAGTCGCCGCAGCGAACTAGATTTATTTAGTGTTATAATCCATACGAAACCATGGCTGTATCAGCAGAACTAGTCAAGCAGTTACGCGACTCGACCGGTGTGTCTGTGATGGAGTGCAAGAAGGCACTTGAAGAGGCACAGGGTGACATGACCAAAGCGGTCGAGATCCTTAAACGACGCTCGCTCTCCGCTGTAGCGAAGAAGTCCGACCGCGAACTTGGCGCTGGTGCGGTGTCAGCATACATCCACAACGCGCACCAGGTCGGCGCGCTCGTACTTCTTTCGTGCGAGACCGATTTCGTATCGAAGAACGACGAATTCGTCGGTATCGCACACGATGTCGCCATGCATATCGCGGCTATGCGTCCCGAGAACCTCGAGACTCTCCTTGGGCAGCCTTTCATCAAAGACTCCGGAAAGACCATACAGGACCTATTGTCGGCAGCGACGCAAAAGTTTGGTGAGCGTATCGAGATCACCGAAATAAGCTGTTTTTCGGTCGCTCAGTAGGGTACAATAGAGGTTATGGTAACCTTCTTCACCAGTACGCTCATGCTTTCCTGTGTAGGTCTCATGTTGCTTATTGGTCTCAAGCGATATGAATTGACCACGGGACGGGTCGTCGGTATGCGTGTTCGTCCTCCCGTGAGTCGCTTTTTTCAAACGGTTTCTCTGTGGGTGGAACGCATATTGCCGGCCATCGTCCGTATGTATGGCAAGCTCATCACTCGCGCGTTCCTTCGTTCGATATACCTCGTAAGCGCACACGCGCTGGTACGTGTCGAAGAGTGGCTTGAACGCCTGCTCCACGCGCTTCGGCACACGACCGATGTGCGGCGTGGTATGGGCGAAGCGAGCGCCTTCTTGCGCGAGGTCTCGGAACATAAGCGTAAGCTACTCCGTGCGCAGGGAACGACCTCGAACACCCGTCATAAGGAATAGTTTTACAGCGCGCGTTTTTTCGATATAGTGAACGAACGCCACCTTAGCTCAGTCGGTAGAGCAACGCTTTTGTAAAGCGAAGGTCCCCAGTTCGAATCTGGGAGGTGGCTCACGGTAGTTAGAACCCTTTGGTCGATGTGGTCGCGGTAGAGGTGGCGAGGAGCGTCTTGAGCTCCGGGATAAGCGTTTGCATCTGGTCGAGCGACTTGAAACCATAGATCGGCTCGCGACTGTTGATGATGAGCGCCGGTAGCTGCCCTTGGAGGTTCTGGAGCGAGATTAGTGTGCGTAGGGCCGATAGGTTAAGGTTGTAGTCGAACGAGTAGACCCGTAGTCCCGGATACTGTTGACGCAGATACGTCAACACATCGCCCTCGTGGGCACAGTCGGGACAATTGCCCGTGTTGGAGTAGAAGTACAAGATATAGACCGGTTTCAAATCACATTTTTTAGAGACCTGCTCCATCAAAAGATAGTCTTTGATCTCGAGGAGCGAATAGCGCTCTTTGAGCTGGATAACTTCCGCGTTCGTCGCACCAAGATTATCCTCGGCGACCGACAGGCGACTCGCAAGCGAGTTGAGCTCCGAGGAGAGTATTGGGTTCGCGGAGATGGTCTTGCAGTCGAGATTGTTCAAGAGCTCATACTGTGTCTCGGAGGAAAGGATGTCGACCGAGACACTGTCTTCGGCTGCACGGATGTCCGCGACACGCTGGTCATCGATGCGTGCGGCGATATAGAACGCCGTCCCGAAGATGGCGACCGTTATGAAGAACGCGATGAAGTATCTTTTCCATGCCATAGTAGTGGGTGTTTGTTATTGATTAGCGCCAAGCACTCTCCTTCGCGCGCACAGCGCCCCAGAGCGCGCGCACGAGCCAGAACGGGGCAACGAGTCCGAAGAGGAGGATGTATGATGCGTACGACTTAAGGGTGAGCCGTGTCTGGGCGATCTGTCCGCCGATGAGTATGGCGACCAGTGTCATGCATAAGGTGAACACGATAAGGAACGTCATCATACTCGTATCGAGATAGAACCACTCCGGGCGTATCTGTGGCACGTGCGGGGGGATACGTGTGGCATACAAGTCAAGCCCTCGATTAACGAGAGAGTAGAGAAAATGAAATAAAGTATACGAAGCGGCGTATATGCCCGCAAAGAACGCGATGAGCCCGAACGGCAGAACGAGCATGCCAAAGTGTCCGAACCGCGGATTGAAATACATGTATCTATAATCGAACGAGTTCTGGAGGAAGCCCTGGGACCAACGGGTACGCTGTTTGACGAGTGCTCGGAACGTCTTTGGGGCGGTGGTATACACAAAGGCGGTATGCGCGTTCACGATCTTCAGTCCGTGCGCGTGCATGCGAAAGGCTATCTCCATGTCCTCGGTGTTGTGCGCGTGGCGGAAGATGCCGATCTTCTCGAACGCGGCGCGCTTGTACATGGAGAAGGGTCCCGGGAGCACGTTCACAGCGCTCAGGTTGTCGAACATCTTTTTGTAGAAGATGCCGAAGGTGTATTCGACCGACTGCATGAGCTCCAGCACGGTGTGTGGTTTGAACACCTTCATAGCGGGCGTGATAGCCATGATCTCGGGGTCGCTCTCGAATCGCTTGATCATCTCCATCAGACCATCTTGGGCGACGAACGAATCAGCATCCAAACATCCGAGCAGCTCGCTCGTTGAGTGTTCGATACCGAAGTTAAGCGCGGTGTACTTACCGCCATTCTCTTTATGAAAATATTTCACCTGCGGGTGTTCAGCCGCGTAGCGTTCTGCTATTGCGCGCGTCCCATCCTTCGATCCGTCGTCGATTACCATGATCTCGAGTTTGTCCTTGGGGTAGTCCAGGGCAAGTAGCGACTCGATGGTTCGTCCTATCGTCTTCTCCTCGTTCCAGCAGGGCACGAGCATCGAAACAGTGGGGAAGTGCTTTGGCAAGGTCACCGACTTGGGGGTGGGCCGTTTCTCGAGGAAGGATATGAGCAAAAAGACCTCAAAATAGAGGGCGATAAATAGACACATGTAGACGCCAAGCGCCCCAATATCCATAAACACGATTATACCGTATAATCAGGAATATGGAAAGCAAAAACACGCCCGCCGTGGACGGTCAACCCCACGCTACCCCAAAAGGCCATTTGCACCCCATGAGCGTCGCTATGCGCGACATTGCGGCTATATTTGGGAATCAGGGGTTTGGGATCGCCTATGGCCCCGAGCTTGAGGACGAGTTTCACAACTTCGATGCCCTCCGTGTGGCTGGCGACCATCCTGCACGAGACATGCAAGACACCTTTTGGACTCAGGAAAAGCCGCCGCGCGTGCCGCGCACCCACTGCACCTCTGTTACTGTGCGCGAACTCGAGCGGATGGCGAAAGAAGGACTTACTGAGTTGCGAATGATTAATCCAGGCAAGGTCTTCCGCAATGAGGCGACCGATGCGACACACGAAGCACAGTTTTACCAGCTCGACGGTTTTGCAGTTGGACCAGTAGGAACCGTGACACTCGCGCACCTTAAGGGGGTATGGACACGGTTCTATCAAGAATATATTGGACCCAATGCAAAAATTCGTTTTCGCCCAAGTTACTTTCCGTTCACGGAGCCATCGGTCGAAGTCGACTTGTGGTTCGAAGCTCCAGGCAAGGAGGGGCGATGGTTGGAAATGTTTGGCGCTGGTATGTTGCACCCCGGAGTACTTGAGAACGCAGGACTTGACCCGAAGAAAGTAGCAGGTTTCGCATGGGGAGGGGGCTTAGAGCGTCTCATTATGGTGAAATACGGCGTACCTGATGTACGCTTTTTCCACAACGGTGACATACGATTCGTCTACGCTTTTGATGAAAAACAAATATGAAAGTCTCGCGCGCATGGCTACAAAATTATTTTGCTACAGAATTGCCCGATGGGCAGATTCTTGCTGACGCCTTTACGTTCCACTCGTTTGAAGTCGAAGAGCAGACTGGTAACTTACTCGACCTGAAGGTACTCCCGGATAGGGCTGGGTACGCACTTTCGCATCGCGGCGTCGCCTATGAGCTCGCGGCAGCACTCGATGTGCCGATGAAAAAAGATCCACTACGAGAAACGCTGCCCAACTGGCCACAGTCAAACATGCTGTCGGTCGAAGTTGAAGATCCGAAAAAGTGTCTACGCTATATCGGTGCGGTAGTGCGTGGTGTGACGGTGGGGTCCTCGCCTACGTGGCTCAAAGAGGCACTTGAGTCCGTTGGTCAACGCTCGATAAACAATGTCGTCGACGCAACAAACTATGTGATGCTCAACATTGGTCAGCCACTGCACGCATTCGATGCGAGCAAGCTTGTTCAAAAGAACGAGATATACACGATTGGGGTACAAGAGGTGGAAGAACATAAGGTGTCTGATAAAAAGACCGGGATTCCGTTCACAGCGCTCGGAGGTGAAGACGGCTATCTATTGCCAGAAGGAACGCTCGTAATCACCGATAAAAATAATGGTGATAAAATTCTTGGAGTCGCAGGTATTAAAGGGGGAGTCGTTGCAGAAGTTACGCCACACACAACGGACCTAATCATTGAAGCGGCGAATTTTGAAGGTACTAGTGTTCGTCGCACGGCGCAGAGGCTCAAATTGTTTACTGACGCGTCTGCTCGTTTTCAAAACCGACCATCGCCCGAACTCGCCGCGTACGGTATGCGCGACGTGCTTGCACTCATCCAACAGGTGGCTGGAGGAGAAGTGGAAGGGGTTGTCGATATCTATCCTAACCCTACACAGAATCTTCCGGTCTCCGTTACCACACAAAAAGTGAACGAACTTCTCGGCTCGTCGTTTTCGAGTGACGAAATAGGTACTGCGTTCAAGCGTCTCTCTCTGTCGACAAAAATCAGCAACGATACGTTTACCGTGACTCCGCCGTTCGAGCGAATCGACCTCCTCATTCCAGAAGATCTGATAGAAGAAGTCGGTCGTATTCTTGGCTATGACCGCTTGCCGCCCGCACAGCTGCCGCCGCTTGCTGGTACGCCAGACCAAGCACGCTTTCGTGGTATTGAGCGCATGAAGGATCAACTGGTCGAGCAGGGCTTCACAGAAGTTTCAACACAATCGTTCGCCAAGAAAGGAGACATCGTGCTCGCTAACCCGCTTGATACAAAGAGGCCAGCGTTGCGCATCTCATTGCAGGAAAATCTTGATGAGGCACTTGCTCAGGCGCAACATTATGCGCTCTTAGTGCTACCGCCAGGAGAGAAGCCGAAATTATTCGAAGTTGGTTCGGTTTTCCCAAAGGAAGGTGAACATGTCGAATTGCGTATGACCGAAGCGCCGAAAGCGTGGGGGAAAGATTTTCCAACTTTTGACAATCTGTCGAAGGCGAATATGGAGGAATACGGCAATGGATACGAGCCAAAGCACTACACGCTCGCGCCATTCAAGCCTTTTTCTCTATATCCGTACATCGTGCGCGATGTTGCCCTGTGGGTACCACAGGGTACTGAGCCTGTCAAAGTGCTAAACCTCATTCGCGGTGAAGCAGGAGAGCTGTGTATCAAGATCTCCCTGTTCGATAAGTTCGAAAAAGCGGCGAAGGATGGTGTTCCAGCCAAGACCTCGCTCGCGTTTCGTCTCATCTTTCAGTCGTTCGAGCGAACACTCACCGACGACGACGCCAACACTGCGATGGAGAAGGCCTATGCAAAACTAAAATCCGAAGGATTTGAGATCAGATAAAAAAGAAATCCCGCGCCGCCGAGGGTGTCGGGGCGCGGGGCAGGATTCGTTGTGCAGATTGGGTGCTTTATGACTAGAGGAGCGACCAGCGCTTGGTCCGCCGTTTGAATCTCACCACCCTGTTTTTGCGGAGGACTCTTTTGGGAAGTCCCTGCACCTTTGGGGAGTTGTAGGCTCCAAGCAATCCGATCATCTGTTCGACCAGTGCAGGGTCACTCGTGTCCCTATTCCTGGCAAACGCGCGCAGCTCTTTCACCGTATCGAACGGGTCCAGGAGGATCCGGTGAGCGACTTCTCCGTGGTTTCCGGTCACTGGTGCGAGTATTAGTGCGACTTCCGCATTCATGTGGTGCTGGGCAGATAGTCCCTCGGTAATTAATTCGACGACTTTCCTAACCGCCGCACGATCGTCCGCGGTCACTTGGTCTTTGGGTTTTTTTAATGCCAACATCGCGTCAACATAGGGGTTGTTGGTCATGTCACTTGTCCTTGTGTTGCATGCATAGCCACGCAAAGTACGACGCGGCCGAGAGTTGGTGAAGAGATCAAAGAGCCCGGTTCTCTCTGAGATCAAAATACATTCAACCTTGTCGTTGGTCAAGATAGAAGAAAAAAGCGCCGCCTGGGGTGGCGACGCTCGGTATGTCGGTCAGGCCGCGACCGCCTGAGGTTCTGCTTTGTACTTGGTGAGATATGCTCCAGAGACGTGCCCCACTTGCGTCTCTTCGTAGACTCTTTGAGTGTGTCAATCGCTTCGAAAACGGTTTATACCTGACTAACATCCGAAGGGTATGAGATTCGGTAAAAGAAAAGGTCCTGGCGTGTTTTCCAGAACCCTCATGTTCACGATGTTGCCTCACGACGCTCCACATATATTATCGGTACGTCAGGCGTGTCAACAGTAGTAATAGCCACCCGAGCGGGCTGTAGTTAAAGAACACCCAACAAACATCTTTGAGTTTGTGTTGCAGTGTTTCCGCGTACTCCTTGTCCGATTGATAGTATGCGTGCCGCGTCATCCTGTTGGTCTCTCCGGCGCACACGATGCACGACATTATAAACGTAGTGAGTGCTGCAATGACTATGACTCTGTGTGCCAACCCAGTATCTAGTCCGAGATGTGGATATTCCCAATATGCCACACAGATGATAATTACTAGTGCTTGGGCGTAGGTCAGCCATAAGCAACCGAAGATTTTCCACCACGTTATTCCTGTGGGACCTTCCTTATATGCCACTGTCTTCCTCCTGTCTGTCATTTTTTTTTGCATACAGAGCCACGTAAGGTATGACGAGGTCAGACCGCAGCCCACTGCGACACTGGCGAACAACGTCATGCTTTGCGAGGTGTTCAGAGAGATGCTCAGCACGATTGGTAGTATCCCGAGCGCGCATACGCCAGCGAACATAATCAAAAAGATCCCCGACCACAAACCCGCCCAGATTAGTGTCAGCGACATCACCACGATTGTGTCCTCCATGAAAGCTCTTGGAAGCGGTCAAAGAGCTTGGTTCCTCTAAAAATCAAAATACATTTAACCTTATCGTTGGTCAAGATAGAAGAAAAAAGCGCCGCCTGGGGTGGCGACGCTCGGTGTATTGGTCAGGCTGCGGTCGCCTGCGGCTCTGTTTTGTACTTGGTGAGATATGCTCCAGACACGATCTCTGCATGGAGCTTGCGAAGAGATTCAAGATTGGGTGCCTTGATTCGGATGACTCGGACTGGCCCACCATCGAAACTGTTTCGAATACTGAAAGCAAGGCGAGCTAGTCGCATGGTAGGAATCCTCCCACTCTTCCAAACCATGTCCTTTGCGGCATGATTGGCTCGCGTCTCTTCGTACACGACGAAGCTAAACGGCACACATTGGTCTGGAATCAAAACCTCCCTCGTTGGATCTTGAAGGTCGGCTTCGGCACAGGCGAATGTATACCGAGTTTCCTTCGCAATCTTGAATCCTTGCCGATGCAGGACATTTGTTTGGCCTATATCGAGAAATCCGACTGAGTATTTGATCAACATTAAGGCGACTCCTTGTGTTGCGCCCTCGAGTTCACCTCAAAGAGCATGTTTCGCCACAAGCAAGATACGTCTAAAAGTTATGTGTGTCAATCGCAGCGAGGTGAATTCTCACTCTAAACGCAAACAGTGTACACCATATAAAATCCGAAGGGTTTGAGATTCGGTAAAAAAGAAAGGACTCCGAATGCAAATCATGCATTCGAAGCCCTTGTGCGCCGACGAGATTGTCAGCGACTAATCGCTGTGCATCTTCTCGACCGCCGCGGCAATCGCCTCGGCTATGTTGACGGTGGCGGTGCTATGGTCGGGGAGTGCAACAGTCACCGTTGCGCCAGCAAACCGGCAGCTGTCCGTAAATTTCGCATTCCTGAAATCGCAGCCTGCGAAAGTTGCGCCTCCGAAATTGCAATCGTTGTTGAAGTTGCTTCGGCCAAAACTGACGTTGCTAAACTTTGTATCACAGGGGAAGTAGCTGTTATGAACAATGCCGCCATTGCCACTGCCGTCCGCGGCGGTAACGGTGAGAACGTAGGGCACCGAGGGAATCTGGAGATCGAAACGCGCCCAATTATCCATGATTATCCTCCTAGAACTCATCTCGGCCGCCAGTGGCCGAGGATGGCGATACGATACTATACTGAGATAGTAAGTCAATAGGGTAGAACGAATTGAAATGCGGTATACTGAGCCCACTAGCCCCATAGGGCTATCTTGATGTATGGCAGACGATAAGACAAAAAAAACGAAGAGTAATCCCGCCTCCGCTAAAGCTACGGCGGGCGCGTATGATGCTTCATCTATTACGGTGCTTGAGGGGCTCGAGGCGGTGCGTCGTCGCCCGGGTATGTACATCGGCACCACGGGTGTCGATGGTCTCCATCACTTGGTGTGGGAAATCTTCGATAACTCACGCGACGAGGCGATGGGTGGCTTTGCGGACGATATCGAAGTCGTGCTTCTTCCTGGAACTGAAAAAGGTAGTACTATCGTTCGTGTCGCCGACAACGGCCGCGGTATCCCGGTCGATGTCCATAAGCAGACCAAGGTCTCGGCTCTGGAGACCATCATGACCACGCTCCACGCCGGCGGTAAGTTCGGTGGCGAGGGCTACAAGGTTTCCGGCGGTTTGCACGGCGTGGGCTCCTCGGTCGTGAACGCACTCTCGACGTTCCTTCGTGCCGAGGTACATCGCGACGGTGGTGTGCATATGCAAGACTACGTCATCGGCAAGAAGAAGAGTCCGGTCAAGAAGATCGGCACAAGCAAGCTCCACGGTACCGTCATCTCCTTTACGCCAGACGAAACCATCTTCAACACGGTCGAGTTCGACTTCGACAAGATTGTCTCACACTTGCGCGAGCAGGCATACTTGGTGAAGGGCTTGCGCATCACCATCATCGACGCGCGCGAGACGAAAGTGAAGATCCCAGAGGCGGGCAAGGTGTTCTATATCCGTGACCTGCTCCATGACTCACCATCGCAGACGTTCTACTTCGAGGGTGGCCTGCGCTCGCTCATCTCCTTCCATAACCGCTACCAGAAGCCGGTGCACAAGAACATCTTCTATATAGAGAAAGAATTCATCCCGCCAGGTGGCACGGAGAAGGACTCTATCGATGTGGAGATCGCGCTGCAGTATGTCGATGACATCACCTCACGCGTCTTCCCGTTCGCCAACAATATCTACAACAACGAAGGTGGCACCCATGTGACCGGCTTCCGCACCGCGCTCACACGCACTGTCAATGCCTACGCGCGCAAAGCGAACGCGCTGAAGGAGAGCGAAGAGAACTTCACTGGCGACGACGTGCTTGAAGGTCTCACCGCGGTCGTTTCGGTCAAGTTGCGCGAGATCCAGTTCGAGGGTCAGACGAAGGGGAAGCTCGGCTCTGTCGAAGCGCGCGGCGCGGTGGATGCTATCTTTGCCGACACCTTCTCGACCTTCCTCGAAGAGAATCCTGACGACGCACGCGCGATAGTGTCGAAGTCTATCCTCGCGCTCAAAGCACGCAAGGCCGCGAAGGCGGCGAAGGACTCGGTGCTACGCAAAGGCGCGCTCGAAGGGTTTGGTCTGCCCGGCAAGCTCGCCGACTGTCAGAGTAAGGAGGCGTCAGAGTCAGAGGTATTCATCGTAGAGGGAGATTCGGCAGGCGGTTCGGCCAAGCAAGGTCGCGACCGCAAGACCCAAGCGATACTGCCGCTGCGCGGGAAAATTCTCAACGTCGAGCGCGCGCGCCTGGACAAGATGCTCGCGTCACAAGAGATCAAATATCTCATTCTCGCGCTCGGTACTGCTATCGGCGACATCTTCGATATTTCCAAACTGCGCTATCATAAAATAATCATAGCGACCGATGCCGACGTCGATGGTGCGCACATCCGCACGCTTTTGCTGACGCTTTTCTTCCGTCACTTCCGCCCCGTTATCGAAGGTGGCTTCCTTTACATCGCGCAGCCGCCGCTCTACAAGATCAAGCGCGGCAAGGAGATTATGTACGCATACTCCGACGAAGAGAAGATCCAATTCCTCGGGCCCGACGCCGCAGACGCCGTTGAGGGCGAGCCCGAACCCGCCGACGCTGAAGCTTTGGCGGGCGAGGGAAGTACTGAAGAGGGCGAAGAAGCCGCCTCAGCCAAGGCTACGAGTGGCCGCGGGAAGATTCACATCCAGCGTTACAAAGGTCTTGGAGAAATGAACCCCGAGGAGTTGTGGGAGACGACGATGGATCCGGCCAACCGCGTGCTTAAGCAGGTGACCGTCGATGATGCAGCTGACGCCGACCGCGTCTTTGACATTCTCATGGGCGAGGATGTCTCATCCCGTAAGTCGTTCATTCAGTCGAACGCAAAACTTGCAAACCTTGATATCTAGCGAGCGTTCACCGTCACCGAGAACGTGTTGAGGTTCGTTGTGTCGTATCGGCTGTAAGCGTCACAGTAGTACGGGTTCGCACAGGAGGTCGCCGGAATGTTGAATCCAAGGGTATATACGATCTCGTCGCCCGGATACATTTTTTGCTGTGCATGTGAGAGGAACGTATATGTCGGGTTCGTCGGAAGTACCGCGCTAAACGTCCATCCAGCGGGTGCCAGGTTGGTGCCGATGTTTTGTATAGAGAATCGTGCGACATAGCGACCATCGATCGTTGGTGTGATCGAGATGACATGTACCACGAGCGCAGCTGATCCATAGAGGTTACTGGTGTGGCCGGATGCGGTGTAGGTGGTCGTGGGGTAAGCGGCCGTAGCGGATCGTGCCGTCGTTTGGGTCGCGGTTGCCGCTTGCGCCGCAGAGTTCACCGTCACGGACTTCGAGGTGGACGATGCGGTGATCGTGCCGTCCACGAGTCGATTCGCGATGATAGAGAATGAGGTCGTCACCGAACCTTTGGTATGGAGCACCGGTATCAGCTGCATCGTCTTGGTCGCGTTCGTAAAGTTGAACGGCGTGTTGCATGGCACGATCTGCATCTGGCCGGTCGGTACAGGTGCCGCGAAGGTGAGTCCCGTCGCGCAGGCGTAGGAAATAGCGTAGCCGTAGTTCCCACTACCGTTCGTGTGGATCCACGACAGTGTGAATGGTTGGTCCGAGGTCACGCTGTCCGGAGCGGTCACCGCGACCTTCTCGGTCGAACTGGTGAAGAAGGAGGAAGGAGACGCATTAAACCCGAAATTGGCGAAAAAACCTGGGAGGCCGATCACGAGTTGGATAATACCCCAGGCGCCGAGCACCAAGATGGCGATAAGGCCGATGACGGCGATCGCGCGAAGGAGTGAATCTTTGAATCCTGTCATGTATGGTAGGGTATCACGAATGACATGGCTTGTCAACACTGCGGTGAACATGCTACTGTACCCATATCTCCTCTTACGAGAGCTGTAGTATGGCACAAAAGAAAGGAGTACTGAGCGACATGGAAGGGAAGAGCGGCGCGTTCGCGGTCGTATTCCTTATCTTGTTCGGTATCACGTTCGGCTTCTTGACCCTTGTGGGTGCGACGCCTGATGCGCCCGGGACCACGAAAAACTCCGACCTTGCGCTGAACGGCAACGACGCCACCACGAGCGATTCACACGTCCCGACGCAAGGAACGCCGACACAAAACGCTCCGACGCAAGATACTCGAACCACGACGGCCCACACGGGGACGACCGTTCCTGCGACCATCGACGGACAACTGCCGACCCGTATCGTCGTGAGTAAGATCGGGTTGTCGGTCATCATCTCCAACCCAAGCTCCGCCGACGTGAACGTGCTTGATGATGCGCTGTCGAAGGGGGCCGTGCGATACCCGACGTCGGGCCTACTGGGCCACAATGGGACCGTGCTTTTGTTCGGTCATTCGAGCTATCTGCCCATTGTGCACAACCAGGCCTACAAGAGCTTCGATGGTATTCAAGACCTCAAAACAGGGGACATTATCAGTGTTTTTTCAGGGAACACCGAATATCGTTTCAGCGTCACCGGGGTCAAGGTCGCTAACGCGAACAACGACATCGTCTCCCTCCCTGCGGACGCACAACACCTCACGCTCGTGACCTGCGACTCGTTCGCCACCAAGAGCGACCGCTATGTCGTCACCGCTGACCTGGTGGGGCAGGATCAGTGATACGCGACCAACCGCAGCGCTTGACATAAGTCAATTTTAAGTATATAATTCAATAAGAATCCCGCAAGGGAGCTCTTACACAAGCGCCCTAGGAGGGGCATGAAAATGACACAAATGTTGAGGGCTATCCTGCTCCTCCCGCTTTTGGTTTTGGCGGGGTGTGCGGGAGTCAGCGTGAACTTTCACGCTCGTATCGATTTGACTGCCAACGCCGCAGTTGCGCAGCCTGTGATGAAGGCGCATCGTCCTGTGCGGGTTCACTATGCCCAGCAACCGCAGCGCTCTCCTGAAGAGGAAGTGGCTGTGGTCAAGGGTGCAATGGGCGAGGCGCTTGGACCTGCCCCCTCTGATGGCAGTTATGCAGGCCAACATATCGTGCCTGACGGAGGCTCGATACCTGCTGATTGTCAGCAGACTGCCCATGAACACCGAGAGGTGGATGGTATTGGCTGGGAGTTCGTGCGGTGTAGGAGTGGGGGCACTTCGTCCTCTACTCAGCAACCCCCACTAACGTCCTTCTGGGGATCTTGAGTGGGTGGCAGAGCAGGTAACACTGCTCTGCCCACCACATATTTCACACATTGTGAGAACATATGCGCCTATCGATCCGGTAGTCGAATATGTCTTCGCAACAATCTGCGAAGCAGATGTTCTGTAACAATTCCCGCCACGTGCGGGACAACACATGAGGTAAGCAATGCGACACTATTTGTCTATCGTCTTGCTCGCGCTGCTTGCAGCGTGTGCAGGGCCGCAAGGTCCGTCTGGTCCGTCTACTGCGCAGCAGCAGATGAACTATAGCGGACCAACGTGCCGACCCGGCGAGGTAGTCTATAACTCGCCAGCGATTCTTCCCATTGCCATCACGGCGGTGCGGGAGACGTTGGCTGTCATGAACGAAATTGGCCGGCGTCACCGCGGGATTGGGGATAAGCCCCGGGCGGACCAGATCGCGATTATGTCGGCAACGACCGATTGGATCGCACAGGCGGCATATGCGGGTCAGATCGAGACCTTCGAAGGACACGCATACGCTCGCATTCGGATCCACTGGGTGCATCCGCTTCCGTCACAACTTCCATACTTCGGTGGGGACAATATCTGCCGCGGCATGGCGCAAGTGACCAAGATTGCGGACGGAGTCTACCAAGTACAAATTCCGCTTGATGGCGGAGAGTGGAAAGGTCGAGTCGGTTTGGCGGTTCCGCGAGCGGCGTTCATCACCGACCACCAACGTGCGTGGGTCTGCGTGGGGATCACAGGTGGGTACCATCTCGCCTACCAGCCTCCGCTCCGGGAAGGTCCATACAAAGATGAACCTGACCTGGTGTGTGGATTGCCCGACCCAGATGGTGGTAAGACACTTCTTGGGGTCAACGCTTGGACAGCCAAGCACGCCATGTACTCGTTCGTGGTCGCCCAAAAATAGGAGGAAGGTATGCGACGCAGAATGCTTCTAACTGGTTTTGCTGCCGTTGCGTTTACCGCGGCATTGCCACGGGAAGCGTTAGCGACAGCCGACTTCGAGTGGCTGCACCCAGGTGGTGACCCAGCGAACGTCAACGGTGCCAGTCCTGAAGATGTAAAGGCAGCACTGCGCACGTTGAATCAAGATGGGTTCATTCCTGCTTGGGCGGTAGCCGAACTAAAAGGGGAAATCGATCGAGAACGCTTTTTCTTAGATCAGATTCCTGATACTAACGACTACTTTATTCACCGCATGCTCTTTGGTCACGAAGGATTAAAAGTAGCAAGGAACGTGCGGGCACGGACGAAGCACCTTGGATGGAGCGGCAAGACACGGGACGTCCGCGTGTACGTCGCTGGTCAGCCAGGAGACCGGTACTACCTGATTCTGCCTAAGGTGTGCGGGAATCTGGCAGTACGGCGGGTGCAGTACGGCCGCTGTGTTCCAGACGAACGACTCTGCGACGCGCGTTGCGCGGCCGACCAGGCCGAACTGCAGGCGCGCCAGTATCATCCCCAATAACTGCAACGAACACCTTATTACACTCGGTCGGGACGCCAATATCACGGCTCCCGACCTCTTCTTAAGCGCCGACCAGAACTCGACTTTTAAGAAGGGAAGTAGCTTGACAATGATTGTTAAAGGTGATACAATCTTCCCATTACTAAGGAGTTACAAGGATATATGAAAAACATTAAGTCAATAATCTTCGGTGTCAGTACAGTCTTTTTTGCCATTACTATGGTCGTGACCGCTCCCGTGGCGCATGCGCAGTGGGACGGTAGTGGCCTGGATGGTGGTGTGTCTGATGGTGGCGGATGCTGCAGTACTGACACGACCGCGACATATACCGATTATGCGTACCCGACGTATACGAGTTCCGCACCTACCTACACTGACTATGCGTATCCTAGTACCTACTCCACGCCTGCATACTACGGTGGGACTTCGAGTTACTCGACTCCTTCGTACTATAGCTCTTCGCCGTCGTACTATTCGTCCTCGTCGACCGTTACCCCGACCCCTGTCGTGGTGACGCCGAGCAAGACGACCACGACGACCTACTCGCCGTATACGAGTTCGGTCGCGACGTACTCCCCGTACACCAGCTCCTCGTCTTCGGTATCAAAGAACAACGGCAATTCCTGCACCGACCCGAACAGCTGTTCGACGACCAGTACGACCAGTACGACTAATACCACTTCAACCAATACGCACGACAACGGCAACTCCTGTACAACGCCGGGCAGTTGCTCGACCACGACCTCGACCTACTCACCATACACGAGTTCGACGTACTCTCCATACACCAACACCACCAACACCACCAACACGACGAACACGAGTACGCACGATAACGGCAATACGTCCAACAGCGGCAATTCCTGCACCACGCCGGGCAGTTGCAGCACGAGCACCTACAGTCCGTATACATACACCAGCTCTACCTACTCTCCGTACACGAACACCACGAGTTCGTATGACAACGGTAACACGACGAACAGTGGTAACTCTTGCACCACGCCGGGGAGCTGCTCGACGACGAACACGACGACCTATACCGACAGTCACAACATCGTCGACAGCTACAACACGAACATCAGTAGTCCGGTGACGATCAATAACTCTACACCAGCGGCGAGCCAGACGCAGATCACCTTCAGTAACCCTGCACCACAGCCGATCACTTACACCTATACGAGTCCAACACCGGTCGTATACCAGAATCAGCAATATCAGCAGTACCAACAGGCTTACTACCAACAGCCAGCACCCGTTGTCCAGCCAGTCTACTACACGACATCCCAGCAACAGCAGCAGGTGATGGTGCAGCAGCAGCAACAGCCGATCTTCTACCAAACATCACAAGTGGCGGTGCAGTCGGTCGTTCCGGCTGCGGTCGCACAGGCGACGGCACCGTATGTGACACTGTCCGAAGCGCCGTACACAGGACTCGACCTTGGTCCGTTCGGGACGGTCATCTACTGGAGCTTCCTAGTGCTCGCATGTATGCTCATGACCTACCTCTTGGTGGTGAAGCGCGTACAGATACGGTTCGTGCAGTATCTCAAGCGCGTACTCTTCGGTGAGGATGCTTCTCAGTCGAACGAAGTATCGACGACTCGCCCGGTATCGGCAGCTGTTCTCCAGCCTGCGGTCGTTCAGATCGCATCGCACGCGACGGATCGTATCGATGACTTCATCATGCTGCAGATCCAGCGCGCGTAAACACGACATCTATTCGAAACAAAAAACTCCCGCCATATTGGTGGGAGTTTTTTGTATAAGCTACCACTCGAACAGTGTGTAAAGAAGGGTCCTTAGCTTCTGTTTCGAATCTCTTCAGTGAGCTTGGAGATGATGGCGTCGATCGCGAGTTGGCCGATCTTTCCTTTGGTGTCCGGTTGTCGTGCCGCCACATCGCGGCTCTCGAGTGTCGCGGTACTGGTCGCTACTTCTTGGTCGCCGATCACGAGTGTGTAGGGGATCTTTTCCATCTTCGCGGCGCGGATCTTCTTGCCGAGCGACTCGGACGAGAGGTCGACCTCGACGCGGACACCTGCTGTTTTCAATTGGTCATACACTTGTGAGGCAAATGCGTGGTGCGCGTCGGCGATGGGGAGGATGCGAACTTGCTCGGGCGCGAGCCACAGTGGGAGGACGCCGCCGAGGTGTTCGAGCATCACTGCGAGGAATCGCTCGATCGAACCCATGACCGCGCAGTGGATCATGACGATGCGCTCCTTCTCACCCTTTTCGTTATTGCAGGTGAGGTCGAACCGCTCTGGCTGATTCATGTCGAGTTGGATGGTCGCGACTTGGTGGTTGCGGCCCATGGAGTCGGTCGCCATGAAGTCGAGCTTCGGGCCATACATCGCAGCTTCGCCGGGCGCTTCAAAATAGTCAGCACCGCGCTCCTTCGCTATCGCGCGCAGCGCATCCTCTGCTTGTTGCCACACCTCGGGCGTGCCGAGATATTTTTCGAACTCACTTGGCTCGTGGAAAGAGAGTCGTACGCGGAGCGTGAAGCCAAACGTGCTGTAGAAGCTATCGACGATGTCCCAAATGTGGAAGAATTCTTCTTGCACCTGCGACTGGCGGCAGAAGACATGACTGTCGTCTTGAGTGATAGAGAGGACACGTGTGAGACCGCCGAGTTCCCCGGACTGCTCGTCGCGATATACCACCGTCGTCTCAGCATAGCGCTGCGGCATCTCGCGGTAACTGTGCGGCTTGCGCGCAAAGATCTGGGTATGGTGTGGACAGTTCATCGGTTTGAGCGCGTACTCGTGGTCTTCGCGTGTTTTGATGCGAAAGAGTTCGTCGGCGAATTTCGCCCAATGCCCCGATGTTTCGTAGAGATTCTTCTTCGTGATATGAGGGATAGTGACACGCTGATACCCATGCTTGGCGCGCAGCTCCCACACGTAGCGGTCGAGCTCGTGACGCACCAATGTACCGCGCGGCGTCCAGAGTGGGAGACCAGAACCAACAAGTTCTGAAAAAGTGAACAGGTCGAGCTCTTGGCCGATCTTGCGGTGGTCACGCTTGCGCGCCTCTTCGCGCTGTAGTAGGTAGTCGTCGAGCTCCTTTTTGGTCGCGAACGCAAGACCATAGATGCGAGTGAGCATCGGATTCTTTTCGTCACCGCGCCAGTAGGCGCCCGCGACGCGGTCGAGCTTGAAGGAGTCCGGTGCGATCTCCTTGCTCGGATGCTCGCAGTGTCCACCGCGGCAGAGATCGGTGAAATTACCGCATGTGTAGAAGGTGATAAGCTCGCCGGACTGCTCGATGTCTTGAATGAGTTCGAGTTTATATACATTGTCCTTAAAATATGCACGCGCCTCGGTAGCGGTGACGACCTTGTGGGTGAACACGTCCCACGAGGGGAGCAGTGTACGCATCTTTTCCTCGATCTTTGCAAGCGCCTCGTCGCCCGATGGTTTGGTCGCGCCGAAGTCGAAGTCATAGTAAAAACCGTTCTCGACAGAAGGGCCGATGGTCGGCAAAGCGGCAGGGTAGACCTCACGCACAACTGCCGCAAGCAGGTGGGCGAGCGTGTGGCGCGTATGTTCGAGTGATGCTGACATAGAGAGATAGAATAGTTTATAAATAAAAACGCCCGAGCGAACGCGCGAGCACGAGGCTCGACGCACTCACTAGGACGATTTACCCTGAGCGCAGTCGAAGGGTCGACTGACTTGTGGTACCGTGGTTCCACCTAGTTTTCCCATCCGCCAACTGGCGGAGTTGGAGCCGGGACACTTGTTGGTTCAGATTAGGCCCGATGGGCTTGGATTCCCAAACTCGCTTGGTGGGCGAGTCAATCTCTGAATACCTGCATGGTAGCGTGAGCACTAGGTATAGTCAACACGCCCCACTTGTAGAAAAAAAGAAAAGTCCCCCGCCGACTCTGGGTCGGCGGGGGACATGGGTTAGAAAAGGGGACGGTAGGAAATCTGCCAATCGAGCTGGCGCGGATCTGCTACAAGACCAAGGTGCCCCATGTTACGAAGATTGCGTGCTTCGCGAAGCTTCTCCACCGCCATGCGAAAGATTTCATTCAATGAGCGTCCGCTCCGTCTGCTTATTTCGACGAGCAAGTCGTAGAGTGGCCTGTCCAAATGAAGAGTGAGCGCGATGTCTGGCCCCATTGGTGTTCTCCTACGCAACAGCCGCACGAAGTCGTCGCATCTCATCGAGCAGGAAGAAATATGCGGGGGCGATAATGAACTTCCTACTGACCAGCCGCTCACACAGTGTGTCGGCCCCATACTGACCATTCTTTTCACGGTAGAGCCGCCTGCAACGTTCGAGATCTTCCACCGATGTTTCGGCTATGAGCTCTTGGCCGCGCGCGTACCGTGCATCACAGTCTTGTTCGATCCTGGTAAGTTCTGCTTGGTAGGTTGGCTTATGGTCCGCATCGTTGCCGTCAATCGCACGCGTCTGGGCATCATCGATGAACTTCTTGAGTTCCCACGGTCGTTCAGTCATAGCACTTTTCTCCCTTACTGCCGTAAATACCTTACAACGCTCTTAGCGCATCCGCAACGATGAGTAGGTGCTTTCACAGGAGTCTATACACACGAACAACCTTGTGGTATGGTTTTTGACGGACATGGTGTCCGCAGGCCTTCGGGCCGTTCCCTCGGGAAGCGGGGGCTTCGGCCCCCAGACAAGGAGTTTGCCATGACGACCGTTGATCTCTCTGGCTATGGTGCGCAAGATGCTATGGATTATGCCGCGGCGCGGCGTAGGTTCGAGCGGAAGGCGCGTTTTCAAGACGATTCTAGCGCTTTGGATGTGCTGAGATACCTTGTTCTTGTCCTCGACGATGTTACTGTGGGCACGCTCGATCAAGACAATACTGCGCTTGGACAAACCGCGACAGAGCTACTCGAATTGGTACGTCGCCGTAGTGAATCTGGTCGAGTGTTTCCGCAGTGCAGGAACCTCCTGTGGCGTATCATTATCGACTGTTGGCTCACGGCGATCGCGGGTAGCGATGAAGAGAAGCGTCTCGCGGTATACCTGGTCGGCATGCCCGTGACGTCGCTGAAGAATGGTGACGTAGAACAACTCTTGCGTGACCGGATTGCGGTGCACTACCCTGGCGATCATCACGCCGAGTATCTTGCTAAAAAATGCTTCGCTTTTCTTGAGGCGGTTTCTCCTCTGACTCGGGGTGAGACGTACCATGCAATTGTGATGTGTGTTGCTAACAGGGCAGTGTCTCGCATAAGTTCGCTGCTGTTGTGTGGGATGGGTGGTACGTTCGGCCCTCTGCACGAATGCCGCGATGGGACCGCCGTTGGGCTCGTGCTTGAGTACCTCCAGGAGGGGGCCATCGGTCAACTCATCTCAACGGCCAAAGCAGCGCGAGTGCCGGTACCTGCGTTCTATGAACTTGGTGTGGAGTGGCGATACGGGGTACCGAATGTCACCTTGTTTGGGGTGAGGGAAGTGACGTACCTGTGGCGCATTTCCATTGCGGACGGTGCAAGCCTCTCGACTATCGCATCGGATGTGGAATCAGCTGCGCGTCGTGCGCACGAAATCCTCTCTCAGTGGAAGGAGCGGCGAATCACACTACAGATCGCACCTCTCGGTATCACTATCAATCTGGTTGTGTACTGGGAGAATCGCGACTTTGATTCGAAGTCGTCTGTGAGGATTGACGTCTAATCATAGCGACTTTCTTCCTGTTTCTCCAAGACTCCCATCGGCAACGGTGGGAGTTATTTTTATAGCGCCTTTAGCGCATCCGCGACGATGGAGAGTTCGCCGTTGCGGCTGTTTAATTTGCCTTTGATCGCTATGCAGGATTCGGGTTGGATGATGTCTTTGTGTTCGGTGTAGCTCTTGGGGAAGATGACCGCCTCTATCGAGCCGTCGAAGTCGGCGAGTTTGATGAACGCCATCTGGTCGCCCTTGCGGGTCAGGATGACGCGCACGTCCTCTATCATGCCACCGGTGATGGTCACCATGCCGGGCTTCACTTTATCTTTCAGCTGACCGAGCGTCATGGTACGCTTGGACAGCAGGTCTTTGAACTTATCGAGCGGATGGCCCGAGACGTACAATCCAAGAAGCTCCTTCTCCCACAGCAGACGCTGCTCCATCGTGACCTCGGCCGCTTCGGGGAGTTTAAGTTCGGCGGGGCCTTCGTCGACGCTTGCGAAGAGCGAGTCTTGGGACGAGTCCTTGTTCGCATCACGCGTGTACTGCAGCAGGAGATCCATCGCTGCAAGCATCTGACCGCGCCCGTTGTCGGAGCGGGTCGGGTCGCCGAGCGAGTCGAGCGCGCCGCACTCGATGAGCGACTCGAGACCTTTTTTGTTGAGCGTCGTAGCTGCCACTCGAGTGAGAAAGTCGGCGAGCGACGTGAAGCGCCCGTTCGCTTTGCGCTCCGCGATGATAGCATCCGCGACGCCGACGCCGAAGTTCTTGATCGAGTAGAGGCCGAAGCGGATAGCTTGGGTGTGGACGACCGCGGGTGGCGGTGCTTCCTTTGTGAACTTCGCCTTTTTTTCCTCGGCAAGTTGTTTTGCTATCAGTGCGGCTCGGTCGTCTTGGTCCGGCGCAGCCGCAACAGGAAGTTCCTGAACAAAATAGTCTGGCCCGCCTGGCTGGCCTCCAGCCTGGACGGGAGACCCGAGGACTTTTTGGGAGGGAACTTCCTGTTGCGGCTGTGCGCTCTGTTCGAGTGGTACTACCGCGAAGTCACCGCAACTTTCGTTGATATCGGGCGCGAGGATCTGGATCTTCATGCGCTTACATTCCGTGACCATGATGGAGATCGTGTCGATGTTGCCCGACTCGGCGGTGAGCACCGCGGTCATGTATTCGACAGGGAAGTTTGCTTTAAGGTACGCGGTCTGATAGGCGACGCGCCCATAACTTGCGGAGTGTGCCTTGTTGAATCCGTACGCGGCGAACGGCTCGATCCACGCCCACACCTGCTGCGCCTTCTTCAGCGACCATTTCGAATGTTCGACACAGCCGTTGATGAACTTGTCCTTCTGCTTCGCCATCTCCTCGGGGATCTTCTTACCGACGGCCTTGCGGAACTTGTCGACCTCGCCCCAGGTATAGCCCGCGATCTGGTTGGCGATGATGAGCATGTCGTCTTGATACACGAGCGTGCCGTAGGTCTGCTTCAAAATTGGTTCGAGCGCTGGGTCGAGGTAGGAGATAAGGCTGGCGTCATGCTTGCGCTTGATGTAGTCGGGGATGAATTGCATCGGGCCCGGGCGGTAGAGCGCCACCATAGCGTTGATGTCGTGGATGGTCGATGGTCGCAGCTCCACCAGCCACTTGGTCATGCCCGCGCCGTTGAGTTGGAAGGTGCCTTCGGTCTCGCCGCGTGCGAGCATTGCGAACGTCTTTCTATCATCGAGCGGAATGTCTTCGATATCGACTGTGATGCCGTGAATTTTTTCCACGAGTGCGACCGCGCTCGCGAGGATGGTGAGGTTGCGGATACCGAGAAAGTCGAACTTGGTCAGTCCCACCCCGTCTTCACCGACGGAGTACATGTCGTACTGCGTGATGATCTTGCCGCCTTTGGGGTCGAGCTGGAGTGGCGCATATTCGACGAGCGGTCGGGGAGCGATGACGACGCCCGCCGCGTGCACGCCGACGTGGCGCGCGCAGCCTTCGATCTTCATCCCGAGGTCGATGATTTCTTTTGTCTCGTCTTCGCTGTCGTACATTTTCTTGAGCTCAGGATTCTCCTCGAGCGCACGTTCGAGCGTCATCGGGAATCCTTGCGAACCGAAGGGGATCTCCTTCGCGATATGGTCGCCGATGCCGTAGGGGTAGCGAAGCGCGCGCGCGACGTCGCGGACGACGCCGCGCGCGAGCATGGTACCGAAGGTCCCTATCTGGGCGACATGGTCCTCGCCATACTTCGCGCGTGCATAACGGATGACCTCGTCGCGCCGGTCGTCAGCGAAGTCCATGTCGATATCGGGGGCGGAGGGTCGCTCCGGGTTGAGGAAGCGCTCGAAGGGAATCTTGTACTCCAGCGGATCGATCTTCGTAATTTGCAGAAGGTACGTCGTCATCGAACCGGCGACCGAACCTCGAATGTTGGTGTAGATATTGTTCTCGCGCGCGAAGCGGATGAGGTCTTCTACCACAAGAAAATACATCGCGTAGCCTTTGAACTTGATGATGCCGAGCTCATACTCGAGGCGTTCCATAACATCGGGCTTGCCTTCGAGCTCGCGCGCCTGCATGCCAGCCATGCACAACTCGCGCAGGACATCGTCGGCGCTCTTCCCAGGTGGGAGCGGGAACTCGGGGAAGACGAACTTGCCGAGCACGAGGTCGACGGTACAGCGCTCCGCGATCTTATTGGAATTTTCCAATGCTGCGGGGAAGTCGGCGAACAGCTCCTCCATCTCGGCTGCGCCACGAAAAGCATAATCTTCTTCTAAACTATTTTCGTTGTCAGCATTCTCGATCTTACGCATCGTCTGCCACGCGAGCCGGTCGTCGCGGTCGATGTAGTAGGTCTCTTGGCCGGCCACCAGCGGTACATCATATTTTTTAGCGAATGCGGTCAGCAGCGCGACCGTCGTCTCATGGCCATCCAACTCTTCGTGCATCGACAGTTCGAGGAACAGATTATCTTTTCCAAAGATCGCCAGATATTCGTCGAGCGTTCGCTTCGCGCGCCCTTCGTCGTTGGCGCGCAGCGCCGCTGGTATCTCGCCACGCAAGCAGGGAATCACCGCGATGAGTCCCGCCGAGTGCGCGCGCAAAGTCTCATGCGTCATCGTCGGCCGCCCCGCATGCTCGGTCATATACGACTCGGTGACGAGCCGCAGGAGGTTGCGATACCCTGGGTCGTTTTCGGCATATAAAAGGAGTCGCGCATCGTCCGGCAGGTAGGCCTCGATCCCGATGATAGGCTTGATCTCCTTCTTGCGACAATCCATCACGAACTCGATAGCCCCATACAAATTGCCAAGGTCGGTCAGCGCGAGCGAGGTGCACCCCTGAGCCTTAGCCGCCTTCACCAAATCCGGCAACTTCGGCAGCGCCTGCAACAAAGAGTAATGAGAATGGATATGCAGCGGCGTAAACGTGGCAGACATGGGAGTAGTATATCGTTTCGAGTGATACTGGGCGAGTTTTGGCTAGAATCATTGCCGCGTAGTCTCTAATTAGATACATTTATTGTATGTGGACATATCTACAAAGATGGCAGGTTATAAATTGTCTCTATCATTTTCAAATGAGGCGCGGTGGAGTAAGGTGGGTGCAAGAACACGATTTAATTGCCTGGATAGGTGGGTCAGACTTACGTACCCAGCAGCATGATACTATCTTGTCTTCATTTCGGGCAAATCTTTCATACTTTTTCTTTGGCGTTAAAAATCATGATGATTTATATACCAAAATAAGGAATGTAATTAATGAATGTGAGGATAAGGATGTAAACTGGATCGTCCGGGAAAAAGATAAGCATAGCATTTCTGACTACCTGAATTTGACGACAAGAGGACGGGAGGTTTATACCTACTCACACCTATTAGGTTTATTGTTCGGAAATTCCTATATTAAATGGGGCGTTACTTCTTTAGTCGTATGGCTTCTCGCCACTCATTTCAACATAGTTATCCAACCAAAATAATTTATGAAAAAACTCATCCTCGCCTCCAGTGTAAGCCCCACCATCTACAACGCAGAGCATTTGTTTGGGAAGCCTTTTTCGCAGTTACGGATCGCGGTTGTGCCGACGGCAGCTAATGCGGAGACGGGAGACAAACAGTGGCTTGAGAATGATTTAAAGGTTTTCCGCGACAAAGGGTGCACTTTGTTCGATGTGCAGCTGGAGGGCGAGAGTGAAGCGCAGTTGCGTACTGAGTGTGCAGGGGTGGATGCTGTTTTTGTGACGGGTGGGAATACGTACTACTTGCTCTACCACATGCGCCAGAGCGGGTTTGACCGTGTGGTGACCGACTTGGTGAACAGTGGGGTGGTGTACATAGGCTCCAGCGCCGGCTCGGTCGTCGCGTGTCCCAACATCAACACAGCGAGTGGGGATGACGCGTCGGTCGTGCCGCTCACCGACTACACCGGGCTCGGCTTCGTCGACTACTGCATCATGCCGCATATGAATAAGGAGAAGTACGCGACCATCGCCCAGGAGTTGGTAAAGAAAGATGACACCCACCCCTACATTGGCCTCGCCGACTCCCAGATCCTCGTTGTGCAAGGGGCTTTCACCGAAATATTGGCGTAGTAAGCGCGTGGTATCATTTGCTAATGTCTATGGAGAAACCACCCAGTGTTCGAGCGACGCAAGAAGCGAGCGCTGAGTATGTTCCAACGAGAGAAGAGATTTTCGCGCAAATTAATAAATTTTGTGAATGTGCAACAGCAGAGGTTGTACAAGAACTGAGCGACGAGAAGGGTATATATCGTCTAGAGGTGTGGGGACCGACTCATGATGACGGAACACGCACCATGTATGGATATCTTAGAACAGGTGGCCCGTTCGATATTTAAACGTCACCCACTACTCGTATCTATGCTATTGAATTTGATGGTGAAGATATTGTCGGTGGTCGCGATGTTGTAGAATATGATCCGCACACGAAGGGGTGGGAGGTAAAATAATACAGTTGCAAGTCTATGAAAACCAAAAGTTGCGAAAGTTGTTTGATGCCGTTGAGTCAGGACCCGGGGAAGAGTGAGTCGGAGAGGTATTGTAGTTACTGCTTCAAGGATGGGAAGTTGTGCTACGAGGGGACTGATCTGAAAGAATTTCAAAAGCGGGCGTATGAAAGTATGCGAGCGAAGGGGATGAACAAGTTTCAGGCGAAGTTCTTCACCTGGCTCATCCGCTTTGCTCCGCGGTGGCGCACACAGACAAGGTAAAGCTGTAGGCGCTCGACGGAGACGCATATGTACTGTATTTTCCTTGTAGTTCGGTACAAAGGAGATTTCGTATGTCTGACGACGTGTTGCGCTATCTTGCGTCCGCCCTTGCGCAGGAGGAAGACGCACAACAACAACGACTCAAGGCGATCAGAGCTGCGAGGCGTACGTTTCAGCGGAGAAGGGGGGTGCCGACGCTACGGTTTCGGATCGTGCTGTCCAGTCTGTGGAAAGCGGAAGGTGAGCGTGATGTCGAGATGGAGGGGACTGGTTCCCTGCAAATGATCATCGCTTGCGCGGTCAGTGAGTTCAAACAAAGGAATCATCGCGCTGACGTACAGGCGAACTGGCATATCCAGACGATACTGCCGAGTGGTTTAGTGATGGACCTGCCCAGCAAGTTGTGGGACCATCTCAGACCCTAACCATGACACGTTCGCGTCATAACCCACCAGGTACGTCCGGTGGGTTATTTTTTTGGAACTTTTGCCGCGAACTGGTGGTAGTATAGATACACTTTATCGGTTTATCGCTACACCATATGGCAAACATATATAAGCGCGCTTTTCTCAAACACAAGATCGTCTCTCTGGCGGACGCGAACCTGAGCGTCGCGAGCGCAGCAGTGTTGTATGGACTCAGCGTGTATACCGTATTCCCCGTATCGAAGACGAGCAAAGGACTCGTGGCATTCCGACTGCGCGACCATTACCAGCGCCTCGTGAACTCGGCTCGCATCATCGGGCTCGATACGTTCGAACCCGCGTGGAGCTTCGAAAAGTTCACCAAGGTGGTGAAGGAGCTTGTAGCGGCGAACAAGCCGACCAAGGATGTGTTCGTGCGCGCGACCGTACACGTGGACGAATTGGTGCCCGGCACGCGTTCGCGCGGACTCTCGACCTCGCTCAGTATGTTCGTGTACGAAGCGAAGCCAATCCTGCCGCAGGATGGTGCGCGACTCAAGACGAGCGTGTGGCGGCGCATCCCAGACTACGCTATCCCTTCGCGTGCGAAGGTGAACGGTGCGTACGTGAACTCGGTGCTCGCACGACAGGATGCGATAGACTGCGGCTATGACGACTGCATCTTCTTGGATGGACATGGCCACGTGTGCGAGCTCTCCGCTGCCAACATCTTCATCGTTCGTGACGGCGTATTGATCACACCCGACACCATGAGCGACCTGCTCGAGGGGATCAATCGTAAGACGGTGTTGGAACTCGCGCACGACCTAAAGATCCCCGTCGTCGAGCGCGGGGTCGACCTCACCGAACTTTACATAGCGGACGAGGTGTTCGCGTGCGGGACCTCGGCCTATATCGCGTCGGTCAAAGAAGTGGATGCTCGCATAATCGGTACCGGCAGTATCGGCCCCATCACGCAACGGATCCGCGACCGACACGCCAAGCTTCTGCGTGGCAGCGACCCCACCTTCGCGAACCTTATCACCTATCTCTAACATAAAAGGATTGGCCCTTATAAAGTAGTATGCGGACACGGGCACAGTGGGTCATTGGTGTCGACGAAGCGGGGCGCGGACCCCTGGCCGGACCAGTCGCGGTCGGTGTCGTGCTCGCGCCCAAAGGATTCGATATCAAAAAGGCATTCCCCGGTGTTGCTGACTCCAAGAAGCTTTCTGAGAAAAAACGAGAAGCGATCTTTTCGATGCTCGAACGGTGGTCGGATGACGATGTTAGATATGCGGTCGTGTTCGCATCTGCGAAGACGATAGACGGTAAGGGGATCAGCGCTGCTATTCGCGAGTCGGTGGCTCAAGGGGTGCGCATGCTCGCGCCGAACGCACGCGACGGGTGTGTGCTGCTCGACGGGTCGTTGCATGCACCTGCAGCGTATACGCAACGAACGATCATCAAAGGTGACGCGACCGAACCGATCATCTCGCTCGCGTCAATCGCGGCGAAAGTGACTCGCGATCGACGTATGAAAAAGCTCGCTCAAAAATATCCAGTCTATGGGTTCGAGCGGCATAAAGGCTATGGCACAAAGGCGCACTATGCGGCGCTGCAGCAGCATGGGTTATCCCCAGAACACCGCACCACCTACCTTACAAACGTTTTGCCTCGCATACAGAAGTGAAGTATAGTGAAATTTGCGTTCGGGGGTGTCGTACAAAACGTAAAAGCTCTATCAAAAAGAGCTCTCGATAACACCACAAGATAAGGGAGTCCGCCGTGCCGCGAGCATTGTCTGCACTAGAACAAATCGAGCATTTTGTCGATCAAGATCTACTCCTAGAAGTGCTGGGGGGTCGGGGGATCATGAGGGCCTGCGTCGCATGTGTGCACCGGGGTGATTGTGGATCGGAGACTGACCAGCTCGGTCTGTGCGAATTCTACGATCTGGACCTGCGAGATCCGATCAAGACAGAACAGAGTATCGAAGCGGCGCTCGTTGCCCCTCGGTGTCCTGAGCCTGTGTTGGCGGTCGCCGCCTGAAGTGCAGTGTTCGTCAGAACGTGCCCAAACCATCTTCGCCTCTATCGTCCCACGTAACCCCTTCCTGGTCTATCCACGGGAGGGGTTTCTTTTTTTAATAGACTATGGTACATTCGGTCCATGGTAGTCCGAATGAGACATACGAGGGCGCACACTGCGAACCGACGTTCGCACCATGCGCTCAAGGCCCAAACGCTCGCCAAGTGCGAGTGTGGAGCGACGCGTGTGTCACATCGCGCCTGCCCAAGCTGTGGGCGTTACCGTGGGCGTGTGGTCGTCGACAAGGTCAAACAGGCCGAGTCGAAGGCGGCGAAGAAGAGTGCGAAAGGTGGGAGCAAGAGCGAGGCATCGAAGAAGTAGATCGATCTTGGCTTTTGGTTCTGGTTTTTTTACTGGTGCATAGTTGTTACTTTGAAATATGGCTAACAGGCACCTCTCACGGTCGATCGTCCTCCAAACACTCTTCGAGTGGGACTTTCGGAATTGTTCCCCTCAAGACACCGAGGAGGTACTGCTTCGCAACATCGAAGAGTTCGCACCCAATGCATCCGACATCGCTTTCATGGAGGATCTGTTGAAGGGTACGGTCGCTCGAAAAGATGATCTTGATCTTGTCATAGAGAAGGCCGCTCCGGAGTGGCCCCTTTCGCGTATAGCGCCGGTCGACCGTAACGTGCTCCGGCTTGGGCTCTATGAGCTCCTGTTCGCCGATCGCGACAAGGTACCAGCGAAGGTTGCCATCAACGAAGCTATCGAACTTGCGAAAAGTTTCGGTGGCGAGAACAGCGGCCGGTTCGTCAACGGTGTTCTTGGTGCGGTCTACAAAGAGCTCGGTGAACCCGGTAAGGACGAGACCTCGAAGAAGAAGAAAAGCGTGCCTTATGAAGAGATGCCACAGGAACGCCTCGTGGGAGCGGTGGTCTATTGTCGCAAGAGCGGGGAACTGCAGCTCGCCCTTGTACACGACATCTTCGGACACTGGACGCTCTCGAAGGGGAAGCTCACTCCCGAAGAAACTCCCGAAGATGGAGTGGTGCGAAAGATAAAAGAGGAGATAGGACTCGATGTGAAGCCGGTCGAGCGACTGGGCGAGAACGAGTATATCGCCTCCGACCCAGAGGTTGGCAAGAAGCGCAAGCACGTCATCTACTTCCTTGCCGAATCCGAACATACCCCGATCGAACTCGCGAAGAAAGGCGGACTCGATGATGCGAAATGGTTCCCCGTATCCCAAGCGACCGAACTCAACTTCTATGACGACATGCTCCCGATAGTCACGAAAGCGATCCAGAAATTATTACCCGGTACCGACTAACAAACGACATGCGTCCGACGGATGAGCCGAATCTTAAAGGATGATTCGGCGCAATCCAGCAGGATTGCATGATTGCAACTAACTCAAATGGCTAAAGACCTTAGTTCGTTCGAAGAGATAATCAACGTACCATTTACCGATCAGCTACTGCTCCGTCAGGCATTCACGCACCGCTCGTATCTGAACGAACATCGTGGCGAGGTCGTCGGGCACAACGAACGTCTTGAGTTCTTGGGAGACGCGGTGCTCGAGCTTGTCTCGACGCATTTTTTATATGTACGATTCCCTGAGAAGGATGAGGGTGAGCTGACCGCCTATCGTGCGTCGCTCGTGAACGCAGTGACCTGCGCCGAGGTCGCGACGGACCTGGGTATGAACGACTACCTGTTGCTCTCCAAAGGAGAGGCGAAGGACCAGGGTCGTGCGCGCGGCGTGCTCCTCGCGAACGCCTTCGAGGCGCTCATCGGTGCTATCTATATAGACCAAGGCTACGAGACCGCACAGGCGTTCATCGCGCGCTACCTGCTCCCCAAGATTGACGACATCGTCCAGAAGCGCCTCTGGCAGGATGCGAAGTCGACCTTGCAGGAAAAGGTGCAAGAGCACGACGGCGTGACGCCGATTTATGCGGTGCTCAAAGAGACCGGCCCTGACCATGACAAACACTTCCTCGTCGGTGTCTTTGCGCGTGACACGAAGATCGCCGAAGGCGAAGGCAAGTCCAAACAAGAAGCCGAACAATCCGCAGCGAGAGCAGCGCTCGAACTACGGGGGTGGTAAAAAGTATTTTGTGCCTTTATAGTACGAGCGTGTGTATGTTGAATGGAGGAGTAGATGCCTAAACCACTGTTGTTCTTAGCGAGTTCCTTGATCCTGGGGCTGTGTGCCACTCTTGTGCTGTACTGCATGGGCGCGAGCGAACGATTGATCTTTATCGTGTCGCTGTCTGGGCAGGTCGTGGGGGTAGGAGGAGTCATCGGTATGTACTTTCTTGAGAGACTGAGTGCTTCGTGGATCGGGCGCCTGTTCAATCAATGTTTCGGGAGGAAGTAATGGACGTGCATCTGTATGCGAGTCATCATGACTTGCCGTATTGGGGAGGCGCTCACCCGTCGTGGGGACGATTCGTGCCGCACGACATGCGTGACTGGGCATTCAACACCGGAGAGTCTGCGGAACCCCTGCAAGATGCGCTTAAGGGGACCGTGTGGGTATTCTTGGAAGCCCTGCATCGGATGCCTCGTCCGCTACTTGAAGCACATGTTTCGGTCGGCGTACCAATTAGCGATGGCAACGAAGTTATGATTATGTGTCCACATCGCATGTGGGTGCAGATCATTGCTCCGTCAGCGGTACCTGTTCCTTCTCGCGAAGCGAGCAATGATGCGTTGGCGTGCGTGTGGGGGAGGGATAATCGTACCTATCGCTTTGGGAACCTTCTCTCTTCTCAAGAGTGGGTGGAATTTCAAACCCTCGGTACGGTCGAGGAGCGTATCGCCTTCGTCCAAGCGTTCTTCGAGCGTCAACTGCACCGGGTGCAGCAGCTCCGGATGGAAAGCATCCTCGATCTCTCGAGTGCAGCAGCTGCGCATGCGAAAGCTGTGCAAGCCATCTTGGCGACAGGTTGATGGTCATGGTCGCGAGCACCTAACAGGCGCTCGCGGCCTTTTTTCTTGCTATCTGCAGCAAAAGTGGTATTTTCTGTCAAGATGTTTTTGGGGTGCACGCCCCGTTTTTCTTTGGAGGTAAAGACGATGCGTAAGCACATCTCGGCAATGGTTATTGCTCTGGCTTCTCTGGCGGGAGCAGTTCCCTCAGTACAGGCTCAGCTGGGCGGGCTTGATGCGGGATACGTATCAATTGCAATTACGGCGATAGATTCGGCCCCGGAGTCTTCGCTTCTGTGTGCTGTTCGTGTCTGCTGGGTGGTGGATGGGTATCGCAAGGGTCGAGTCGTGGCACACGAACTGCGAACTCAAGCGAGAACAGTCGAGTTCTCTGCTAGGGATTGGGCTCTGGAGCAGGGAACTACTCGTGTGTATCTGCCTACAAGTCCTGGTTGGTTCGAGGAGATGGGTCGAAATGCAGGGACTGGTGGGGCTCGTTTCTGAGTGATGAGATACGGTATTTGTAGTATAACCATGCTGTGTTCGATGTTCGAAGGAGGGTTGTGTGACCAGGTTTCTTTGGACCCACCTGGACTCGATGGGCTCGTGTCATGACGTTGTATCGGGGTTAACAGCGATACGTGGCTCATTCCTCGGGATGAGCCATTTCTTTTGGTACAATAGGGAGGATGCGACTGAAGTCGATAGAGTTGTCGGGATTTAAATCGTTCGCGCGCAAGACGGAATTGCAGTTTTCGTCGGCTATTACTTCGATCGTCGGACCCAACGGGTCGGGCAAGTCCAATATCGCGGAGTCCTTTCGGTTCGTGCTCGGTGAGCAGTCGATGAAGTCGATGCGCGGCAAGCGGGGCGAGGACATGATCTGGAATGGCTCCAACTCGACCCCACGCGGCTCGCGGGCGTCGGTCAAGCTCGTGTTCGACAATGCAGACCGAGCGTTGAACCTAGACTTCGACGAGGTTGCTATCGAGCGCGTAGTCTACCGCGACGGCGCGAACGAATATCTGCTCAACGGCTCCCAGGTTCGGCTACGCGACATCAACGAACTGCTCGCACAAGCGAACATCGGCTCCTCTGGCCACCATATCATCTCGCAAGGTGAGGCGGATCGTGTGTTGTCGGCAACCGCTCGTGAGCGCCGCGAGATGATAGAGGACGCGCTCGGGCTCACGGCGTATCTATATAAACGAGAGGAGGCGGAACGTAAGCTCGTGAAGACGGCCGAGAACAGCGCCCAGGTCGAGGGGCTTCGTCGCGAGCTCGCACCGCATCTGAAGTTCTTGCAGTCACAGGTGCGCAAGATCGAGGAGTCGCAGAAGCTGCGCGACGATCTCGCGCTCAAATATGTGGAATATCTCAAACGCGAGAGCGTCTATCTTCATGTCACCCATGGACTCCTTACCGCAGCATATGACGCACCCGAGCGCGAGCATACGGAGCTTAACCACAAGATCACCGAGCTTCGCATGGCGCTCGAGCGAAAGGGGAGTGACGCGGGAGCGTCCGAGTTGGTGCGGCTGGAGGAGGCGGGCAGGCGCGCGGCGCATAGGCGCGACATGCTGGGTCGTGAGCTCGGACGCATCGAAGGCGAGTTGGTCGCCGAAGAGCGGATCTTGAAGGTGGTCGAACGGGCGGTACCCGAAGCGCAAGCGCGCGAGTTCGCCAACCGTGTGGAGGCTGAGCTCGAAGAATCGATGCAGCTCTCGGAGGCAGAGATCAAACAGCGCATGGCCGCGCTCATTATTTTAGTAAAGGATTTCTTGCGTCGCATCACGCACGTCGAGCAGGTCCGCGAGGGTCGCTCGAAGGAAGAATTGCTGGAGCGCAAGCAGCAACTCGAACAGGAACTCCACACGACGGGGGAAGATGAGCGGCGCATAGCGGGGGCGGTCGCGCATCTGCGCATCAGCATCGAGAGCGAAAAGGACGCGTCGCGCGAAGCGGAGCGTGACCTGTTCGCGGCGATGGCACGCAGGAGCGAGCTGGAGACGAAGATCAACAGTATCCGCTCGAAGGTAGAGATGCTCGAGCGCGAGACCGCGGCTTTTAGATCGGAGGTCGGCGAGGCGGGGGCGATACTGGGGCGCGCGGTCCAGTCGTACGAGGACCACGTGGTGAGGAGCGCTTCGGGTGAGCTGGTGACGGACGCGGAGATGGTGGACGAGCCGCGCTCGCAGCAAGAAGATCGACGTAAAAAGATCGAGCGGCTCAAGATCCGTCTCGAAGAGGCGGGCTTGGGTAATACGGCCGAGATCCTGCGCGAACACGAGGAGACCGTGGAGCGCGACCGATTCCTCGCGCGCGAGCTCCTCGACCTCGAGACGTCGGCCCAGTCGCTGCGCGAACTGATCGATGAGCTCACGAAGACGCTTTCGGCACGGTTTGCCGAAGGTATCACCAAGATAAATACCCAATTCGACGCGTTCTTTAAGCTGATGTTCGGTGGAGGAGACGCGGCGCTGTCGCTCGTTACCGAAGGGAAGGTACGGCCATACGCGGCGAAGCTTGCAGACGATGACCGCCCCAACGTCGCCCGCGGTGACGACGTGTCGGATGATGCAGAGTTAGATGCCGACGAAAAGGAAGAGGGGATAGAGATAACGATTTCCCTGCCGCACAAGCGCATCAAAGGACTCCACATGCTTTCGGGCGGGGAGCGTGCGCTCACCTCGATAGCACTCATCTTCGCTATGTCACAGGTCAACCCGCCACCGTTCCTTATCCTCGACGAGACCGACGCCGCGCTCGACGAAGCCAACTCTCGCCGCTACGGCGACATGATCTCGACGCTGGGCAAGCGCTCGCAGCTCCTCCTCATCACCCACAACCGCGAAACCATGTCCCGAGCCGGCATCCTCTACGGCATCACCATGGGCTCCGACGGTGTCTCCAAGCTCCTCTCGGTCAAGTTCGAAGAGGCACTTGCGGTTGCTAAATAACACTTTTTTGTGCGTGGCAACCTATTGACAATATAACTAAGGTGTGTATAATAGCAACTGGCTGTACTACATACATAACTAGAGAATACAGAGGGATAAACCCCATGTCGGATGTTGTCTCAGTCTCCGCCCGAGAGGTGGAGATACAGCAGCAGTTCGGTGCACGTTTGCAACGAAGCCTGCTTTTCAGGCGTATCGTCGTCGGTGGTGCTGTGCTCATTTCGCTTGCACTCATTCTGCCGTTGGCGATCGCCGCCCTACAGGCCGGCCTTGCGCTGCTCGCGCTTGCTGTCCTGTCCCTGCTCGCGCTG
This sequence comes from Candidatus Adlerbacteria bacterium, assembly GCA_903851045.1. GTDB lineage: Bacteria > Patescibacteriota > Minisyncoccia > Phycocordibacterales > SBAW01 > GWA1-54-10. The sequence goes on from CAINNF010000017.1 coordinate 46,003, forward strand.
GGCTCCTGGAAGATGCTCCCCTGGTGGATCCTCTCCATCGAGAACCGGGTGCGGGAACGTATCCAAGTTGAGAAGAATCGCAGTCTCGCCGCCCTCAAGGCGGAGGCGCGAGCCAACCCGATCGAGCAGTTGCAGAACTATCTGCTCGGGGAGAAGCGAAAGCTGGATGGGTTCAAGCAGGCCCTCGCTCAGATCGGTGCGCAGGTCGAGACCATGTCCGACATGCTCCGGGAGCGGAAGAAGGCGAAGCCGAACTCGGACTACACCAACAAGGACCGGCATCTCGACTCGATGAGGCAGGTGTTCGCACAACTGCTCAAATCGGCGAAGGATGGTGACGAAGCGATTGCGGCACTGCGTGAGGCGATCGACGATAAGAAGTTCGACTGGCAGTTCGCGCAGGTCGGTCAGGCCGCTATGCAGCACTTCAAGGCTATGAACGGCCAAGATCTGCTAAACGAGCTGCTTGCTGACGAGTCCTTCGCAGCAATTCGCGACAACTTCAACAGGGTGTTCGCGGATATCGAGGTCCAGATCGGAGGTATCAATTCCCAAAGAGCGTTGACCTTCGGCGAAGGCACTGACGCCTTCACTATCGACCTCTCGCAGATACGAGTTGGTACGCCGGAACTCGTTCCGGCTTCGGCAACCAAGTGAAGGTGCTCACATGAGCGATCAACCGAAGGTAACGCTCGATAAGCCGCAGGGCTTCTCGAGATTGATCGGACGCGCCCTCGCGGTCGTGTTCCTGATCGTCGCGGGTGTCATAGTGTTCTTTCTCCTGAACGACGATTCCTCCACAACGGTACGTCCGAGTCTGGGATCGTCCTCCGGCATTCATCTCCGCTAAACCTGAAAGGAAGGATACTCGCATGATTATGACACGTTTGCTCGCGTCGGCGCTCGTTTGGGCGTTCAGCGCGACACTGCCCGCGCTTGCGCAGCAGGCGCAGGCACCTGCGAAGATGCAGTTCATCGTCGCGGCAGCATCGTCGTCCGGTACCTACATGGAGATGCTCAAGCAGATCGGGGGGGTGTGCAACAGCGACGACTTTACCATCGTTGAAGCTGATGTGAAGGGCGGTGCCACGGACAATCTGTCAGCACTGCTCGGCAACAAGGTCAGCGCGGCATTCCTGCATTCGGACGTGATCTACTTCTACGGCCAGACCGAACCGAAGTATCACGACTACAAGACCCTCGTCTCGCTCTACCCCGAAGACATCCACATCGTGGCGCTTCGGAATTCGGGTCTCAAGGCAGGTGGTTATGCGGGTACGGGCATCGGTGCCAAGCTTGTCGAGTTCACGACGATGACCGATCTCGCTGGCTACAAGGTCGGCGCGGCGGGTGGCGGCGTGATTACGGCGCGGATCCTTGCGGGCCAGGGCGATGGGCGCTTCGAAGTCGTCCAGTTTAACTCTGGTTCCGAGGTGCTTCCTGCGCTGGAGCGGGGCGAGATCCAGGCGGCAGTGTTTGTCGGCGGCGCGCCGCTGACGAATATCTCTGGGCTCTCGGCTGACAAGTTCAAGCTGCTTTCGATCAACGAGACGGCCGCGAACAAGCTCTCCGGTGTCTACCGGCGTACGACAATCAACTATGTCAACCTGCGCAGTGACAACATCCCAACTCTTGCGCCCATGGCGGTGATCGTGACGCGCAAGTATACAGTGGCGAAGTTCGTCGCGCCGCAGCGGCACTTCCGTGAGTGCTTCCTTGCAGGTCTGTCCGAGTTGCAGGAGACGCCGGGCAACCACCCCAAGTGGCAGTTGGTCGACTCCGCTGACCATGGGGTTTGGGAGTGGCTCGAGATTCCCGGTGCTGCTGCTCCGACGAAGTAGTATTTGTACGAACCACGGCCCACCCCTCAAAAGGTGGGCCGTTTTCTATGATGGGGGAAGGGGATCGGGATATTTTTTTGGGACAGTAATAATCATGAAATACTGGTCGGTCAATATATTGACATTTTATTAATATAAGTTAAGATGCCCAACGGACTCGGAAAGGTACTTTGATAATGATCTCTTTCCAGTCGACTCCCACCCATTCTTCAGGAGGATCGCTTGAATACGCCACGACGTATGTTGTCGGCGCTCTGTGCGCTGTTGTTGCTCGTCGGTATGACACCGAACTCGTTCGGTGCTTCGACATACACATCTTCGACTCGAGCCGCGCCGTCGCCCGCCGCTCCCAGTACTTGGGGTCGGTCGCCGCCACCGCAGGTTACCAACAGTAGTGGCTTTGGTCGCCCTACGGCACCATCTTCGTCCGGCACAGTGCCGAACGCAGTAACGCCCTCAAGAGCTGCGCTGCCACAGGCGACGTCCAGCAACGGTTTCGGACGGTCGACCGCTTCGACCACGCCGCAACCCGCAACGCTTGGCAAGCCTCAGCCTGCCGTCACGGCTGGCAGACCGCCACCGACGCGTACGACGCTCGATCGGGCAGTCGTAGCCAGTCAGTCTGCCGCCGCACTCGCTGAGATGCGGGCAAAGCAAGCTTCGTTCAGGGCGCCGCCACCGCGGGTGGAGACACCTGCGGCGACCAATGTGTGGATTAACACCGTGCGTCCGGCGAGCACGCCGCGACCTTCTGTCTCGGTGTACTACGTTGAGCGCAACCACTACTACGAGAACACCGGTTGGCATCCGTTGGCCTACATGGCGCTCGGTGCCGCTGCTTATGGTGTCTACGACTCCATGTTCGTCTGGCACAACATGGACACACACCCCGAATGGTTCTACCACCATTATGACGACCCGGCGTATCGCGCCTGGCGCAGTGATGCGGACAGGATTGCTCAGTCTCCGGACAATGCCGATCTGCGTGCCAAGCTTGCGAAGCTGGACCAGGACGTCGCCGATCTGAAGGCGAAGAATGTTCCGGTTAATACGACCTACTTGCCGTCCGACATCAAACCTGACGTCGCGCTTGCGGCCGAGGTGGTGACGGGTGTCACGGCGCCGGACCTTTCGTTCGCGAGCGGTCCAGACGGGACCACCTACAACTCGCTATGCGCGAGTGACGGCGGGTTTAAAGACTCCGCCAATGACACGATGAACGTGACGTGCGTATCGACCGACGGTGCCTGGGACAACGTGATCGGTTATCTCGCCCACAAATACTCGGCCATCTTCGCGACGACCGACGTCATCGATGCCGCACTGCGCGCCAGGTCGACCAGCGGTGGGAAGACCACGCTTGGCCGGCAACAACTGAGCGCCTACAACGAACTGATGTTCCTGTTGGTGAACAAGGATTCACCAATCTGGAGCGTCACCGACCTGAAGCCTGGGCGAGACGTGCTCTATGTCGGGCCTTCGGGTTCCGGCACAGAGATCTCCTACCAGAACTTGGCGCATCACGCGACCACGAGTTCGTGGGGCGTCTTCTCGAACCACAACGCGCAGTACGAGGGCGTGGTCACAAAGAACGAATCCTACGACGAAGCGGTCCGCGAGGTCTCGACGAATCCGAACGCGGTGCTCCTCGTCATGATGCCCGGACATTCCAATTATGTGTCCGGTATCGAGACAAAATATGGTGATCGCGTACGACTTGTGCCGATGAATGGCGACGCGAGCTTCACCAACGTGCGTGACCAAGACGGCAATGACGTCTACCACGAGTGCGAACTCGCGAGTGGCTTGTATCCCAAGCTGCTCGGCGCGAAGACCGTCGAAACGCTCTGCGTACAGGCGGTGGTCGCAGTGTCGGACGACTGGGTGCGCAAGAGTCCAAACGGTGAGGACCTGTTCCTCACTGCATGGGCGTACATGCTTCCCAAACTGCAGGGCATTAACGCGGGAGTCGAGCAACAATGAGCGGTTTCTACAGAGCGTACGCGCAGCTTCTCGCCGCGCGTACGACGGCGAAGGTGTCGGCACTGATGCGGGGATCCCGCACGGACCGCGACCTTCCGCTGAAGCTTCGGATTGGCGGGTCGATTCTCTTCAATGACCCGACGAAATCCATTCTCGCCGCAGGTGCTGGACACCTCGTCCGGTTCCCTGCGTCGGGAGTGGCCAAGATCGTCGCCTGGGGGAGCATGCGCTACCTCGGGCGGCACACGATCAATCGCTTCTACCTCGACACCGGCGACGCGGCGGATGATCTCATCCTCCAAGTCGTCGTGGGTTCCGACGGACTCGTCTACAATGACGAGATCCGCCTTCTGCGGCTCGTGCGTGAGATCACGCCGTCGTCCGCGGACGAGTGGACTATCTGGCTCCCCGGCGCCAAAGGCTTCCGCGAACAACAACTGCGCGAGCTCGGATGGACCAAGGTGCAGATCCAGGCGCAGCTCGACCAAGAGTACCCGGATGGCCAGGATCGCTATCTCATCGGGCAGAGCGTCTTCGATGTTCCCGATGAGCATAATCCCTCGGCGCCCCTGACGCGGTACTACCGCATCTGGCCGAAGGAGGGTGCCGAGTTCGTCGAACCTATCGAATTCGACGAGTCACTTCACACCGACCCCTGGGCCCAGCCGATCAGCGTTACACATCGCGCGATGCTGTACGGCCGGACTCTGACTGCGCCGCAAGGCTCCGAAGGGATTACCTTTCCCGACGAGTGGATGTGGCTGCAGGCAAGTGAGGTTGGGGACGAGGCGAGAGTGCAGCTACTGGCTGGTCTCTCGCTCGCGACGACGGACTTCGCGGTCGTGCCACCCAGCGCCTAGCGCTGGTTGACGCGTTCTCTAGGTCCTGTTACTTTGTCTATACGCTGCGCCTCAGAGCGGTTACAGCTGAGGTTTCTTTTCAGGAAGAAACACCACATGGCTTTCGCGTTCATCAAGAACCTCGCTGGCCTCAAGGCGAGCGGAGTCGTTCAGGCCGGTGTCGAAGCGTATGTACGGTGGGACCCCAAAGGTTCAACCGCAGCCGAGCTTTTGACCATGGAGCAGCACCTGGACGTGTTGAACCAGCAGGTTTCCGAAGCACGGCAAGCCTTCAATAAGGAGAGGCAGGAGGCGGTCGCAATCGTGGCGCTGCACAACCAGCGCCTGGCGGCGGCCGAATTGCTGCAGAAGCAGATAGATGCGGCGACCGACCCGGCGGTGAAAGCCGAGCTTGAAAAGAGTCTGGGCACACAGCTCACTTTGATCGAGCGGATGGCCCCGGATGTCGAGCGCGAGCAGGCTGAGGCAGCCGACGCCAAGGATGTGCTTGAGACGCTCGATGCCTCCTTCCAGGAGGCTGGACAGAAGCTGCTCGAGGGTCGTGCGCAGCTCGAGCAGGCAGAGCGTGACATGAAGCGTGCCGTGACACAGCGCGAATCGGCTGAGCGGCAGGCAGAAGCCGCTCGCCGAGCAGCCGGTCTGACGCAAGTCACCAGCGGACTGACGGTGGCTTTGAAAGCGATGCAGGACGCGGCGGCTAAGGATCTCGTGTCGGCGGATGCCGCGGCAAACAAGGCAAAGCTGTTGCGGCAGACCAAGCCTGAGCAGGACGACCCGCATATCGCGGCCGCGATGGCTGCGGTGTCCGGAAAGCCGGTGGCGGCCACGTCGCTGGCGGGGCGCCTCGCTGCGTTGAAGGAGAGGGCGGCCTGACGGTCTCCTGATCGTGACTAGCTAGTTCTTTTTACAGGGGTTCGTATCTACTGGGCGTGCAGCATCCGTGCTGCACGCCTTTTCTATATCCAGAAGCACACATTGACATTTTCTACAGAAACTGTATGGTACTGTTGCCTGCAATCGCAAAGGATATCAAAATGCGTAAGATGACGTTGGGTCAGATCGTCGTGTGTGCCATGGTGGCACTGCTCATCCTTGTCCCGTTCTGGTACCCATTGTTGGTGGGAGTGTGGTGGTTGATTGTCCTCGCATGGTCGCTGGCCTGGGGGTTAGTGAAGATCGTTTTTGCCGTCCTGTTTTGGCTCCTGCTACAGGTCGTCAGCTCCATGATCAGCGCTGTGGCTGTAGTGCTGGTCATTGGCGGGGTGGCGTGCTTTGCCTACTATAAGTTGCGTGCTGCGCCGACGCGCGCGCAGTAGCGTTTCTATCGGCCCGCCCTTACAAAGGCGGGCCGACTTCTTTTTGTATGGGTAAAACATTTTATATATGTAAAACCGGCTGCCAGTAGAGACTGGCAGCCGGGTAGAAAATGAGGCCCCGCAATTATGCGTGGAGCCTATGCACTCTTTCTTCAGCACTCATAGCACGTGCAAGATAGCTAGGGGTAACCGGAAGGTCATGCTCGTTGAGACGACGCTCCCAAGCTTGACGTCGTTCGCGCAAGGCAGCGATTGCCTTGTCGTCGGTCGGCCAACCCTTCAAGGGGTCGAACGATGCTCCACCCGCAACTGCACCCATCTCTGGTATCTCCTACTGGCAGAGACCCACGTTTCTGCCACGGGCAGTATGTCATTTACTAAAAAAAGTGCAACTGGGTTGTGCACTTGCCGCTGTTCAATATCGTTCTGGCTTAATGTGAGAAAAAATGATTAGATAGAAATATCCGCGCCATTAGCAGTGCATCAACGCGGAAGTAATGAAAGGGCGTGCTCGTATGTGTGAGAATCCGGATCCAACCCCTGAACTGAAGGATTGGCAGCCCAATGGGCGTCTGATCGGCGACGAAACGGGTGCTCAAACCCACGGACCAAGGCGTCGCCGGATTGTGGAGTGGGACGGTGCCGCCATGGTATCGGTCCCTGTCGATGATGAGAGCATCGAGGGCATGTAGTCGCCCAAAAGTGTCTAGGCTAGTTCGAAATCCAGCGTGCGAGCCGAGAGGTCGGCAGCGACCAACTTGACTCGCACCCTGTCTCCAAGCGTAAATCGCTTCTTCGTACGCTCTCCCACGAGAGCGTATTTTTTTTGGTCATGAGTGAAGAAGTCGCTCCCGAGCGAACGGACGCGCACCAAGCCCTCAGCCGAACTTTCTTCATCTTCGACATAGATACCCCAGTCGGTGACGCCCGAGATGATGCAGTCGAACTCACGGCCTACTTTATCGAGCATATACTCGACCTGTTTGTAGCGGATGGAGTCGCGCTCGGCCTCGACCGCCTTGGCCTCTTGTGCACTGGCGTTGAGGCACATGCGCTCCAGGCCGCCGAACTCGCGGCTGGTGAGCGGGTGACCGTCGAGGTGCGATGCGACGATGCGGTGCACGAGCAGGTCGGGGTAGCGGCGGATAGGGGAGGTGAAGTGGGTGTAATACTCGAACGCAAGCCCGAAGTGACCGATGTTCTTGGTCGAGTAGATCGCCTTCGCCATGGAGCGAAGGGTGGCGGTGCGGATAAGATGCTCCTCGGGCTTACCCTCGATCTGCTTGAGCAAGCTCGCAATATCTCGAGCAGATATTTTTTTCTTTGGTGTGTGGGTCGCTCCGGAGTGGGATGCGTCCCGCGGAGCTTTAGCGGAGTGGGAGAAGTCGTATCCGAGCGCACGGACGAACGTGCCGAGGTCGTCGATACGGTCTGCCTTGGGTTCGTCGTGGATGCGGTAGAGGAAGATGGGCGCCTCTTGTGCTTGGTTGGAAAGTTTTGAAATATATTTCGCGACCTCACGGTTGGCGAGCAACATGAACTCCTCGATAAGCGAGTTGGTCTCGATGCGCTCCTTGCGCACCACTTTGAGAGGCTTGCCCTCCTCGTCGAGCACGAAGCGGACCTCATTGTCGCCGAAGTCTATCGCGCCCTCTCGCTCGCGACCTTTCTTGAGGATGCGCGCGATGGTGCGCAGATGGTTGAGCTCGGTGAGGTATGGGCCATCCTGCTTGTCGAGGATCTCCTGCGCCTCTTCATAGACGAAGCGCTTGTTGGAGCGGATGATAGTACGCTCGAACTTTCGCTCCAGTACTTGGCCGGAGGAGGTGATATGAAAGATGGCTGAGAAGGCGAGTCGGTCCTCGTCCTGTTTGAGACTACAGACGTTGCCCGAGAGCTCGTGGGGGAGCATCGGGATGGTCGCGTCGACAAGATAGACGGAGGTGCCGCGCTTCACCGCCTCGTCGTCCAGCCGTGTGCCGGGGCGCACGAAGAAGCTCACGTCGGCTATGTGGATACCGATCTCGAAGATGTGGCCGCCAAGGTCGCGGATAGAGAGTGCATCGTCGTAGTCTTTGGCGTCCGCCGGGTCGATAGTGAAGGTGGTTCGGTCGCGGAAGTCACTTCGGTTCTTTGCCTCGCTTTCGATCGTGTGGGCATAGTTTCGCTCGATCTCCTTCGCCTCGCGTGCGACATCGTCGGGGAAGGAGGTCGCGAAGCCGTGCTCGAGCACGATGGCGTTCATCTCGGTACGATGGTCGCCGGCGGTGCCGATGATCTGTGTCACCGAGCCAGTCGGGTCAGCCTTGCCGTCGAACGCCTCTAACTTCACGAGCACCTTCATCCCGACCTGCGCGTCGTCGGGGACCGAGAGGAGTTTGAAGGTGCGATACATGCGGGCATCGTCAGGAGTGGCGCTCCACACCGCGCCCTGTTTTTTGAGCACACAGACGAACTCGCTGCGTGAGCGCTCCTCGACCTTCTTGACGACCCCTTTGGGGCGGGGGAAGAGACCGGTCAACTCGACCGACACGATGTCGCGGTTAAGCGCACCACCAAGATGCTCCGGCGCGACCTCTATATCTTGCAAAGCCGAGACGCCCTCCTTCGCCGAGGCTTCGAAGGGCAAGTACCCCACGCCTTTTCGCGTGACCGATATACTGCCTGTTACGAGCTTTTTCTGCGCCGGATTTCCCTGGTGCCGAGAAGCTCCTGTGCTGGGGCCGCGGCCCTTACCTGGAGTCATTGATACAGACACTATACAGGATTTATTGACTTTGTACTAGAACCTGCTAAAGTCTCTATATCCCTACTCGGGTCCGCCGGTTGGCGGAATTTTAAGATAAACTATGATAACCATCCGACTCCAGCGCCGCGGCCGAAAAAATGACCCGTCCTTTCGTGTAATCGTCGTTGACTCAAAGAAGAAGCCGAAGACCGGCAGCTACCTCGAAATGGTCGGTTCCTACGACCCACGCACCGATCGTGTCGAGCTAAAAGGTGATCGCATCAAGACATGGATCAGCAATGGCGCGACCGTCTCTGGCACAGTGCACAACCTCCTTATTTCGAACAAGATCATCGAAGGAAAGAAGGTGAACGTGTTGCCAAAGAAAACCCCTCCGAAGAAAGAGCCAGTAGCGGCTGCCGCCCCGGCAGCGCCAGTTGTAGCGACCCCAGCGCCTGTGGACGCCGCGGTTGCAACCCCCGCAAGTGCAGAGTAATCTTAATAGGATCACTTTAACAAACTAAATATACGGCCATGGCAGAAAAAGATCAGGAGTTTTTGGAATTTGTGGTGAAAGGGTTGGTCGAGAATCCAGACGAGGTAAAGATCGGTCGGTCGGTAGATGAGATGGGAGTCCTGTTGACGCTCGACCTCAATCCTGACGACATGGGTAAGGTCATCGGCCGCTCCGGCAATACCGCCAAAGCTATCCGTACGCTCCTGCGCGTCGTCGGCATGAAGCACAATGCCCGCGTCAATCTTAAGATCAACGAACCAGCGGGCGGCACTCGCGCAGCAAGTACCGGCAGCGCCGACACCGGCTGGGACGGTACCCACGAAGCCCCCGTCACCCCCGCGATGAAGTCGATAGACGAAGCGATGGGCTCGCTCGACCTCTAGTTTTTCTTTCAAGACAAAAAACAAGATCCGTGTTACTTTGGTGACACGGATTTTTGTATGAATTTTCATGTCGTTACCTTATTCCCCGAAGTGGTGGACGCTTATGCACAGGCGTCTATTCTTGGTCGTGCTCAAGAAGAGAAGAAGTTGAGCGTGAAGACGTACCAGCTGCGGGATTTTGTAACGAACCACGTAAAACCGCTTCGCGGCCACGTGGCAGGTACGTGGGGATACAAGAAGGTCGATGAGCGGCCGTATGGTGGTGGCCCAGGGATGGTACTGCAGGCCGAGCCTTTCATCCGCGCCATTGAGACAATCCAAAAAAAGATCAACAAAAATAAACGTAGTCAGACTGCGTTAGTTGGGAGTGGGCGGAAGGTGCGTGTGTTGGTGACTGCTGCGGGTGGTAAGACGCTTACCAACGCGTATGCTAAGGCGCTCACGAAAGAGGAGAACGTCATCATTTTGTGCGGACGATACGAGGGGATCGATGAGCGGGTGAAGAAGGTTGCGACTGCTTTGGGTGCGAAGGTTGAGGAGGTTTCGGTTGGCCCCTACATCCTCACTGGGGGTGAGCTGCCCGCGCTCACTATCATCGATGCGGCTGCTCGCCAGATACCGGGAGTACTCGGTAAGTTCGAATCTCTGGAGGAGGGAAGGGTTGCCAGCCACGAGATCTACACCCGACCGGAGGTCTTAGAGTGGAAGGGGAGGGACGGCAAGGTAAAAAAGTATCGAGTCCCGAAGGTCCTTTTGTCCGGCAACCACGCCAAAATGGACGAATGGAAGGCCAAAAAGCGCTCAATGGGGGCAGATGTGGACAAACAGGCCCCAAAAGGCTTGACTCGCCTCTAAATACCCTTATACTTGTAGATGAAACCAAAAGCGGGCAGTCCTAGGCGAAAGCTGAAGGGCGAAACGAGTGAGTAACGAGAGCGGGGTTTCTCACAAAAAACAGGGTGGCACGAAATAATTAAAGCTTCATAGAGGAAGCCGGGAGCATTGTATATGCGCCCCTTATTTGCGTGTTTGGGAGGTGTTGATATCTCCCTTGCTCCGTCTTCGACTTTGAGATACCTACAGGGATCTCACGTGTGGATAGCGAGCTTGCGTCGATAGTAGAAAAGGTGGTAGCGGGATTTTACTAACTTTATAAACGTTCGATAAGAGAAACACGTATATGCGAGAGAAAAAGTATTTCAGCCGGTTCCGTGCGCCGCGTGTCGAGACGCCGAATCTCGTCGAGGCACAGGTCGAGTCCTATAAGGAGCTTCTGAAGGGTGGCGTGAAGGATATCTTCAAGGAGTTCACTCCTATCAAGGACTACTCCGGCAAGAAGTTCGACCTTGAGTTCGTGAAGATCGAGCTCGGTGAGCCGAAATTCGACGAGCACTACGCCAAGGAGCAGAAGATGACGTTGGATATGCCGCTACGCGGTATCGTTCGGTTGCGCAACAAGACCACCGGCTCCGAGAAGGAGCAGGAGATCTTCCTTGCGGACTTCCCCGTGATGACCGACCACGGTACCTTCATCATCAACGGTGTCGAGCGTGTCATCGTCCCCCAGCTGGCACGCTCCTACGGTGTCTTCTTTACCGCCGAAGAGGTGAAGGGTAAGCGTCACTTCGGCGCGAAGCTTATCCCGGCCCGCGGCGCATGGATCGAACTCGAAGCTGAGTCTGACGGCGGTCTCGCTGTCCGTATCGACCGTAAGCGAAAGTTCCCCGCGCTCTCCCTCCTGCGCGTGTTTGGTGCGACCTCCGACGAAGATCTCAAGAAGCTCTTTGCCGACTCCGAGCACGGACTTCGCTGGATCGAAGACGCGCTTTCCAAGGATGTGACCAAGTCCGTCGATGATGCGTACGTCGAGATCCACAAGCGTTTGCGTGATGGTGACTTGGCGACCGTTGCGAACGCTCGCGAATACATCAACTCCATCTTTAGTGAGGACCGCTACGACCTTTCCCGCGTCGGGCGCTTCCGCTTCAACCAACGCTTCGACCTCTCGCTCGAAGAGGCTGACCTCGCACGCAAGACACTCTCGCTCGCTGACCTTGTCATCGTCTTCAAGCACATCCTTGAGCTCGAGAACGACCCTGATGCGGTCGAGGACAATATCGACCACCTCGGCTCGCGCCGCGTCCGCTACGTCGGCGAGATGCTCCAGCAGCGCCTTCGTGTCGGCCTCACCCACATGAAGCGCAACATCCAGGACCGCATGTCGACGATCGACACCGATGCGTCCATGCCACAGCAGTTCGTTAACCCGCGACCACTGCAGGCCCGTATCAAAGAATTTTTTACCACCAACCAGCTCTCCCAGTTCATGCAGCAGGAGAACGCGCTCACCGAGCTCGAACACCTGCGAACGCTCTCGGCACTGGGTCCCGGAGGTCTCACGCGCGAGCGCGCGGGCTTCGAGGTTCGCGACGTCCACCCATCCCACTACGGACGCCTCTGCCCGATCCACACCCCTGAAGGCCCGAACATCGGCCTTATTCTGCGTCTCTCGACGTTCGCCCGCGTCAACGCGTTCGGCATGATCGAGACGCCGTACGTCAAGGTTGAGAATGGTCATATCACGAAAGAGATCGTCTATCTCAACGCTGCAGAAGAAGAGAAGCGTTCTATCGCACACGGTGCGGTCAAGGTCGTCAACGAGAAGTTCGTCGATGAGTTCGTCGATGCGCGTCTCAACAGCGTCCCGACACGCGTCGCCGCGAAGGATGTCGAACTGATGGATGTGACGCCGGAGCAACCGTTCTCGGTCGCAACCTCAATGATTCCGTTCCTTGAGCACGACGACGCGAACCGTTCGCTCATGGGTTCGAACATGCAGAAGCAGGCGACCCCGTGCATCCTTCCTGAGGCGCCGCTCGTCGGCACCGGTATGGAGGAGCGTGCTGCAAAGGACACTGGCCGCCTCATCATCGCGAAAGAGGATGGTATGGTGGTCCAAGCAGACGGCAAGCACATCATCGTTCGCAACCAGAAGGGGAAGGACACCGAATATCCGCTCATCAACTTCGTCCGTACCAACGGCTTTACCGCGCTCCATCAGCGACCAAGTATCTCGGTCGGCACCGCGGTCAAGAAGGGTGACCTGCTCGGCGACACCTCGTCGACCGACGGCGGCCAGCTCGCACTCGGGCAGAACTGCCTCGTCGCCTTTATGTGTTGGTCGGGTGCGAACTACGAAGACGCCATCATCATCTCTGAGCGCATGGTCAAGGACAGCAAGTTCTCCTCTATCCACATCGAGGAGTTCGTCTGTAACGTGCGCGACACCAAGCTTGGCGCCGAAGAGACCACTCACGATATCCCGAACGTCTCCGAGACGAAGCTCCGCAACCTCGACGAGGACGGCGTGGTTCGTGTCGGTTCCGAAGTGCGCCCAGGCGACATCCTGGTCGGCAAGATCACACCGAAAGGCGAGACACAGCTCACTCCTGAGGAGCGACTCCTTCGTTCGATCTTCGGTGACAAGGCGCGCGATGTGAAGGACTCGTCCCTTCGCATGGAGAATGGCAAGCGCGGTCGCATCATCGGCGTCAAAGTCTTCTCCCGCGAAGCGGGCCACCAGCTCGAAAGCGGCATCATCAAGCGCATCCACATCGAGGTCGCGCAGCTGCGCAAGGTCTCGGTCGGCGACAAGCTCGCAGGTCGTCACGGCAACAAGGGCGTTATTTCCCGCATCCTGCCCGAAGAGGATATGCCATACACCGCGGACGGTCGTCCGGTCGACGTCATCCTGACACCGCTGGGCGTGCCGTCTCGTATGAACCTCGGACAAATTTTGGAGCTGCACCTCGGACTCGCTGCGAACACCCTTAACTACCAAGCTATCTGTCCGCCGTTCGCGGGAGCGACCGAAGTCGAGATCCGCGAGGAGTTGAAGAAGGCCGGCTTTAACGAAAGCGGCAAGATGCAGCTCTTCGACGGTCGTACCGGCGAGGCGTTCGAGCAGGACATCTCGGTCGGCTACATGTACATCTTGAAACTCCACCACATGGTCGAGGACAAGATCCACATGCGCTCGATCGGACCGTACTCTCTTATCACCCAGCAGCCACTGGGCGGTAAGGCACAAGGCGGCGGTCAGCGCTTCGGCGAAATGGAGGTGTGGGCACTGCTCGGCTACGGCGCGTCATATACGCTGCGCGAGATGCTCACGATCAAGTCCGACGACATCAGTGGTCGGTCCGCAGCCTTCGACTCTATCGTGCGCGGTGAGCGCATCAACCACCACTACGCGCCGGCATCCTTTAACGTGCTCCTCCACACCCTGCGCGGTCTCGCGCTCGACGTCGAGCTGATGCGCGGCGGCAGTGCGGTCACCAACGCGCGCAAGACGCCGGGTGCCGAGGCCTCCGACTTCGACTCGGTGCGCATCCGACCAGCATCCCCTGAACGCATCTTGGAATGGTCGCACGGCGAGGTCACCAAGCCTGAAACCATCAACTACCGCACCCAACGTCCAGAGAAGAACTCGCTCTTCGACGAGAAGATCTTCGGTCCTGAGCGCGACTATGAATGTTACTGCGGTAAGTATCGCGGCATTCGCTACAAGGGTATCGTCTGCGAGAAGTGCGGTGTCGAGATCACTCGCTCAATAGTCCGTCGCGAGCGCATGGGTCACGTCGACCTGGCGGTCCCGGTCGCACACGTATGGTTCCTTCGCGCTATTCCGTCGCGTCTCGCCATGGTGCTCGGCATCTCTGGGGGCGATCTCGAGAAGGTCGTCTACTTCGCGGGCTACATCGTCAACCAGGTTCACCGTGAGGAAAAGGAGCGCATCATCGGCGAACTCGAAGCTGAGTACAAGTCGAAGATGAAGAATCTCCAGGACGAGAAGTCGAAGGACAAGATGAAGGACCTCTTCCTCGATGCCAAGCGCGACATCGACTCTATCGTCATCGGTGCGGTACTCGACGAGCCACGCTACCACCGCTATGTCATCAAGTACGGCGCGATGTTCGAGGCCGGTATCGGTGCCGAAGCGCTCTACAACCTGTGCAAGAACCTCGATGTGAAGCAGATGATCGCCGACACGGTCACGGCGCTCGAAAAGGCCGGTGCCGCAGAGCGCGAGAAGCTCGGCAAGCGACTCTCGATCCTGCGCGGTATGGCGAAGTCCAACATTCGCCCCGAGTGGATGTTCCTGACCCGCATCCCGATCATCCCGCCAGGCCTGCGACCGATGGTCGCGCTCGACGGCGGCCGTCATGCGACCTCCGACATCAACGACCTCTACCGACGCGTCATCAACCGCAACAATCGTCTCAAGAAGCTCATCGAGATCCATGCGCCGGACGTCATCCTCCGCAACGAGAAGCGCATTCTGCAGGAAGCGGTCGACACGCTCATCGACAACTCTATCCGCCATGGCGGCGCGGCGTTCTCTGCGACGACCCAGGCGCGCACACGACCGCTCAAGTCGCTCTCCGACAACCTCAAAGGTAAGCACGGTCTCTTCCGTCAGAACCTGCTGGGTAAGCGCGTCGACTACTCGGGTCGCTCTGTCATCGTCGTCGGTCCAGAACTTCGGCTCAACCAGTGCGGTCTGCCGAAGCACATGGCACTGGAACTCTTCCGTCCGTTCGTCATCGGCAAGCTCCTCGAGAAGGAACTCGCCTATAACATCCGCGGCGCGGGTCGTCTTATCGACGAAGGCGTACCGGAGGTATGGGCGATCCTCGAAGATGTCATCCGCGACAAGTACGTGCTGCTTAACCGCGCACCGACCCTCCACCGCTTGGGTATTCAGGCCTTCCAGCCGATCCTTATCGAAGGGAACGCTATCCAGCTGCACCCGCTCGTCTGTTCGGCGTTCAATGCGGACTTCGACGGCGACCAGATGGCCGTCCATGTGCCGCTCTCACCTGAGGCGCAGGCGGAGGCTCGCGAGATCATGTCCGCGACCAAGAACATCCTCAAGCCGGGTAACGGCGAGCCGGTCATCGCATCCAAACTGCTCGACATTCTGCTCGGTACGTATTGGATGACCAAGGAAGTGAAGGGCGCAAAGGGCGAGGGTCTCGCATTCTCGAGTCCGAACGCCGCCATTCTCGCGTACGACCACGGTCGCGTCGGCTTCCAGGCGAAGATCCGTGTGATGCCGAGTGAGAAAGAGAAGTATGCCGCGTTCGGCAATCAGCTCTTCGAGACGACCGCAGGCCGACTCCTCTTCAACACCGTCTTCCCGAACGACTACCCATTCGTCAATACTGCGATCGACAAGAAGGGTCTCGCGAAACTCGTCGACAACCTTATCGACCGTTATGGACTCGAGAAGATCCCGGATACCATGGACAAGATCAAGAACTTCGGTTTCCGTTACGTCACCCAGTCCGGTATCACCTGGTCGCTCGACGACATACGTGTCCCGGCCGAGAAGGATGGCATCATCATCGAAGCACAGCGCAAGTCGCACGAAGTCGTCGAACACTGGGAGCAAGGCTTGCTCTCCGAGGAAGAGCGCTATCGCATGAACATCGAGATCTGGCACGACGCGAAGTCACAGGTCGAGAAGTGCATCCCAGCGACGCTCCCGATCGACGGTTCGGTCTCCGACATGATCAAGTCAGGCGCCCGCGGCTCTATCGGACAAGTGACGCAGATGGCCGGCATGAAGGGTCTCATCTCATCACCATCGGGTGATACGATCGAACTCCCGGTGACGAAGTCCATGAAGGAAGGTCTCTCGCCACTTGAGTACTTCCTCACGACGCACGGTTCGCGCTCGGGCCTCGCCTCAACGGCGCTCTCGACCGCGAAGGCCGGGTACCTCACGCGCCGACTCTTTGACGTCGCACAAGACATCGTGGTCTCCAGCGACGAATGCGGCACGAAAGAGGGTCTCACGATCCACCGTGTCTCCGCATCCGGCATCGGTACCTTCCTTGCGAAGAACATCGAAGGTCGCTACTTGGCAGAGGATGTCATGCACGACGGTAAGCTCATCTATAAGAAGGGGCAATTCCTGCTCGGACCGGACGCTCGTCATATCGAAGAGCTCGGTGTGCAGTCGGTATACGTTCGCTCTCCTGTAGGTTGTAAGTCACACCGCGGCATCTGCGGGCACTGTTATGGTGCGGACCTCTCGACCGGCAAGCCTGTCGCGCTCGGTGAGGCGGTCGGTACGGTCGCCGCACAGGCTATCGGCGAGCCGGGTACCCAGCTCACGATGAACATCAAACACGCCGGCGGTGCGGCATCCGCAGCCGGTGACGTGACCCAGGGTCTCCCGCGCGTCGAAGAAATCTTCGAGCGCCGCTCTCCGCGCAACCCAGCGGTCGTTTCGACCATCTCGGGTGAGGTTGTCGAGATCCGCTCGACCGACAAGGAGAAGGTCATCTGCATCGCACCGGACCTAGAGCATCGTGGTAAAGGCAAGAAGGACGTCTTCGAGTTCGAATGCCACCTGCGCCGCTTGCCGCTCGTGAAGGTGGGGGAGAAGGTCACGAAGGGTCAGATCATCACCGATGGTTCTGCCGACCTCGCCGACCTCTTCGCCTACGCCGGTAAGGAAACGACACAGGAATACATCATCACCGAGGTCCTCAAGATCTATGAGCTCCAGGGAGCAAGTATCTCCATCAAGCACCTCGAAACGATCATCCGCCAGATGTTCTCGCGCGTGAAGATCGTGAAGTCGGGCGACACGGAGTACTCCAAGGGTGATGTCGTCGCCGAGGCTGACATGACCTATGCCAACAATGCGGCAGAGGCTGCAGGCGGCGAGAAGGCGACCACCGAGCCGCTCGTCATGGGCATCCTCGATGTCTCACTCTCACGCCCGAGCTTCCTTTCGGCAGCATCCTTCCAGAACACGACACGCATGCTCATCCGTGCCTCGATGTACGGCTCGGTCGACAAGCTCGAAGGTCTCAAAGAGAACGTCATCATCGGCCGCCTCATCCCAGCCGGCACCGGCTTCAAGGGTTCACCAAAAGAAAAGTTGGTCAACCGCTACGCCCCCGTCGACCATGCGGACGTGGTGACGGAGAAGGAGACGGTCTAGTCGTTCGAAAAATTAGAACATAAAAAGTCAGCGGCCCGACAGGATGATTCCTGCCGGGCCGTTTGGCGTTAGTGTGAATCAGTGGGGTGGGGTAGCAAGAATATTTGTTCGACACGACCCGTTATTCTCCGTCTCCCATCTTCATTGTCCATTATGATTATTTTGCCAACTTGGACAAAATATATTTTCCAAATCCCTTGGTATCCTGCCGTCATGCCACCACTTGTTATGCATTGATACATCCGAGCCACGAATCCGTCTTTGGCGGCACCTATCACCTCAAAAAAGTACGCATTCCCCGACCTCGTGTGAATGCGCACCACTGTCTTGGGACTCAATGTCTCTAAGTTGAGGTCTTTGACGACCGCTGTGCCGTAGTGGCACAACAGTCGGAGCACTTCTTCGGTTCCGACTTGCGAAAGGTCTTTCTGCAAAGTACTTCCTCCTGCCCCCTATGGGTGATTGTACTACTCGATGGATAGTCTAAACCCAAGTAGTATATATTGTCAACACCCAAAGATACGATACTGGCTACAAAAGAAAGTGGGCGCAGGTTCCGGCTGGAACCTGCGCCCTTGTACATACCATGCTACGGTGTGTAGGTGAAGTAGAGGAAGAAAAGCACACCGGCGATGATGAGCGACGCGCCGGGATTGCCGCCCATCGACGCGGAGATGCCTCCGACGACAAGCGCCCCGCTTCCGGCCATACCCAGGTGTCGTACTTCGATAAGTTTCACACAACCCTCCCTTTGTTACATCAGTCGCTACTGGATAGGGCGACATACCCCACCACCACGACATAGACCAGTACCGGTACTGCGATTTGCCAGGGAATCGTCATTATAGGCCACCTGTTTCCTTAAAAGCGAAGCATCGAGACGATGTCTCGTGCATCTTCTTGAAGAATCGTAAAGTACTCCAGTCTGCTCAGTATGCCGAGAGCGAAACACGCTGCCGAAAGAGCAAGCAGTATATCCATTGCAGCCTCCAGTGATGCCGTCAACAATCTACTACTAAACGAGTATTGTGGCAACCCCTCTGCAAGGATGCCGAAACCGACTAGAATAGAGGGGCTGTTATGAGCGACCAGATACAAGAAATTAAGGACCGGCTGAGCATCGTTGATGTGGTTGGGCAGTATGTACAGCTCAAGCGAGCGGGGAGGACGATGACGGCTCGGTGCCCCTTTCATAAAGAGCGGACGCCGTCGTTCCATGTGTCGCCTGAGCGGGGTACCTACATCTGTTTTGGGTGTGGCGAAAAGGGTGATATCTTCTCGTTCGTCGAGCGTATCGAAGGGGTGGATTTTAAGACGGCACTGGAGGAGTTGGCGGCGAAGGCGGGGATCAAACTGGAGCGTCGTCATGGTCAGGAGGCGGAGCATAAAGAGAAGGACGAGAAGCTGCGCGAAGTGTGTGAAGCGGCGACGCAGTACTACGAAGCACAGCTCGCGAAGCGGCCGGATGTGTTGGAGTATCTGAAGAAGCGTGCGGTCACCGACGAGACCATCAAACACTGGCGCATCGGCTACGCGCCTGCGCACTGGCAAGACGTGAGCGATCATCTAGTATCGCTGAAGTTCTCCAAAGACGACATTGCGGACGCGGGACTCGCGGCGAAGTCAGAGCGCAAGCCGGGCGAGATATATGACCGCTTTCGCGGTCGTATCATGTTCCCGATCAGTGATGCGCAGGGGAGAGTTATCGCGTTCTCGGGGAGATTTTTTGAGGATGTGGTGAGCGAAGCCCGCAAAGCTCCTTCGGAGCCGCGGGCCGAGCCCGCGAAATATGTGAACAGTCCCGAGACGTTGCTTTTTAAAAAGTCGCGAGTCATGTACGGGTTCGACAAGGCGAAGAATGCGATCCGCAAAGCTGACTGCGTGCTGCTCGTCGAGGGTCAGTTCGACCTTATCATGTCTCACCAGTCAGGACTGCCGTTCGCGGTCGCAATTTCAGGCACGGCGCTGACCCCTGAACACCTGTCACTTTTGGGGCGACTGACAAAACGCCTTATTTTGGCGCTCGATGCGGACGATGCGGGTGTGCGTTCGGGGCTCAGGAGCGCTCAGATGGCGCTCCAGGTTGGGTTCGATGTAAAGGTGCCAACCTTCCCACACGGTAAGGATCCGGCTGATGTCGCGAAAGAAGACCCCGAGGCGCTCAAACAAGCGATCCGGGCATCGAAGACTTCGGTCGAGTTCTTTCTCGAGGCACTGCGCTCGGGTATCAAAGATGAACGTGCGTACAAAAAGGTGGTCGAAGCGCAGATACTGCCGCTTATCGCCGCGATGCCGAGCAAGATCGAGCAAGAACACTTCATCCGTATCGTCGCAGGCAAGATCTCCGTCTCGGAACTTGCGGTGCGCGAAGAGGTAGCGAAACGAAAGGTGTTGCCGCTGGAGATGGAGGATGTTGGCACGGTATCTCCGGCCAAAGAGAGCGCACCGACCGAGCTCGACCCCATAGAGAAGAAGGCAGCCATGCTCCTCTTCACCTTTGCACCCGATTCTCCCCAGGCAGTTAAGTTGGTAACCTTGCTGGGTGAAGAAAAGATCAACACCTTACGCGATCGCCTCCAGGCCGAGGCCGAGGTGTGGCGATTCAAGTTCGAAGCGGAGCTCGCTGAACATTCACCTGATGTGATCGCAGAGGACATGCTCGCAGATATCGAACGGACCGTGACACGGCAGCGGTTGAAGATGCGGTTTCGATAACCGTCATCGGACAGATGTATTGTTCGACCACATCATTTTGCAAACGCGGTATGGACGAGAGATAATTGGGTAGCATGAAGCATTTCCGCATACTGCCGTCCCGGTACTCTTTTCGTTTGGTCACGAAAAAAGATTTCCCACGTTCATCCACCGTTCAACCTCGTGCCGCGCCACTGTCCGAAGTGGTCGTCGAAGCAAACGGCACCGAGGTTGATGTAAGTAAACGAATGTTCCTTAAGCTCGCGGGTCTCGCGGGTCTTGGTGTCGTGGCATCGCAGATGCTCCCCGGCAAAGCGAGTGCGTATGTGATGGGTAGCACACCAACATCTCCAGTCGTCGGACTAAAGGATTCGACGAACACGAGGATAGACCCTGCGACCGCTGCGGGTCTTGGGGTGAGTAAGGTGTCGACGTCGCTCTCGTCGTCGGGAGTCGTATATACGCCCACATCCGGCAAAAAGATACACGTGTATGCGTGCCGTTTTTCGCTGACCGCCGATGCAACCTCGGTGTCGTTTCGATTCACCTCCGGTGGGACCGATTATGAGATGTATGTGTCACCGAAGGCGGGCGGTCTCTATGGAGCGAACAACCACCCGAACTATATTGAGGGTGGGGCGAACCAAGCGCTGTACTGTGTGATATCGGGGACGACTACGGTGCAAATTAACATTGACTACCTTGAGGCATAGTCATGTATAATCAAAGATAATATCCATTATGGCCAGACGAGTAGTAGAAGAAATATTTACCGGTGCGACGGTGCCGTACACATCGTATGACTCCACGAAGATAGTCACCGGGGATCTTATCGAGCAGTACATCGGCGCGAATCCGTCCGACAAATATATTGGTCCAACTCGTGTTGGGCGTGATTCGACGGGGACCATCTATGGCATGGGTCGTCCGTTCGAGGCGACCGCCGGTGTAGCGGGCGTATTTCCCCATGTTGTCCGTTGGGCGAATAAGTCTGGATACTATACGACCGGTACGGTCGCTGTCTCTGGTACGAGCGTCACTGGTAGCAGCACGGCATGGCTCACCAATGGCGTGCCCATCGGTGCGACCATCGGCTTTGGCACCACCGACCCGACGCAGGTGACCACCTGGTATACCATCAACGCTATTACGTCGGATACAGCGATTACGATAGGCACTTCGGCCGGTACTATCGCGGGCGGTACATCCTTCGTTATCAACAAGACCTTGCAGACCGACTGGGTATTTTTGGGAGACGGTTCTGCGGCTGCGGCAACCCGCAAGATACAGCTCTATGAGTTCAACCGAAGCACCTCTGCTTTTACTGCAAAAGGATATGCGACACTTAACTACCCCTATGCCGGCACACAGGGCACCTATGTGCTGCACGGCCTTAAGGTGTCCTATCAACCCTATACCACGGGTACTGTCCAATCCGGCGGCATGACGCCCAATGGTGCCTATTACAGCACTGGCACCGTTGCTGTCACGACTACGGCTGTGACAGGCACTGGTACTACGTTCACTGCCGCTATGCAGGGTATGATGATCGGGTTTGGCTCGACCAACCCAGATTCCATCGCTACGTGGTACTACATCCAGACGTTTGGTTCGACCACAGCCCTCACACTTGCGACTTCAATTGGTGCAACTGCGATACCTGCAAGTACGCCCTATGTCATAGCGACCATATACAATGTCGGTACCGTTGCGGTATCGGGTACGGGCGTCACGGGTACCGGCACCACCTTCTCCAACACCGGTATCTACAATGTGGCAGGTATGGCCATCGGCTTTGGCTCTGTGAACCCCGGCCAGATTACCACGTGGTATACCATCCAAACATGGGGCTCGAGCACGTCACTCACACTCTCAACATCAGCAGGGAGTCTCGGCTCTGGTCTCTCATATGTAATTGTTATCATGGCAGGTACGGCGTCGGTGTCGGGCAACGCGGTCACTGGTGTTGGTTCAAGCTTCTCGACCACGACCCAGGCGGGTATGCTCATTGGTTTTGGCTCGGTCAACCCCGCTTCGATAAGTAATTGGTATGTGATTAGTGCGGTCGGATCGACGACCGCGATGACTCTGGTGACCAGTCCGGGCACGGTCGGAGCCGGTCCATATGTCATCGTTATCGGTTCGATCGTTGGTTCGGGGACTTTGTGGTCCACGAGTAGAATCGCGGTCGGTTCGCGCATAGGCTTTGGTTCGACCGACCCAACACAGATATCCACCTGGTACTACGTCAACGCTATCGACAGCGATACTATCATGAATATCCAAGCGTCCGCGACAGCGACCGGTGTCGGAGGCGCCATGGTCGCGCTCTCGCTCGCCGCGAGTACGCCGTATGTGATAGAAGATCTTAAGATAGTCACCACTGCCACGAACGGCACCACTGCCACGAACGGTGGGCTATTCGTCGCCATGGGCCTTTCCTATGGCGATTTTGTGAACAGCGGCACCACTATCTCTGCCGCAACGATGATCGACAAGATAAAAGCGAACTACTGGCTCGGTGACGCAGCCACCTCGAACAACACCACCGCGTGCGCCTGTGTTATCGACGACTTCGTCTCGTGGACGACGCAGTACCGCTACGTCATCGACGGTGCCGGCGGTACCAGCGCAAGAGTCTACAAATATAATATTCGCAGCGGTCTATCCATACCCACCAGTGGTACCAACGGTAAGGACATCACGGCGTTCATGTTCAGCACGTTGGCCCAAACGACGGCCAACAACCTACCTGCTATCGCTGCCAACAACAGTGTCGCATGCATCGCCACGCTCAACCATGGCCCTGGCGCAGGTGTGAAATGTCTCTATTTCATGAGTATTGCAAAGATACATCGTGCCAGAATTAGCGACATTACCACCAACGCATCGACCTGGTGGACAGACTCCATGGTCGAAATACCGACTGGCGGTGCGGCAACCTACACCGCCTCGAGCGTGCTCAACCAAATTGCCGTGGACACCCAGATAGATCGCCTCGTCATCACCACCAGCGGTGCCGCCACGTCGCCCGCCTCGAACCGCGCGTATGTCACCCAGTACAATGCGGTCAATAGTCCGATGGATCATATGTTCTTGGTCGAATCCAGACAGCTCGACCAGTCATCCGAAGATGGCGCGGCTGCTCCGCACCCGAGCCTCATCGCCAGTACCTTCCTGTCGCTTTGGTCAGAAGGGGGGATAACCTATATCGCTAAGACTGGCGCTGCTGCTACGATAAGTCAGATATATGCACTGCCTCTGGGTGCTGACTGGGCGTACGCGAACGGGACGGTCAACCAACGTCTGATAACCCCGGCGCTCGCCACCACGAATGCGGTCAAACTGGTGCGTGTGTATGTGAACAGTCAACCCTTTGCGGGGAGCGCGAACGTCTCGTCTCCAGGCAACCTGACGATTCCAAGCGAACCGTACCGACTACTCTATCGAACATCTGGTATCAGTGACAACTCGGGGACATGGACGGCGCTCACCGACTATACGGGGGATCTCTCGGGAGCGACCCCGGGGTCACAGATACAATTCGCGATCGAGTTTCGTACTATCGGCACGTTCTGTATTCCTAATAGAGTCTATAATCTCGCCTGTGTGTACGAAGATAATACGACCGACAGTCACTACCAACCGTCCGCTGGCCTCTCTTCGGTCACGACCAAGACGTTCGCATGGCGCTTTGCGACCGCGTGGGGCGGCACGGTGCCAACCTTGCGCGTGACACTTTTCGACGCGGTGAGCGGCGCACAGCTGTTCACCGACACGACCGCAGCATCACCCTTGCTCTGGCAAAAGACGACGAGCGGTGCCGGCGGATGGGGTGCGTATGACACGAACGATCTCACCGCATCTCCGGATGCGAAGTATAGCAATACATACATCAGCTACACGCCGACGTCCCTTGGAGACAATATTAAGGTTCGCGCTCTGCTCACACAGGCATAATCTCGCATATGAAAGTACGCATCTATCAAGACCAACCGGTACCTGACAGCCCAGGCATCCTCGTGTTGTCACCGACGGGGGACTATGCCCCGTTCGATTTTATCGAGTGTTACCTTGCGGGTATGCCGGGGCAGTCGTACTGTGCGCATCAAGCGCAGTTCGTTAAGTTCGGTAGCATCGTATATCGAGAGGTAGAGTATATCAATCTGCTTAACCAGCTTGGGTTAGTGAACATCCAGCCAGAAACGCTCCAGGATATGTTGTTGAAGGACCAATCGACCATCGTGATAGACAAGGATCCACAAGACATCGTCACACCGACGGCAGTATCGGCGGTCGTGGCGGATGTGACGGTGACCGCACCTGCGAACCAATACTCCACCACGACGGACGAGATCATTCCTCCCACGACGACCACGACCGATACGGTTGCGAGCTCGACCCAAGCTGTTTCGCTGCCCATCGATACGAGTACCACTACTCCTGTGACTATTCCCGACGCCACCTCCACGCCACCTCTGGAAGGGTTTAGCACAACGACGGTGCCGATACTTGATGCAAGCACGACCACGTCAGCCGACCCGACTGCCGCGAGCACGACAGACACGACGGCGAGCACCTCGACCGCTGCGCAAGTTCCCGCATCCGACTCACGATTAACCGCCTTCTGATTTTGCGTATGGCTCTTACCGATATCGATTTTCAAAATGGTGAGGGTCAGGATTTTATCCTTGAGTTGCCGAGTGTGGTATATAGCGGCGTATTAACCGACATACTCATCGAGCCCAGCGGGAGTCAGTTTTTTGTGCTCGAGACGGCGAAGATAGTCAACTCGGGCAACAAGATCTTTATCATGTCCGAATAAGTGTGTATGGACCGCCTGACCGCATACGTCGAGACCTACGGAGACTACTTAGAGGACGTTCGTCGTCGTTTGTACGTGGTCGTGATCATTTTCGTGTGCATCTTCGTCGCTGGATTCTTTGCGACACCCTATTTGGTCAAGCTCATGACGAGTTTCTTGAAGATCTCGAGCGTGTCTATTGTCGCGACCGCACCCTTTCAGCTTATCGATCTGGCGATGGATGTCGGGTTCTTTTTGGCTGTCGTGTTCACGAGTCCGGTGCTTTTGTATCACATCTATCAGTTCCTTCGTCCCGGACTCCTCTACGCTGAGCGCCGCATTTTCTTTTTTCTCATACCGGTCGGGGTGGTGCTTTTCATGCTCGGCTTTACGTACGGTTTCGCCATCATGTACTGTGCGCTCGGTGCGGTGGCGATTGTTAATCAGAGTGTCGGCATCGTGAATCTTTGGGACATCAGTCTGTTCATGTCGCAGATGTTGCTCACCTCGACGCTGCTCGGTTTGTTGTTCGAATTTCCCATCATCATCAGTTTTCTTATTCGTCTCGGGGTGGTGCAAGTCGACTTTCTGCGTGCGAAACGTCGGCATGCGATCGTGATTATCTTTTTGTTCGTTGGACTGCTGCCACCAACGGATGGTTTGTCGCTTATCCTTATGTCCGCACCGCTCGTGGCGATCTACGAGCTTACGATTATACTTAATGCACAGCGTGTGGGGGTGGCAACCACGCGGTGCTTATCGTGTTCTTGTTCGGTGCGAAGAAGATTCCAGAGCTCACGAGCGGTGTAGCGGACGCCATCCGTCACTTGCGCGGCGCGTTCCGGGACGAGCCAGGTGCTGACACAGTGGTCGCCACTACTAGAAAAAAATAAGAACGTACATCGTATGCCATTCGACCTCGGTGCTAAAGAACTGTTAATTATAGCCGCGCTTATCGTGTTCTTGTTCGGATCGAAGAAGATTCCCGAATTCGGGAAAATGTTCGCTGACGGTATCCGCACCCTGCGAAGCGGCTTCAAGGACGAGGTCGCGGTACAGGCGGTAGCAAAGAAATAGGAGCATCACCGCTCTCATGGGGGAGAGGTATTTCGTATATCTATGAGGATAGAAAGATTTTTCGTATTGCACATCTTGCGGCCCGCGCCAGCGTTTTTTCTCTTTCTTCTACTTTTGTGCGTCCCCGCATTATCTTTAGCAGGTAGTTATCCACAGTATCCGGCGGGCTCCGTGGTCACGATTGGCGAGTTCGTCTACAACGACGACTACTCACCAACCACCGACAACTGCGACGTGACAGTGTATGATCCGACCAACACGAAGGTGGTGTACGCTTCGACCACCGCACGGTCGGATGGATGGCACTCCTATACATTTACTCCAGCATCTGTCTTGGGTGTATGGTCGTCCAACATCTCCTGTGGTTCGAGCGCGGGGGGCACGCTGGTACGACAAGATGAATCGTTCGTGGTAGTGAGTCCTCCTGCATTGCAGTCTGATATCCAAACTGCCTCATCTTCGATCGCTGCGGTCGTGAACGCACATACTGATGCTGCGACCGGGAACGTCACCTCAGGTGTGAATGCGCACACTGACGTTGCGTCGTCATCTATCGGCACGATGCTGTTGTCGATACCTTTGGCGGTATGGAATATCACTGCCAGCACCTTGACCACGGTCGGCTCGATCGGTAAGCAGCTTGCGACCAATGTAGACTCGGTACTTTCGGGAATTTCAAGTGGTATCGCACTGGCCGTCAACGGTCACACCGACACGGCGCTCAACACCGCCTCATCCTCAATCGCTGCAGTCGTCAACGGCAACACCAACACTGCAACAGCTGGCATCACTTCAGGTGTGAACAGTCACACGGATTCGCAACTTGCGCTTGCAACCTCGTCGGTTAATGCACACACCGACTCCGCGACTGCGGGCATTACTTCAGGCGTCAATGGTCACACCGACACGGCGCTCAACACGGCCTCTTCTTCAATCGCTGCGGTCGTCAACGGCAACACGAACACTGCTACAGCTGGCATCACAACTGGCGTGAACGGTCACACGGATTCGCAACTTGCGACCGCAACCTCTTCGATTGTTGCTGTTGTGAACGGTCATACTGATTCGGCCGCTGCTGGCATTACCACAGCTGTTAATGGGCACACGGACATAGCATCTTCGTCGATCGCAGCCGTCGTCAATGGTAATACAAATACACAAACGAGTGGCATCGCGTCAGCAGTTAACACTAATACTAACAATATCGTCACTGCCGCATCCTCCTCGCTTGGTAGCACTCTCGGTTCGATCGCGTCCTCCATCCTCTCGGTGCCGGCGAACGTGTGGTCCTTCACTGGCCGCACGCTCGACTCCTTTGGCTCAATCACCGGTGATGTTGCCACCGCCGTCTGGAGTGCAGCCACACGCACCCTCACGGGAGCTTCTCTCACAACGGGTTCGCTCGCGACTCAGTCTGATGTGAACACCGCCTCATCCTCAGTCACGACCCTCGTGAACACACACACCGACTCCGCCACTGGCGGTATCGCATCGACAGTCAATGGTCACACCGACACTGCGCTTAACTCGGCATCCTCTTCAATAGCCGCTGTGGTGAATGGCAACACGAACACTGCGACCGCGGGTATCACGTCTGGCGTCAACGGGCACACCGATACTGCGCTCAATACCGCATCCTCGTCAATCGCCGCGGTCGTCAACGGCAATACGAACACTGCGACCGCGGGTGTAACTTCAGGGGTGAACTCCCACACGGACACACAATTGGCGCTCGCTACGTCGTCGGTCAATTCTCACACCGATACGGCGACCGCGGGTATCACGAGCGCTGTTAATGCGAACACCACGAACATAGTTACTGCGGCATCATCCTCTCTCGGTTCCACCCTTGGTTCGATTGCATCCTCAATCCTCTCGGTGCCTGCGAACGTCTGGTCCTTCACTGGTCGTACACTCGACTCCTTTGGCTCGATTACAGGAGATGTGGCGACTGCGGTCTGGGGCGCAGCGACTCGAACACTCACTGGGGCAACTCTCACTACTGGCTCGCTTGCGACTCAGTCTGACGTAAACAATGCTTCTTCGTCAGTTGCGGCAGGTGTGAATGCACATACAGACTCAGCGACCGGTGGTATTGCGTCCACAGTCAATGGACACACAGATACCGCACTCAATACCGCCTCGTCTTCGATTGCCGCGGTCGTCAACGGCAACACGAACACTCAAACTGCGAGTATTACCTCGGGTGTGAACGGACACACCGACTCGCAGCTCGCTACCGCAACCTCCTCGATCGCCGCTGTGGTCAACGGTCATACTGATTCGGCCACTGCTGGCATTACCACAGCTGTTAATGCGCACACGGACATAGCCTCTTCCTCGATCGCGGCTGTAGTGAATGGTCACACCGACTCAGCGGCCGGTGGTATCGCTGCAGCGGTCAATACCAACACCACCAACGTCGTTACTGCCGCATCCTCTTCGCTGGGATTGACGCTCGGTTCTATTGCGTCTTCGATTCTCTCAGTACCTGCGAATGTGTGGGCATACTCGGGACGTACTCTGACCTCCTTCGGCACGATTACCGGCGACGTTGCGACCGCGGTCTGGGGCGCTGCCTCGCGAACACTCACGGGAGCTACCCTTACCACCGGCTCACTCGCAACTCAGACTGACGTGAACAATGCTTCGTCCTCGGTCGTGGCTGGAGTGAATGCGCATACGGACTCTGCAACCGGCGGCGTCGCATCAACGGTTAATGGACACACAGACACCGCACTCAATGCTGCTTCGTCTTCGATCGCTGCGGTCGTCAACGGCAACACCAACACTGCGACTGCTGGCGTAACGACCGCAATCAACGCGCACACCGACTCCGCGACCGCAGGTGTCGCTTCGGCAGTCAACACCAACACCACTAACGTCGTCACCGCTGCATCGTCATCGCTCGGCTCGACGCTCGGTTCGATCGCGTCGGCTATCGTGTCGATGCCAGCGACGATAGTGTCGAGCGTGTGGAGCGCGACGTCTCGCACGCTCACCTCACTGAGTTTGTCATCCCAGAGTCCATGGGTGGTATCGCTTTCAAACTCGAGCACTGTTGCAGCGGGCAGTACGTACTATGCGACCGTTACCACAACCTACAATGGTACGTTGACCGACTCGGCGAATATCCCAACGATTACCATCTATGATCCAAGCAGGAACGTGATAGTCAACGCAGGCACCATGACGCGTACCGGTGTTGGTACCTACCAGTACACCTACCTCACCAGCGGCAGCGCGCCGGGCGGCGTATGGGAGACCGATGTCACCGCGAATGTTGCGACCGGTCAGACGCTACCTGGTACGCAGTATTGGAACCTCACGACATCTCCCGCGCAGGTCATAGTGAATAGTGTGAGCGCGGTCACCGTGCCTACCATCGGGGCGAACATTACGATCACCAACGAAGGTCTTGGCGGATATGAATATCACTATGCGTGGTGTGTCGTCGCCGATATCAGTACGCCCTGCGATGGAAGCAGTAACGACGTATTCTACGCGAACGCGGCGAAGTTCATAAATCCGGGCGACAGCTTTAACACCACGCTCACTGCCACCGTGCCAACACCCGGTTCGTACTACTTTAAAGTCATCGCATACTTCGGAACCGAAAGTTCCGGTGCGTCACGTCAGTTTACCGCTACGGCGGGGAGCTCGAATAACGGCGGTTCCGGTGGCTCAGGTAGTTCCGGTGGCGGCAGCTCTGGGGGCGGCGGTTCGGGTGGTGGCGGAGCTGCTGTGGTGACCGCGGTACCATCGACACCAGCAGGGCAATGCAACGGGGCTGATCTGAATGGTGATCATGTGGTTAACTATATCGACTTTTCAGTGCTGCTGTATTTCTGGCATACGCAGCCACCATTTAGGAATCCGTGCGTCGACATCAATCAAGACGGCAAGGTCGACGCACGAGACTTCTCCATCATGCTTTCCCAGTGGAAGACCGCAGGCACACCGTTTAAAAAGAGATGAGACACTACCGAAACATATTTTGGATCATAGCCGTGCTCACCGTACTCCCAGGTTCGGCTCATGCCGCTACCGACGTATTGACGATAGAGCCACCGATTGGCGTTGTGTCGGTTGGAGATACGGTGCTGGTGCCTGTCTACCTTTCGACCTTGCGGAATGTGAACGCGGTGGATGGGGAAGTGAGCGTCATCGGTCCAGTGACTGTCGTCTCGAATGACACGAGCGGCTCGGTGTTGACGCTCTGGCCACTGCCGCCGTCTCTGAGTGGTAGCGCGATATCCTTCACTGGTGGTGCGGTCACCAGCTTGACCGGGGCGCATCTAAAATTATTCTCTATCGCGGTGAAGATCACTGGTGCAGGACCCATCACGTTCAAAGTACAACATGGCACCGCCTATCTGGCGGATGGACAAGGGACTCCGCTTTCACTTACGGGTGTTGCGGCAGGGGTCACGGCGGGTACGGGTGCGTCAGCACGAAACGATCTTGCGATCGAGATACAACATGACACGACTCCACCCGAGCCGTTCACTATCGACTATGGGAGAGATCCACAGGTGTACGGTGGTAACTATTTCATTAGCTTTGGAGCGGTCGACACGCTGGGTGGCATAGACCACTACGATGTCACCGAAGGGACTCTCCCATCGGTGCGCAGCGGTGATACATACGTGCTTCAGCGCCAGGGTCAGGACGAGACGATTACAGTCACCGCATATAACAAAGCCGGCCGTGCCCGCGTATCAACCTACACCGTCTCGGTGTCTCGTCCAGCCGGAGGGGTGGAGTGGATGTGGCTCTTGATTATACCACTGCTGTTGTTCGCTGCTGTCTCATACGTACTCTATTGTCGAAGTACGAGACGTCGTGTGAAAAAGAGGAAGAGATAATACTATGTTGTGCACGTCATCTGTCAAACAAGTCACGCGCCTCTCCGTTCGCATGTTCGTGGTGTCCGTGCTCATGATGCTACTGTGCGGTCCCCACGCAGCGCGCGCAGCCACGGTGTCGTTGACGCCGATGGTGTCGTCGATCTCAGCGGGGAACATCGTTACGGTACACGTCATGGTGAACACGCAGGGAGTTGCTATCAACGACGGGAGCGCCACGATCCAGTTCCCGACCGATCTTCTTGAGGTGGTGTCGGTTTCGAAAAGTTCATCCATTTTCTC
Organism: Candidatus Adlerbacteria bacterium; assembly: GCA_903851045.1. Classification (GTDB taxonomy): domain Bacteria; phylum Patescibacteriota; class Minisyncoccia; order Phycocordibacterales; family SBAW01; genus GWA1-54-10. The sequence goes on from CAINNF010000017.1 coordinate 77,379, forward strand.
GCTCTGGGTCGAAGAGCCAACGTTCTCCAACAGCGCCGGTACGGTGACGTTCGATGGTGGGGTACCGACGCCGGGGTATCAGGGAGGTAGTGGAGACATGCTCGATATTACCTTTCGCGCAAAAAAGACAGGTGCCGCTTCGATACTGGTTACGAACGTGAACGTGCTCGCCAACGATGGACAAGGGACGGACGTATTCAGCGGGTCGAGCAATGACACTATCACCATCACGCCGTCAGTACCAGCCGCGCCGATCCAGACACCTGCACCCATAGCAAAGCCTGCTGCGACACCGACCGTCATACAGACCACCCCGACCGACACGACGGTGCACATCACTTCCTCGACCCATCCATCACAGACTGCCTGGTATGCGCAGAACACGGCACAGCTGGGGTTCGACCTACCCCCGAAGACCGCCGCGATCAAATTCTTGGTGAGTCAGGACCAAACGACGGTTCCGACAAAGACATACAAGCCTGCGATCACACAAAAGTCGACCGACGCGCTCACCGACGGCACATGGTACGTCCAAGTAAGTGCACTTGCGGGCGGGGTATGGGGTCCGGTGAGCACCTATACGCTCAATATCGATACTATGCCGCCTCGGTTGAGTATTACATCGCTCGTCTATTCGTCGGACACCAAGACTGTCACGGTCACCGGCTCAGCACAGGACGATACCTCTGGGTTTGGGTCACTGTCGCTGGTGGTCGATGGCGTCGATGCGCGAAGTGACGTGGCGGGACTGTTGACCCAGGGGACGGTCCAGGTACCGCTTGATGCGTCTCCGGGGCAGCATGTCGTAAAAGTACGAGCGGTCGATCGAGCGGGGAATTATATGGATTCGCAAGACTTCTACGTCATGGTACCGGCCGAACCGTACGTGCCCAAGGGCGTAGTGGCGGTCACGACGTGGTATGTCGAGACGCACGGCTCGATGGTACTGGTCGTGTTAGCGCTCTGCATCTCGTTGTTGTCGTTGATCTTCAATGTCATACTTTGGAACAAACTCCGCATCTACCGAAAACGACCACACTCCGGGGTTGTGCACATGAGAGAGCAGACGAAAGAGCGGCTTATGGACCTCAAAAAAGATCTTCACAAACAGGCAAAGCTGTACGATAAGACGGGTACCCACAAGGCGACTACGAAGGAAGAGGCTGACTACGCGAAGAAGATGCAGGCCCATATAGCCGATGTCGAACAATATGTGGACCGCAAGATACAGGACATAACGAAGCGTCCCTGATTGTGGACGCGAGGGTTGATTTTTCCCCAGTATTAGGATATACTGCTTGCACTTACGCAAATGCCAAAACCAAAAAAAGGAGTCAAAAAGGTGGTTTCCAAGACGGCCCGACCAGCACGGTCGGGCGGTGCTTCTCGTGCTGTTAAAAGTGTCGTAGCCAAGGCGAAGAAGTTTCGTGATGCGGCAGCGACTCGCCGAGTCAAACTGGCGCCTAAAAAGACGGTTGTGAAGGGTGCGAAAACCGCTACAAGTAAGGCGGCGGCTAAGGTCGCCAAGCCGACCAATGAACGCGACAAGAAGGCCGAGTCGCTCATGGCGCGTGGCCGACAGAGCGGGTTCATCACCTATGATGAAATTCTCAAAGTGTTCCCGACCATCGAGACGGACGTCAACTTCCTGGAAGAACTATACGAGAAGTTCGCCGCCGCCCATATCGACGTGCTCGAAGGCGGCGGCATGCTCGAGATCGTCGATGATGCTCCCGAGAAGGGGTACGCGCGTTCCGACTCGCAGTACGACTCGATCCAAATGTACCTGCGCGAGATAGGGAAGTATCCACTGCTCAACGCACAATCCGAGCGCGACCTCGCGAAGCGTATCGTCGATGGTGACGAAGAGGCACGCAACCTGCTTGCGCGCGCGAACCTGCGCCTCGTCGTCTCTATCGCCAAGAAGTATGTCGGTCGTAGCCCTGACCTGACACTGCTCGACCTCATCCAAGAGGGCAACCTTGGCCTCTTCAAGGCAGTCGACAAATTTGATTACACCAAGGGATACAAGTTCTCGACCTACGCGACGTGGTGGATCCGCCAAGCTATCACCCGTGCGCTCGCCGACCAGTCGCGCACCATCCGCATCCCTGTCCACATGGTGGAGACCATTGCGAAGTACAAGCAAGTCTCGCGTCGCCTCTCCCAAGACCTCGGCCGCGACCCACTTGCCGAGGAGATCGCGCTCGAAATGGGTGTCGATGTCGACAAGATATACCAGATCGAGAAGATCGACCAAGACACCGTGTCGCTCGAAAGCCCAGTGGGCGACGAGAGCGAAGATGGCAAGTCAGTCTTGGGCGACTTCATCAAAGACGATAAGATTCTCTCGCCCGACCAAGAGGTCTCCCGCCGTATCCTCGCCGACCAGCTCAAAGAGATCCTCGACGAACTCAGCCCGAAAGAGCGCGAGATCCTCAAACTCCGCCACGGGCTGGAGGACGGCATCTACCACACGCTGGAAGAGGTTGGCAAAAAGTTCGGCGTCACCCGCGAACGCATCCGCCAAATCGAAGCCAAGGCTTTAGAGCGCATCCGCACCCACGACAAAGCAAAACGACTACGGAGCTATTAGGTTTAGAAGATTTTCCTATTTTCGGTTGAGTTTATATGCGTGCTACTTTCTATAGTTCTCCCTTATCTTGATTGTTAGGGGAAAAGTATTCTACTTGCCTTTTTGCAGGTTGGGTGTAGTATGAGTACATAAACGGCTTCGGCCTACCCCCCGCCCACAAGGCGGGGGGGCAACGTTTAGGGGTTCAAATCAGGAAAGCACACGCCTATGACGGCCTTTGTGAGCGCGCGAAAAACGTCCTTGTCCATAGTTGCAATTTTTACGGTCAATCGTTTGCGATCCACGAATCGAATCTGTGATAAGACGGCTACCGCGTCTCTCCCGGATACTGCTCCTACGGAGAAGTAATATTTTCCTTCCTTTGGTCTGGCTGTCAGTGGAACAATAAGACAAGTGTCGAGATTGAATTTTGATAGTATGACGACAGGTCGAGTAAACAATTCACTTCCACCATCTTGTTCGTAGCCAACATTGGTGCCAAGTGTGCACCACCACACCTCTCGCTCATGAAAGAGGGCAGTTCCTTTTGTGTTGTTAATTTCCTCTTTCTTCGTATGCCATCGCCAAAAGTCTTTTTTCATTTTGGGAGAGCTTACCACCAGTCAGAATTTTATCAACGGCCACCTATTTAGAATGGATGCATGTGCTACAATGCCGGAAATGACCCCAAAAGACGCAGTATTTATTACGGGGAATCAGAAGAAGGCGGAGTATCTCTCTCGCTACTTGGGGCATTCGGTTGAGCACAGCAAGGTTGAGTTGGAGGAGATACAGTCGCTTGATCTACAGGAAGTTGTCCGGCACAAGGTACGCCAGGCGTATGCGCAGGTGGGGCGGCCGGTGTTGGTGGAGGATGTGTCGCTGGAGTTCGTGGCACTTGGGCGATTGCCGGGGACGTTCATTCGCTGGTTCCAAGAAGAGTTGTCGCCAGCGGAATTATGTAGGCTGCTTGATGGCAAGGACCGTTCTGCAATCGCCCGCTGCATGTTCGGCTACTATGATGGCATGGCAGAGCACTATTTCGAAGGTGAGTTGCGCGGGCGTGTTGCCGAAAAACCTGCTGGCACAGATGGCTTTGGTTGGGACTCCATTTTTATCCCCGAAGGGTACGATGTCACTCGAGCTGAACTGAGCGAAGATGATGATCGGTTAACCTACCTTACGCTCAAACCGTTCACGCAGATACGAACTTTTCTCTTGGGGGAATAGCTGGACCTTCCTGCTCTTGTGGTGCATACTCCTTCTTGTTCTTGGATATACAGCAAAGGTGTATAGGGGCATGGATCCTCTTACTGTATTGGGAGCTAGCATGGCTCTTATAGTCTGGGGCGTTGGGTATGGTCTTGGGTTGTCTTGGAAGTGGAGCCTTGGGCTCGCTTCTGTGGCACTGATCGCTTTGATGGGTGTCTGTGCGTACTTCGGCGCTATTGGCGAAGGTTTCTAACCATACCATGGCACGCATGGACTCGCGGGTGCATGTATGGTTAGATACCATTGGACTACAGAGGCACATCCGGGCAATAGTGCATCAACACCCTGAAAGGGAATAGGTCATGGAAACCGGTTTTCTGGTAGCGAACCCACTGTCGGTGGGCATACCCTCGGTCTTGTTCTTCTTGCTGTTCGTGGGGGCAAGTCTGCTCCCGCTGGCTGTCGCGGGGTTGGCGGGATATTTCGACGCTTGGGGGGCGCACCCTCCTCGGACGTGGGCGCAGGAGGTTGCAGAGTGGGTAAGTCCTTCGTTGACGACCGTGTTCCTGTGCCTGCCAGCGCTCTTGTGGCGTCTGCAGTGCGACTGGACGCGCACGCCCGTGTCGCCTGAGTGGCAAGCAGCATGGTTCCTCGTGCTGTTCGTGGCAGCAACCGGTGTACTCGCGGTCGCGAGATTGATTCGCAAGCGTAATGGAACAGAGGGTGTGATGGATACGATTGCTGATATAGACTTTCAGCTTGATGGTGTGCCGTCAGACTTGGCGGCACTGGTGCGGACCAAGAAGAGTCTGCGCACTGCTCTTATCGAGATGGGAGCGGCCGGGGTCCGGCTGGTAGAGCTTAAGGCTGGGTGGAGCAACCCCGACCTTGAGATCCGCAAGGCGCAAGCGTTCGAGGTGCAGGTGCTGGGTCGACCACTTACCAGCGACACGACATTCGGCCCGTTCGGCAAGTGTTTCGTGCAATTGGGCAAAGGCGAGTGGGCGCTCATGAACGCACACAGTCCAGGCTTCGAAACCGCGTAATATATAACCGACACAGACGATCACCCTCCAGTGGTCGTCTTTTCTTGTCTTAGTGAAAGGACCGGTCCTTTCTGTTACATATCCCCGCCGGTGTAGGAGAGACTAAAGCTTTTGTTGATGAGCGGGAAGTCGGGCACCACGTTGCCTTTTCCAGCGTAGCCGACGCACGGCCAGTTAAGGAGCGACGGGTCGCGCATATCGACGCGTGAGATTGAGCCGGTCGAGTCGGTGGCGACGAGACACACCATGTCACCACGCCAGCCTTCGGTGATCGAAACGGCGAAGGCGTTCTTCGGTAGTACGGGTGGCTGTAGTTTCGCGATACTATCGCTGGGGAGCGCTTCGAGCGCCTGGAGGATCAGGTCGATGGACGTATAGACCTCTTCGATGCGTACCGTGAAGCGGGCTTCGACATCGCCTTCTTGTGCGCCCGCCATGGTGAAGCGAAGCGACTCGTACGCTGCGTACGGGTACTGCGCGCGTGCGTCGTTCTGTATGCCTACGGCTCGACCGGCCACACCGGTACACCCATGGTCTCGCGCGATCTTCGGGTCGAGGATGCCGGTATCCTTCAGACGATTGATGAGCGAGCTGGAGTCCGCGGCTATCGCCATAACTTCGGCGAAGTCGGTGCGCAGCTCCACAAGCTCTTCGCTCAACGTGTGTGCAGCCTCTTTCGAAAGATCCTTGGTGACACCGCCGATCGTGTTCACGCCCCGGAGGAACCGACTACCGGTCAGGCGGTCACAGATACGCATGACACGCTCGCGCAAGCGTGCGCCTTGCGCACCTCCGAAGTTGAACCCGGTGTCGGTCATGATTGCCCCGATGTCACTGAAGTGATTCGCCAATCGTTCGAGCTCGGAGTAGACGACGCGTAGGTGTTTTGCTCGGGCGGGTACGACGATGTTCATGAGCGTCTCGACCGCCTGGCAGAATGCGAGCGAATAGGTAAAGGACGAATCGCCGGCGATGCGCTCGGAGAGCTGCACCTTCTTCTCCAAAGGCAGCGTCTCGAACAATTTTTCGGTCCCTTTGTGCGAGTAACCGAGTCTTGGTTCGAGGTTCAGTATCTCTTCGCCCGCAAGGTGGAAGCGGAAGTGCCCTGGCTCGATGATACCCGCGTGGACCGGTCCTACAGGCAGTTCGTAGATACCTTCTTCTCCGCCGATATGTGCGAATGAGAATGGTGTATCGGTGTCGGTCATCGGTGGGCGCTCGTTCCAAAGGAACTTCTTTCTTAGTGGGTATGTTCCCTTTGGCCAGTTGTCATGCAGGATGATCGAGCGCGGGTGCGGGTGTCCCGTTGGCGAGAGACCGAAGAGCGAGTTGATCTTTCGCTCATACAAGCTCGCCTCGTGGATGGAAGGTGTAAGCGAGGGGAACTCGCTCACGGTCTGGAGCGATAAGGTGATGAACTTGTGCGCCTGGGGGATACCGAACACATACAGTATGCGATAGAGGCCGCCGTCCCGTGTCTCGTCGAGCGCGGTGATCATCTTCAGCGGCAATCGGTGTGCACGATACAGACCGTTCGCCAAGGCCACGAGGTCCGCAGCTTTGACCGGGACGATGATGCAGTTGCCCGAGATGCTGACCTCGGTATGCTCTGGCAGATATTTTTGTATAAGATGTTTGGTGTCCATAGTTTTTTATATCGAGCTTGCTGCTGCGTGTAGTAACGTACGTATCTCTTCCGGCACGTACAATCCGAGGAGGATAAGGATGATGAGCAGGGTGAGCGACGGCACGACCGTGAGATAGTTCGATTCTCCTGGCGCCACTTCCGACGGTGCATCACCGTATGCGAGTCCGGTCACGTGTCGCAGGAAGCCGACGAACACCAGTGCTAACCCGAACACGGCCGCAGCGGCGACGTATGGATGTAGAGCGAACCCGGCGATTATGATATACAGCTCGGTCATAAAGATACCGAACGGCGGTAACCCGACAACCGCGAGAAACGCAGTAAAGAACAGTATCGTTGTGGTCGGGAGCGTGGTAAGCAGCCCGCGCACGTTCTCTATCTTGGTCGAGCTGTATTTGAGGAAGATATTGCCGGCACAAAAGAAGAGCGACGACTTCGCGAGCGAGTGGTAGATCATGTGCAGGAGTGCAGCGAAAGTCCCGACCCCACCGAAGCCGAACCCCAGCACCATAATACCCGCATGTTCGATACTGGAGTATGCCAGGAGGCGCTTGTAGTTCCATTGCGTAAAGATGATGAGGCCCGCGACGAGGATGGTGAAGAGTCCGAAGCCTATGAGAAGGTACTGAGTGAAGTTCGAGTGGAGCGCGAGATCGGTCACTCCCTTAAAGCGCAGGAGCGCCAAGAGCGCGACGTTGAGCAGTGCACCCGAGAATAGGGCGACGACCGGTGTCGGTGCCTTACTGTACGCGTCCGGTTTCCAGGTGTGCATGGGAGCTAGCCCGATCTTGGTGCCGTAGCCGATCAGCACCATAACGAACCCGATCTTTGCCACGAGCGGGTCTATGGCGCCTGCACTCGCTCGGAGCATGTCCCAGGTAACGAACTCGGCACCGCCTGCGTCACGAAACGCGGTGAAGTAGAGAAGCGTGCCCAAGAACCCAAGCAGCAGCCCGACCGAGTTGATGATGAGATACTTCCATGCGGCCTCCATCGCTGAGCGTTTGTTATAGAAGCTGACCAAGAAGGCGGTCGCGAGCGTCGTCGCTTCGACCGCGATCCACAACAAAATAGGTGCGGTCGTCACGACCGCGAAGAACATCGCGAATAGGAAAAGATGCACAAGCACGAAGTATTCGCGCACGCGGCGGAAGCCGATGATACCCTTCGACACCTCCTCCCGCAGGTATCCGACCGAATAGAGCGCGGTGAAGAACCCGATGATAGCGACCGTACAGATGACAATCGCGCCGAACGCGTCGATCGAGAACGCGCCATTGTACGTTTGTGTCGCGATCGATGCACGCTGTGCGAGCACCAGGGCCGCGCCCAGTTCGAGTCCTGTCGTGAGGATCGCAACTATGTCGAGCACCAACGACTTCCGCGCGATGACGGACAATAGTGCGGCGAGTAATGGGGTCGAAAGAAGGATAAGTAGTGTGGTCATAGTGTTGTATCAGAAAGATTTTTCATCAAGGTGACGTCGAGCGAGCCGAACTGTCGATACAGCATCGAGATGAAGACGGTCGCGATAGCGACCCATACCAGGATGTCGAAGGTGATACCGAGCTCTAGTGCCGGACTTTGTTCGAGTCCGGTGAAGAGTGCGAACGCGACGATGCTGTTCTCGACCGAGAGGATGCCGAGCATCTGCGAGAGTGCGCCTTTCTTGTTGACGAGCAGGAAGAGCGAGATGAAGAATGATGCTAGTGAAAGGAGCACGAGCGTCGGACTTTCGGGACTAAGGTTCGCGAGCGGCGCGAAGTAGTGGCTAAAGCTCAGTGCCACGATGAGCGCGAGCACCAGCAAGGTTTCGGGGCTACTCAGGTAGGTGGTGCTCGAGAAACGGAGCTGATTGCGGCGCACAAGACGCGCGAGGAAGTATGGCGCTAGGATGACCTTCACCGCAGCGGTGACCACGATGGCGATGATCGCGATCGTGGAGAAATCGCCGGCACCGGTAAGCAGTATCGCGATGGCGCCCGACTGGAGCGCATACAGCGAAATGGCGGTCCGATTCTTCTTCACGAGGTGTTGTAATACGCTCGACATGAACACGATGACGCCGAGGATGAGGATCAGTTGTGGTGCGATGAGTGACATACGGTTTAGATGATGAGTCCGATAGCGATGATCCCGAGCAGGCAGGAGGTAAAGAGGAGGTCGGGCAATCGGAAGATGCGTAGTTTCGAGATGCTCGACTCGAGCGTTGCGATACACAGACACAGAAGCGACACCTTCGCGACGAGGATGATAAGACCGACGACTATGGCACCGAGCGACAAGGTGTGGGCGAGTCCCCAAGGGAAGAATAAGGTGGCACCGAGCGTAAGGAAGAGCAGATACTTGTTCGCCGCGGACCACTCCATGAGTGCGAGACGCTTGCCGGAGTATTCGAGGATCATCGCTTCGTGGACCATCGTGAGTTCAAGGTGGGTCGCCGGGTTGTCGAACGGATATCGGGCGGTCTCGGACAAGAGCGCGATAGCGAACGCGAGCAAAGCTATCGCCACTGGGGCGATGCTCGAGAAGGGAAGCGACCGCATGGTCGTGGCGACGCTTGAAAGGTCGGTGGTGCCGCTGAGCAACACCAAGGTGAGGAGCGAAAGGATGAGCCCACCTTCGGTAAAGGCGGCGAGCATCATCTCGCGGCTGGAACCGAACCCGCCGAAGGCACTGCCAGTGTCGAGCCCTGCGAGCGCAAGCCAAAAGGTGCCGAGTGCGAAGAGGTAGATGACGACCAAAAAGTCGCCCACCGGTGATGCCGATAGTGCACTGGAGACGATGGGAATGCATGCGCCGATGGCGAGCGTCACACCAAAGGTCACGAACGGTGCCATACGGAAGATCCACGATGCATCCTCGCTGATGACCTCGTCCTTGTGGAACAGTTTATAGAGGTCGCGGTACGGCTGGAAGATGCTCGCTCCTTTGCGGTTCTGGAACTCAGCCTTGATCTTGCGGGTCAGACCGATGAACACCGGCGAGAGGACCGGGATGAACAGCAGTTGTAGTATCCAAAGGGTGATGGTCATACGTTATAGCGATATAAGCACTAACAGCGCCACGAGCGCAAGCAATATATAGAGGATGTACGCATTGATGTTACCATTTTGCATGAGTCGCACCTCTCGTGAGAGCCAGGACAGTCCGCCCGACATGCGCACGTAAAAGTTGGTGTAGATGTCCGGTACGCCAAAGTGGACCTTGCTCGATTTGGGGAAGTATCGTAGCGCTGCGTCATGATACTCGACCTCGGTCTGGCGGGTCGGTCGCAGAACCCCGCGCATGACGATAATGATCGAGTGCGAGAACCCGGTCGCCGTTATCTCCATGCGGCGGGTGAGCGCGGTGCCGCAGTCCCAGGTGAGGTCGATGACGCTCTTTTGTTTGCGCGAAGCGACTTCGGTCAGTGCCCATGCGGCCACGAGTCCAAGCACCACGATACTCAGCAGTAGTGGCATCGAAAGAACGGCGAACCCGTCACGCACGGAGGCGGCGGGTAGCGAGAAGGTCCCCATCGCTCGTACTCCTTCGAAACGGGCCGTCGTACCGGCGATCGTGGCGAGTACGTTCGAGATCGCACCAGCGCCAAAGCCGACCACGACCGTCAAGAGCGCCAGTGTCGCCATGCTTGCTTTCATCAGCAGCGAGTCTTCGCGTGCGTACACGACCGCGTCGGAGCGTGGGCGTGCGAGGAAGGCGGCACCGAACGCTTTGACGAAACAAGCAGCCGCAAGACCGCTGGTGAACGCGAGCGACACGATTGACAGCACGAACAAGAACTTCATCGGTGAGGCGAGAGACACACCCGCGAACATTCCCTGGAAGGTGAGCCACTCGCTGAAGAATCCGTTGAACGGCGGTAGCCCCGATATCGCCATGGAGCCGATCAGGAAACAAGCGGCCGTCACCGGCATGTAGCGGATCAATCCGCCGTATTTTTCGATATTGCGAGTATGCATCTGTGACACGGTCGCACCTGCGGAAAGGAAGAGAAGCGCTTTGAATATCGCATGGTTGAGCGTGTGAAAGAGCGCCGCCATGAGTCCGAGCATCGCGAGTTCGGGCTGGTGGTAGGAGGTGAAGATGAGCGCGCTGCCCATGCCGAGGAGGATGATGCCGATGTTCTCGATCGAGTGGTACGCGAGCAGTCGCTTGAAGTCATGCTCCGTGAGCGCGTAGAGCACGCCCAAGAGCGAGGAGGTCGCGCCGAGCGCGAGGATCATGACGCCCCACCACACCGGCCCCGGTGGCAGAATGTCGAAGTACATACGCATCAGCATGTAGATGCCAGTCTTGATCATGACGCCCGACATGAGCGCCGAAACCTGGCTCGGTGCCGCAGGGTGCGCGCTTGGCAGCCAGATATGCAGCGGCACGATACCCGCCTTGATGCCAAACCCGATGAGCGATGTGAGAAAGATGATGCTCGCGAGCGTCGGCGAGATCGCGGCACTCCCAAGGTGCATGTTAGTGAAGTCCTGCGCCCCGGTCGCCTGGTAGAGGAGTAGGAACGAGAGCAGAATGAACGCCGTACCCGTGTGCGTCATGATGAAATAGAGGAACCCTGCGCGGATGTTCTCCTTGTTCCTGTGTTCGAACGAGACGAGGAAATAGGAGGTGAGCGCCATGATCTCCCATACGATAAGGAAGAGCGTGATCGTGTGGGCGGTCACCACCGCCAGGGTCCCAAGCACGAAGAAGTTATAGAAAAAGCCGAGCAGACCGATGTTGTAGTGGCCGAAGAGGTGTCGGACGTATCCTATGGCGTAGAGGGAACACAGGAACGCGATAAGCGAAACGACGGCCATAAAGAACGCCGACAAAAAATCGAGATGGAACGAGAGCTGCAAGAGTGGGAACGAGGTCGGGATCGTGTATGTCGGTGTCGAGCCCGACATGAGTACCGTCGTCGCGCACAGAAAGGCAACCAACGATCCGAGCGCCGCAAAGCTATTGCCCCACCAGTTCGCCACCACGTCGTCGTGCATCCATGCAAGCGAGCCGAAAGCTCCTACCATGAAGAGGATGCACATACTGAAGAAACCGGATTGTGAGAGTAGGAAGGTTGCCATACGTTATGCGTGTTCGCGCAAGCGCGGTAAGCCGTTTCGTTCGATATCGGAAAGTATGCCGAGCAGCGATGAAAGGATCACCTCCGGTGTCGGCGGGTCGCCGGGGATGGTGTAGTCGACCGGGATGACCCCCGACGCGCCGTCGCACACCGCGTACGAACCTTTGAATATACCGCCGTCGATGGCGTCATCGCCGAGCGCGACCACGATCTTGGGGTCAGGGGTCGCGTTGTAGGACTTTTTGAGCGCTTCGGCCATGTTGCGGCTGACAGGACCGGTCACGATGAGCATGTCTGCATGCCGAGGCGAGGCGACGATATGGACACCGAAACGTTCGACGTCATAGTACGCGTTGCCGAGCGCGATCAGCTCTTGTTCGCAGGCGTTGGTGGAACCGGCGGTCACCACCCGGATAGCCAGCGAGCCGCTAAAAAGGGAGCCGACCTTCTCTCGCAATGCCTCGCCGACCGCAAAAAACTCAGCGTTCTGGGGCTGAGGTGCGAGAAGTGACACGGATTGCTGAGCAGATACTATCTTTGAGAAAAGCCTAAGCATACGGGTGTATACGGGCGTCCTATCAGAAATTCATTATGAAATGGATTGGTGAAATCGGCGTCCTGTGTGTCGCAACTGATGAAGGATACTACAAGCCACGAGCTCAGGCAAGGCGTACTATGAACAGCCTTTCTGGGTAAAAAAAGTCCTACCGAGGGTGAGTCGGTAGGACCGTAGGGCCGAGCCATTGTTACAGGCGACAGTTAGGCGGCGAGTTCTCCGTACAACTCGGGAAGTCGCTCGGGGTGGTGTCTTTGCATCCAGGCAAAGAATTTTTGTCGGTTTAGAAAATAGCTTGCGAAGCGTCTTTTGGTCCGATGCCCAAGATAGTCGATGTGTACGAGGCAGCGCGCGTCGCAGTGGGGTATCTCTTCCCGGAGCCGCTCCTTCGCCTGTACGTGCAGAATAAGAACATCCAACACGCTCAGGTTGTGTTCGTTCGCAATCGCACAAGGGAAGTGCGCAAAACTCAAGACGTGTGGGGTTTGTTTGAAACCCAGCGCGTTTTCGATGTCCTGCAGGAGTGTTAGGTCGTGATGCAGAGCCACCCCCTTCCGGTGTGTCCTTGCGAACGGTGAGTCGCGGGCGAGAACCAGTGCGCCACCATGTTTGGTTAATGGATGCACGTTCCTCCCACAGGCACAGGTCGCATGCTCGTATCCGTCGCCGAACCGATGCCCGTCTGCGCACAGTACTGCGACTACGATGTCTTGCTTGATCTCGCCGATATCGACATGTTCGAAGACGCCCTCCTCATGAAGCGACCGAAGCAACTGGTAGTCAGCTCCGGTAATAGTGCTTGGCCCCTGCATTCGTTAGCTCCCGCAAGTGAAGTTCCGAAGAACGTATAAACCTAGACCACAGTACCACCAAGACTACGCTTGTCAAAAAAGAAAAGTGCACAACTTTGATATACTTCTGGCATGCGGTCTCCTACGGTACCGAAATCTCGACGAAGTATCAAGAACGCCTCTGTGCCTATCAAGTACTGGAGTCATTCGTCATTGATGGCGTTTTTGCGCAATCCTTTAGCGTGGTACAAGCGCTACGTCGAGGAGATATACGATACCCCGTCATCTCCTTCGGGTATCGTCGGTCGCGCGGCGCATACGGCACTCCAGCACTATTACGGCGGCATAGACAAGGTGGGCGCAGTCGCTTTAGGACTCGAATATCTGCGCGGTGTTCCTGATTTCGAGATCAATTTCGGCAAGGCGCGTACGCGTGCGGCGAAGAAGGAGAAACGACTCTCGATGGAGCGGGAGTATCTGCAAGCGGTCGGTTTTTATCTTGAGCGACCTCCGAAACATGATGTGGTCGGGGTCGAAGTGAAAGGGATGGCGACGGTCAAAGGACTTCCACTCCCGCTCAAGGCGGTCTCCGACCTCGTCGTGAAGTCTCGGGTAGAGAAGGGGGCGCTGGATATCGTCGACCACAAGTTCGTCGACACGTTCAGCAAGAGCGGGGCGGGGAAGTCGCTCTTCGTCATCCAAGCGCTCTTCAACTATTACACCGTGCGCGAAAAGTACGAGAAACCCGTGCGGCGATTCATCGTGATCGAGTGCAAGAAGTCGAAGAATGCCGACGGGAAGCGCCAGCTGCGTCGGTATACCATCGACTTCAAGGATCATACCGAGGAGTTCGCGCTGTTCCACCGACTTATCAAAGATGCGACGGCCGAGATAGCTCGTCGTCGCATCTATTTGCCGAACCCATCCGACATGTTCGAAGGGGAGGATTCGTTTGCCGTGTATCGGCTTCAGTTGGTCGAGACTAATTCGTAGGCGTAGTGGTCGCTTGCCCTGAGCCTGTCGAAGGGGAGACCGTACCCGCACCGCCTGGAAGCTGGGCGAGTACCGCGTCTATTGCAGCGCGCATAGAGTCGTATGGTTGGTTACCTTCAAGTGTGACCGCGTCTTTGCCGACCATGATGAGGATGTGCGGTGTCCCTTGGGCACCCAAAGCAATCGCTTCGTTATAGCTCGCGGTGATCTTCGAGGTGTACTTGCCGCTGCTGAGGCACTGGTTGAACGTATCGACATTGAGTCCGATGTTCTTGGCGATGACGGGGAGCTGTGCAAGGTCGAGGTTGTTCTCTCCTGGCGTGATCAGGTAGACCTGGTCAAGATATTTGTAGAACGAAGCGTCGCCCCCCTGGTCAGCCGCGCACTCGGCCGCCTCTGCCTCTTTTGGTGCCTTGGAATGGATCTGGGTGAGCGGGAACGGTCGGTAGACCCAGGCGACCTTGCCCGATGGCCCGTAGTAGTCCATGACCTGATGCATGGTGGTGTTGAAGGTCTTACAAAACGGACATTCGAGATCGGCATACTCGATGACCTTGACCGGTGCGCTCGGGTCGCCAAGGATATGGTCGACCGTTGGCTGATACTCGCGTGCAGCGGTCGTTTTTTGCGTTCCGCCCGCAGCACCCGGGTTGTTCGATTTACCGACCAAAAACACCGCACCCGCAATAAGTGCACCGGCGACCACTATGGTTATGGGAAGAAGATATTCGCTTTTCATATGAGACTATAAAGTTAGTATGCGGATATTGTAGCATAGGCGCCACGAGAGCTCTATTGTTGGAAGGATGCATGTCCGTAGCGGTGCTGGTCAAGCCGACGAGTGCAGGGTATTAACAACATGCTTATTGTTGTATTAGATTTATATCGGAGCCCTGTACGTTGTAAGCGCCTTTACATCCCACCGCTACATATGTGGGTGGAGGTATCGTGCACAACCAGGTATCGCTCCACAACCAACGAAAGGATACTGACGTGACTCAGGATACAGCGAAAGGTACTCAAGCGATTTCCCCCTCCGAGGAGGTTTTCGCCAAGATTTTGGTTGCGGTGATCTTGGGTAAAGTTCGACCCAATGCCCATCGTGGCGAGCCACCGTTCCTGCAGAAGTTTCGAAGTCTTGCGCTCCAGCTGCGTCGAGAGACCAGTACCGAAGCGCTCAATGCTTTTTTTGAAGATTGGAGGCCCGCACTCCATGTCTACCTGGACGCGCTTTTCGACGCTCTGACGGGATTTGCCGAGAGTGAAGCGACGGTGGCAAAACTGTCAGGACTTCCGATACCGCAACGGCTCGTCATCGAACGACTCGTTGCGACTCAGACCGGAAGGGGTGATCGTCATGGTCGTTGGGCTGATGAGCTCTGGGAGCTCAAAAACTGGCTGATTGCCACGACCGACAGCTCTCCCAGCGGACTGACCCTGGAGCAGGTTCGAGTCGGTTTCGATAGTATTGCACACCGCGCGCTTAATCTGTTGCTCGACAATCGCCAGCTGTTGATGGGCTCGTAAGGGATCATACCTCGCAGCTCTGTGCTGCAAAGGCTTCACGACTCGTTCGTGGAGCCTTTTTTTCTACATTCTAGAACGGCAGTGTGTGGGTTATTGCTGGGGCGTCTTCGATGACCTCCCACTTCGACGGATTGAGTTTCACTTCGCGGATGCCGTCGAAGTCTTTGTACTTGAGGGATTTATTTTTCTTGGCGTATTCGTAGATGTCTTTGGTGATGCGGACGTCCTCCTCGCAGTACTCGCGTAGTTTGTCGAGCTCGCCATTTTTGAACCATTCGACCGCTTCGAGGCCGTGACCGATCTTGTTTCGCCCTAGTGTCGCCTCGGCGATGTTGTCGAGCTTGAGTCGGCGGCCGAGCACGTTCTTGACCTCCTTCAGCAGGTCGACACTTTTTATCTTGGTGAGGTCGCCCGAGTAATATTTGTTGAGGATAGGGATGTCGAAGTGGTCGGAGTTGTAGCCGATGAGGAGGTCGGCACGCTCCAGGATGCTCCAGAGTTTTGGGAGTTCATCGCGAAAGTAACTCGAGAATTTGCCGGTCTTGGAGTCGTGGATACTGACGATCGTCAGTTCTTGCGCGTTGAAGTCGAAGCTACCGTTCGCAGATTCGCCCGTCGTCTCTATGTCGAAAACGATACGTCGCATAGCTAGCGTGTGGTGAAGTACCCTACTAATTCGTCCCGTCGTAGCGACACCTCTTTACCGGTGTCGAGCGAACGCACTTTGAACTCGCCCGAACGCTGTTCATCCTCGCCAACGACGATGACGAACGGGATCTTGTGTTTGGTGGCGGCCTTGATCTGGTCGCCGAGCTTCCTGTCGGCAAAGTCCACGGCGGTATTCACTCGACCCGTGCGTAGTTCGTGCGCGATCCCGAGTGCAAAGGGGACAAGCTCTGCGTCGGTGACGACGAGATAGACCTTGGTCGGCGGGATGTAGGGCGGCAGGAGGTCGCGCACAGCGAGGAAGTCGCGAATGGTCACGTCGCCCATGCCGAAGCCAACACCCGAGATGGACTCGTCATCGAAGAGTGCGGTGAGGTTGTCATAGCGCCCACCACCAAAAAGCGCACGGTTGTTCTCGGGGTGGGTGTCGTACACCTCGAACACGAGTCCCGTGTAGTAGTTGAAACCGCGCACAATCGACGGGTCGAAGTGTGCGTTCCCGACACCGACGTCTTCGAGAAGCTGCAACACCTGGGTGACCTCTTCAGGTTCTTCGTTGCCCGAGATACTGCTTAGCGGCACACCCAAGACTTCGAGCTTCACTTCGAACTCTTCGGCCGGCATCTTGCCGCGTCGGTCAAGGAGCGCAACAAGTGCGCGCGAACTTTCGGGAGAGAGCCCATGTCTGAGCGCGAGCTCATCGAGGAACGCACGGCTGCCGATCTTGATAACGAAGTCGGACGACTTCGCGCCGAACGCGAACATAAGATCGTGCGCGACCATCATCAGTTCGGCGTCCGAGGCGAGCGACTTCGACCCAAACAGGTCGACGTTGAGCTGCCAGTGCTCGCGGAGTCGCCCACGCTGGGGGCGCTCATAGCGAAAGACGTTCGGGATAGAGAACAGTCGTAGTGGGAAGCCGAGTTCGCGGCGACGGCCGGACACCATGCGCGCCACGGTTGGCGTCATCTCGGGGCGCAGCGTCACCTCTCTGCCACCACGGTCGATGAAGGTGTAGGTCTGTTCGTTGACCATCTCTTCGTTCTCGGCACCTTTGGCTTTGTAGAGCTCCGCTGGCTCCAGCACCGAGGCATGGTACTCGACATAGCCGAAGCGTTGCACCGCATCGCGGCAGGTCGCCACGAGATAGTTGAAGAACGCTTGGTCCTCTGGATAAAAGTCACGGACGCCCTTGTAGGCCTCGGTCGATAGCTTCTCTTTTTTGCTCATATCGCTGTTACAGAGTATTCTAGCAGAAAACAGCTCTATGGACGATATCGAACATGACACACTAACCACACCAAAACGAGCGGGCGACAGAGTGCTCAATTTGTACAAGAACTTGTGCGAGACTCCACGCGAGCGCCTGGAACGTCTGCGCCGTGAGAAGCCGGAGTACGCGCACGAAGTGCTCTCGTATGCAGGAAGGCTCGACCCGATGGCCGAGGGCGTGCTTTTGGCGCTGGTCGGCTCGGCCAACACCAATCGTGCCGCGTATCTCGACATGAGCAAAGAGTACGTGCTCGATGTCTTGTTCGGCTTCTCGACCGATACCTACGACATCCTTGGGCGTGTCATGGAGACCGGTGACGCGACGCGCATCACGAAGGGTGTGATAGAGAAGAGTCTGAACGAGTTTCGCGGGACGCGGTCGCAGGAGTATCCGCCATACTCGTCCAAGACGGTCGACGGCAAGTCGCTTTTCGACTGGGCGCGCTCCAGCATGTTGTCGTCGATCACCATCCCAAGCAAGACGGTGACCGTCTATGATATCGAACTGACGTCGGTCTATAAGTTGAGCGAGAAGACCTTGTTGAACTATATAGAGAAGAGTGTGGGAGGCGTGCAAGGAGACTTCCGTCAGGACGAGATACTCCAGACCTGGGCGCGCACGCTTCGCAAGGATGGCGGTCGTGACTTTCCCTGTGCGACCAT
Organism: Candidatus Adlerbacteria bacterium; assembly: GCA_903851045.1. Lineage (GTDB taxonomy): Bacteria > Patescibacteriota > Minisyncoccia > Phycocordibacterales > SBAW01 > GWA1-54-10. The sequence continues at coordinate 95,405 of CAINNF010000017.1, forward strand.
CAAGTTCTCCTGCTCCTCGGGCGTCTACGCGCGCTCGATAGCGCACGGCATGGGCCAAGACCTCGGCGTCCCCGCGCTCGCGCTCCACATCCTGCGCACCAAGGTGGGGGAGTACACAGTGGAGAAGAGTTTGAAGTAGACGAATCTGTCGGGTCGTTGTACCTTTTCACCATGGCCACTCCGCTGCAGCGACCCAAAGAGGACCAAAATATATGGAACTTTGTGCTATCGCTGTTCTTTGTGCTCGTGCTTGTGCTCGCCCTGTGGGAGGTCTTCGGCGAACAGCATGCCTTCCCGCACACGGTCCCTGTGTTCGACGCGGTGCTCATGGCGCTCGCGACCTTTCGGGTGACGCGGCTTATCGTGTATGACAAGATCACGCGCTGGTTCCGTGAACTGTTCGTACACAAGCGAGAGACCAAAAAGGACGACGGCGTGTGGGTCGAGCTGATACCGTACCGCAGCGGCTTCCTCGCCACCGTCCACGACCTCCTCGGGTGCCCCTGGTGCATCAGCTTCTGGTCGGCGCTCATCATCGCCTTCATCTACTTCATATTTCCCTGGGCATGGTTCGTCATTTTCCTCCTTGCGCTCGCTGGTGCCGGCTCGTTCGTCCAACTCGCTGCCAACCTCGTCGGCTGGCAAGCCGAAAACCTCAAACAAGACTCTCACGAAAAGGAATCCCGCGCCGCGGGAAAATAAAAGGTATGGTTTTCTTAAAAAATTGACCCGAGGTACTCGTTGACGTTCTTTACTTGTATGTGGTATGGTTCTTTCAGTCGTGATGGAGGTTTGTGCTGTGGGAAATGTTGCTGTGTCAGGTCCTATGTGGCGCGAGGAGGACGGTATTATCTATCTTTCGGTCACCTCAGATGGGACAACGGGTCCCGACTGGATTGATCGTCTTGAACGCGACGAAAGGTTTGGGCAAAAAGGTTTCGGTCTTTGTTCCGATGCTGAGAAGCTGATCGGTACTATGGAGTTCGTATCGACGACTGGTGTGGAGATGGAGATTGCAATCCTGAAAGGTTCGCGCCTTGTGCACGGCAATCGCACCCTGCGGCAGGTCTATGAAGAATCATTTGCTCGGCAGTATGCATCGTTGACCGTTGAAGCCGCCTGCCTTGTTCGTGTTGCGGTTACGGACGAAGATATTGCGGCCATGGGGTTGCAGGCGGTCGTCGTGATGCACGAGCCAGCCTACGACCAAGACCATCAGTTTCGGTATGTGATCGAAGTGCCACGTGAGAAAGATGACTTCATCTTGGATGTGTACCCCCACTACCTCGATGAAGAAGTGTCAGAGGATACAGGGTTCGCTTTCTTGGTGCCAAAGGCCCGGTCTGCATAATCGATCGAAATCTAATGCCGTTGCGTGGCCCCGCTCCTCACCGAGCGGGGTTTATCTTTTGTAGGACAGGGGCAAGGCACCGTGTTTTTTCTCGCTTGCGTCCAAGCTATTGAACCATTACGCACCTATGGACAATGTCGCATGTTTGTTATACGGTATTTCAAGATCCCATAGTGAGCACAGGAGATGATCGTGAATATCGCGCAGTGGCTACAAGAAGAGCCCCGTGGAGTACGACAGACTCTACGGACGGGTGTGTTCGTATGGCTGAGCATGGTAGTGTTCACTGTTTGTGTGGCGGGATCGATAAGTGTGATCGCTGTACTGCTTGGCGTCGACACGACGGATGCACTGCGGCACTTCGGTATGTTCCTGGACCCAACCGAAGAACTTCAGTATTTCAAGATAACGCCCTCGCTCGACTCGATCGTGCATCTGTCGATCGCTGCGCCACTCGAAGAGCTGCTGTTTCGTGCGCTACCACTGCTGCTCGTGATAGTGTTGGTCACCAAGCGCTTGAGCGGTGTCATCACGGTCGCAGTGCTGTCTTCGGGAGTGTTCGGCTGGCTTCACGGAGGATGGGGGTATGTGCCGTTCTACGGCATGATCGGACTCATACTGTCCGCACTCTTTCTGAAGTGTGGAGGAATGCGAGGTGCCTTCGAGAAGCCTTATCTCGTCGCATCACTAACCCATCTCGCTATCAACCTGACAAACTTGGCGTATGACGCGCTGCTTCTGATGTTGGTGCGGTGATCGTTATCTCATATACAAGAGGGGACTCGCGACAACAGGGCGGCGATCAGTAGATGGCCGCCTTTTTCTATATACAAAACATCATTAAAACCGTACTGGTATCTCGATTCGCTTGTCTTTGGTGGGGTCGCCGGAAGGGTTGTCGTTTTTGAGGATAAGGGTGCCGGTCGTGGTTGTTGGTGTAGTGAAGGTGAGCGTAACGGTAAAGGGTACGAAGTCGGTGGTCGTCCATTCGCCTTGGGCGGTGATATGGCCGGACGCTACGACGGTGCCGCTCGCATCCAACAAGAAGATAGGCGCTGAACCCTCGAAGTACCATGGGCCGCGCGCTTTGCCGGATATGACGAGCGGGGAGCGAACGGTGGTACCTGGGAGTGGCGAGTTGACAACGACCAGGTCTGGCCGTGTCGCGGGTTCTACCGAGGTCGTCTGTTGGTTGGTCGGAGCTCGAAGCTCGCTTGGTATGCCGACACTAATGAACGCAATGACAATCGCGAAGAGTAGTATGACAAAAGCGATGATTCTTTTGCTCATATGTGCATGGGCGAAGTGACGGTGTTAGTGGATCTTGTTCGTGAGAGTTTCGATGAAGGCTTCTGTCTCGTGCGGGCCAAAGACCGCGTGGGTCGGTATGCCGGTCTCGAGGACGACCGAATCGTTGCCGCCCTCGTCGAGCGCGTCGCCGACATACAGCATCTCGGTGATCGGCACCTTCGTCAGTTCGGAGAGTCGTACGACGCCATATGCTTTGGTGATACCTTTGCGAGTAATGTCGATGGTGGTCATGCCGCCCATGGCGACCGCGAAGTCTGGTAGGGTCTTGATAAGGATGCTGTAGAGAGTGCGTCGTTTGTCGCCGTATTCCTTCGCCCAACGACCCTTCGCTTCGACGGGAGCCTGCTGGCCTAGCGGTGAGAAGCTGATCTGTGCCTCGCGGTCCTCGATGCGTTCTCCCCAGATCTCGGTCGGCTCTTCGGTAAGTCCAACTTCGGCTAGAGCGGCGTTCAGTTCGGTAAGAATCTTTTCCTTTTCGGTCGGGGTGAACGAGTGGTCGTACTGCGGTTTCCATGCACCATCGCGGTAGATGTAGCATTGTGCCGCATTGACGGGAAAGATGTACAGATTCTCTAGCTTCGCCTCCATAGGGATGGCTGGAAGGAATTGTTTTTGGAACTGAAAGAATCCCGCACCAGACAGCACCGCAACGGGTGTGTCCTGCATGAGAGTGCCGAGCAGATCTCCCATTTCGGATGCCATCCGCTGCTTGCTTTCGGCCAGAGTTCCATCGAGGTCGAACGCGATCACTTTCGGTCTATGCATACAGACTGTTATTTTAGATTGTCAGGCAATAATATCTTGAGCAACTTTTTGAGCGACACCTTCGCGACACCCATCACGGTATCCGCTCCGCCATAATAGATGAAGAGCGTGTCACCGCGCAACACCGAGCCACAGGAGAATATCGCCCTGCGGACGATACCCTCGACCTCGTACGGTTCTATGGGTTCGAGGATCGTGTCGACCATACGAGAGATGACGATGGTTGGGTTCTTGAGGTCGAGCAGTACGGCACCGAGTCGGTAGGTGCTTGTCTTGGAGACGCCGTGGTAGATGAGGAGCCAGCCAGCGGATGTCTTTATGGGTGGGCCTGCGATACCGATCTTCACCGAGTCCCACAGCCCAGGGCGCGGGCCCATGATCTCGATGCAGCGGGTGAGTCGGCTTTTTTTGAAGTCGAGCGTATCAAGTAGGTCGGCGCACAGGAGCGGGTCAATCCGATGGAGCAGCATGTACTGACCGCCGATCTTCTCGGGAAGGACGCACGTGTCCTTGTCGTTGACGTTGTCGGGCGTCGTGAGCATCGGCTTCGACCACTTGTCCCATTTGCGCGCAAGGAAGTCCTTACATGAGATGGAGGTGAGCGCGACTCGCGTCGAATGCACGCCGTCGAAGGCGGTGTAGGTCATGTAGATGGTGTCGCCGATGATAGTGACGCGCGGATCCTCACACCCCGAGTTGCCTGGATGTTGCTTCTTCTCGAAATCTTCGCGCGGGACATAGATAGGCTCGGGCAAGCGTTCAGAGATCTTCGTTCCGGTCTTTGACGTCGCATAGCCGATGACGCTGGTGTCGCCGTCGCCCATCGCCCGGTAGAGGATATGGATCATGCCGCCCAATTCGAACGCAGCGGCGTTGAAAACCGCCTTCGACTCCCACGGATGTTCGGTGATCGGTCGCAAAATAGGGTTCTCCTTCGCTCGGACCACGAGTTCGACTCGTCGCTCGGGGATAAGCGCGGGGATGAAGTCACTAAGGTTGAGCGAGGCTCGCGCGACGGTCGTGTCAGCGGCACCGTAATACAGGTCGATGCGACCGTTCTTGTGCAGCAGTGCGCCGGAGGGGAAGACGATGTTCGGCACGATACCATATCGCTCATATATTTCCTCGGGTACCAGAATCGGTCCTTTCGTCCTGCCAATGACCTTCAGGGGATCCTTGAGGTCAAGCAGTATCGCTTCGATACCGAAAACGCGCTCTCCGCCACCGAAGTAGTTTTGGATATAGGAGTAGAACAACAACCACCCGTCTTTGGTCTTGATCGGTGGCGCACCTACCTCGACGTGGTCCTGGGGCGCACGAGTGAGGTTGAGGCTCCGGTCGTCGAGCTTCGCATGCCACTTCTCCCAAAAAGAGAACTCCCACAACTCTTCGATCCGGTCGCACTGGGCGATAGCGATATGCGCAGGCGGTTCGTCGGTATGTGCGGTCATGATGACGGTGATCTTGCCGTTGATACGCTCAGGGAACAGCGCCATAGCCTTGGCGTTGAACGGGGTCACCAAATGGCGCGATTCAATCGTCTCGAGATCCTTCGAGACCGCGACCGCAACCTTGATGTTACCGGGACCAAAGGGGATGCCACCGAGCGCGGTATAAAAAATGTAGTACTTTCCCTCGAAAAAGGTGACACGCGGGTCCTCACAGCCGAACTTCTCCCACGGCTCTTGGGGTACGATCAGTTGGCGTCGGTTCTGGAACCGCTGTCCATCCAGCGAGATAGCCTTGCCGATGGTGGAGATGCCGTTGGGGGTCAGGAGCGCGTCTGGTCTGCCTTGGGCGCGATAGAGCAGGTGCGTGAACTTTCCTACCTGTACCGGACACCCGTTGAAGGTGCCGTCTGCCTCCCACTGCTTGTCAGCGAAGGGCGAAATGAGCGGATTCTGCGGCGATCGACGGATGACGTACATAGCGTGTGTGGGTTTACAGCTTCACACGGTGCAGCTGTGCATGTTCGTTCTGCATCAGCGCGTGTAGAAACTCCTTATAATTGACCTTTGCTGCCGCGATATATTTGTCACCACCACCATAGTAGAGGATCAGATCATCACCAAATATGACCGCACCGGATGCGTACACGACACCAGGCTTCCAGTCGTTTTCGTACCATTCTTTCGGCTCCAGCACTGGCTCACTCGAGCGATACAGAATCTTTGTTGGGTCATCGAGGTCGAGCAGCATAGCACCGACCTTGTAGCCGACCTCTGGCTGGTCCGGGTTCATGCCATGATAGAACAATAGCCACCCTGCCTCGGTCTTCATGGGCGGCGCGGCGACACCACGAACGAAGGCGTCCCAGTGGCCCTTGCGGCCCGAGCGCTTGTTGTTGCTCTTGATCGGGTTGTAGTGTAGCTCCGCAAGGTCGTTGACGTACTCGATCATGACCGACGGCGTCAGCGCGTGGAGGATCGCGTACTTACCGTTGAGCTTCTCGGGGAACAGGACCCAGTTCTTGTTCGTCTCGTTCTTTGGCGACATTGTGACGTGCGGCAACCACGCCCAGTTGCGGGCCTTGAGGTCCTCTCGCGACAGCGCGGTCACTCCCAGCCGCATCGACTGCCAGCTCTCGAAGATGCCAAAGGTCATGTACATGTGGTCATCGATCACCACGGCGCGCGGGTCTTCGCAGCCACCCCAACTACCGCCCGAGGCGTAGAGGTCGGTGTTGTATGAAAGGGGGAGATACCGACGGTCATGCGCCGTTGGCGTGAACCCTGGCCCGGAGTCGTAGACCGGGTAGGGAAGTCGCTCGTCAAAATGGATGCCATCGGCGCTCGAGGCATAGCCGATACGCGAGACACCATCGCCGCCGACCGCACGGTACAAAAGGTGTACGCGGCCATGGTCGACGAAGGCAGCTGGGTTGAATACTGCCTCGGACTCCCACCAATGGCCAGCCACCGGGCGCATGACGGGATTCTCGTCGACGCGCTTGACCGTGATCTTCAGACCCTCTTTCTTTTTTGTGCGCGGTTTGCTGAATAGTACGAGGAACCAGTAGGCGAACAGTCCAAGAAAACCGATAAGGACGGCCAGCAACAGTACGAACAGCCCACCCGTGAGAGTGATGCCAAGGATCGCTGCCGCTGCGCTTGATAAGTTAGCGTCGACCATATCTGTCCTCTAGACGAATAATGTCACCTTCGTCGAATGTACCGAACGCGATCTCGAGGAACTCAAGCCCCTCCGGGCCTGCTTCTGCACGATGCTGGTTGCCTACCTGTATCATGAACTGGTCGCCTTCGACCGCGTCGGCGTGCGTGTCGTTGATGGTAACCGTGCCGCTGCCCTTGAGTATGCGCCAAAACTCTTGGCGGTGTGCATGTGTTTGAAGACTCACTGACTGGAGTGGGGCGATGGTCAATATTTTGACCGTCGTTTGCTCGTTCAAAGTGAAGCGCTCGAAGCTTCCCCATGGGCGAATGTCCTTCTCATAGTGAGAGAGGTCTTGCATATGCGCATAGTATACAGCAACAAGTATATAAATAGTTATGGAGAGCTGTGGAGAGTAGTGGATTAGAGGTCGGACAGGAACAAGCGATGGTCGTGCGGGAAGAGCCAGAGCGTCAGGTGGTAGATAGAGTACGTGATAAAGAAGGCGGCAAGTACGTCGATGCTGTAGTGGAGGTGACCGAGCAGTACCACCACGCCGAACATCCCCGACCAGGCAAGAAAGAGGTACCGCAAGGTTCTATTGTGCCAAAAGACGAGCGCCATGAGGAAGGGTGCCCCGGTGTGCGCCGAGAAGAAGAGGTCGGCACCACCGAACTGTTTGGCGAATATAGCACCGAAGTCGAGGTTGAGCGGTGCTTGGGTCGGGTAGGGGGCAAGATGGGTCAGTGATACGAAGATGCCGCGAATACCGTAGAACAATGAGAGCGCATGGAGCACGAACGGTATGCGCTTCGGGTGAGTGAGGAGGAGTAGCAATATACATAGAACGAGCGCGACGGCGCCCCAGATGAAGATCCACCCGACATCGACAACGGGGACGTTGGAGAGTACGATGTCCTCGACGTAATTGCTCGCTCGTGACGTTGCGTACACGCCCGCATAGAAGTTGAAGACGATACTGCAGAGGAACACGAACGCCGACAGAGCGATCGAACCGATCACGGCAGGTTGTGACCCGTACACCTTGTAGCGGCGGATGATCTCGCGATACATGATAGAATACTAACATTCTTTACATTTCGACCCATGGACATCATACTCCAACTTATCGCCGAATATCGGTACTGGATACTGTTTCCCCTCGCCTGTTTTGAGGGGCCGATAACCGGCTTTATCGTTGGCACGTTGGTCGCGCTTGGCGAGTTCGATGGTCTGGCTGCATATGGGCTGATGATCTTGGGTGATGTGTTGCCGGACATCTCCTACTACTTTCTTGGCCGCTACGGCGAGGAGCGGACGTTGGTGAAGAAGGCACTCGGCTCTATCGGCGTCTCCGACAAACACTTCGGTGTCATCCGTGAACTGTGGCACAAACATACGGGTAAGACGATGTTCTTCAGCAAGCTCGCGTACGGACTTTCGACACCGTTCCTCATTTCAGCCGGGTTCGTGAAGCTTGGCTTTAAAAAGTTCCTCATCTATGCGTTACCGGTGACCATTCTCCAGTACTCGATCCTTATGGCGCTCGGGTACTATTTTGGTGCGGCGTACTACAACACGTTCAAACACTCGTTCAATGGTATCGGGATAGTCCTTGCGGCGATGGTGCTGGTGTGGCTCGCGTACAACTTCTTTACTCGTTTCATGCGCAAGAAGTTGCTCCAGACCGAACAGCACGAGCTGCAGGAAGAACGTGATACCGTTTAATTGTGGAAGTTTCGCATCGCGTTCGTGTAGATATGTTCCCATTCGTCGGCGATATATTCGGGCGACATCTTTTCTACGAAGTGCGTACCGGCGGTGCCCATGCGCTGACGCAAGGATTCGTCTTGGAGCAGTTGTGTGAGTCGTCGCGCCAGCCCGGTGGCATCGAACGGGTCGAGCAAAAAACCGCACTCTGCAGGGATATAGTCGGGTAGACCACGAGAGTTCGCGCCGATGGCAGGCATACCGGTCGCGTAGGCCTGCATGAGGGCTATCGACTGGGAGTCCGCGGTCGACATGATGGTGAAGATATCCGCCGCCTTATAGTATTGTGCGAGCACGTCGCTGGAGACGAAGCCGGTAAAGACGACATGCTCGCCGAGCCGCAGCTCTTGAGCAAGTAACTGCAAACTCTTCATGGCCGGACCATGGCCAGTGATCACGAAGCGCAGAGACGGGAACGCTGGTAGTATCGTAGCAATCGCGCGCATGACCACGTCCAGGCGTTTTTCGATAGCGATACGCCCCGAGTAGAGTATGACCGGTCCGGTGAGTCCGAACTGTCGCCGGATCCCTTCTTTTTCACCCGGCGCGGGTGGGTTGAACCGGGTTCGAACGACCGGGTTAGGGAGCGCTTGTCCTGGCCGGTGGAATCCTGCTTCGCGCATGCGCTCGATGAGCTTCCCGAACGGTGCGGTGACATACGTGCAGTGGTTGTAGTACCACGCATCGAACGCACGCATCGGTCGGGGAGCGAACGGGAAGAACTCCTCAATGGCGGTGTGGTTGGTGCCGACGAGCGGCACACCAAAGACCTTTGCCGCTTTTTTCGCTTCGAATCCGCACCCGTACGGACTTTGGGTGTGTATGATATCTGGTTTGAATGCCTCTAGGAAGGGAAGACTTTTGCCGGAGGGAAGGGCGATGCGCGATTGATCGGTTGGTGAGTAGAACATCGGCAGCGATGGTAGCCGCACCACCCGCATGCCATCGATACTCTCGTGGCCGTTCGTCTCGGTGTACTGTTTATTGACCATTGTATAGTGCGTGGTCAGATAGTGCGGGCCGACGTAGGCAACCTCATGACCGCGCTTCGCAAGCTCGGCACCGGTCGTCAGAATAGAATCGACGATCCCCGACAGCTCAGGGTAGAAGTTATCCGAATAGTACACGATACGCATCGTTCTATTAGTACACGAATTCTTTCGATTTGCCAGCGTGTGTACAAGTATGTATGTCACAATGCAATATGAGATACTATAAGAGCGCACCCTGAAGGGAACATTCGTGTGTTTGCTAACTAATATCATATACATCATTTATATGGGGTATTTCATTACTCGGAAAATCACAAAGCCCCTCATGTCAGACAGACGTCTCACCCCCTTTGTTTTTTTATTCGTACTCTTTTTTTTCGCACCGCTGGCGCAGGTGCATGCATCCGGCTGGACGGACCAGACGAACTCGGGGCCGCTGAGTTGGACCGCCATAGCCTCGTCGCAAGATGGTACCAAGCTGGCGGCGGCCGTGTCTGGTGGCCACATCTGGACCTCCATCGATAGTGGTGCGACGTGGGTCGACCGAAGCGCCGCCGGATCACATAACTGGGTATCCATAGTATCTTCTGTCGATGGCACACAACTAGCAGCGGTGATATGGAATGGTGATATCTGGACCTCGACTGACAGTGGCGCGACATGGACCGATCAGAGCACTGCGGGATTCCGCTCATGGGAATCGATCACCTCTTCTTCGGACGGCACGATGCTCGCGGCGGTCGCACAGTCCGGATACATCTATACCTCGACCGACTCCGGCGCGACGTGGACCACCCGAACCGGAGCGGGGTCGCAGGCATATGACATCACGTCCTCTGCAGATGGCATGAAGCTGGCTGCGGGCATGAACCATGGCGACATATACACCTCGACCGATGGCGGAGCGACGTGGACCGATCAAACAACTTCCGGACACCATTACTGGAGAGCTATTACCTCTTCCAGTGACGGTACGAAGCTTGCCGCCGTTGCTCTCAATAATGATATCTACACTTCGACTGATGGTGGCGCGACCTGGACGGACCGCAAAACAGCCGGCTCTCGAGGGTGGACATCCATCACCTCCTCTGCCGATGGTACCAAACTCATTGCGGCGGAAAACAGTGGTGATGTCTACATCTCTTCTGATGCTGGTGCGACGTGGGTCGACCAAAGTGCACTCGGGTCGGGTTCGTGGAACGGTGTGGCTTCTTCGGCAGATGGCACCAAACTAGCAGCGGTTGCGTGGGGTAGCGATATCCAGACCATTACCGTTGGTCCTGCGCCGGTCATGTCGAATGTGGTACTGTCGGGTCATACGCTCACGTGGACGACCGATCTGCCGTCCGACTCGGTGGTCGCCTATGGACCCACGACCGCCTATGGGCAGTACGTACCAAGTGATGGTTCCTTCGGCACCGCTCACTCGGTGGACCTTTCTGCTTTTTGTGGTATGCCTGGCATGCACTTTCAAGCGATCTCACATACCGCTTCTGGGCCGGAAGCAACCTTGGCCGACCAAACAGCGACCATATCGGGGTGCGCTGGGTATGTTTGGACCGATCACTCGTCGGTGTGGGGTGTGCTACAGCAATGGTCCGCGGTCGCCGTCTCTTCGGACGGACAGAGGATGATCGCTTCTACGTATGGTGATACGGGAGGATACGATGGTGGTCTGGGGGATATCTATACCTCGACCGACGGCGGCGCGACATGGACCGATCGTTCTGGTGCCGGCACACGATCATGGAACTCGGTCGCCTCCTCCGATAACGGCCAGTATCTGCTCGGGGTAGATGACTGGTATGGATACATCATGCGATCATCGGACGGGGGAGCGACCTGGACGGACGTGACTCCTGCCGGTAGCGGCGGGTCCTGGCAATCGGTCGTATTGTCTACGGACGGGACAAAGGCCGCTGCTGTCGACCGGGGTGGATATATATGGATATCGACCGACGGAGGTGCGACATGGTCCCAGCAAAATGACCCAGGCACGAAGGGTTGGATAGAGATCACCATGTCCTCCGACGGTACTAAGCTTGCAGCAGCAGCGTTTGGTGGTGATATTTGGACCTCTTCGAATTCGGGTGCGACATGGACCGACCAAACAGCCCCAGGTACAAAATGGTGGATTTCAATGACAGGATCCTCTGACGGCACCAAGTTAGCGGCGGTCGATCGAACCACGGGAGATGTGTGGGTGTCGGTCAACTCGGGAGCGAATTGGACCGACCGCCCGAACATGACTGGCGGGAGTACTTTTGATCGTGTTGGTGTGAGATATTCTCCGGATGGCACCACCTTGGTTGTGTATGATGAGAACTCTACGCAACAACCAAGCGGTATATGGATATCGACCAATGATGGTGCGACATGGGCAAAGCAAACCTCTCTGAGCAAAGTGAACCAATGGTCCGGTGTTGCAATGCCTACGAACGGTTCCACCATGATCGTGACCTCATACAATGGTGATATGTTCATCACGACGGACGGTGGAACCACGTGGCGCAACCTTGCTAGCCCTGGCGCAAGAAGTTGGTATTCCCTCACCTCTTCCGCCAATGGCACGAAGTTGGCTGCGGGAGCGTATGGCGACGACATCTTTACCTCGGCTAATGGCGGCACTACCTGGACTGACCAGCAAGGGTCGGGGATACGAAACTGGGAAGCGATAAGCTCTTCTGCCGATGGTACCAAACTTATCGCAGCTGCAGACAGCGACTATATCTACCGCTCGACCGACGGTGGCGTAACATGGACCAAACAGACCGCCCCTGGCTCAGGCAGTTGGCGTGGTACTATCTCCTCGAACGACGGTTTGGTGGTGGCGGCGGTCGCGAATGGTGGCGACATTTGGACCTCGACCAACGGTGGCACCACATGGAACGCTGCAACGGCGGTCGGGCCACATTCGTGGCAAGGTATCACCAGTTCTTCTGATGGTGTCAATATGTATGCGATGGTACTTATCCCTTGACAACAAGTAGGTCTTGGAATAGACTAAGGATATGAACAAATACACGATAAAAGACCTCCAGCGGGATTTTCCTACAGATGAGGCATGTTTACACTACATCTTTACCAATAAGTACCCTACAGCTACCCAGTACAAGAAGGTCACAGGACGTAAGTGTTACGCCGCGCCAAACGGCCACCAAATACATCCGCTCGCGGGGTCAATTTTTCATAAATCAGCAACACCTCTAACTCTCTGGTTTCAGGCCATGTTCCTGTTCTCGGCCTCTAAAAACGGCGTATCTGCAAAAGAGTTACAGCGACAACTCGGTGTGACGTATAAGTGTGCATGGCGCATGGCGCACCAGATACGCTCACTCATGGAGCAGGGCGGTGACCTTTTGACTGGTACGGTTGAAGTAGACGAAACGTATTTCGGCAAGAAAGGAAACAAGCACAACAAGTTTAAAACAAAGGCCGCGCTTATGGGTATGGTGGAGCGCAATGGTAAAGTGCGAGTAACTAAGATTAGTGACCGCCAAACACATATACTCCTTGGCACTATCAAAGCTAACATCTCAAAGGATGCAAAGATAATGACCGACGAGTTTAAAGTGTATGCAAAACTTCCGGCACTCGGCTATGACCGCGCAAAGGGGCCAAAACACGGCAAGAAGCACTGGGTATACAAAGGCGCACACACAAACACTATTGAGGGCTTTTGGGGGCAGCTAAAACGCTCTATTCGTGGGACGTATCACTTTGTTTCGGCTCAACATCTACAGGCTTACGTGAATGAGTTTGCGTACCGCTATAACTTGCGGGCTTCTGCGGTGCCGGTGTTCCAGCATTTGGTGGGTCGAGCGGTGCGCCAATAGCTCGGCGTAAAAGCTCAAAAAATTTTGTCCTGTTTCCTTCATCTGCCATTGACAGACATTGTAGCATACCTATAATTGTAGGTGCGTACCCGAGTCTCGGGGGCCAGTGGACTGAAGGTGAGAAATTATTAGTCGCAGCGCAAGTTTTTCAAAGAACCCATCCAGCAACTGATAAGCCCTTGCTTGTCAGTTCACTGAATGGGCTTTTTGTTGCAGATAATCCGCCGATACGTAGCGGAGAGGCCGGTAGTCGAATATGCCGGAAAATCTGTTAATAGGTAAGCTCTCTTTATGGCCAAACATAATTGGAATAAAGCGCAGCCTCACCACGTAGACACCGGTCGCATCACGACCGAAAAATACGCCAATGCCCACCCGGGCAAGGTTGAGTGGGTTGCAGGCAAACACTAGTGCTTACAAAAGGAATGGTGAACGCAAAACCGCCACCACCTCTTAGGGCGATAGCGGTTTTGCAAACAAATCTTAGGAATCGAGTCGGAGCTGATCACTTCGACTCTTTTCTATTCTACCCCGAAGGGACTGGCACTATAACAGGTGGCGTGGATAAGTCCAAATTTACACCTTTGACCAAAGATGCACTACAATTTCACCTACTGTTGACCATTTTACAGCTATAGCGACCGAGGCGGCTGTGCCGATAAGAGACCAAAGAATTCCCAGCCCATTGGTGATTTCTTCCTTCAAAAGACCATCTAAACTAGCAAACTTCTTTCCTTTTGCTGTTAAATAAATATAAGAGGAATTATCTGCATCCTTGTCTATATATGCGTTTTCTTTGTCGAGACAGCTTTCGAGAACTGAGTTTACATCCAATTTCTTCTCACGAAGACCATAATCTGTTATTTTAGCTTCAAAGCCCTTCGCTTCATAGTTCGTAATAAGTTCACCGTTGAACTTCCTAATATAAGAATCAACAAAGTCATTTCTGTTTACTGTTGCTTCTTTATGATAAGATGATGCCTCTTTGTGGGCAAGATAAGTCTCAAATCCTTCATGCTCCTTTTTTTCAGAGGAAATTATCACGTCTAACTCGTTGTCGGTTAGTTGGCGTTTAAGTTCTTGTACTTGTTTCAGTGCTATCTTTTTTGTATTTTCTACAATATATTTTTGAGCTTTTTCTTTTGCTTTTTCCTCTATCAGTTTGTTTGCAAGCGTTAGTCGCACACATCTAAAATGGCAAACTAGCCGCCACATTTTCCAAATTTCTATCATGCGGGTAAATATACCCTTTTTTGGGTTACTTGTCATGAGGGGAGAAGTACCTATGCGATAGATAGTGATGCCAACGTGTGGACGTCGACCGACAGCGGTGTGACCTGGAATGCCCAGAATGCGAGCGGGTCGCAACGCTGGGCCTACATCACCTCTTCTGCGGATGGCACTAAACTTGCAGCTATCGACTGGAGTTCCGAAGATATCTGGACCTCGACCGACAGCGGTGCGACGTGGACCGACCGAAGTGCCGCTGGTTCTCGACAATGGTACGGCGTATCTATGTCTGCTGATGGAAGCAGAATAGCGGCGATAGATGCCTTTGACCCTGATACGGGAGATGTTTGGATCTCGACCGATGGTGGCGTGACGTGGAACGATCAAACGACCGCCGGTGCGCGAGGATGGCAGTCGGTTACTTTTTCTGCCGATGGGAACACGGTCGTTGCGGGTGATGCGGACGACCCTCAGTCTGGCGACATCTTCACGGGTACCTTCGTAGACCTGCGCTCTCCATCAGACACCACCCCACCCACCGTATCCCTCACCGCCCCCAGCGGTGGCGCAACCGTCAGCGGCTCCAGCGTACCCGTCTCCGCCACCGCAAGCGACAATACCTCGGTCGCAGGCGTCACTTTCTATGTCGACAGCATCAAGCAGGGGAGCGAGATCACGTCAGGTCCCTATCAATTCACGTGGGACACCACCTCAGCAACAGCTGGCTCGCACACGCTCTTCGCGGTCGCACGCGACACGTCGAACAACTATGCGACCTCGACCATCGTGACGGTCACGGTGAATAACGGCGGCGGAGGTGGCGGTTCTGGTGGCAGCGGTGGCTCAGGTGGAGGCACCTCATCTTCGGCGCCTATCTTATACGGAGGAGGCGGTATGTTGCCGGACCAGGGTAATATCTATCCAGAATCATCCAGCTTCGACTATCCAAAGCCGCGTCAACAGATCATCTATCCTGACGGACACATCGTGTACGTTGACGCGTCGACCACTCCTGCGACCAGCACCCCACAAGCAACTTCGACTCTCTCAGTACAGACAACCACGCACATTACGAAGCAGCTTAGCTTGGGTATGCACGATGCTCAAGTGCTTACGCTCCAGCGATATCTCAACAGTATCGGCTTTACGATCGCCACCGCTGGCGCAGGTTCCAAAGGACACGAGACGACGCTCTATGGAGCAGCGACGCGTGCCGCGGTCATACGATTCCAAAAGGCACACGGCATCACCCCGACAGGGGTGGTGGGGTCACTGACACGGGGAGTATTGGCAAAACAATAGCTACGGGTCCGAGATCCCGCATAGGAGCAGCAAAAGACCAAACGACGTTTCCGTTTTTCACATCCTTACTGGTAGCTGAAAAAATTATACTGTATATAAAACATTTTAGCAATGGATTGACATGTTCCATTTACTAGTGTTATATCATCTATAGATTGGAAGGTGCGGTGCCTTCCATAAAGTCAAAAAGGAGTCGTGCTTTGGAACAAGCGGTTATCGTCATGGTGTTGCTTTGGCTTCTGTGGCTCGAACAAATTCGACTCACGGTGAAGGACAACTTCTTTTGGGTTGAGCAAATGCAGGCGTATCACTGCAAGACCGGGTTGCCGATGGTCAAGCACCCAGGACTCATGTGGAGCGACCCGTTCCTGCTCACACCCCTCGTCGGAGTGCTCGTGTACTACGGCGGACAGTGGTCGTGGCGGTGGGACCTTGGCATCTGCTGCGCATCGATGATCTTCAGTGTCATCATGCACAAGGACTATCTGCAGGACAATATTCCAAATTCGCACATGCACGACGGCCGGCTGACGCCTGCAGCGAAGTTCCACTTTTTGTTCATGTGGGCCGTGTTCACGATCGTCGGTCATACGTACCTTCGCGTTCACTTTGATGACCCGACACTTCCTATCGTGATGAGCGTGGTATTGCTTGTCCATGTGGTGTTGGGGACGCACATCATCCACAAATGGCGCAAGCCCGAGTGGTTCACTCCCGATCAGCCGCTCGCCGATGCGCGTACTCGTGCGGTGTGGCGCAACGCGGCGGTGCTCTTGGCTCTGGCGACGGCACTGAATCTGTTCTTCGTGTAGGGCGAACGGTGGGCGCGGCGGTTCAAAGACCCGCCGCGCCCACTTTCTTTTTCGTCGTATCTACAACGTTGTGCACCGCACATATAGAAAGTCACCGTATACTAAAGGAGTGACGGCTTCGCAACGGCGCGCTTGGCGCGATATTGTTTCTATTTGTATACGCAGTGTCGCATCGCTGAGCAATGCGATCATTATCGTCGTGCTCGGGTTGCTGTTCTATTTCGGCGAGGCACAAACTGCGCTGTTTCTGTCCCTCGCGATTGTTGGTGGTGTGCTTATCGGCGTGATCAACGATGTTCGCGCACGTGTAGCGCTCGAGCGGCTCCAGATGCTCACGACGCCGGTGTTCATTCGCCTTACCGCGGCCGGGCAGGAGGAGCGGGTGCTCGCCGAAGCGCTCTTGGTCGGAGATACGATCAAACTGATCTTGGGCGACCAGGTGCCGTGTGACGCGACGCTCGTGAAGGCCAAGAATCTTGAGATAAGCGAGGCGCTCCTGACCGGCGAGTCCGACTCGTTCCCGAAGCAAGAAGGGGACCGGGTGCGTGCGGGCGATATCATCGTCGCGGGGAGCGGTGTCGCCCGCATTACCACGACGTTTCAGGACAGCGAGCTTTCAAAGATGACGAGCGCCATCAAGCGCTACTCGGTGAACCTGAGCCCCATCCAACGAGCGATCCAGGTGGTCATCACCTATTCGGGGTATGGGATCATCACGCTCCTCGGTTTCGTGGTGGCACGGGGGTACCTGGTGCATGAGCCGTACGTCGATATCGTCCAAAACGCGGGGGCGCTTACGAGCACGCTCGTGCCGCAGGGTCTCGTGGTCGCGGTGACCATCCTCTTCGCATACGGCGCTATCCGACTGTACCGCGACCAGGTATTGCTCCAGGATGTGAACGCGACCGAGAAGCTCGGCCGCATCAAGAATCTGTGCATCGACAAGACCGGTACGCTCACGGAGACGACGCCGACCGTCGCTCGCGTGCACGTCTTTGCCGAACAGGGAGAGGAGGAGGCGCTCGCGTTGGCGGCGAGTTATGGCAGCGGGTCTGGTGATTCGTCGCAGACCGCTCGGGCGATCGAGCGATTCGTACATCGTGCACCGGTGGGCGAGATCGTCGGGTCCGTACCCTTTACCTCACAGCGACAGTTCGGTGCTATCGAGCTGCGGCAGGAAGCCGGGTCGTTCGCGCTCGTGATGGGTGGGCCGGACCTCCTGGTGCGGTCGATGTCGGAGGGGGGCGGCAAATCGTGGGTCGAAGGAGTGGTCGCTGCCGCCAAGAAAGGCTCACGACTGGTATGTCTCGCGCGTGCGGACGTGCAGGTCGCGCCGACGACGCTGACCGGCGTCTCGCTCACCCCCGTCGCCATCTTCGAACTCGAAAGCGTCTTGCGTGAGGGGACGCGCGATATCATATCCTTCTTCCAGTCTCGTGGGGTGCGCATACGGGTCATTTCGGGCGACAACCCCGAGACGGTCAGCGCGATAGCGCAGGAAGCGGGTATCAATAACGCGACCAGCACGATCACCGGTGCCGAGATCGACAGGTGGGATGACGCGGACTTCGCCGAAAAACTCGACCGCTATACCGTATTCGCGCGCGTTCGTCCGGAACTTAAAGAGCGTCTGATCGAGACGTTCAGCGCCCAAGGATTCACGGCGATGGTGGGAGACGGCGCGAACGATGCGCTTGCGATCAAGAAGGCGAACCTCGGTATCGCCATGTTCGAAGGGGCGACTGCGACGCGCCAGCTCGCGGCGGTCGTGCTTATGGACAATAGTTTTGCCGCGCTACCGAAAGGTATCACCATGGCGGACACGATCATCGGCAACATCGAGATAATCTCGAGTCTCTACTTCTTCCAGATGGGACTCGGGTTGGTGCTGTTCGTCGGAGAGACGCTGCTGGGGTCCGCGTACACCCTGTCGCCGCAGAACATGATCCTGTCGAACTACTTTACGGTCGGCTTCCCAGGTATCGTGACCTTCGTGTGGACCATGCGCGGTATCGGACGCGTTCGCGTATCTCGCACATCGTTCTTGGGCGCGGTGCTCCCGTTCGCCGTATGGAGTTCGCTCGTTGCTGGCGTGCTCGCCCTGGGGCTGTTCGTCCTCACATGGTCGCTCCCGGTGACCACCAACCTTGTCCTGATGGGGTTCATGGGTATGAGTCTCGTGTTCTTCTGTATGGCGCCGTATGTCTATACCGCCGAAGGGACGCGTCGCGAACAGGGGGCGAGCCTCGGCATCTTCGCGCTCGTCATGCTCGCGGCACTGACCGTCGTATATCTCGTGCCGTTCTTGCGATTGTTTTTTGGTGTCGTGCCGCCCACACTACAGGACATCGTTGGTGCGGTAGGCGCATGCGTCCTGTTCGGAGCGTTCGAGTTCGTTCTTGCGCACTCTGTTGTTCGGGATAACTGACCGTTGACACTAATTTGTCTGGTACAATTAAAACATGTTCCTTCGCGGTCTTCTTTTTCTTAGTTTGAACGTACTTTTTTGGGGACTTGTCTTTTTAATGGAAGAGGTCGAGCTGCACGCCGGTCATCTCCCGAAGCGCTCGACCAAAAGTCGACCATTTTGGTACGTACAAGACCTGTCTATTTTCGTATGGGGAGAGCTGGTAGGATTTTCGCTTTTAAGTTTTGTGGTCGGGTATGTATATCGACCATCACATGCGCCGCTCGTGCTCGTCGCGACCTTTATCGGGCTGCTGCTGACGCTTTTGCTCCACACACTGATCATGTCCACCCATCGCGTCGCCAACTCCCACTATCCAAAGGAAGGTGAGTTGTCGTGGAACGGGGTATTGCATATCGGATACTTCTTTTGGCAGTTGTCGTTCGCCGCATACCTCTTCCTGCTCCTGTCGGTCGGAAGACTGTTTGGCGAGCTGCTTGCGCTGACGGTCATCGGCTATCTGGTCTATTTGGCATGTCTTGTCTTGGATCTGAAACGCAGCATGCTTGCACTACGCAAGAAATGAGGATTAGTTTTGTCGTTCCCGCCTATAACGAAGAGGCGATCATAGCGAGCTGTTTGGCATCCATACGACGCGAGTTGGAGCACACCGAGGTTGAAACGGAGGTCGTCGTGGTAAACAACGCTTCAACCGATCGCACTCGGGAGATAGCCCAGTCAATCGGGGGTGTGCGTGTCGTCGACGAACCAGTGAAAGGCTTGGTCGCTGCGCGCAGTGCAGGATTTCGTACGACCAGCGGCGAATTGGTCGCTAACATCGACTCCGACGTCATACTCACCGACGGGTGGCTCGCAACGGTGCTCGATGAGTTCGCGCGTGACGAGCAGCTCGTCGCCCTTTCGGGACCGTTCATCTACTATGATCTCTCCCCGTTCACGCGCTCGTTGGTCAAAGTGTTCTACGGTATCGGGTATCTCACACACACGATCAATCACCGAGTGTTCCATGTCGGCGCGATGCTGCAGGGCGGCAACTTCGTCATACGGCGGGATGCTTGGGAGCGCGCGGGCGGCTTCGACACATCGATAGAGTTCTATGGTGAGGATACCGACGTCGCAAAGCGCCTGAGTCGGGAGGGACGAGTGAAATGGACGTTCGCCTTACCGGTCAAGACGTCCGGGCGTCGCCTCAAAGCCGAAGGAGTCATATGGATGAGCATCAAATACACCACGAACTATCTTTGGATCACCTGGTTCGGTCGACCGTTCACGAAGAAGTACAAGGATATTCGCCCGAAATAGTTTTTCGCGGTATCATCTTCTTTCATGAGTCCAGCAATACGAAAAAAGAAGAATGGTAAGTTCGACGTGGGAGATTTTAAGCTCAAAGTGAGACGGTCGGTCGCGGGTCTTGGACTCTATACGCTCGAGGACATACCAAAGGGTGCGTGCGTCATCGAATACGTTGGCCGCACGCTCGAAAAGGGCGAGGAGTACACCATCACGAGTCAGTACCTGTTCGAGGTAACGAAGACCATCACGATCGATGGCAAGATACGATCTAACACCGCTCGGTACATTAACCACTCGCATCGCCCGAACTGTGAGGTAGAGATCTACAAGCGACGCGTCTTCGTGATGGCGCGGCGCAACATCAAAGCGGGGGAGGAGCTCAGCTACGACTACGGCACATCTTTTTTCAACGAGTATATCAAGCCGAAAGGCTGTCGGTGCGTGAAGTGCCGCCCAGACCTCCACTCGGTAGCCACAGCATAACCCTCGCTTACCTTCTGGTTCTAAAAGAAAGGGGACCCAGTATGTGGGTCCCGTAGTGTGGTGGTTATCGTCCGCCGTAGCGGGACGGAAAGTTCCCAGGCAGGCCGAAGGTGGCGTTGCCTCCTCGTGAAAACCGCAGACGCTGCTGCTCGATGTCGGGGTTGAAAGCACCCGCGACCAGTTGGCCACTCCCGCCGCCGAACGCGACCGCGCCTCCTTCGGCGAAGGGCACCCACGTTGCGCCGCTCCAGTGCGGGTCGGATGGTGGGGTGGTAACGATTGCGCCACTTGTTGATGAGGCGCCAACCGTTGTTGCAGCGGCTGTTTGCGGGTTGCTGGTCGAGCACCCCGAGACAACACATATCGAAAGAATAAGCAAAGACACCAGTAGCACCGTTCGCACCGCTTCCTCCTTTTTAAGTTCACCTAAGTAGGTATGATACAATCTTTTGCAAGAATTGGCAACCATGTCGTGATCGCGGTATAAAAAACCTCGGCACTGGGTGCCGAGGCAGGGAACATGCTTTGATCGTGTCGCGCAGAATCTACATGCCGTCCACCGAGCAATCGACCTCTTCGAGTGAGTCATCGAGAGGCGACACTACAGCGGTGTTTCCCAGGCCGAGGAGTGCGTCGACGCGGTCAACCCGTGTCTGGGTGTGCATCACTGCCCATTGCAGGGAAGCGTTTGCAAGGACTCTCCGTTGCTCCTCGGTACACATTGCAGCGAGCGCCACGACCCCCTGCATGAACTCTTGGCTCGGGTTCAGTGCCGTCAAGAAATCGGTGACGCGTCCACACATTCCCCTGCCATAGTCAGGCACCAAGCATAGTTTGCGGCAAGCAGCCGCGAAATCTTCGGGCGTGACGGTCATCGCAGAAGTCTCCTCTGTCTGAGATATACATACAGCAAGTAGCTGCACAGCATTAATCTACGATAGATCTAATCGGTGGTCAACATCTCTCCTTTACCGAGTTAATTGAAAAGCCTCGGCGCAAGGGCGCCGAGGCAGGGGAAACCGTTGACGGTTAGTATTTGCCGCGAAGATTCGGGTGTGGCACCCGTGTTGCACGATAGACACGTCCGTGCGCCGCAGTTTTGCTTCGACGACGGTTTCGCCACGGGTAGTCCCAGTCGTGTCCGGACTCCCTTGTCCGGTACTCGACCCCGTCCCACACCTCCTTTCCCATGTCGAAGGCAAGTGCCTGCATGACATGGCCGAAGGTATCTCCGGCGAGTGGGCGCAAGGTGTGGATGGGTTGTGGTCCGCGCAGAACAACGTCGTCCGTGTTGTGCTCCTCTATGGTGGTGGATTCCACGCAGAGTTGGGAATCTCCATTACCAGCAACGAGTATTAGTACGACTATACTCACGCCGCCTGAGGAGTCGGCCCCACCGTCTGTCTCGTCAGGATCCTCTGTCACCGCCCGCTTCCTCTTTTGTCTAAAAAACAACATATCATAAATCATAAGATATGTCAAATACGTGCAGTTCGTGCACAAAACCAGATGTGTGGTCGTGCGTATCGAAAAAAAGAGAAGGGATCACAAGGATCCCTTCATGTATGAAAAACAGGCACGTTACCGATGGTGCTGCTGTTGCGGAGGCTGGCGTACTCCTCCGCCTCCTTGGTGGAAACCGCCCCCGAAGGTCGGATGACCGCCGCTGGCATGACCGCCGTTCCATCCGCCTCCACCCCCACGCCACCCTCCTCCTGGTGGTGGTGTGCTGCCCTGGTGCAGGAAGCCTCCACCCCCTTGGTGACCGTAGCCGCCACCAGCGAAGTGATGTTGACCGCCTGCAAAGCCGGGATGGCCGCCATCAAAGCGATGGTGGGGTGCGTGCTCGAAAAAGTACCTTGGGCGATCCGTGCGTCGAACGACAACCCCACCTACCCAGTACTCGTAGTAAAGGCCGTCCGCGCTGAGAATCATGCCGTCGGGCACGACCTCCACCAACCCTTCTTCCACGAAGGAAGCTTCGGGGTTGATCGGTATGTACGCGCCGTCGCTCCCGAAGGGTCGGTATTCGGTCGCGATGAACTGGCCACTGACCGGGTCGATGTATCCCCGGTACTGGACGCACCCGCCCAAGAGCAAGAGCAGGCCGAGCAGGGGGAGCCGGAACCATGTTTTCAAGGAAAGTCTCCTCTGTGTAGAGTATCGCCACACCGGATGGTATAGCTGCCGTGATAGTACGTTTTAGAAAGAAAATGTCAAGCGTGGTGTGCGACCTCTGCACAAACCGGTCTTGCTACTACTAAGCATAGAACACGTCATGTCAATAGACACCGGAATTTTTTGCAGTATAACCATGTTCTATGCGCACCGTCGCAGACGAGCTGGGTCGTGGAGCCGCCATTTCCATCATCTCGCTCGTGGATGCGCTCCTGCGAGAGGCCGACGAGCGCCGAGCGTCCGATATCCATATCGACCCGAACCACTCCCATGTGCGCGTGCGCTTTCGGATCGACGGCGTGCTCCACGAGGCCTACCAACTCCCCACGACCATCCACGCCGAAGTCATCTCGCGCGTGAAGGTGTTAGCGAATTTGCGCACCGACGAACACCAGGCGACCCAGGACGGTCGCTTTCGTTTTACCTACCCCGGCGACGAGCGATTCATCGACCTGCGCGTCTCGATCGTGCCGACCTACCATGGCGAAAATGCCGTCCTGCGTATCCTCTCCGACAAGGCGGCGCAGTATTCGCTCGAGATGCTCGGCTTCAGCGACGCCGACCAGCAGAAGATCCACCGGGCGATATATCAACCAAACGGCATGATCCTCGCCACTGGCCCGACCGGCTCGGGAAAGACGACGACGTTATATACGCTCGTGAAGATGCTCAACCAGCCCGACGTCTCCATCCTCACGATCGAAGACCCGATAGAGTACGCGATAGCTGATATCACGCAAATGCAGGTTAATCCGCGCGCGGGACTCACGTTCGTCAACGGCTTGCGCTCCATCTTGCGCCAAGACCCCAACATCATCATGGTGGGCGAGATCCGTGACGGTGAAACGGCGTCGATCGCGGTCAACACCGCACTCACGGGCCACCTCGTGCTTTCAACACTGCATACGAACGATGCGGCAACGACGCTGCCACGACTGCTCGACATGGGTATCGACGCATATCTTGTCGCATCGACGGTCAGTATCGCGATCGCACAGCGCTTGGTACGCAAGATCTGTCCGTCGTGCGCACGCCCGGCGCGGGTGCCGCGCGCGGTAGCAGAGGCGCTCGCGACCGTGCCGCTGACGGTCCCTGTGGTCGCCGGGGAAGTGTTCTCGGTCGGTGCCGGATGTGATGCCTGTGACGAGACCGGGTACGCCGGTCGCGTGTGTATCAACGAAGTGTTGGTCGCGGACGACACGGTACGCGAAGCGATCCTGCGCAAGGCGTCTGCCACCGAGATCAGGAACATAGCTATCGCGCACGGCATGACCACGATGCTCGAGGACGGGTTTCATAAGGTGCGAACGGGTCGTACCAGCATCGAGGAAGTCCTCCGCGTCATCCATGCGTAATCTCTCGTCGATCACCACCAGGTTTTCTCTGAAGGAGCAGACGTCCTTCGTCAAACGTCTCGCGTTCCTGGTGGGTGCGGGTGTACCCGTGGTGGAGAGCTTGCAGGTGCTTCGTGATCAAACGCGCTCGAAGGGTCACAAAGAGATGTTGACCACGATCATCCATCACACGTCGAACGGTCAGACGTTGTCGAGGAGCTTTGCGAGGTTTCCGAACATCTTTTCCGAGTTTAGTGTACAGATCGTCAATGTTGGCGAGGCGAGCGGCACGCTCTCGCAAAGTCTCGAGTATCTGGCAGAAGAGCTGCGCAAGCGTCAGGCGTTGCGCTCTAAGGTGGTGGGCGCGCTCATCTACCCTGCACTGATCATGTGTGCGACGCTCGGCATCGCCGCGTTCCTGACCGTGTACCTTTTCCCAAAGATCGTGCCGGTGTTCTCATCCATGCATGTGCGATTGCCGCTCACGACGCGGGTGATGATCGCGGTGAGCGATCTGGTTGGCCACTCGGGAGTAGTGTTGTTGTGTGGGTCCGTCGCTCTGGTGTGCGGATGCACGATAGCGCTTCGCACGAGTCGCCGACTGCGCGTGGTGGTCGACCGCGTGGTGGTCCGCCTGCCGCTCTTGGGTGCGATGGTGCGTGACTACAATGTCGCGAACGCGTGTCGCACGCTCGGACTCTTGTTAAAGAGCGGTGTGCGACTCTCGGACGCGCTCGTGGTGACCGCTGATACGACACCGAACCTTCAGTACAAACAGGCATACCGCACGCTTGGCGAGACCGTCGACCGGGGCGAGAAGATGTCGACCTACCTGCGGTGTCGGGGTGACCTCTTCCCCGAAGTGATGGGGCACCTTGTTGCGGTGGGGGAGCGCAGCGGCACGCTTGCCGACACGTTGGTGTATCTCTCCAACATGTACGACGCCGAGGTCGATGAATACACGAAGAACCTGTCGATACTGATCGAACCAGCGCTGATGATCACGATGGGACTCTTGGTCGGCTTTATCGCAATATCCATCATTACGCCGATCTATGGCATCACACAGAATCTCCACACATAACGGATCCGCCCGACTCGGTGTCAGAGGCGGGTTCACACTGTGTGAGGCACTCATCGTGTTGGGGATCCTCGCGGTCGTCGGCACACTCGCGCTTGGTATGAGTTTCGACGAATATAGGGGAGACATGACGCGCGCGGAGCGCGCCACCCTTGTGGCAGTACTACAGCGAGCACGCAGCCAAGCGATGAGTAACGTGTGTCGAGGCGACGCGTGCACTGGCGGCCAATCGCACGGTGTCCATATGGATCCCGACACATACGTACTCTTTCAAGGTCGATACTTCGACCCCGGTGACCCAGCGAACGAGACCATACCGCACGTGACCAAAAGCGTCGCCGTGTCGGGTGGTGATGTCCTCTTCTCTCCACTCTCTGCAACGACGACGCCAGAAGTCATCCTCATCACCGCCCCAACGGGCCGCACACTACCAGTGACCATCGGGAGCGAGGGGCAGATTTTCTAATCCCCACACAGGAGGTGGCCGTCGGTGTCTACTTTATATAACAATTATATTGTGCTAATCTGAAGCCAGACGACCATCTCTCTCTGGTGAGTTTGAGATGGATATGAACCCCAACCACCTAACCAGCAATCATAGGAGATTTCGATGGCTCCCATCTTTCCTGATAGGCTGTATCTCATTCAGCCGCAGCACATACGCACAGACGAGCCGCTCGGGGATACGTTTGGCGACTATAGGAAGGATTTTTCAGCACATGTAATCGTACTCTATTGCCAAAAAATGGGGTATTGGGCACCGTTCACACTTGAAGAATTACGACAGTTCTACAGAGAAATACATCAAACGTCTTTCAAAAAAAAGCCGGAAGAAGATTTTAGCCTCAGTGGTCTCGATGACGGGAAGCTAATCGTCCGGGCCGGCGGTTTGTACGCTCTCACTCACAAATTCGTGGCGAGCTGTTTCAAGTCGTCGCCAGCAAACAGAGGAAGTGCCCAGGACTCATGTTAAGTTAAGGCACGTAAGGCACGCGCATTCGACCACAAAAGCCGCCCCGCTCAGGGGCGGCTTCTTTAGTAGAAATGTACAATCATTGACATAATATTAAGCGTGTCGTATCTTGGATTCGGACCGAAGTCGGTCTGCACTCTCAAAGGAGATACCGCTTATGTGGCCGTTGTCAGGAAAGAATGAGTCAGGAAAACGGGGCAGTAAAGCTTCCCGGTCGACGGCTCCCGCTGACGATCCCGACCGACTGTGGCGAGCATTTCTCGCCCAGGGTCCGGACATCGACGATCTGTTTCAATGTCTTAAGACATTCCGGTTCCATCCACTCATCCGTACTAACGCGGCACGTGCGCTCGTCGACACGTACGGCCCTCGACTCACTATTGACCAGCTTAACACCATAATATCCTATGTCGCCGACGAGCCGATTGGTGTCGAAGTGGGACACATGGTCCTGGAGCGCGCCACGACCAAGGATGAACTGGCGCAGGTGCTGTTGAGTATACCCGGCCTGCAGGTCGTGGCGGCACGTCGTACCTTGGCGCTCAATCCAGAGCAGGTCGACCTACTTCGCTGCTTACGTATACCGGAGGTTGCCGAAGAGGCGATCCGGCTGCTGCTGCAGAGCGACCCAAGCCGAGACACGCTTCTGTTTCTTCTTCGCTTCGGACACAATCGCGGGTACATTACCGCGGTCATGACCGCCGTCCATGAGTACGTGCGCAGCAAGAAGGTCCGGGTGACCCACACGCCCGCGATGCAGGCGATCCTGGACGCTCTCGCCCCCGAACGAAAAACTGTTCACTGAATACGAAACCCTGACTCCATGCCCCGAGCCCACGCTCGGGGCGTTTATTGCTGGTTTGACATACTGTCCATGTTTGTTGTACAATCGTGGCAGATTGGTAAATAGGGACAGGAGGCGTGCGTGGGTGGACTTGTACTCGCCAGCCTTGCTCGTCAGGTATGGGCATCCTGTGCGGGTAGAATCTCTTGCGCACTCGGACACTTTTGAGACCGGGCTGACCGCGTACGCTAGTGCGGATCATATACCCCATCCCAAGCAGAACTGACAATGTTCGTGTGGGCGGCCATCGCATGCGATGGCCGCCCCTTTTTCGTATGTTTTGACTAAATGTAAGTTTAGACGTATCAATTATATGAGAAGCTGCGTTCGTGCGGCTCGTACACAAGGAGGTTCGTTTGACGCTGTTGGAGGTCTGCGTGAGTCACTTGTACTGCTTTGTTTGGGCGATAATAATGCTGGGAATGGTGAGCGGTATGCTGCAATGGGTGTTCCGTGTTCGGGAGTCGTCAGCTGTTATGTGGGCGGCGGCGATAGTAACAGGAGACCAATTGCTCGGACTGGTGATAGTCCTACCCTCAAGTGACCAGCCGATCATGTTCGTGCTGACACAGGTCGCGTTCGTGTTGCTCGCCTGCGAGCGCTTTCTCACCATCTATCTGCCACACGAGGACCGCCAGCACTACCGGTAACCGCACCCCCGCGGCTCCCCATCGGGCACCATGTCACCGTGGTGCCCTTTTACGTTTTGACTAAATGTAAATTCAGACGTATCAATTATATGAGAAGCTGCGTTCGTGCGGCTCGTACACAAGGAGGTTCGTTTGACGCTGTTGGAGGTCTGCATAAGTCACGTATCCCACTTTGCGTCTACGATCGTGATGCTGGGATTGCTGAGCGGCATGATGCTAGGAGTGTTTCGTGCACGTGTGTCGTTGGCCGTCATGTGTTCCGTGATGGGTGTGGCGGTAGATGAATTGCTCCGACTCGTGGTAGTTTTGCTCTCAAGTGACCAACCAACGATGTTTTTCCTCACGCAGGTTGCGTTTGCGTTGCTTGCCTGCGAACGCTACTTCTCGTTCTTTATGCCGAAGGAGGACCACCAGAACTACCGGTAACCGCACCCCCGCGGCTCCCCATCGGGCACCATGTCACCGTGGTGCCCTTTTTCATTACCAAAGAACCCCGGGCACGTGGACTGTCTCCAACCTTGAAGTAAGGCCTTCGTGCCCGGGGGTGAATGGAACCGCTACGTACACACGTCCCCTAGGACGTGGTACGCTCGTCCCATGAGGACTCGTCAGTTA
>CAINNF010000018.1 GCA_903851045.1 Candidatus Adlerbacteria bacterium
CACGCCCGACGGTAGTCCCGTAGTAGAGAACGCGACCGGCTGCGTCGTGCCCGAGGACAGGGTCGCGGTGATCGTGGTCGAGGTCGACGCACCTTGCATCACCGTACGATTGCCTGCATTGGAGAGCGCGTATACGAACGGAGCCGTAACGCTCCCGCTCGTGAGCGAGTAATTATCGACACTGAGCGTGCCGACCGCCTGTATGTAGTGGAACACGGTCAACGTCTTCGTGTTGGCAGGGGCAGTGAACTTTGCTTGAAACTGCTTCCATGTCGCGCTGGCAGCGGGCGCACCAAGGTCAACATACGTGTATTTGCCCGTTGTGAGCAACACTTCGACCGTCACCGCCGTCGCGACCGTCGACTGATAATACTCAGAGAACGTATACGTCTGTCCCGCGGTCGCTGGGATATGCACTGGATACCACTTCGCATCTCCCGTGCCCTTGGTCGTGACTTGCGTCTTCACATATCGGGTACCATCCTGCGCTCCACCGGTTGGGTAGGTAAACGTCGCCTTCGTCGTTCCCCACACATCGGTCGCCCAACTTTGCGGCATGGATGCCGAAGCGGCTGTTTCGACCGACGGATTAGCGAATAGGTTTGCGACCTGAGCTGAAGCACTCGACACACCGGACAAAGTTATTAAAAACAGTACAGCCATCACAGAAAGCCCCACATGTAACTTTTTCATGCCCCAAGTATGCACCAGCGCCACTACGAGATACAAGGGCATCTTGTGTATAACTTTTCCTTGAAAAGAAAGGCTTTTTGTGTTCGTTTGAGCGAACGACCGCTCTCTTTGTAGAGTTCTACTGGCCATTCAGCACCGCCCTTGTTCCTGGGCCAACATAGCCGACCGGTGAGATACCGAACTTTGACTGGAACGCGGCGACCGCCCGTCTTGTGAGCGGACCGAAATATCCGGTGACAGGTCCAGTGTAGACACCCTGCACGGTCAAGACATCCTGTAGTGCGATAACATCAGCACCGACCGAGCCGATCGTGAGCAAACGCTTGAACGTGTACGAACTCCGTATCGGTGTCGTTGAAGCAGTGGTTGTCGAAGCGGTACTTGTCGCGGTCGTGCTCGCGACAGGTGTCGTCACAGAAGATGCCGGAGTGGTCGTTGGCGTCACCGGGGGAGTACTCCCTTGTGGAAGCGGTTTAACCTTAATCGAAAGCGTCGTCGATGCCCCGCGACCAGTGCTATCGACAGCGGACACGGAGATCTGATGGACACCGATATCGTTATATACGGGTGTCCAGGATACGACACCTGACACGGGGTCGATAGCGAGGGTGGTAGTACTTAGACCGACGAACGCATCTTGTATCGTGTAGGTCGGATGCAGAAGCGTTGTCGATGTCGCACACAAGGTGAACTGCTCCCCAACCCCAACCTCCCGACCGGGAGATATGGTCGATATGTCGAGCGATGGTACCGCCAACACGACTATTTGTTGCGACGTGGATGCCGTATAGCCGAACGAGTCTTGTGCAGTCACGACGATCGTGTGGGTCCCGATATCTTGAGCGATAGGAGTCCAGGTAACGACACCGGCACCATTCAACGCAGTATCACGCAACGAAGAGTACGGGAACGAGTCCGCGATCGAATATCGCGGGTTCATCAAGCCGGAGGGTGAGATACTAAAACTTACCGGCACACCGATCATGACCGACGCGCCTGGTGTGACCGACGAGACGGAAACCGTGGGTAGCGCATTGACGATCAGCTGTTGCGAGACGGTCGCACTGTTCCCCGTCGCGTCGCTCACGGTTATCGTCAGGTTGTGCGTACCGATCTCGTCCCTGTTCGGCGTCCATGAAAAATCGCCGAGCGCATTTATGTTCACGGTCGTGACACCACCAGGAAAAGAGTCGACAAGCCAGTAGGTAGGGGTGACGAAGCCGCTCGGCTGAATGACGAACGAGACGTTCGTACCAATGGATACGGTCGAACCAGGGTAGAGACCAACCACCGATGCTGCTGCGCTCGCACGAGCGAACCCTCCCGGCACCACCACGAACGAGAGCACAAAAAGAATCGCGCTAGCGCGCATGAAGAATTGCTGCATACTACGACAGTATACACCGGCACCAGTACAGAGAGCTGTGTATTACTGCGCTACCAGGTCGTTCATCGGCGACTTCACTTTGCCACGAGCCGCTTTCTTGACGTCGAAAACGAACTCGGTCCCCTTCATATCCACCGTGACCGTACCACCGGAGAGCACACCACGACCCACCATGAGCGAGGCAATCTTCGTCAGTATCTTGTCTTGGATGAGACGGCGAAGCGGTCGTGCGCCATAGTGCGGGTTGTACCCCTCTTTCGCCAAGTAGTCGAACACGGCAGGCGTCAATGCCAAAGTGATATCCTTGTTCGCAAGTCGCTTCACAACCTCCTTGACCTGGATACCGACGATCTCTTTGATCGCGTCGGTCGACAGGATGTTGAAGATGATGATCTCGTCGATACGATTGAGGAATTCTGGTCGGAAATGCTCTTTCAGGGATTGGGTAACGCGCTCCTTGGCGACCTCGTAGTCTTTCGTGTCACTGCGTGCACCGATAGTGAAGCCGAGCTGCTCCATCTTGTCGATGTACTGTGCACCGATATTGGAGGTCATGATGATGATCGTGTTGCGGAAGTTGACCTTGCGCCCCTTCGCGTCGGTGAGGTAGCCGTTGTCGAGCACCTGCAAGAGTATGTTGAAGACCTCCGGATGTGCCTTCTCGATCTCGTCAAAAAGAAGGACCGAGTATGGGCGATGACGCACCAACTCCGTGAGCGCACCACCTTCTTCGTGTCCCACATAGCCTGGCGGCGCACCGATAATCTTCGACACGGAGTGCTTTTCCATGTACTCCGACATATCCACGCGAATGAGCGCCTTGTCGTCGTCGAACATGAACTCCGCGAGCGCCTTCGTGAGTTCGGTCTTACCGACACCGGTCGGTCCCAGGAACATGAACGAGGCGATCGGTCGGTTCGGGTCAGAGATGCCCGCTCGAGAGCGCTTGACCGCGTCAGCAACCTTCTGGACCGCCTCCTTCTGTCCTACGACCCGAGACTCGAGCACCTCTTCGATACGCATGAGCTTCTGTGCCTCTTCTTCGAGCATGCGCGAGACCGGTATGCTCGTCCACTTCGAAACGACGCTGGCGATATCGCTTTCGGTTATCTCTTCCTTCAGGATGCGACGGGTGGACTGGAGCTTCTTCAGTCGCTTGGTCTTGGTGTCGAGGTCACGCTCGAGGTTCGGTATCTCTCCGTACCGTATCTCCGCCGCTCGTGACAGGTCGACGGTCGACTCGGCGGCGTCCGCCTCCATACGCAGGGATTCGAGCTCCTTCTTGATGTTCTTGATGTCTTGCAATACCTGCTTCTCGTTCTTCCAACGCTGCTCGAGCTCCGACGTCTTCTCCTTGAGTTCGGCGATATCGCGCTCGATCGTCTTCGTGCGAGTCTTCGCGGTTGAGTCACCCTCCTGTGCAGCCTCCTTACGGAGCGCTTCCTTCTCTACCTCAAGACGCATGATCTTGCGGTGCGCGTCCTCGAGCGCGGGCGGCTTGTTCTCTAAGGAAATACGTAGTGCCGACGATGCTTCGTCGATAAGGTCGATCGCTTTGTCGGGCAGGAATCGGTCGGGTATGTACCGAGCGGACAGCTGGACCGCCGCGATGAGCGAGTCATCGGTGATATGCACTCCGTGAAAGAGCTCGTACTTCTCCTTGAGTCCGCGCAGTATCGCGATCGCGTCGTCCACGGACGGCTCGAGCACGTACACCGGCTGAAAGCGGCGCTGGAATGCTGGGTCACGTTCGATGTGCTTTTGGTACTCGCGTAGCGTCGTCGCACCGATGACATGGAGGTCACCGCGCGCCAAAGCGGGCTTGAGCATGTTGCTGGCATCCATCGCACCTTCTGCGGCACCGGCCCCGATGATGGTGTGTATCTCGTCGATAAAAAGGAGCACTTTGCCTTCGGAGCGCTCGATCTCCTTCATGATAGCCTTGAGCCGCTCCTCGAACTCGCCTCGATACTTGGTACCGGCGATGAGCGCCCCAAGGTCGAGCGACACAAGGTCTTTGTCCTTCAACGACTCGGGCACATCACCGATAGCGATACGTGCGGCGAGTCCTTCGGCGATAGCGGTCTTTCCCACACCGGCTTCACCGATCAGTATCGGGTTGTTCTTCGTTCGGCGGGACAATATTTGAATGACACGCTGGATCTCTTCGTCACGGCCGATGACCGGATCAAGCTTGTTCTCCTGGGCCAACTTCGTGAGCGAGCGCGTGTACTTGGCAAGCGCACGAAACTTCTTTTGTTCCCCTGTGGCGGTGGTCTTCGACGAACGAAGCTCCATGAGCGCACGTATGACCGACTCGCGCGTGACGCGAAATCGGGACAGCGTCTCTCGTACGAGCCCCGGGACATCGAGCAACGCGACGAAGAGGTGCTCGGTCGAAACGAACTCATCATGCAACTCGGTCGCGACCTTCGCGGAACGCTCGAGTGCCTGTACGAGCTCGGGGGTGAGGTACAACTGGTACGACGGTGAAAGCACCGAGGCACCACCTGCTCCTTCGATAGACTCCAAGACGGTGTCAGTGAGGAGTACAAGGTCGACCTCGAGTCGGTCGAGTATGGAGGTCACCAAACTTTCCTCCTGCGTCAGCAGCGCAGCAAGAAGATGCATTGGACTCACCTGGTTTTGGCCACGCTCGACCGCGAGCTCGTGCGCCTTACGCACCGCTTCTTTCGCCTTAGTTGTGAAATGGTTGAATGGTGGCATATATACTGTTATTACGGATTTGAGGCTTGATTAGTTGCACCATGCACCGGTTGTGACGCGATCGACGCCACCGTATAGGAATCTGTGGACTGTCCCAGGGACGCAGCGGTTGTGATACCGATGATCTCGCCGAACTGGGTCGCGACGACCGAGCCCGGTGTCGTACCTGGCACGGTCGTCAGTATCGACGCGGTGCCGACCCCACCATCCGGAAGCATGGCGACCACTCCCTCACCCACACTATCGACTCCTTTACCGCTGATACCAAGTACGCGTTGACCCAAACGAAGCTTCGAGACGTCGGCGATCGATGAGGGAGCAAATCCGGTCGACGTTCCAAGAACCGTCACAAGGGCGATCGGTGAACTGGTTGCGGACAGGTCCCCCACCTTCAACGGTACTCGGTCCCCGTTCGCTAGTATGGCTTCGAACTCGGTCGCACCCGAACCGACAAGTGCCGCGCGGTCCGTCATGGTCGTCCCCGTCGCGTTAATGACGACACCTCGTGCAAGCAGGTCAGCACCTCCCTTCACCGTGATGCGTACGACGCTTTTCTGAAGAGCGGCTATTGTCTGTGCGACGAGATCATCATCTTTCACGACGATGGTCTTTTGGGTCACTACTGCGGCAGTGTTCTGAGCGGACGCGGGTACGACGGTCTGTACCGTATGTTCGACTATTTGGTTGATGGTGCGGGTGACCGAGGGTGGCGCTTGGTTCATGAGGGAAACCGTTACGATACCGGTCGCGATGGACGTGACGAAGCTGACCAAGAGTGTAAGAAGAATAATCTGATGTTTCGTCAGGTTCTCAAGATCCATACTTCTATTATGCCATACTTTTGTACCTATCTGCAACTACGGCGAGTATCTTGGCGACTTGTATCACTTCGCTGCGTTTCGTCGTCGGCAAGAGCGTGAGTCGAATGGCGCTTTTGGTCCTGTACTGGTCCAAGCCGAGCGCCACGAGCACATGAGACGGCTTCTCGTCGCTGGAATCGCACGCCGAGCGGGTCGAGGCCGCGACTCCCTCGGCATCAAGGGCTATGACCGCCATTTCACCATCAAGACCGGGGATCGAGATATTCAGATTGTTCGCAACCCGGACCTGTGGCGTCGTTTTGTGCGGCGTCGGAGCTGGTATGTCCCACGCACCGTTCACCACCGCAGTGGGGATGCGTCGAGCGATCTCGGTATACAAGAGGTCGCGTGCGGATGTCACACGCACGACGCGCTCGTCCACGTGCGCCTGTGCCTCTTGAAGGGCGGCAGCGAACGATCCTGTAAGCAGCACGTTTTCGGTACCACCACGACGACCACGCTCTTGCCCGCCACCGCGCGACTGCCCCTCGAGCGGGACCCCTCTTCTCACATACAGCGCACCAACTCCTTTGGGACCGCATATCTTCTGCCCATCGAGCGTTAACAGGTCGACACCAAGCTGTTCGACGCCAACACTGAGCCACAGCGGTGCCTGCGAGGCGTCACAATGGAAATACAGCGGCCTTTGCTCAGAAAGGGCGGGGCTTTCGGCGCGTTCTTTCTTGATCCGTCGAATTTCTTTTGCTATCTCGCGGATCGGTTCGATGGTGCCGATCTCGCTGTTCACCATTTGGACCGACACGAAGACAGTATCGTCGGTCACGGCCGCCGCGACATCCTTCGCGGACACAAGCCCCGCTTCGTCCACCGGAAGCTCCGTGAGCAGTACCCCCTCTACCTGGAGCGCACGCAACGGCTCGAGCACCGATGGGTGTTCTATCGAACTCGTGATAGCATGCACCCGTCCGCCCGCACGCAAAAACGGCCGCAGCATGCCATCGATCGCCAGATTGTTCCCTTCTGTCCCGCCTGAGGTGAAGATGATCTCGTCCGCATGTGCACCGATCGTGGTCGCTATAATCTCGCGCGAATGATCGAGTTCGGCCTTCGCAGCAAGCGCCTCTTGGTGCAAAGCACCCGGGTTGCCATACACAGTAAGTGTTTGCACCAATGCCTTTCGTGCTGCAGGCGAAATGGGGGTCGCGGCTGCGGCGTCGAGGTAGATTCGGTGCGTTTTCCTTTGCGACTTCCAAAACATGTTGTAATAAGTATATACTCTACTGTATGCATAGCTACCTTACCACCTTTGCCCCCTACTTCGCGTTCGCGGCGTGCATACTTTCTTTGTTGAGCCTTCTGTTCGTTCTATTGGTCAGCCGTCGGGTCGAGGATATCTCGGCCGGTGCGCACGGTTCTCTCGAAAAGACGCTCGACACCCTGCTGAAGAACGTCAGCGAGCTACAAACATTCCGCACCGAACTCGAGTTCTATCTGAAACATGCAGAGAGCCGTTTGCGCACGTCGGTGCGTGGTATCGGTGTCGTACGATACAATCCGTTCGCCAGTGACGGCTCCTCGGGAGGCAACCAGAGTTTTGCCATCGCATTTCTTGACGAAAGCCACTCGGGTGTGGTATTCTCAGCTCTCTACGCACGAGATCGCGTCGGCGTATACGCCAAGCCTATCGAGGCTGGTATTCCTTTGTTCAAACTTTCAGAAGAAGAGGGACAGGCGATCACCAAGGCGAAGGAGTCGATGTCAGAGAAGAAGTAACGTGGGAGCTACACCAAACAACCGGTATGCATACGCAGGAACGTACAACAGAAAGGCCCCCAATCGTGGCGGTCGTCGGACATATCGACCACGGGAAGTCGACGCTTCTTGACTATATCCGTAAATCAAAGACCGCCGAGGCCGAGGCTGGGGGCATCACCCAACATCTTTCAGCATACGAGGCGCTGCACACGACACCTGCAGGCATCGAGCGTCGTATCACCTTCCTCGACACGCCGGGTCACGCAGCATTCGAAGCTATGCGATCGCGCGGTTTGGAAGCTGCGGATGTCGCAATCTTGGTCGTCTCTGCCGAGGACGGTGTAAAACCACAGACCGTCGAAGCGATCAAGCTCATCAACTCCGCACATATCCCGTTCATCGTCGCACTGACCAAGGTCGACAAGCCCGCCGCCAACGTCGAGCGCGCGAAAATGTCTCTGCTCGAGCACGGCGTATACCTCGAAGGGCTCGGCGGCGATATCGCCTTTGTCGCCGTGTCGAGCAAGACCGGCGAGGGTATCCCCGAGCTGCTCGACCTCATCCTGCTCGCTGCCGAGCTCGAAGGACTTTCTGCCGACTCGGAGATGCCCGGCTCTGGACTCGTTATCGAGGCGCACGTCGACCAAAAGCGCGGCAACACCGCCACTCTTATCGTCAAAGACGGTAGTATCGAGAGCGGTGAGTTCGTCATCTCTGGCGAAAGCTACGCGCCGGTGCGCATCATGGAGAACTATGTCGGGAAGAACATCAAGGTGGCGCTACCGGGAAGCCCGGTGCGCATCGTCGGGTTCTCGACCTTGCCCGAGGTTGGCGCGATGTGGCATGCGGTGGAGTCCAAGAAAGAGGCCGAGTCCGAGACGACCAACGCTCGTATCGAGCGTCTGACGCAGGAAAAGAAGCGACCGAACGTCTCCGAAAAACCGGCGGAGGACACTATCCACATCATACTCCCGCTCGTCATCAAGACCGACTTCTCTGGCACCGGAGACGCGGTGCTGCACGAACTCAAAAAGATACCGGAGGACCCCCGCATGGAGGTGCGCGTCGTCGGACGCTCGGTCGGACATGTCTCGGAGAACGACGTGCGTCTCGTCGGCGCATCGACCCCCGCTGGCATCATCGTCGGTTTCAACACCAAGGTCGACAATGACGCGCGCCAACTGGCGGACCGGCTCGGCGTGACCATCGCCACGTTCGATATCATCTACAAACTCACTGAGTGGCTCGAGTCAGAGCTTCAAAAACGTCATCCGCGAGAGAACATGGAGGAACGCATCGGCCTCGCGAAGGTACTCAAGGTGTTCAGCAATCAACAGGGTCGCATCGTGCTCGGAGGACGCGTCGAGGAAGGCACCTTGAGCGATGGGCAGGCAGTGAAGCTTCTGCGACAAGGAGAAGAGGTCGGACGTGGCGAGATCGTCAGTCTCCAGACCCAAAAGACTTCGGTTAAGAAGATTGAGAACGGCAAGGAGTTCGGTACGATGCTCAAGATGTCGGCCGAACCGGCGCCTGGCGATCACATTGAAGCGTTCGAGGTCGTCTTTAAATAACCACTATGCATGCGAACAGGAACGAAAGGATAGCAGAGGCACTACGCGCGACAGCCGCGGAGTTCTTGGCGCGAGAAGCGGGACGGCAGTCGATGATCACGGTCACACGCGTACAGCTCGACGAAGATAGTCGTCGCGCCCTCGTCTTTATCAGTGTATTCCCCGAGTCGTCCGAGCAGTCCGCGCTCGCGTTCGCACAGCGAAGTCGCAGCGAGCTTAGCAAACCGTTCAAGGCGCACGTGCGGGGTGCGTCGCTCCCCCACATCGAATTTCGCATAGACACTGGCGAAAAGAACCGCCAGCGCCTCGACGAGCTTTCGCTGTAGCCAACTCTAGGTTACAGTATGATGTATCCTCGCCACTCGGGCGGGTACGGCCACGGCCTCCTTCGCTGAGTGCCAGTCGGTCAGCGGTGTTTGAAATAGAGCTTTGCGAGGGCCGCGGCCTCCTTCGCTCAAGCTACGAAGGCCACGTAGTCAAGTGGTAAGACGAGAGTCTGCAAAACTCTTACGCGCGGGTTCGATTCCCGCCGTGGCCTCCCGAGCATATGTGTGTACAATAGGGTTACTGTTCGCTGCCGTAACAGCTGTGGCGGACTACGCCTCACTGCGCGAAAGCTTCGAGGGGTAATGCCGGGGTGATGGAATGGTAGACATAGGGGACTTAAAATCCCCAGACCTAATCGGTCGTGAGGGTTCGAGTCCCTCCCCCGGCACCTTAAACGAACTGAATGGTTTTGAATGCAAATGCAATTCGAGCGACTTCTTGGAAAGTAACAGCTTTGCTTTTTCAAAACGATAAATTTCTTTTTCAATATCTTGGTCAAGATAACCATTAAGAAGTCGCTCTAACTTTTTCGACAAAGAAAAAATCTTTTCTTCTTTGTCTTTCACACAAGCAATCAAAGACGGGGTGGAGTTTTTGTAGTCATCTAACGCCAAACGATTGAGTTCCTCCGACGGAAATGGTAAATATAAAAATGAGATTGAGTATAAGGGAGTTGAAAAATGTGTTATAATATTTCTAATAGTTGTATTACTAGAGTAAATCATATATGCCAGATTAAATTATGAAAAAGGAGGATGAATGGTTAGTTGAGTTTTTTAAACATTTTGAGACGATACTTGCACCAAAGAGGTCAGAACTAAAGGATTGGTCTAAGGCAGCAGATTTCCATGTCTTCAGCACGTTCTTAATCAAAGATATTCAAGAAATTCAAGAGTATTTGAAAAATGCCGATGACCAGTATCTTTATTATGTTTGTAGGCATATTTTTAATATTATAGATTGGATCAAACTTATGATTGTTTCTGGTCTTTCAAATTTTGGTATTGCTTTTGAAAACGTTTTTGATAAGCAATTTGGA
The DNA here is from genome assembly GCA_903851045.1 of Candidatus Adlerbacteria bacterium. Taxonomy (GTDB): domain Bacteria; phylum Patescibacteriota; class Minisyncoccia; order Phycocordibacterales; family SBAW01; genus GWA1-54-10. The sequence continues at coordinate 10,321 of CAINNF010000018.1, forward strand.
GATAAATACATTCTGCAAAATTTGTATGATGCTTGTTTTGAAAAGTGGATTTCTCAAAAGAAAGGGCAATGGAAAATTGGAGAAAATTTTTATAACATTCTCGATTGTAAGTTATATTACCGCAACCATTTTGGAGAGTGGTTTGAAGTCGAAAGAAGAACGGCCTTTGACCTTCTACCAGACAAAAAGCTTCTTGAAAACAATTATTTAATCGAACAATTGAATAGCGAATGCAAAGAAACTTGGTACGATGCAATAATCAGAAAATGGGAAGATAAAAAATATCAGGGAGTACTACCAGATAATTTTTTGAAATTTAATAAGGAAGAAACGAGTCCCGAAGAATATTCTGATTTTACAATTGAGAACATTAAAACATTAATAAAAAATCCGGTATCAATTGCGGAACTGGAACGCTGGAATAACGGCAAGATTTTGGATATAGAACACATCGTGAAAATAGCTTCTGGTGTATTAGAAATGGTAACAAAAAGGAGAGAAGATAATTGTCATACTATATATCTTTTACGAGACTGTCTAGTGTTCTATGAAGTACACAAGACCATTGACCTCTTAAATTCGGAGCAGACTTCCGCTGATCAAATATTGATTGGACGAAAATTACTCACACATGAATTAAGAGAATGGGGGTATTATGTAGTAACACTCGAATCTCTTTATATAGCTCATGACCGCTATCCAGAAAATTTTAGAGATTTCTACAATGAGTATGCAAGACTACTGGATATGTTCGTCTCTTTAAATCCAGGATTCGCAACTATTATATCTAATCTTGCTGAGTACATATCGGAACATATTCAAACAGACACAAATAAAATAGTTGTTTTCGACATAGGATTTCAAGGATCGATAGCACTATTAACAAAGTACATAATAGATCGCCATATCAAGTCAAATGCCCCCAACAAAACAATGGAAACAGATGTGAAAATTGGTGTGGGTGCCGAATGGTCTAAGGGTTTGTTTGGAGATAGATATGAGAATGACTGTTTTCCATTTCTAAATCGTTTGCAATTAATGGCAAGAAGTGATGAATTATTTCACTATAAACTGGGAAGTCTACATTCAGGTAAACTCCAGATTGTAATGGGTGATAAAGAATCGCAACATAAAGCTACCGTTGAACTTGTTGTTCTTGTAATGGTGACTCTATTGGCACAGAGTGAGTAAAAAGGATATTGCTACTATATCCAAGTTAATTTTGATGGTTTGGTTTTGACTTTCTTGGTGCATACACACCGATTTTTTTTGCAAACCGCACAAATATTATTCGCTGACATATTGGTGGGTTTCACCACATCACCATTATTTTTTTTCTGTTCGTCACTCATATTGTTTAATTATTTTAAATAAGGGTAATGCCTAGATAAACGTCTATTTTGTTTTGAAATTATCCAATATAGCGCAACTTTCCCGAATGTATTTCTTTGACCTCTCTAAATTTGCTGGGAGGGTCGAAACCATATGCCCTGATGAATCAGTCTGTGCGTCAGCGGGTTTTAGACGTCCTTGCGCATCAATAGCGATGCCTGGAAACTCTTTGGCTATTGGCTCAAGTAGATTCACTGAATCTGGTCCCAAACCCCCTGCCACTGCAAGACCTAAATATGGAAGTTTACTATGGATTAATCTCAGCAAAGGGAGAAGTTCTCCCGCATCCATACCCTTTCCCTTTCCCATACTCATGTCTATCAAGGCAAAATCAATTGAATCACCGTACTCACGAAGTCGGTTCACTACTTCCTGAGGATCGCCATCAACAGCTCTTATTGCGAATTTTCCAAGTTGTAAGATAATGACAATATTTGGATTTCTCTCTTTAAACTTGCTCATTTCATCAGGATCTGGCCAGGTGACATCAAGTTGAATTGCGTGGAGATTTTTTCCTCCATATTGAACACATAATTCAAGATTTTTAAGGATGTCTGGAGATTCTTTAGCTTCCCATGGTCCGTTTGGGCCATATAAGTCAGCATAATGTATAGTATTCAAAACATCTGGGTCATCAGTAAATCCATTTGCCATTTCTTCCGTGGTTGGAAACTCTTTACTTACTTCTTCGCGTACTTTCGGAGGAACCGGTAAATCAGGATTCAAAACAATAGGATGTGTCATGACCCCAACCATAATCTTCCGATCTGGATTTTTTCTATTTAGTCGAAGCTCATCAGCCATGGCTCGGGCTTGCTCAGGACTAAATACATCACAAACACCGGAATAACGATCGCGTTCCATGTTATGCAATTGTTCTTCGGCATCGGCATAATTTTTTGCCCTTCCTGATTCAACTTTCTCTCGAAGCATCTCTGCTTCTTTTTGTGCTACTCTTTGTGAGTATTTTTCCATTTTAAGATTATAACTTTAAGATTATAACATGGTTCCGAAAGTCATACATGTTGCCCGCCCGCACTCATTCCCCAGACCCCTTTCTGTGGGCGGGAAATGCAGTCTCGGTTTTGCCAAATCCATATCCCCAGAAAATAGTTTGGCAAAACCGAGTCCATCAAATTGAAACTAGAATTCCGTCAGTTTCTCCCTTATGAGAAACCCGACCTCGCTCTCGCCACCACCATACCGAAAAAAGAAAAAAGAAAGCGCGCCAAATCAAAACAGAATGTGTGGTGGCGAGGCGAGGACGGAACAGCAGGAGAGGAAGAATAATGTCGTACTCGACAGTATTCTGGAACGGACGCTGGGCCGTGACGGAATTCATCGTGAAGCGTACGATTACATTTCACATTACCACACGCTCTGTGCGTGCGACATCATTACTCATTGATTTTTAAAACAGGTTCGGATTTGGTAAGATAAACGCACATCGTATGCATCGCTATGACCACCGTTTGTTCGTGACCGAACTCCCCGAAGGGTTTACTTCGCGCCACCAGTGGCCAGAATTTGCAGAACAGTATCAGTGGCCACCATTCTTTCATGCGACACCGGTGGGTGCGTATCCACGGGGTATGCGTCGTGGCCTGTGGCCGATTATTCTTGAAGAGTATGTCAGCGACGACGAGCCGCCGCTGGGATATGTAGACGAGACTGCGCCGAATCGTGTCATCCTGTGGCAACGCCTGACCCGAACAGACATCCCACGTGGGTGGAGCGCACCGTCGCGTCACCCGGCGATGCTCGAAGGGTTCGCAGAGATTGTCCCTGGCGAAGACTATACTGCGCGCTGGTCAAAAATCGCTCGGCAGGAACGTAAGGCGTGTGCCGAGGCGTTCGAGCGCGGTCTCTTCGCGATAGAGCAACTCGACTGGGAGACGTTCGAGCGAGTATACAGAGCGAGTACGACTATAGAGAAGGCAGGTCTCGGGGCCCTGGCTATCTTGAAGAGAAAATGGTTCGCCAACTCAACGCACATTATGCTGTGGGGCGCTCGAAATCTTCGTACGGGAGAAGTTGTCGCGGCCGTGGGTGTCGTCAACTCCCCGTCTCATCAGGCGTCCTACTATGCGGCCGGATGCAAGAGAGCGCACCTTGAGTATCCACTGGTCGTGGGGCTGCTCGCACATTGGTACGAGGTGTCTCAGGCGGCGGGGATTCGCTTCCTCCATTTCGGCGTGTTTTGGATACCCGGCAAGCCAAAGTCATGGCAGGGCTTCTCGACGTTCAAGATGAAGTTGCGTCCAAAGCTCGTGCTCTACCCGCCAACACTCGTACGATTCAAGCGTGGTACACTGTGGTGACTTATTTTGTATGTGGCGACTTTTTTCGAAGAAAAAGATACCTTCCTCGCAGCACGGTGAGATAACGATCGAGCGCTTCTTCGGTCGGGTCGTCGTGCGTGCTGGCGGCGTACAACAGACAGGCAGTAAGGTCGATGAGATCTGGCGCTCTGCCCTACAAAGGCTCGAGAAGGCCTTCGGACAACCGCCGCGTGTGCTCTTACTCGGCCTAGGAGCAGGCGGCGTCGTCAAAGAGCTGCATACCATCTTCCCCGGTTGTACGGTCACCACGGTCGAGCACGACCCCCATATGATCGCGATTACCCGCGAACTGCGGCTTTATGCGCCCTTCCCAGAGCCAGCTATCATCGAGGGCGACGCGGGAGAGGTCATCGCACACCATCCCGACCACTTCGATCTTGTTCTCGTCGATCTCTACGACGGTCGCGTTGCTTCGCCGCTGGTGTCCCACGAGACGTTCCTACGCGACATCAAACACCATCTTCGACCGGGAGGGATCATGCTTATGAACATCTTCTCGTCAGAACCCGAGCGCATGCGCACGGCACAAGAGGTGTTCGGCACCTATGCCCACTGGCCGCACGCCGCCAACACCATCGGTGTTTTTTGGGATACACCCACGCCGCACGCGAACACGGTTGTAAAAGACGATATTCTGTAGTACTTTTACACACAAGTGGAGCGAAGCGATTCGTCACCATATTCCCGCCCATAGCTCAGTTGGTAGAGCAACTCCCTCTTAAGGAGATGGTCCCAGGTTCGAGCCCTGGTGGGCGGACAAATTGACTTTTATTTATTTTTGTGATAACATATTTTTTAAGTTAGTACATTGCACTCAAAAAAAGAAGGAGGTCAAAACAATGGCTGTCTTTGGTGGGACTCATATGGCTTTTCATCCACGACATGGTACACGTGCTAGCTACTGTATTGTTGCGGCACTAAACAGAGAGGAAGCTCTGAATATTGGTTTGAGAATTGCACATGACCGGTTTCCTCCTGACGAAGACTGGGTAAACCATGAAGTGGGCATGAATGAGATTTCGCGAGAGAACTTGAACCTCCTGTCTCAAAACGCTAGAACTCAGGAGGAAATCGGGAGTTAGCCTCGACCGAACCATCAAGCTGCCTACTCGTGAACATTTACGAGTAGGCGGCTTTTTATTTACTCAAAACCATTCCTATCTCGAACCAGATCCAGAGGGCCGATAATTTGACAACATAAGTATAATATGTAACAATATAACCAGTGTTGAGGAGGTGTTTATGATTACCCAGGACCAGCTCGAGGTCGCTACCCAAATCGCGAGGGCCGCGATGAAGGGTTCCGTTTACAAACCCTTGACGGAAGAGTGGATGGGTGAGCTCCGCAGTATTGGCTATAAACTTGCCCGCGTGGCTGGCCTGATATGGGACGAAAGCGCGCTGGAAGACTTTCGTCAGGCGATCGTCGATACTGTCAGGCGCCAGGAGCAAACCGCGTAGTTCTCGAAGTAATAGACACACTGAAAGGGAACGTGCAGATGTCCGTCTGTGACAAGTGCGGCCGAGAGGTCCACCCCGTAAACGATGCAACCGTCGTGGAGGCGTACGCGTTTCCAGGCCACGTGATGATGCTCGCGCTGTCGAAACCTCGGCACTTCCTGCCACTCGTCGAAGATGGGAAGCGGGTGTGCGAGGGTTCGCCCAGTCGCGCGCAGTACATCGAGGGTCAGCCTCGCGACACGCGCGGCTTCCCCTATAACCCTAAGCTGGAGACGAAGTTTCGCGAAGCTTACGCTCGGGTACTCGCAAAATATTCAGCACAATAAACGAAGTACAGTAGAACACGCACCAACCGTCATGGATACAAGCTAGGGATTTAATTCCCACTTGTGCCATGACGGTCTGTTTTTTGTATGTAATACCGTTTAGATATCGAGCAAAAGGACGGATTGGTTACTTGTGACGATGGGGACGAGAGGGTACAATCCCCTCATGCCCTCGTGGCGGAATTGGTATACGCGCGTGCCTTAGGAGCACGTTCCGAAAGGATTAGAGGTTCGAGTCCTCTCGGGGGCACCACGGGAAAAATCGGCGAAGAGCCGATTTTTCCTTTGTCAAAATTTCCTTATATAGAGCCACCGTACGGCTTGACAACAACCTGTTTACTTGTAGAATGCAGACAAACACAGTTCTTTGAAAGGAACATAAGCATGGACTGGTTCGTGCTAATAAAGAGTACGCTTATCGCGTGGCTGCCTTCAATGCAATGGTTAAAGCAATGGTTTCCTCTTACCGCTCTGGTGGTGGGGGTCGTATCGTACGTCTTCTACCGCATCGTCTGGGTGCCTTTCTTCAAACAAACCGGCCTCAGCTTGATCCGTTGGAGTACGCTCTGGCAGGGAGCGGTCGTTGTCGGTTGGTACTACATGGTCGTACAAGCGATCCTGTTGTTTCCACCACTGCTACTGCTGACTGCGCCCGTCGTGGCCTTCTTCGTAGTCTTGTTCCTCCTTCCTTTTGTCCCAGGGCTGATACGGAAACTGAGTGTCAGCTTTAACCGCGAAACGGGGGATGTAAAGCCGGGGTTCTTCATGTACCCGGAGCAAGGCCGTATCATCATCATCGAACGAGGGAAGAACTTCTTCAAAGCGATCATGGCTCACGCCGACCACATGTTCAGAGGCGAGAAGCGTAATGCTCTGACTCCAAACCAGCCGGAGTATCACGATATCGTACCAACAAGAGAACTTGATGATCCTGTCGTATATCAGGATACACACCCGATTCCTCCGCCCATCAAAAACACCGAAGAGGTGCTCGCTCGACCTCTGTGGTTGGTGCGGGCACCCTTGAGTGTGCCTTGGTGGGTATGGAAGCGGCATGTATTCGAACTCACCGGAGCGGTCTTTAGCGGCGTCAAAGGGTATCAGCAGCCGCGAATCTATCCGATCACCAAGATCGTGAAGACAAAGCAACAGGGTGGCAAACACCTCTTCGATGTTGTCGCCTCGTTCAGCGATCATTTGCGAGCGTCGGTGTTCGAGATTATCATACTAGTCGGTGATGCGAATACCCGGGACCAGTCTGCGGTGTTCGTAGCGGTCAGTCTCTTCCTCTACACCATCAACCCGTTTCGCGCAGCGTACAGGACCGAGTGGAAATGGCCCGAAAGGATCGACTCACTCGCTACTGGCGTGATCGGCAACTTCTGCAGATTTCGACCGATGGATGAAGTGCTTGCCGCGAAGGATGAAAAGGGTGCAGGGGCGCTCGCCGAATATCTACGCACAGAGCTTACTGCCCCATTCGAAGCGATCGGCATCGGATTCCAAGAAGTGGTGCCTGTGAACGTGCTGGATATCAGTCCTACGACTGAAGAGCTGAAGCGACAACTGGAAGCGCTATCAGCTGCACGGATCCAAAAACTGGCAGATATGGAACTCGCCATCGGTCGAACCGCGTACGCTGAACGTATGGCAAAATTGGCACAAGACAACCCCGAAGCTCTCGCCTTCGCCGAGATCGACAGTCGAGTAAGTATGTCTGCAAACATGGCGGCCAACCCGAATGCGGTGGTCATCCTGAGTCCTGGCGGAGCCCCACCGGTCGATCCTATCGCAGCCGCAACGCTGCGTGGCGTCAATAATCTTGGCACACAACAAAAAGGAAAGAACTGATGAATGCGTGGCTTGCAGTAGCAGTCGTCTGCACCATAGTAATGTTTTTCTTCGTTCTGTGGCTTGCATCCGACTCTTCAGCCACACCTACGCAACAGAACCCGGCCCCACAGCCGGGAAGGGGGCAACAATTCCTCGCACAGATAATCCCTTCGTGGAAATTCGTGAAGGGCGCTCTCATTGCTGTCGCCGGTGTCGTCTTGCTGCTCGTCCTGTTCTTGTTCGGTACGGTCGTCCTGACCACGGCGTCTGACGCTTTTGATTGGGACATCTGGCACAAGCTCTGGATGCGTCGACTTGGCTCTATACCGTGGTGGTGGCACGTTCTTGCGGCTGCTTCACTGGTAGTGAGCTTGTGTGCTTGGGTCTGGGGCCAGTGGTGGCTGCGCTCGAAGACGAAACGCTTCTGTCGCTGGGCTATCACCCTGGTGCTGCCGGCATATGCCATCATCTGTGTGGTGTATGCATCAGGCGGTAATCTGGACGCGGTCGGCACGTTCGCATGGCGACTGTGGCACCTGGACCCGTACGATGTTCGTGAGTGGTTCTCAATGCTTCAGATGCCTTCGTTCCCAACGGACATCCCGATCATGGGTTGGGCTTCGATCGTCGCCACGACGGTCGGACTCATCTCGTGGTTCGGGTCGCAGAAAAAGCGTCGATGGTTGGCTCCCGTGGCGGCTCTCCTAGCGGGTGTCGCCACCCTCTTCCTGCTGAGCATCGACCCTTCAGACTTCACGCAGGCGAGCTTCAGGCACATCACCAATGACCTGCTCAATTGGCTGCACACATTCCCTGTTTGGGGGCAGATCTGCGGCCTTGCGGTTGCAACCATCGGTCTCGTGTTGACCCTGAAGACACTTGGGAGCAAATGATGGGGAAGAAAAGCCTACTCGTTGGTTTGGCTCTACTGTGTGGCATAGCGGCTGCGGCATGGGGATATTCACTCTTTACCATACCGCAATCCACGCTGAACCTCAGCCCATATCAGGTCTTCGTTGGTGCGGTCGTGGTGCCGATCGTGGCGGTCTGGAACTTTCTGGCGGCAGCACCGTTCGCTGCAGAGATGCTCGTGCTACTGCTGGCCTTGATCAGCGTCAGTCTGTGGCGGCGAAAGGAGTGGGAGGGGTGGTTTGTGTTGGCCGTCGGCGTGGCGTTCGTCATGTTGTGGGCTCACCACAACCCCACGACCGTCGCGACGCTCACCTCGTACTGGGAGTTGGGGCCGGCACGTCCACAGCCGTCCAACTTCTACTGCGCCAGTACACAGTCGGTGGTGGCCACCCCCACTACGTGGACTTACGTTGACAACGGATCCTGCCGCTTGGATATCACCGGCTTTAGTGGTTATCTCTCGTTCATGACTCGTGATGGGAGTATCTACAGACACATCAGCGAAGCGGGTCTCAACGGGGTGAACCAGGTCATGTGGATCAAAAGTGATGACGGATACACACACCGGGTTTCCATTCAAAAGTTTCCCTAAGACAGCGGTCTTGTGGGAAGAACAAAAACGGCGAGCCCCACTCAGGGCTCGCCGTTCTCTTTTTGCATCTTCTTAATGGAAAAACGCCACGACCGTTCCCGCTATCATATTCATGATCGCAGTCGACGCGGTGACGATGAACAGTCCCGCGAGTCCATATAGCATATGTTTCTGCCCCTCTGGGGACGGCTTGCCGTCTCTCAATTGCCATAGGTATTCAACGATGCCTAAGACGAACACCAATACCGAGGCGCCAAGCAGAACATCGACGACCGGATACAATAGCTGCTTCTCAAGATTTTGTATGATGGGGCACACGTCTGAGCCAGCAGTACATTGCAAGTTTGCGAACTGAGCGAAGGCGATCGAGGGTGCGAACAGCAAGCCGAGCGATCCGCCGACCACGAACCTATATCGATCGATATATCTCATACCATGTGCGTCCTTTATATCGAGCGGATAAACGAGCTCCTTAGTTCGTTGGGAAGTGCGGCGCGGGTACGTTTTGTGTCCCGGTCACACCGAGAGCGTTCTGCGCAAGTGCGATGATGCCCCAGATCGACACCATGATGAAAAGTGCGACGATACCGTTGATCATGATCTTTCTGCCGGCTTCCTTCTCAGGCTGTCGAATGTAGGTGATGAGTCCCCAGAAGAACGCGAGCATCGCGATGCCGATACAGATAGGTATGAGGAGTGCCACCAGGTTACCGATCGAGACGATAAGGGTTTGGATCGGGCCAAGCGTTTGAGCCGACGCAAAGAACGGGAGTGCCAAAAACGACGAGGTGATGAGCGCGAATTTTTTCATACGAAAGAAGTGGCTAAGATAATTTTTAATGGTATACGACCAGTGTAGCAGTCGTGCCCATCCTCACAATAGCCCTGTGTGGATAGCCTGGTCGACATGCACAAAAGCCTTACCCAACATTAACTGCCGAACACGCCGATACGCATAACCGCGAGGATGCCGCTCAGCGAAAAAATGATGAAAAGTCCGATCAGCCCCCACTTGATCAGCTCCTTCCCGTCCTGTTGTCCCTTCGAGCCAGCGCTGCGGCTTATATAAAGCACCATACCGAACATGAAAACGGTAATGGCCGTGCCCGAAAGAAGCCACACAAGCAGTTGCATCACCATCAGGACGGAATGGACGACGGTCACAAAGGTGGCGCTGGTGTTTCCTGTCATATCGGCTAACTACAGGAGGACGCGCTCCCGGCGTTCTGTGGAGAGATATTCTTAATCGTGTTCGCTATCACCTGTCCCAAGAACCACGCGGCCATAAAAATAAGGATACCGAGTAGCACGTTCACAAGATTCTCTTTAGCCCTCGCTATGTCTCCCGGATTGCCGCGTGCGGAAATGAACTTAAAGCCAGCCCATACGAGAAACCCTGCCGCTATAGGGCCACCAACCGACAGCACAAAGCCAAGGATTAGTTTCATGAGGCCACAGATCGAGTTTGCCGCAAGCGGATTCGCTATCGTGAACCCGGTCCCAGGGTCGTTAGCGGTCGTGACCCCAAGAGCGATCATGGGAGTACACAGCAGAGCGAACAAGAAAAGATGTCGTGCGAAGGCCTTCATGATGATGCGTGAAGCGAGTTGGTGTGGAGGAGTGTTTGCAGGACCTGGTATGCGTCGAATATCGCCTGTGCCGGACTCTCCGAACTACTCATCACCGATTCTATCATATTCTCGAAGACGGTGTTCGTCTTCGACGCGTCCGGATCGAGCCACCCACGTGAGATAAGTGCCGAGGACGCGAAAACGCTTTTAGCGGCGTCCTTCGACGTATCCATCTGCACATCACGCCGCACGGGGGGTAGTCCCGTACCCGCGACAATCGTAGCTATCCCCGTTTGACTCGAGAGCTTTTCGGCAGCAAGGAGCGCACCTGTCGGGTTCGTGCTCGTCCGAGGTATGGCGAGTCCGGTCAACTCTCCAAATGTCATCTTGACCCCAGTACCCTGGACCTGTGGTACCTGGGCGACACCGAAACGAAGGTTCGGATTGCGAGCTTGTATGGTCGCATAGTCGCTTGCCAGACCAAAATAGATCGCCAAAGTCCCAGCGACGAACGCATCTTGCGACAATGGGAGCGAGCGGTTCCAGGAGTAGGTCGTCTTCGCCGGGTTCGCGAACTCGGTATAGAACTGCAGTGCCGACGAGGCCGGATTTTCGGTCGTGTTCGGGTCCGAACTTACTATCGTGCCCAGTACCGGTGTCGGCGTGCCCGCACCGTTTCGCACGACGATAGGGTCGCCAGCTTGCATGAACAGCGTCGACAGTATCTCTTTCGCATGAAGTACGTTGGTCCAGCTTCCCATCGCTACGGCGGCTCGCGTGATGTTCGAACTACCATCAAGCTGCGTGAGCTTCGGCGCACTTTCGAGGAAATCGTTCCAGTATTGCGGCGGGTTCGCGTATCCTGCGCTTGAAAGAAGGTCACGATTATAGTACATCACCAACGGGTCGATCGTGAACGGGAGTGCAAATGCCCCGTCGGTAGTAAGGAATAGCTGCGCTTCATCTATATAGGAGTCGGTGAACACCTGCTGCGAGATCGCACTATAGGGAATGACCCCGATCTTGTCGGAGAAAGCGGTGATCTGGTCCTGAGAGATCACGAACAGGTCAGGCCCGTTACCGCTCGCCATGGCATCGATGATATCCGCTATGTAGGTCGAAGCGTCCTTCTGGACGTAGGATACTCCTTGCAAGGAACCATCCTTCTCGCGAAGAGACGTGAGCGCCGGTTCGACGACACTTGCGTCCATGGTACCCCAGACGGTGACCTTACCGATCTGCGCACTGCTTTTGACCCCGCCGTAGGTAGCGAACGCGCCGATACCGACGAGTATCAAAGCGGCGAATATGCCGAGCGAAGCAATCTGAAATATGGACATTTTCATAGTATTTCCATGATACTTAATGCATCGTTGGTCGAACCTTCTTGCGAACGACGAACCCCCAATGATATTCACCTGCGGGAATATCCTGTACGTATTCGAGCGCTACTTTTTCGAACAGGTCTCGTGCGGTACCGACCGTGAGCACGTGGTCGGGGTGTGGCCCAAGCCCCCCGAACGAATCGCGCCAGTCGATGACCACCCCGCGCCCGCCCGGACGCAGTATTCGTTCGACCTCATGTGCCGCCGCAACCCGGTCCTCCAGTGCGAACAAAAGGTTCGAGACGATGGCCACATCGAACGTATCGTCGGAGAGATGACTCCCCTTCTTCGCCTCGACATCTCCGCGCACGATCTCCACGTTGTGGAGACCTTCGGCACGCGACAGGTTGTGGATCCTGGTCAGAAGGTCCGGATTCACGTCGACGGCCCACACCACCCCAGTGGGACCGACCATACGCGCAGCCGTGCGCGTAAAAAAGCCCGAACCCGCGCCAAGGTCGGCGACATGCATCCCCTCATGCAGTCCGACCGCATCAAGCGCTTTCGCTGGCTGTAAGAACGAACTTTCTTCCATTGTTCCTATTGTACATCTAAAAATATCGTACGCATCAAGTGATGATGTGTACGAGACGACGCAACCGACACCCTCTGTGCTTACAGCTTTGCGTAGAGTGTCGTAAATATCGTCTTTTGAAAATCGGCCAATGCCTTGTTCTCGATTACAAGCGTCGTTTCACTGTTCAAATCGATGAACGCAACCTTTGTACCATATATCAGCTCGATAATGTTCTGCTCGAACCGCTCTTGGCCCTGACCCAGGTATTTTATGAACCGCTCAAGGCGCGGCTTTTTTTCCGTACCCGACACGGGGTTGCTGATGACCATCCGTTCGAGCTTCTTTCCGTCACGCTTCTTCCGATAGTCTCGGGGCAGATAGCTATTCACTTTCGCCAGATCGGTCTCTGATGTGTAGCGATAGAACACATCACCCTTCTCGAGCGAATCGACGATATCCGAGAACACCTGCGAGATCCCGTTCTTGCCCTCCAGCATACGTACGACGGGCGTATTGCCCCTGGGACCATACAAGGCCTCGAGGTCCGACAGCGATTCGTTCAGATCAACCTCAAGATCGGTGACCAATGCGCGCAAGCGGTCGGGCTTCTGTGCCATATACAATGTTCGAGCACCTTTCGGTGAGGTACTGACGAGTCCTTTTTGCATAAGCGAAGCGAGTGCTGCATAGACCGCGGGGCGGTGCTTGTCCGCACGCCGCGCGATATCGGTAGCCGAGGAGGCACCGTGGCTTAGCAAATAAAGGTAGACCGTTATGTCCCCCTGCGAAAGCCCAAGCCGCCGCAGGAGTGACTGTATTTTTGTGTTTTGTATCATAAATAGTACAATGTATATATAAAAAATATCCTTATAAATAAACACTTATTGGCTTATAAAAAGCGATTATAGTACATATTGTATCAAATTGCAATACAAATGCGCGCACCTGCACTATGCTAGCGAAGGATGTTCTTACATAGGAGTGAGTCGATGCAAGTGTTAAAGGCGGGTCGCAAACAGCGCGGCCAAGCAATCAAACTGACCTGCACTGGGAAAGGCAACGGTGGTGGCGGATGCGGAGCGAAGCTCCTTGTGGGCCAATATGATCTGTACAACACACACAGTTCGCACTATGACGGCAGCACGGAGTCGTACATCACGTTCTGCTGCCCAGAGTGCGGCACCGAGACCGATGTCGAGCGGACCGGATTCGATATCCGCGGCACTCGTCCCTCGGCCAACGAACGTGCGCGCATGGGGCACGAGCCATCCTCATAATCGAGTCTGAGGTCCGCGTTCACCTCGCTAAGCTCACCTTCGACCATAGACGCATATTGACTGCCGGGCACCATCACACGATGGTGCCCTTTCTTGTGTTGATAAGCGGCACAGGCTACTCCCGTGTGGGGAAGCCCGGTCACGCTGCTAGCTGTCGCGCTTCCTTTGTCGTCTGTGTACGGACAGTCTCAGGAGCATACAAGTTCCCATCATGAGCCAACATCATGAGAAGCGTTTGAACGTGAAGATATTTAGTCAGTTGTTCGGGAGTGAGCGGCGCCTTCTCCGAAGAAGCGGGGCGTGTTGACGCCTGAGTTCTCGAACGAATCCCAAATCGTTCTATATTCATATCGTGTAATTATACAAGAATTAGCACAGTCGAAAACCGTCAATCTCCACCCACGGCAGTCACACACACGTATGGCAATAGTTCAACCCTTCGCGGGTCACAAACATTCTTTTTGCGGAGAGGGTCGGTCTAGAACCAACCCGCTCCAAGCAGTATAAGGCTTTTTGAGCGACTTTTCCATGCGCCAAAATTAGGGGGAACGGTCGGGGTCTGAGAAATCACGCGTTACAAATGTTACAACTTTTTACGTACGTTTTTCGATATAATAAAGGCATGTTGAGTAAGAAGGCCAAAGACGATTTCAAGAAGATCATCAAGAAAGATTACGGGGCCGATCTGACAGACGATCAGGCCGAAGAGCTTGGTGTCAGTCTCCTCCGCCTCACCCGGGTCGGCCTTTCAGCTCTAGCAAGAAGCCATGACAAAAAAGAAAAAGATAAAAAGAAAGCTGACTGAGGTAGAGGAAAAACAAGTCGACTATTTCGTTGATCGACTGGCCAACATTTTACTTATGCAAGTTGAGCAAGAAGCCCTCGAGAAGGCAGAAAAATCGAAACCCAAAAAGAAAACTGTGGATAAGTGAAAACCCTTATTACAAGCCACGATTTTAACTTTTTGTTGTTAACTCTTGTCAGGGCTTGAGAGGAAATGACAGGAAGTGACTTTGCAATGCATTTTTAGCGTTGCTACGATTAGGGCACGCAGGAATCTCACGGGGCATCCCCACGGAGAGGGTTCTGCAACAAACAAATAAAGGACCCATCCAAGGGACCTAGAGCAACAACGTAACGTCTCGATACGCATCCCGTATCAAGGCGCTGCAAGGTTTTGCCTGGGTCCCTTTTGTATTAATAGTTAGCAATTAATAACCATGACCAAAAACAATCTCAAGATTGAGTACGTCCCTATCGACTCACTCCATCACGTGGAATACAACCCACGTATTATCAACGACAGTACTAAAGCAGCCGTGCGGAAAAGCATCGAGATTCACGGGATGCAAGATCCGCTCATCGTAAACAATGCCCCCGAACGCATGGGCGGTATCATCGGCGGCAACCTCCGCTATGAAGTGCTCAAGGACCTCGGATATACCGAGGTGCCAGTAGTCTTCGTTACCATCCCAGACATAGAGCGCGAAAAAGATCTGTGTCTCAGGTTAAACCATGCAGTCGGAGAATGGAGCACTGATCTCCTCGCTGACTTCAGTGAAGCATTCCTCACAGATATTGGATTCTCTAGCGAGGAGATCGACAACATCTTCCCTGATGAAGATAATCCGACCCCGTTTGATCTCAAGAAGGAGTTGGAGAAACTCAACATCTCGAACATCTCTGTTAAAAAGGGTGACGTGTATGACCTCGATGGCTCCCGACTCATGTGTGGCGACTCAACCGTTGAGTCGGATATGCTCACACTCTTCGGTGAGTACCGAGCAGACATGTGCATGACTGATCCTCCGTACATCCTCGACTATCTCCATGGGAAGAAACGTAACGGTAAAGCCACCGAAGGGTTCGGCCTCAGGCGTGACCGCAAATATCTCGAGACTGACGAATTGCCAGATAACTTCACCGACCTATGGATGGCGAATGTCGCAAAGATTCAGAAACCTGACTTTTCGATCATTGTGTACGAGAACCCCAAGAACCTGCGCACCATCTGGAACGCGCTTGAGGTGCACTGGAAGTATCGCAATACAATCGTTTGGACTATTCCGAACCGCGTGCAAAACTTCTCCGCTAAATATAAGTTCTTCAACAAGCACGACATCGCGCTCGTGGGAACCTCGGGAGAGATTGCACTGCACACTGAGCCTGAAGATGAACCACTCTTCCAAAATGAGTACGAGTCAGCGCTGTTTGCCACTGCGGGTAAGCCCCACTGGGAGTCGTATGGTAAAGACAAGAAGTACTGCCCAACTGACGTAATTGATCATATCGCTGCCGATGAGAAATCGTCGGGCCAAGGCATTATCTTCGGTACAAAACCCCTCCCGATACTCATTCCGTACATCAAGGTACTGACGAAGCGTGGAGATATTGTTGTTGAACCATTCGGCGGGAGTGGGTCGACTCTCATTGCCGCAAATACCATCGGACGTCGCTGCTTCCTCATGGAGAAAGTCCCGACCTATGCCGAGGTCATCCTCAACCGCTGGGAAAAGTTCTCAGGCAAGAAGCGGGTGAAGATTCATGCACAAGCGTGATCAGGAATCCATACTGATTAGCACCCTCGCCGAGGGTCACACCATTACCGCCGCATGCAAGCGCGCGGGTGTCTCTCGTATGTTCTACGATCGACACTACAAGAGCGACCGTAACTTCCGTAAACAGGTCGATGAAGCCCGGTCTGTTGGTATGCATTCCAACGAAGATCTTGTGAGTACCATGCACATGAAAAAAGTGCGGGATGGTCATTGGCCTGCAATTCGGTACGCAATTGATAAGAAGACAACTATGGAAAAAGAAGAGAAAGAGGACCGACGAGATCCAAATAGCGTACACATTTCTCCTGGCGATATTCGATTCCTGATTGATGCACTTCCAGAACCATTAAAATCGCGCAACTACATCAGACTGCGAGAGATCCTTGATGATTCCAGCGCCGCCCAGCAAGCAGGACAGCTTATAGACCCTCGTGTCAGGGCGGAGATGAAAGTAGCAAAGCCACCACCTGAAAAGCCGATCCAAATAGATGACCTCTAGCGCTTCTTCAGATGCTTGGTGAATAAGGTCAGCTGGTTAGGGGGTGGCAGCGTCTTCTTTCGACCTCTCCATAAGCCAGTACACGGAAGTATTTTGTTGAGATAGTGCCAGACACGATACACCTCGGTGACAGACACATCGTCACCAGTGGTCTCTTTGATTATTTCCTTCAGCTTCTGTGCGTTCTTAAGCGAAGGAAAAGTCATGGCTATTGAGTTAACTGCGCGAGATCTTTATGTACTTGAGCAAGATCAGTTGTGACCTTTTGCTCTGCGGCTTTAAGTTGTGCGGATGACACTTTGCTTATCTGCCAATTAATCGCAACTGAAGCCCACGCGCAGATATCACTGGCCGCTGTGTTGGTGTCGTAATTCCAGTCGTCGAGAGTACTTGGCGATTGCACGTGTGCCGAGGAGTACATATCCGAGACTGTGCGGTATGCATCCATAGCATTTGCCGATGGATCGTTTTTTAGGCAGGTGTTAGTGCGGAATGCGCCAAATTTACTTGCTGCTGAATTTTGATCTTGTAGTGCAGACAATCCAGCAGTTGCATTCGGATACTGAGTAGATCCGAGCGTATTTTTGCCTATCGCGAAAAGCTGGGAATAGTAGTCCGTACTCGCGACAAGTGTGGCCTCAACTTTTTTGGTATCTAAAGTAGCAGAAGACGTTGATGCAACAGGCTCAGGCTGTGTTGCGACAACTGTTTGTGTTTGCTGTGGTGGCAGATTATTTCCAATGAATAATAACGATACGAATATGAGAGCAGCTACTCCGATAACGGAGTAGAGAACTTTTTTAGCCATAAATTCTACTAGGATTTATACGGCAGAGCCCGATGAGGTAATCAAAAGGCTCCCAGCCATTGCGATAGCGCCTTTCGGCAACTACCCATACCCGTTTCCAGATATGACCTAGTAGAGTGACTCTGACTGGGAGTCCTTTGATCTCTACTAGGTTTTGCAACCATATCCTGAGAATTTGACTTCTTAGGGGTTAGGTCGGCTTGTATTCAATTGTTTGTACCAAGGGGTACAAGAACAATGATAACATTTTGAGTTATCACTTGGCCACCTTAGCTTAGCTTTGGAGGCTTGCGAAGGAGGTTACCAACAGAGATATGCGCCATCTCTGGCCTCAATTTGAGCTCACTAATCTATGCGAATGTTTTACTCCCACGAGTGAGTATTATTGTAAGTCTTTCTTTTTCTCCTCAAACTCCTTTTTATCTATCTCACCTTTAGCGTAGCGCTCTTTGAGAATATCGAGTGCTGTACCGCGCCCCAACAAACCGCACCACGATCCGCCGTGGCGGTGATGACGCACGATAGACACAATGATCCAGATTATCAACACTAAAAACAATAGATCGAAGAGCCCACCGAAGAGACCTAGACCCCATGAATGATGTTCATAACCATAATGCATATGCGTAAATATATTACGAAATGATAATTTATTGGGACGATGTATTGTCAGTTGGAGCGACCGTCTGCGTCGACGTGCCTCCGCCTTGCATGAACCAATAGATGCCGCCCAACACAATGACCACGATTACGACGATGGCTATGATGGTTGATGTCTTCATAACGTTTTTCAAATTACTTATAGTTGTTAATAGAGTGAACAAAACATTCATTGATTGAGCGCTGCTCGCGTTGTGGGGCCGACATACCCAACTCGGCTTATACCATGCGCTCCCTGGAATTGATCAACCGCCGCCTGCGTGAGGGAACCGAAGTATCCGGTGATTGGGCCAGAATATACGCCGAGAGTAGTAAGCCGTTTCTGCAATTCTGTGACATCGTTTCCAGTCGAACCGACGCTAAGGAAATTATTGAAGACAAAGCCGTCGTCAGCCGTAGTGGTGGTTGTACTACTGCTTTGCGCGCTATTAAGCGCCGCCCTCGTTGCCGGACCCACGACTCCCAGCTGCTGAATACCATGCGCGGCTTGAAATGCTACGACAGCAGCTTCAGTGAGAGAACCGTAATAGCCGGTTGCTGCTGCAGACAAATATCCATCTTTAATTAATATATTCTGGAGCGCAGTTACTTCACTACTTGTGAGCCCCGGATAAAGATAGTCGGTAATGACCGCGGAGGAAGACGTGGTTGTGACATTCTGCGACCCTGCGGCGACCACAAGAGTGGTTTGCGCGCTCGCAAGGTGGCTGTATGGATCAGTTGCCGTGACGGTTATTGTATGAGTTCCTGCGTCTGCATTGGTCGGTGTCCAAGAGAAATACCCCGACGAGTTGATGTCCGCATTCGTAATGCTTGAGCCGCCGAAAGAATCCTGCAAGGTATAGGAGGGCGAAGTAAAACCGTAAGCATACGAGCTGAAGACGACCGTCGTGCCCGGCGCGACAGAAGAACTCGGCGTTGGAGCGGTGAGCGCCACCGAAACCCCGGAATTGACGCTTACGGTAATCGAGGTGTTGGCGCTATGCCCCGCGCTGTCGGTCGCATAGACGGTAATAATGTGCGATCCGGATTGATTGGTCGCAGGAGTCCATGTGAAATATCCTGACGCATTGATGTTCGAGTTGGTAATCGTCGTACCGCTGAAAGAATCGCTAAGCGTGTAGGTTGGATTTACGAAACCAGCTTGCGACATGGTGAACGAGAGCGGGCTATTGGGCGCGACAACCGTGCCTGGCGTGATTGAGGTAATGGTGATGTTTGGAGTCTGTACGGTAAGTGCGAGCGTGGTATTGCCGCTATGTCCCGAAGGATCATTTACGTAGATAGTTAAGTTGTGTGTGCCGACTTGGCTTGAGTCTGGCGTCCATGTGAAGTAGCCGGCGGTATTGATGCTGGAATTGGAAATATTGCTGCCACCGAAGGAATCAGAAATGCTGAATACGGGGCTGGAGAAGCCCGAAGCCGCTACCGTAAAGGTGACGGGATTGCCGACGACTACCGTGGAGCCCGGCGAAAGTCCTTGAATAGACGCACCCGAGCCTCCAACAGTAATTGTTTGGCTTGCCGTCGCCGTGTGACCGGAACCATCGGACGCTGTCACGGTAATGGCATGCGTGCCGACATCGCTGCTCGAAGGCATCCAAGAAAGGTTGCCTGATGAATTTATATTATTGCTTGAAAGAGTCGTCCCACTGAATGAGTCGCTTATCGAATATGAAGGACTCGAAAAACCCGAAGCCGCGGCTGTAAGAGTAAGCGTCTGTCCCACGTTAACACTTGAGCCTGGGGATAGGGACTGAATGACAAGCGTGGGCGCGGCACTTACAGTTATTTGTTCGGTCACGCTCGCGCTGTTCTGCGCATCATGCACCGTGACTGTTATGGTGTGCGTTCCTGCATCTTGTGTTGCCGGAACCCAGCTGAAGTTGCCCGATGAGTTGATATCTCCATTGACCACGGTCGAGCCGCTAAGGGAATCGTTCACGGAGTAGGTCGGGTTGGTAAAGCCCGATGCCGCAACCGTAAAGGAAACCGTTTGCCCGATGGTAACTGCGGAGCTCGGCGAAAGGGATTGGATCGATACCGATGGCGCAGCGCTCACGGTCAGTGTTTCGGTCGTCGTAGCGCTATCGCCTGAAGAATCATTGACGGCAATGGAAAGATTGTGCGTACCGACATCATTCGAGTTCGGCGTCCATGAAAAGTTCCCGGACGAATTGATGTTTCCGCTGCCGACGCTGCTGCCGGATACCGAGTCGCTGATGCTGTAGATAGGGTTGGAAAAACCGGAGTTCGACACAGTAAACGAAACATTAGTACCGACTGTGACACTAGTACTTGGAGAAAGAGACTGGATTGAAACGGAAACGCTCGCGTATGCAAACGCGAGCGGTACCGTCAAGAATCCCAGCGCAAACAGAACTTGTGCGAAGCGTTGTACCATTGTGTGCGAAGATTTCATGATGCTATCCATTGGGCCTTGGTTTAGAAGAACCCAAAGAGGTTGTGGAAGAAGTTACCGATGCCACCAAAGAATCCCATGCCGCCTGTATGAGGTTGCGCAGTGTTCGTGGATGACTGTACTGGAGGAGTTCCGCTATCCATCACAGACGACGCGGTGACTGATGTGCCGTTGGTTGTGCCTTGCACCACAACGTTATCGCCAACAACCACATTCGAGATCGAAGAAGCCGCGTTGCCTTTCTCTACGGTTGCATTTGTCGCGTCCACGGTGTAGGTAACATTGCTCTTGTTGGTTACGGTGAGAATTGAACCGTTTACTGCAGTGACATTACCGCCGATGACTGGCTGACCGTTACCTTGGATGACAGGCGTCGCATTTTGGTCCGTGCCCTGCCCCTGACCTACGCCATCACGGATCGTTGTAGCGGTGACAGAGGTGCCACTCACGGTGCCCGCAACCATCACCGTATCTCCGACCGCGATGTTAGAGACCGATGAGCTTGAGCCGCCCTTCGTGACTGTCGCGTTGGTCGCATCGACCGTGTAAGTAGTACCTGTGCTACCACCCGGACCCATTTTAGATGTGACCGTAAGCGTATTCCCACTTACTGAAGCAACCGTACCGAAGACACCTGGTGATCGTGTGCCCATGTTGCCAACTCCGCCGCGGCCGCCCATCGCTCCATCACGAATGGTTGTTGCGGTAACAGATGTGCCGCTTACCGTACCCTGTGCTGAAATCATGTCGCCGACGGCAATATCGCCAAGTGACGATGCCTCACCATTTTTAGTGACCGTAGCGTTTGTCCCATCAACACTGTAAGTGGTGGGAGTTGCATTCTGACCGTAGCCATTGCTGGTGACAGTGAGAATGTCGCCGTTTATCGCAGAGACTGTGCCGCGCACGCCGGGAGTATGTGCGCCCCCGAAGCCAGGACCAGCCGCAAATGCGGTGCCGCTGACAAGGAGAGAGCCGAGCAATACTGAACCTGCGACGATGTATCCTATCCTGCTTTCAATTTTGTTTTTCATAGTAATTTAGATTAATTTTTACAAGCTACTACTAACTAATACGGGAGAAAGGGGCAATTAGGTGCTCTTCACGTCCCTACAACTGTTAATACGCCCACGGGACAAAAAAACTTTCATCCCCAATTCATTAAAAGCTGGCTGGCTAATGAATGATATTAAAAGCCATAGATACAACGGTTATGACAAGTAGAGTAATACCCGCCATAAAAGAGTAGTCTGCAATATCTCGATATCGGGCAACGCGGGAGGCATCGTGACGCATGGAAATATAGGAATAAATGATGCTTATTGAAAGAAGAACTGAGGAAACTGCGGCAACCTCGTCTAAAATTGTTGAATTTGCAACACCGCTTACCCGGAGCCCGGTAATGATTATCAGACAAACCCCAATAAGGTTTGCGGCCGATTGCAGTATGTGTGACGTGGCTTCTTTTTTGTATTCGCTCATATTTTTATTTGTTAATACTGCTTGTAACTATCAGTTTTAGCAAAAGAGGCCCCTATTGGAGGTCTCTTTTGCAAAAGTTCATAGTGTTTTTTGTACCAATTGTTTTTGAGTAGAGAGTCGACGAACGCATGTGGGCCGTAAAGAGTATTGCTATCCAATCAAGCGAGTAAGTACCTAATTACAAACCGGCTTGGGGGTGCGACACTCGCGGGCAATATTGTAGTAACAATAAGTTCGCTCGAGTCCAACAGTTGCAAGTGGTTGATTACTAGTAATGCCTCGACCTGCACTTACTACTACGCGAGCAAACAAAAATTCCTTTCAAAGCTACTGCTCCCAGTTATGCACTGAGCGTGCAATAAATACACTCGTCGAAGATTCAAGCAAACCAAACATTCGTATTGTGGAACTTGCGACGGGGACAAACGAGCCTGTGGATGTTGCGACCCGAACCTTCCAAGTACGGCCGTTAAAGTCAGTAACAGAAAAATTGTTGTTATCCTGGATTGAAGTGATGACTCCAGCCAACCTTCCCACAACCGGACGGCTATATGCTTCTCCCGAATCCAGCACCAACGAATCGTAGAGCGGTATGGTATTCAAAAATTCATGAGTAATTTTCCCAACACCAAAGAAGTTGAGGATTGAGCCGAAAATAATACTCAGAATCACACAACCCAAAACCATCACTCGTATCGGGTACCTGTATCCCTTCTTTGTGTGTTTAAGTCCGATTCGTGCAATTACTATGAATAACACGAGCGCAATAATCCAAAGAAACGGTACCATCGCGAGAAAATCAATCACATCATGGGGCATCGCCCATAGACCGTGTTTATGGAAATCAACAAAAAGGTACAGCATCACTCCAACGGAAAAACCACCAAGGAGTAGGGAGAGTGCGGCACACAGCCAGTAAAACACTCGCCATACGAGAAAGCGCCAACGCGGAATCGAAATAATCTGATCCTTCTCAATCCGTCCCATTATTTTGTTTGATAGTTCTTCGCTCATATGGTTGTCATCCCTTTGGCTTCCAGCGCAGTTTTTAATTCTTTTTTCCCTCGGTTGATAAGTGTTGCAACGGTACCCTCCGGCATTTTTAAAATGTCGCTAATCTCAGTATAGCTTTTCTCTTCAAGAAAACGGAGAACAAAAACCTCCTTGTATTTTGGATCAAGCTCAGAAAGAAGACTCTGTACAAGACGGGCATCGTCTCGTTTATGAGTAAGTTCAACAAAATCAGTCTCATCTGCTAACTGCTCAAAAAACACGTCCGTGTCCTCTGCGCTTAAGTTTAGTACGCGGGGGCGGACTTTTTTCTTTCTAAGAAACGAAACGGTCTCATTATGAGCTATGCGATAGAGCCATGATGAAAACTTAAGGCCGGAATCATAGTCATTGAGATTAATAAATACCTTGATGAAAATCTCTTGTAGTACGTCGTCTACGTCACCGTCATCAATACCTCCTAAACGTTTACAGTAGCGGCGGATAGGGGCCTCGTACCTATGAACAATCTCTGAAAAAGCCTGCTTATCGGTAAGAGCGGCAGCGACTAATTCTTGGTCTGTTTTTGTTGATTCTACATTCATGTAACTAAAAGTCGATATCGAGGAGCCCTGGGAGCATAACTGGCTCTGGATACTTCTTGTCGCAGAAAGCTGACTCCTCTTTATACTAGCAATCTTGACCTTTTCTTACCAACTTCGAGGGCATTCGGACGCTCTGGACTCCTTAAGGGGTCTGCGTCATCTCTTGAGGTATGGAACAAATAGCAACAAGGCCCGGTTTGGGAGACACAAGGAGGCAACCCATAGCCCAGCCAGTACGAGTTAGATATTGCCTCTATGCAAGAAAGAGTACCGAGTCAGAAGAAAGACAGGTCCTTTCTATCGATTCGCAGATCAAGGAGATGCTCCAGTTGGCCGACCGTGAGGGGCTGGAGATAGTCGAATTGAAACGAGAGAGTCACTCGGCAAAAGAGACTGGGCAGCGACCTGTTTTTAACGAAATAGTAGATGAGCTAAAAGCTGGCAAATATAACGGCATACTCACGTGGGCACCAGATCGTATTAGCCGCAATGCTGGAGATCTTGGAAAGATAGTAGACCTGATGGATGCGGGGACACTTCAGGAAATACGTACTCATAGTCAAAGTTTTAGGAATAACCCCAACGAAAAGTTCCTTCTGATGATTCTCGGGTCGCAAGCGAAGCTCGAAAACGATAACCGAGGCGTAAATGTTAAGCGTGGGCTACGGACACGCTGCGAAATGGGCCTTAGGCCGGGGGTTGCCCCAGTGGGATATTCAAATGAGAAACACGCCGACCGTAAATGTCACGCGGTTATCGACGAACTGCGCGCACCCGTAATCAAGCAAATGTTTGAGAAAGTGGCGAACGAGCAATGGAGTGGCAGGAAATTGTACCAATGGCTGAAATTCGACCTCAACTTCAAAAGTAGGGCAAACAAAAACATGACGTTGAGTAGTGTCTACGTGGTACTTCAAAACCCCTTCTACTATGGCGTATTCGAGTATCCAGAAAAGAGCGGCAACTGGTACGACGGCAAACATCAACCTCTTATCACCAAGGAGCTGTTCGATAAAGCGCAGGAGCAACTCAAACGAGACCGCATCCTGCGCTCCGATATTAAGGAGTTTGCCTTTATTAAGCTCATGTTATGTGGGGCTTGCGGCTCGGGCATTACAGCGGAGGAGAAGTTTAAGAAACTAAAGGACGGCACCTCAAACCGCTACGTGTACTACGGCTGCACCCGTGCGAGGGACAAGGACTGCAAGAACGGTTACGTACGGGAGGAAGAGTTGATTACTCAGACGGTCAAAATTATGGACCACATCGACCTCAACAACATCAGCATGCGGGAAAAATTCGAGGCAGAGGTAGACCGTATGCGAAAGTTTCAACGCGCATTCACTGCCACGACAACGGATGCAAAACCGCAAAAAGAAATCGACCTGCGCGGCTACGCTAAGTATTTACTCAAGGAAGGGAGTGTGACGGAGAAGCGCGAGTTGCTGCTCTGTATTAAGAGCAAGTTGGTACTCGACAAGGGAACTCTGAGATTGGAGTAGCGATCTACTTTCCCTTAAGTCGATCCTTATACTTCTTCCTCTGTAACCCAAGGTGGTACTTATGAAAATCATCACTATCGCACTCGTTCTCAATTGTCAGAGCTTGCATACACCGGCCTCGACGATATGGACCGAATAGTTTTGCAAATTCTCCCTGAAACCACTGGAGTGTGTCGTGCTCGCTACCCGCATTCGTTTCTTTGCTGAAATCAGGATCCCCCGGCAATCTTCCGTATTCGTCCATAGCCCCGCCAGTCCCGTCATTATTGCCCCACATTATCTCGCCGCCCCAATGAATCGCACGAGGGTCAGGCATGAGCAGGTATCCATGCCCGTAGATATTCCAGTCTGATTTAGAGACATGGCGCTCAGGATACAACCATTCTTCCCTTGCTGCAGCTAAGTAACGGGTCGCACGACTCTTTATGATGAAATTTATTTCACGAACCTCCTGCTCGGTAAGGTGGCGCAGAACTTGGACATCGGTGAACTTAAATATTGCATTGCGAAAAGGAAACGAATTGGGGCGCTCTTGCTTCGCAGATTGATATGGATTCCTTACCCATGAAAGGTTTGTGAGTATCAGTACTTTATCGATCGAGAGTGGAAAAATGGTGTGTGTCCCCTGGAGCCATATCTCGGGATCGTTTGAGTCGCGACACTGATGTGATCGGGGTCCGCATTCTCGATTATATACAGTAACGGGGTGATCAGAGACAATAAACTTCGTCTCCGACTGAGAAGCGTCCGCAATGAGCCAGACACATTCCGTCCAAATGGCGGAATGAATATTACGCAATCGAATCATGGCGCGTAGAATCGCGTCCTTATCCTTGCTTCCGATTTTCTCACTTAAAAACGAGAGGCCTTTGGGAGTCCTGAGTTTCTGGGTACTCATATAGCGCAAGATGTCCTCAAGGGAAGTTCCCCAATCCTTTAGTGGGTAGCCAAATTTTTCAAAGTACTCGACAGCGGGGCGACCTTTCGTGTCTATCTCGCCGAAAAAGTGTTTCTCAATGTCTTTCACTTCAATGCCTCGTATTTTTGTCGTATATAAATCTTCTTCGACGAAACACTTTTTGCTGCCTTGCCGTTTTACTGCCTTCCTAATATGACGTACACCGCGCGGATCAGTGAAAGTTTCTGGATTCAAATCCAACTGAAACAGTTCATGTTCGCCAGGTAGCATGAACTTCTTTTGGTACCACTGCGGTACGTAGTGGTGATTTCGGTATTCATCAGGCATTCCTAAACATTACTCCTGCCAGCAAAAAAGTTCGAATCCGCTTAGGGTTCGAACTTTTTTGTCTTTACTCATTTTTTATAGCCCCTTGTTTTATAGGGCACGCGGTCGCGAGACACGCATGCCCGTTCCTGCGGAGGCGGAGAGATTCGAACTCTCGAACCCTTGCGGATTGCCGCCTTTCCAAGGCGGTGCACTCGACCACTATGCGACGCCTCCGTTATGTCGAACCAGCACGAGCGCACTTACCTATACTGCGCTAAAAATCGTTTTTTCTCAAGTCAAAAGGAGATAAGTCGTTTCGACTTACGTTGCATATACGCGCAAAGCGCACAGTCAGTCTGCCTACGCGGTAGGAGTAATAAGCTCCTTCTTGAGCTTCGCGGTCTCTTCGACCAACATCTGGTCGAACCCGGTCATATGCGAACTGAGGTATTCGAGCACGGTCGCCACATCTGCCTGGTCACCCTTTTCGGCAAGAAAAGTGTCGAGTGCGGTCTGCTCCTCCTCCGACATCTCGTCTGCCGCTCGCAGGACAAGGCTCTGGTAGAGCGCCTGACCGATCTTGTCGATGAACTCGTCTTGCTCCTCGGGCGAGAACTGCCCCAACCCCCACTGCTCTATCATCTGCTGTCTGTTGTCCTGTTCCATAATTATGTTCGTCTATGTTCGCTCTATTAATTTGATGAGACTTCTTACTTCCTACTTCGTAGGGGGGACATGCAATGCATACGCTCGGTTAAAGAGATCGTCGACCGCACTACTTCGCGTACCAAGGAGCGGATTAAGATTTATCTTGTCTCCTGGATGCACCATGTCGACGAACGCCATCCCGTGACCGTGCGTATCGAGATGTTGACCCATCATTATCTGTTTGACCATTTCAGGATCCGCTTTCGCGAGCTTCTCCAAAGCGTCAAGTGCATAATTTTGTTGCTCGTGCGTGAGCGTAGCGAACACCTTAAAGTATGGCGAGTGTGGGTCACTGAGTCCTGCGCGCATGAGCGTCCAGTCATTGTTACCCGCAACGACTTCGAGCGGAGGGATACCACCTGGAGGAATATGGTCGAGCGGATTCCCCGGGTCAACTGTAAGTGTGGAATCGTCCACATGCACATTCGGTTCACCCCAATGAGACGGTGTCGCCGCTCCTGTCCCACTCGGATTGGCTGGCGACCCCGGCTCGGCAAATCTCGCGAAAGGATCTTTGCCACCACCACGCAGATAGGCCTCATCGTCGATATGTCTTGCAAGATCTCTTTCGGCCATAGCAGCCGAAGGTTGTTGGTCGTTCATGTGCAAGCGAGTACTTTCATCACCCAACACAACGGTGTCTGAGGGTGTTGTGGGTGCCGGATGAGTCTCGGTGCTCCAACCTCCAGCGTCAGTCGGAGGATCGGTCACAATGACCACAGGCTCCTTTGCTGGGCCAAGATCCTCCGCAAGAGGTGGTGGCTTCCCTGAAGGGTCGGTGCTCCACCCTCCAGCATCAGTCACTTCCTTCTCTGCACCACCGATATTGTGCGGGTCGGTATGGTATCCACCTTCAGGTGCGGGGAGTGGTGATGGCTTACCCGAGTCTGGACCCGGAGCAGGGTGCGATGCCGTGTAAGCATCATGATCGGTCACTCCGGGAGGAAAGGCTGCATGCGCCTCGTTCAAGGTTGCTGCAGAAGCCGTGCTGGAGCCGAACGGATTGAGTTTAGACAGATCAATGTTCGTCGGATTAAGCTTGTTGAGGTCCATTTGGTGCAAAAGCGCGTCTCCACCACCGAAGCTGAGCCACGCGCCAGTACCGGCACCCGCTGCCGCTGCTGCTCCCACCTGCATCCAACGTGCATGTTTGTCACGCTTGACCTTGTCTTGAATATGCGTATCCAGCTCTTTGAGCTTAGCTGCAAGTGACTTGGGGTCGAGACTGAGGCTTGCTGTGGTTTGTGCCACACCTTGCTCATATTTTGCCGCACTGCGCCCGAACAACAACTTGCCCACCGCACCACCAACTGTGGCACCAGCGATACCACCTAACAGACGACGCGAAAGAAACGCAAGCCCAAGACCAACCGATGCCGCTCCGCCACTTACTGCCAATGCACCTGCTGTGCCGACCACCGCCATTAAAATAAGGCGCTGCTTTGGAGGAATTTTCCCGATTGTGTTACTTATGGCTGTAAATATGCGCGACGGCTTCTCACCCTTCGCCCTTGAAATCTCCGTGAGCCGGTTCGTATGCTCTTGGAGCGCGAAATTTATACCGGCCTTTGCTTTTTCCATGTTCGACCCCTCCGTGTTCAAAGAAATCGCCCTTGTTGCGTCCGCTCGGGCTTTCTCATATTTAAGACGCGAATCACGCAAGCCAATCTCAAAAGGAGTGAGGGAACTCAGCCGTTGGTCCCCATCTGGAATATCCTCGAGTTTCGGCCAGTCTTTATGCTTCTTTTTGTACTCTTTTTCGACTTTAGCAGATGCATAAACCGCCTCCTCTGCCGCAAGGCTCGCGCGCGCCTTAGCCATTGCGTCTCGTGCGTCTTGAATTTTTTCGTCCGGAGTTTTTGGAACCTTTGGGGCTGTTGGAGCAGTTGGAGCAGGACGTGAAACCGAGCTGGGTGCAACTGGAGTAGCGGGTCCTCCGGCTCCCACAGGAGGAACAACTCCAGGCTGAGCATACTGAAAAGTAGTAGAATAATTTCCAACAGAACCAGGAGCAGACTGAGCTGCGGGCGGTTTGGGTGTATTGCCTTTTCTTGGACCTGCTCCTGGTGCTGCTGCCATAAAAAATTATATAAAATTAGAAGTGTTGCTGATAAGTATGTGCATATGTACACGTATAGGATAGGTTAGTTACTAGTCGGGGTCAATGTTATTTTTGGCTGGCGTTGGGGACGAGTTCGGGTGCAAGAAAAAAGGCGGCATCCGAAGAAGCCGCCTGCGCACGCCAACTCAACGCTGGCTACCTGTATCTACAAACCTTCAGACAACGGACGACTCTTCGTCGTCGTGGTCTGCCACGCACCGTCCTTCCATTCCCGCAAGGGCATTCCCCTTTCGAGGAACGTCAGCAGAGCTTCCCACCGCGCAACCATTGCGGTGTAACAACCAACACAAAGACGTTTCATCTTAAGACACTCTCCTTTCCCACGATAGCAAAAACAAACACACTTACTTCCAGACGCCAAACGCCGCTGTGTGCGGATAGCCTCTGGGAGGTTCGAACCGTGGGGGTTTCGCTTGACCCGCCTCATGTCTGCGAACACACGGTTCGTGAACATAGCGGATCTGTTGGACTCCCACTCGCCCTGTAAACTGGTCAGACGAGTATATCGCTTGGATAGTACCGCGTCCTCCGCCGGGCCTCACCTCGAAGTATCGTTCCATCTTCGGACCTTTTACTCGATATTTGGGCCTCGCATCGCTACCTAGACGGCTCCCGATTCTTCTTGGCCTGTCCGCTCTTGCTTGCGTGCCGCACGCTGGTTTTCCACGATCTGACGCGCGATCGCACGCACCTTGCGCGTGGACCGCAACACAGCGGCACGGCCCCAGTGATGCCAACCACGATGACGAAATTTGTTTCCTGGATTCGGCAAGACAAGTCTCCCTGAACGATGCATCAACACTTGCTGTGCTGACGATTTTTTATACTCCCGCGCGGCGATAGCGTCAACCTACTTATCCCCCATGAGCGCGCGGACCCGATCTTCGATCGGCGGGTGGGTCGAAAAAAGCTTGGTGATAAGGCTTTGTGCAGCCCCCGCTCCGAACGGATTGGAGATATAGAGGTGAGCGGTCGCGTTGTTCGCTCGTTGCATCGGGAGCTCGTAGGCACCGATCTTCTGGAGTGCCGAGGCGAGTCCGTCTGGATAGCGTGTGAGCAAGGCACCCGAGGCGTCCGCCAAGAACTCGCGCTTGCGCGAGATGGCGAGCTGGAGCAGTGTCGCGATGATAGGAGAGAGTACCACGAGCGCGATCGCGAGCGCCATGAGCAGCGGGTTCTGGCGCTCTTCCCTGTCGCGGTCACCACCAAAGAAGGCTGCGCGCAAAAAGTAGTCGGACAAGAGCGTCACGAACCCGACAAGTACCACCGCGATGGTGGAGACGATCATGTCGCGGTTGCCGATGTGGGAGAGTTCATGCGCCAAGACCCCTTCGAGTTCGGTGCGGTTCATGATACTGAGGAGCCCGGTCGTCACTGCCACCGATGCATGCGTCGCACTTCGCCCCGTCGCGAACGCATTGGGAGCTGGGTCATCGATCACGTACACCTTGGGCTTGGGGAGTCCCGCCGTAATCGCAAGATTCTCGACGATACGATGCAACTCGACATACTCCGGCCCGTCGGCGGGTTGTGCGCCCGCGGTCGCTATGACTATCGTGTCGGAGAACCAAAAACTAAAGATGTTCATCACGACCGCAACGATGACCGCAACGAACAAGATACTCGGGTTATTGTAGTAAAAGGATACCGCCCACCCGACGGCGATAACGGTACAGAAAAAGACGAACATAAGCGCCCAGGTCTTGGAGACATTTTCGGTCTGATGGGTGTAGAGAGTGGCCATAGAGGTGTACTATACCAAACTACCAGCTCCCGCCGCCACCGCCGCCAAAACCGCCGCCGGAGAATCCTCCCCCGCCCGAGCCCGAACCGCCGCCGGGAGCCGACGCAAGCGTCGATGTGGCTCCCGTCGAGAACGAACGAAGGTCGGTAGTGAAGAACACAGGGTTAAAGGTGCCCCCGCGCGAGTCTGCATACCAAGCGGGCGGTTGATTGTATATGCCTTCGAACTGTTTCGCCCATGCATTCTCGACACCGAGCGCCATCGCGAACGGCAACAACTTCTCGAACAGCGCGGGACTCTTCTCGGGCGCATCATGAAAGTTGATACGGTCCTTCTCGGCGACGTTCATGTACCACTTCAGCCCTTCGATCCGCTCACGGACGATTGCACCCTCCTTGGTCACCCGTGGCATAAGATATCCGAACAACACCACGATGAGTCCAGAGATGGTGCCACTGATCACCACCAAACTTCCGAGAGACGAACCAACGAACGAGCAGATTGCCATGATACCGATACCGACAGCGGTGTACGTACCACGCACGCCTTCAGGACTCTGTGTGAAATACTTCTTTGCAACGACCGATACCATGGTCGCGTTTTTGATGATCGGCAACTCCTTGTAGAAGTGGTCCCGCAGATCCGACAGTTTGACGGAACTTCCGGTCGCGAACAGTCCGTTCAGCAACAAGCGGTCGAACTCGGGGATGTCCGCACCTTCCTGCAACTTGTCGAGCTGATAGTCGGTATGGTTAAAAAAGAGTATCTTTTCGTTCAATCGCGTAATCTTGAGGTAGCCTTTGGTCGCCAGATAGATGATCTCGGAGGATACCGCCGTGTTACTAAAACGTTCGTTGAGGACCACGGACTGCTCGAGCGGCGTCAGATCGTCCGGCGAGTCATACTCCGGCACCACGGTGCCGCGTCCACGCGGGTCGCGACCTTTATAGAACCACAGCAGGAGCATGCCGACGAACACTACGACCGGGAGTCCCAGTACGATATTGTCTCTGATGGTCTGGAGAAGACTCTCCCACGACGACGGCTGGCTCACCAACCCCTTGGGGAAGCCGAGTGCGACCGTGAGTTGTTGGCTCGGAGCGAGCGCATCGGTCGCTTCGAACTTCACCGACCCGCTAGAGCCGTTCACTATAAGCATCGCCGCGGTACACTTCTGGGTGCTCCCCTGTGCCCCCTCGTAACACGATACGCGCAGATCATCCTTTGGAAACGATGTTGGTATATTGATGACCGCGCTTGCTTCGTCTATGGGGATGCTCCAACCGGAGCCGGTCACGTTCCAATAGAACTCGTCGTAGGAGCCGAAGTATCCTATCGCCCGTGAGACGCGATACGAGATGACGTACGTCTTGGTGCCGGTCACCAAAGCGTTCGGATCACCGATCTTGATGCGTAGGTTCGGGCCAAAGCGTTCGGTCGTAAATGGATACACGGCGCCCGTCTCGTCGGTCACACGAACCGCATCGATACCTATAGACGTCTTGCCTGCACTGGTCGTGTAGCTCACCGGTATGTCACGGTAGATACCATGGTGCTGTGCGCTGCCGAAATCGTATCGCAAGGTCTCTACCACGTTGACAGTGGCGTCGGTCTGCACCTGCGCGACCATGTCGAAGCGATCGATCTGCTCGACACCCGACTGCGCGTGGGCGGGCACACCGAACACGAGCATCCCGACGACCGCGACCGAGAGAAGGAAGGCTCGTTTCATGATATGCGGGTATGAGGACAATTAAAACTTCACCGCGACCGGCTCACGAGCAGCCGCATCAGCATCGCCAAGTTCGAAGTACTTCTGTGCCTCAAAATGGAACGTGCTGGCGATAATATTACCCGGGAAAACTTGCATCGCTGTCGTCAAATCACGGACGTTACCGTTGTAGAATCGGCGCGCGGCTTGAATCTTGTTCTCGGTATCTGACAACTCACCCTGGAGCGACAGGAAGTTCTGATTGGCCTTCAGTTCTGGATATGCTTCAGCAACCGCAAAAAGCGACTTCAGTGTACCCGAAAGCGCGTTCTCGGCTTGACCTTTCGCCTCTGGCCCTTGTGCGCTCATAGCTGCTGAGCGTGCCGCTGCGATGTTTTCGAACGTGGTCTTTTCGTGGGCGGCATACCCCTTCACCGTCTCGACCAAGTTCGGGATGAGGTCGTAGCGACGCTTGAGCTGCACATCGATATCGGCCCACGCCTCCTTTGTACGCTGCACCAAGGTCACAAAATGGTTGTACGCGAACACGACCCATACAATGAGTAATACAAGCACTCCGAGCACTATATAAAGAATGGTCATACCAACAGTATACAACACCACTGCGGTCGTGGTAGTACTTGACGTGTATATTATATTAATGTACATTTTAAACAGGTGTTCACTGCAAAAAGGAAAAAAGAGTCTTGGGGTACGATCGTGGCCGATTTAAGGCCGAAACGAGGCGGGACTGGAGGAAGCAAAAAGGGAAACTCCGACAAGCCGCCCAAGCCCCGCTTCGAAGAGCCTCGGGCACATACTCAAGTGTGAAGGGTGGCAAGGTGTGGCTGGTGGGGATCCTCGGTCTCTATCAACTCACGTTCGGTACCCTGTTCAGGGTGCTACGCTTGATTGTCAAACGGTAAGATAAGAGAGGAGTCGCACATGCTGAGGGCTTGGATCTGGTGGTTTGCGGGTACGCCACCGAAGTTCTTCACCCGAACGGTCGCCCCAATCGCCGCTCTGGCGGCGACTAGCTATTTTCAGCCAGTTCTGACCGAGCGAGTGGTCTACGAGATCGAGGTCGCATTGAATCGGTTTCAGCCAGTCTTTATGGCGTTAGTCTTTGATTGCGTGGTTATACTGGTAATTCTTTTTTGTTTCACGCGCTTATTGAAGGCAATGTTCAAGTAAGTTCGCCCTAACCCCCGCACGCAGCCGCGTGCGGGGGTTCAATACGTTCGTACTCACTCACGTTACCCCCGACTTATTGACAAAACATCCGTGAATAGGTATTTTGTTGCTAGAGTTGTTGCATACTGCGGCAATAGAAACATATCGAAAGGCATCGAGGATGCGAACGGCACGAACTTTTCTGGGTCAGCTGATTGTATCAACCCTATGCAGTACGTCCACTATCACAATTGGACTCCTGGCCGCGGACATGGTCGAACTGACACCATCGAGCATCAACCTGTTCCGGTTCATGATGGTGGTCCCTGCGATCTTCTGCCTCGTCCGGTGCGTACTGCTGTTGCGAAGGTCGTGGGGGCTGTTCACCTGCGGGACGATCGCCATCGTGTCGATACTGTTTCTCACCCAAGGACTGGGGCACACCGAGAACAGTATCTTTTTTGCGCTCGCCGCCTCAATGGGGGCGTGGGCCTTTATCGGATGGGTGATCACAGTTCGATCGTCTCACTATTGACACCCAAAACACTACGCTATATAGAATAGTCGGAGCGTTTGGAGCAGAGGGTTCCAGATGCGTTCCTACAGAGGAGCGACCACTATGTCCACCTGGGTACTCGTGGCCGGGATACTTACCTACCTCATTTCGGCAGGCATCATTGGCACCTTCGCCTATAAGGATCTGGCTCACGAGTGGCGCGCCAGAACTATCAGGGTCGAACAGGTGTTCTGGGCGAGCGTGGCGGCACTCGTCCCGGCCATCAACACTGGCCTCGTCATCTTCGTCACGCTGCTGTGGCTGCTGTCGACAGCACTCGAATGGGTCCACAAGAAGCTCAACGTACCCCTGTTGTCGAAGACAAAAGAATAAAGATATCGACCACCATCCCCGGCCCAGCCGGGGATTCTCTTTTTTGTACAAGGGTTACACTTGGACTGGGTGGCACTGTATCGTTCACACTTGACAGATTTTAAATTTATTATAAAATACAATTAGAGTCCAAAAAAACAGAGAGGTGTTTGATGAAAAACCAAACCAACGTACCTGAGGCGGTCGCACACATTGCCGAGGCACTGCTTCAGCTTCCTGGTATTACAGGAGTCAAATACGTCGAAGGAGTGGAAGCGATTGCAGTAAGCGAGAGGCCACTTGTGCTGGTACTCCATGTTGACAACGTTGTAGCTTACTCGTTCCTGACCTACACACTACAGGTAAGGGACATTCTGACGAAGACGCCTGACTCGGCTGCGGCACAGAACATCCGCAAATTGGGTGCGGGTGATTCGGCTGTACGCTGCATGGCCGCTGCACTTGCAGTGCGGCCGCACACGCAGAACCTTCTAAAGGCGCTGCGTATCGACGACACACCCCTCGGGAGCGTGGATGTCTTGATGGTGGCGCCTGGGGACGCATTCGCAGCGCAATTGAGCACCGCTCTGTTTGGCGCCGCATACATCTTCAAGGTCCTGAAGCTTGCCAGACCGCTCGCTTGACCACACACCCGCCCAGCGACCCCAGAGGTCCTGGGCGGGATTTCTTTTTGTACAAGGGTTACTTTTGGAAAGATACAGCGGTGGTGGTTGACAAAAGTAAGTGTCCCATATACACTTACTTTGATTAAGTTCCTTAACTGCATATGGGGGAGACATCCCATGACCGAAAAACAAGGCTTACCTCTGATCACGCCGACCGGTGACTTCATCATCTGTACAGGATGCAGGATCGAGAAACATCACTTGCCTGGTGGGTATGAGTGCGGCGGCCAGCAAGTGCTGCTCGACCGCATTGGTGGCGAGCCGTACGTGGTTGAAAATTACTCCTGGACGACCTGGACGACTAACCCACCAGACCCATCGGTCAGATTTGCCCACATGCGTGATGCGATCGTGGCCGAACTCGTGAAGGCGGCAACGACCGAGAAACCCGGGGTCATCGACCTTCGTCTACTGCAGATCTTTCAGAAGAAACTTCGTACTGCAGCCTGACACGTTAGCCCCTTTTCCCGCCAAAGACCCCAAAGGTCCCCGGCGGGATTTCTTTTTGTACAAGAGTTACCCTTATCCAGTCACGTCTTATTCTAGTTTTTTGCAAAAAACTAGAATATATCAACACTGTTTTAGTGGCCAAAAAGTCTTTCGGCGAGATTTTTTGTACAAGGTTTATCCTTGTATAGAGCAATTATTGAGAGACTAACCCAAGCTCGCTCCGATTCCCTAAAGGAAAAGCCACCCACACGCAGTCGGTGTTGGGTGGCATATAAGTGGTTCGAGCAGTCTCGAGCAGGCAGCGTCCTCGTCGTGGCTGGGACACCGCTTTTCTCACACAACTGGATGGTGTTTCATTGACGACTCCCGTCCGACCTCAGTCAAACGTTCACAGTCTCCCATCTACACTGTGCTCGTGCATAATAGCTCTCGACCCCGCCGGAGAGAGTCGAACTCCCCTCCCTGCCCCGTCTAGGCAGGGTCGCCGTGGCGGTTTGCTCGAACCAGCGTCATCGTACCAAAACAAATATAGAAATCAACAGCACCCTTCTATCGTTTTTTGCACAAGGTTTATCCTTGTACAGACTTATCGAAGGACTGACCCCAGTGTTGGATACATAGACAACAAAACGTAAAAACGGTACTGTTCTTTGCGGTGGCTCGGTGGCGAGCCTCATAGGGAGAAAGCCAACGCAGTCCGTTCGGACGAGAATCTTTGCTCAGACCGTTCTCGACACAATCCTTACGCCCGAGCAGTCTCGGCTTCAAAACAACCCGCGGGCAGCGTTAGCGGTCCCCATCAACATCCACTGTGGGCAGCAACGCCGGACCATTGTCGCACTGTTTCATGTCGCCCCCAACGACATGACCTGTCTCACGTGGAGGTGGGTCAACGAGGACCGCCTCCCACTACAGAGTCGATTCCACACCATGACGCAGTGGAACGTACACATGGGAGCTCTGTACGAAACCCGAGGGGGTCTGAAAGTCTTACTCAACCACTGCGTGAACATCTTTCTCGCCAGCCTTAATGCCGACGAGCACGACCCAATCACGTTCCGCCTCCTGCAAACGTTTCGACTCGAGTTGGACGAAGGGCACACGTTCGAGGGCAATACCTTCAACTGTCAAATCCTCTCGTCCGTACTTGTGACAGCATAGTTCTCTCCCGCACAAGACAACCTCACCGTCTCATCCCCCGCCGGAGAAGACCTCACAGGTCCCCGGCGGGATTTCTTTTTGTACAAGGTTTATCCTTGGATACTTACACCACACTTCTTTTTTCTATGTAATTGTCACAATTTCCGCCAGATTTGACATGCTTATATATAAATGATAAAATATTTTTTGGTAAGCATGGAGGAAAGCTATGTGGCGTATCGTGGTTGGCGATGTCGAAATCAAAACCGACAAGCTGGGTGGCCAACTTAAAGGCTCAAGGTTTGTCTTCCCTGACGGGAGCTACGTTGCTTTGCCCGGCGGTATAGTAAACCTGGGGTCTGGCAGCATCTCAACCAAAACTCTTCCGCCAGACTCAGCGCTGCCAACGGGAGAGGTCCGCTACCCCAGCGGGTACGTGACAACCGATCAAGGCAACTCAAAAAAGATCGCCTGGTTGCCTATCGTTCTCGCCATCGCGACACTGATTGGTTGTCTGTCCTACTTCCTCCTGTAAAAGGGCAAGAGCTGTTATATACCCCGCCGTTAATCGTGACTGTCACCATTTCCCCGACCCTTTAGGAGAGACGTATGCCGACCGCCGACACTTTGATGTTCTGCTTCCTCATGATGTCCATGGTGATTCTCGGAGCCACGGCGATATGGGGCAACTGGATCTGGGACGGCAAGTCGAAACCACCCAGTTTCTGCCGTTTCTGGTTCGTCCTTGCGCCTCGTGCATTCCTCAAATTTTTCGTGGGGCGTTAACTTATACACCGCAGACGAAGGTCCGACACCTCCTCTGCGGTTTTTCTTATGAAGAGTTGCACCATACGGACAATATGTCATGATGCGATCGGCTAGCTCGTTGTATCCACACTGGCTGTGCACGATACGCAAAAAGGAGACGCAGGATGACGAGGTCCACACTTACACATATCGAGATCCAAGCCAACCTAGGCACCGAAAAAGTACCTCTCGATAAGGAGACACTGAGGTCGGCATATTTGAGGCACTCCTATGGAGACGCCGATCTGATCTTCAAGAGACATTATAGGCGTAAATACGGAGGCACCATCACCTTTGGCGTTGCCCAGGCGAAAGATGTAGCGAAAGGACGACTCACTCGCTACAACATCTTGGAGAGTCTCCGGGAACAGCGTTTCCGACCCTGTACATTCATGGACGCTCCATTCCTTGCGCTGTATTGCGACACTCACCAGGCACAGAAGATTCTTCTTCCTCCAGGCGAATACATAACGGTCATGGAATTGATCGAGCATCCACTTGAGAACTGGGAGCCGTTCTACCTTCAACTCGGAGTCGCACAGGGTGGGTGGTTTAGCTTTTCGGACGTCGCAGATCCAGAGAGACTCCCCCTAAACCCGACCGATTGGGTCCTGTTCAAGAAAGCCTAACAAAGCCATCCCCGCCGGAGAGACCCAAAAGGTCCCCGGCGGGATTTCTTTTTGCACAAGGTTTATCCTTGAATAAGGGTTACCCTTGGATACTTACACCACTTTTTTTGCTATTTAATCGTAACTGTCCACATTTCCTTTCTCCTCTATTATTTGAGTTTCTGAGCTATAACGCGAATGTTATGATCAAGAGTCGGAAGAGCCATATTTATCTGTGCTTCAATTTTTTTTACTTCCTTCTCCAGAGCCTTTATTGAGGTGTGAAGGTCGTAAAATGGTACAACGCCAACAGGCGTACCACAACTAACACACTGAACAAAGTACATTTTGAAATTCGCTCCAACTGGCGCAACCTCAGCTAATTCAAAATTCATCCATCCACACTTTCCACATTTTGATACCATACATTTATTTGTAGTTAATATTGTTTATAATCCAAGCTTTGAACGGAGAGCTGCACCACCAAGAAGGTATGCAGCGGTGTTCATGACCTGAGTTGCTTGCGTAGGGGCTTTCCAAAAAAGCAACGCCACGATACACAGCGTCAGCGAGTAGGTAATAACTCTGGCCGCAGTATTTACGAAGTGCTTATTTTGGAGAAGCTCTTTCATGTTACTTTTGCAGCCCTCTTAAATAATCAAGCCCTTTCTTTTGGCTATGGAACATACCTCCTATTTTTTTAACAAAGGCGTTACGCATATTACGAGCATTAAATGCGCCGAAGTTCTTCGCCTCGATACGATCCTTCAGTTCACTTGAGAGA
Organism: Candidatus Adlerbacteria bacterium; assembly: GCA_903851045.1. Classification (GTDB taxonomy): domain Bacteria; phylum Patescibacteriota; class Minisyncoccia; order Phycocordibacterales; family SBAW01; genus GWA1-54-10. The sequence continues at coordinate 49,484 of CAINNF010000018.1, forward strand.
AAATCTATTTCACCTGAGTTAAGACCCTTTACTCCATTTTGTTCAGCATATTCTAAAAGCCATATTATCTTGTCAGTTTTTGTTGGCAATTCGTAATAACCAGGATAGCCTTCTAGGGCTGTGGAGATAGGGAGTTCTCTGATTTCTGCGCGGACACCGCGACCGGCAAACCCACGCCGTTCAGCAACAAACTGCTTCATAGGCTCACCCGATAGGGGGGGTAGAAGGGTGCTTTGTTCCTGACCTAACAGACTTATAATTTGACCCGCACGCTGCTGCGTAATCACCTTTTCAAAGGAAAATCCTTCGCCAAGAATTGTTAATTTTATTTCGCTCATTTTTATACCACGTTAGCGTGATATATAAATAATATCATACCTAGTCTTGCGAATAAATCCTACTAGAGTAGTCGAGACTCTTTTTTTGTGTGTGTCAACTACACTACAAACAAACGAAGCTTGCGATAGCGTCGCCGTCGCGGAGTTTCATTATTCTGACTCCTTGGGTACCTCTTGAGAGGGATGGGATTTCGGCTAGGTCGGTTCTAATCACTTGGCCTTTTTTGGAGACTACCACTATTTCGGGGGAGACTTCGGCTTCTTTGGAGACGACTCGGGCGGCGATCAGGGGGCCCGTTTTTGGCGTGACTTTGACGGTGCGGATACCGGAGCCGCCTCTGTTCTGCGTCTTGTATTCGTCGGCTGGGGTGGTCTTGCCGTAGCCGTTGCGGGAGACGACGAGGACTTCGGACGTTTTGTCGCCTTTGCGCACGACGTCGGCGCCGACGATGATGTCGCTGCCGGAGAGCTTCATGGCGCGCACACCTCCGGCGGTGCGGCCCATGGCGCGGATGTCGCTTTCTTTAAAGCGGATTGATTGGCCAGTGGATGAGGCGAGGAGGATCTCGTCTCCCTTGTCGACGAAGAGCGCGGCGATGAGTTCGTCACCCTTGTCGAGGCGCATAGCGATGAGTCCCGAGCGACGCACATCGTGGAAGGCGGTCGCATCTACCTTCTTGGCGACACCCTTCTTCGTGATCATATAGAGCGCGCGCTGACCCTCCTTCTCGGTCTTGCGCATCGGGAGCACAGAGGAGACCTTTTCGCCGTCGCTTATGGAGAGGAAGTTCACTATCGCCTTACCCTTGGTGGAGCGCTTCCCTTCTGGCAGTTCGTACATCTTGATCTGGTACGCCTTGCCAAGGTCGGTGAAGAAGAGCAGGTCAGAGTGGCTGGAGGTGGTGAGGAAGGTGGTTACGAAGTCCTCTTCTTTCGTATCGAGGTCGATGACGCCGACGCCGCCGCGCTTTTGGCGCTTGTACTCTTCGGGGTTGGTGCGCTTGACGTAGCCGCCGGAGGTGAGGACGAGCACCTGCTCCTCCTCGGGCACGAGGTCTTCGACGTTTATGATGCCTGCGGCACCCTTCATGATGCGGGTCTCGCGGTCGTCGCCGTACTTGCGGATGATCTCTTGGATCTCGCCCTTGATGACGCCGAGCATCTTCTTGTCAGACTTCAGGAGCGCATCGAGCTCAGCTATGAGCGCCTGGACTTCGGCCAGCTCGTCTTCGACTTTCTTGCGCTCGAGGTTCGCGAGCTTCTGGAGACGCATCTCGAGGATGGCGTTGGCCTGGAGCTCGGTGAACTTGAACTTCTTCATCAAGTTGAGGCGCGCGTCATTGACGTCCTTGGAGGCGCGGATGGTCTTGATGACCTCATCGATATGGTCGAGCGCCTTCTTGAGGCCAATGAGTATATGTTCGCGCTCGCGTGCGCGCGTGAGGTCGAACTGGGTGCGTCGTCGCACCACCTCGCGGCGATGTTTGATGAACTCCTGGAGTATGCCCTTGAGCGACATCGTTTGCGGCACGCCGTCCACGAGCATAACCATGTTGAAATGGAAGGTGTCTTCCAGAGCCGTGTGCTTGTAGAGATAGTTGAGCACCTTCTGGGGCTGGGCGCCTTGCTTGAGCTCGACCACGACGCGGATGTCGCGGGTCGACTCGTCGCGCAGGCCGCGGATACCCTCTATCTTCTTGTCACGCACCAGGTCGGCGATGCGCACGATCATGTCGGCCTTGTTGACGCGGTACGGGATAGACGTAATGACTATCTGGAAGTTACCCTTCTTGTCCTCGACTATCTCGGCGTTACCGCGCACGACGACGCCACCGCGACCGGTGGAGTATGCATGCAAAAGATCTTTTTTATTGAAAGCGACCGCCCCTGTGGGGAAGTCCGGCCCCGAAATATCCTCCATCAGGTCTTCGACCGTTGAGTCGGGGTTCTCGATAAGACGCACCACCGCGTTGGAGACTTCGGTCAGGTTGTGCGGCGGGATGTTGGTCGCCATACCCACGGCGATACCGAGCGTACCGTTGAGCAAAATGTTGGGGAGCACCGCAGGGAGCACGGCCGGCTCCTTGAGCGTGCCGTCGTAGTTGGCGCGCCAGTCGACGGTGTCCTTGTCGATATCACGCAGCAACTCTTCGGCCACACGCGACATCTTCGCTTCGGTGTAGCGCATAGCAGCGGCAGAGTCGCCGTCAATCGAGCCGAAGTTACCTTGGCCGAGCACCAACGGGTAGCGCATAGCGAAGTCCTGCGCCATCTTGACCATAGCGTCATAGACGGACGAGTCGCCGTGCGGGTGGTACTTTCCGAGCACATCTCCGACCACTGCCGCCGACTTGCGGAAGCGCGCACCCGGGGTGAGCCCCATGCGGTGCATGGTGTAGAGGATACGTCGGTGCACAGGCTTGAGCCCATCGCGCACGTCTGGCAGCGCGCGGGAGGTGATGACGGTCATCGCGTAGTCGATGTAGGACTCGCGCATTTCGGTCGAGATATTGCGGCCGATGACGTTCTGACGCGTCACGACCTCCTCGGGCACACTTGAATTACCTTTCTTTTTATCCTTGTCTGCCATACTCGTCTAAAAGTTATTGCTGCGGTAGTGTCGTCTGGTCTTGACCAGGTACCCCAGTGTACGTGGTCGTGGTCGCAACTTCAAGCGAATTGTTGTTTTGCTGTACATCGGTCCCCATACCGTTGATGGCGTTCGCGAGCTGCAACTCGTTGGACGTCTTATTAAGACTGTTCGCTATATCCGTCTGATGGTTCGCGAGACGAACCCCCAGCGTCGCTATCCACCCAACGAAAACGAGCGAAGTGACGACCGTCGCAACCTGTGCCGCGTGCTGGCGACGTTCATGCGTGGACTTGGTCTGCATGTGTTCTAGGTATCGTTTCATAGTTCGATGTTACTCACCACAAGTAGTTCGGTGTGGTTCACTCACTAGTATACCACTATGACGCTATCACGATGATCTCGCCCTCCTTACCTTCAAGCTCCTTCTTTTTGGTCGTCAGTTTGTCGACCGGCTTTACCCCCTCGGCGCCCGCCTCTTTCAAGAAGGCTTTGAGCGATGCGTCGTCATAGTGCATCGGGACGATCGCTTTGGGCTCCAGTTGGACGGCAAGCTTGTATGCCTCGGCGTGGTTCAATACCCCGTTGGCACCCACGGGTACGAAAAGAATGTCGATATCGTCGAGTTCGGCCTTCGCAGCCGTCGGAAGGGTGGTCGAACCGACCGCCCCCAAGAAACAAAGGTTCGTCCCCTCCAAAAGCACACTATATATAGTGTTGAGGTGCTCGCCACCGAATTGCGACTGGGAACCGAAGCCGCGAACCGCTATCCCCTTCACTTCATATTCGCCCGGGCCACTGATAACGAACGGCTCGCGCTCGCCATAGCTATTGTTCTCTATGCCATTGAAATCTTGATGATCTTGGGATACGAGCACGATGTCGGAGCCGAACTTCACGCTTTTTAATGCGGAGTCCTTAGATGGCGGATTAAAGGCCAGTGTAAGCTCGCCTTGAGTTATCTTAAAGCATTGCCCACCGAAATAGCTGATTACCATGGGTTATATTTTAGCACATGCTAACCTCATTGCCCACCATTGACACGACCACGGCCTATACCGTATCGTCTAGACGGATGCTCCTGATCTCCTCTTTTTTGGTGGCATCTGCTGTGGCCGTCCGGTCCCAGTAACGAAGAAGGAACGATTCGCCATGCGAAAAACCTTCGTACCCACACCGATCCTGCGCACCGCCAGTCTTGGTGCGGGTACCGGGCGACCGCTGGATATCGAAAAACACGTACATCGAACCAGTATCGGCTAATACTGGCTAGAGGCCTGACGGCCTCCATGCGCCACCCACGAGTGGCGTAAAACGCAGCCGAGCTCTTTGGAGCTCGGCTGCACTTCGTTTTTATCAACACCTCGTTATAGACCAATACTTGCACGAAAAAAACGTGGGTGTACATTTAAAAAGGCCGTTCTCTGAACTGAATAGTCTTATGGGTTCGGCGCTTAACGTCGCATTGGCTTGCCCCTCCTTCCACACACGGACGGTGACCAAGATGAAACGACGAAGATCGCTTAACACTACCGTGTGCGCTCTGCGCACGCATGTCAACGGGCAGAAGCACAACACCCGTCGGAGTGCCCCCTGCAACTCCCTTGTGGAGGAGCGCGGCATCTGACGGACCGAGATGATTTCGCTTCTAGACAATGAAGCGTGTACGTGCTAGCCGGCCCACCTGCGGAACTTCGTTTCTTCAATCCCCCGCAGGTGGGACTCTCTCACTATTCGATCCGTTCTTTCTACACCCACTTGGCTTCCTGGTCGCTCTGCAATCAATCTTCCTCACCACCTACCCCACACGCCCCTGGCGTTGTCCGGGGTTTGTTTTTTTGTATACAACCCTGAAATATGCTTTAGCATCCCAAACGCTGGGGTGCGAACCATTTTTAGACAGGACACCGTATACAAAAAGAGCCATATAGTGTCGTGTGGTTCATAGAGCGCAGCGGCCTTCGCTGCCAAGCGCAACGCACAAAGAGGTCTTTTGATGTCGACTGCTGATACCGATACCAACACCGAGTCTGCGGACGAAGGAGGTGGTCGTACTGTGACCGAGTCGAACCAAGGAAGTTCGACACCGTTCGTCGAGCAAGAGTGGCGAGGATCTGTTAGTCTGGGTACCACTCAAAACAAGCAACTCTAAACGGGAGGCTCCAGTGGTTGAGATCGATTGGGCACAGTTCGAAGCCCGCATGGTTGAACTGTTTCGCAGGTATGAACTGTTCATACTTCGCACCACGTAAGACCCTGACTACCCCGAGGAGTGAAAACTCCTCGGGCAACCACCTCATCTAGACATTTGCAGTTCGTTCGGTACCTTGCTCGATATTCACCCCGCCTGCTTCGCGCACGTGTCGGGGTTTTCTTTTTTCTTGTATAAAATAGTCAGAATAAGCCTTATTTAACAACATATTTTACATGTACCCATAATATCGTGCAAAATTACTTGACAGAATTTTAATACCGTGTATACTACTCATTGTCGATTCCAAGTTTCGGGATCGGGCATACCCGGCATCCGTGCCGGTGGAAGAACATCAACAAAGGAAAGGTGCGTGCAATGCACGATCCCCCGCAGAATCTCGGTCGCGCGAGCGACCGTTATGGTGTCAAAAACATGCATTTCGGCCTCAGTCATCTCGTCGCCATCGGCCTGGTCGCCCTGACCCGCTGATTCGGCGCCGGCGCCTCGGGGTAGGCGCTTCGTCCGGGTGAATCCCGGAAGCGAAGCGGCCTACCGCGGGCCTGCTCCAGGCCTAGTGCCTGCTCTGGGTCGTTTCGGCGTCTGGCCGAGAACCCACAGCTGAGGGCCTAGCTTGGAGCCGTGCAGGTAGGGTGGAGTCACCTCGGTGTAGCTCAACCGAGCGTTGACTGTGAAGCCTTACTTGCCTGAGCTTGCCTGATCGACCCGGCTCGCCCCCATCCCGCGCGCAGTGCGCGGGTACGCAACGGCGGGACCGGGCCGATTCCCCCGTCACTCCAGAAGGAGAGGACAGGCCATGCGCAACCGGCAGCCGGAGCTGCCCGAGCCGGACACCCCGGCCTAAGGGCTTGACAGCCCCTATGTAGCACGGAGAGAGGTTCGAAACCCCAGCAGGTCCCCGATATTTTTCTTCCTTTTATAAGGAGGAAAAAGTCGGGGGCCTTTTTCATTTCATGAAAAGGTTGTTTTTATATGAAAACTACGGTATAATCTGTAGTAATTGCCTTTATCAGCAATGGTTCGTCGTCGCATAAGGCTATGGCGAACGAAAGCGCGTGGGAGTAATCTCCATATTCACAAAGGTCTGACCTTTGCAGTGTGGAACCCCTACCGTACAAGTACATAATTATATATGCCAGTAGAAACAGCAGAAAAGGTGCCAGCTTTAGCCTTGGGCGTATCGGTCATGACCGGTTTGTTCGAACAGGCACAAACACCCCCGAAAGAGGGTGATATTGTCGAGGGCCACGTGCTTGCGCTCGACCGTGCACGTTTATATATCGATCTTCCTCCGTTCGGTACGGGTGTTATTTTTGGTCGTGAGTACATGAACGCGCGCGAGGTCATCAAGCGCGTGAACGTCGGCGACCTCGTCGCGGCAAAGGTCATCTCGACCACCGCCAAGGACGGCTATATCGAGCTTTCGCTCAAAGAGGCTCGCCAGGCTATCGTCTGGGCAGAGGCTGAAGAGGCGGTCAAGGGCAAGAAGCCGTTCGAACTCACCGTCAAAGAGGCGAACAAGGGCGGACTTATCCTCGACTGGCAGGGCCTCATGGGCTTCCTCCCCGCATCCCAACTCAAACCCGAGCACTATCCTCGCGTCTCGGACGGCGACAAGGATCGTATCCTCGACGAATTGCGCAAGCTCGTTGGCACCAAGCTTACCGTCACCGTCATTTCGGCAACACCGAAGGAAGGCAAACTTATCTTCTCTGAAAAAGGTCAGGACGATACCGGCAAGCGCGAGATCGTCGAACACTACCAGGTCGGCGACACGCTCGAGGGCGAAGTGACTGGCATGGTCGACTTCGGCGTCTTCGTCAAGATCGAGGACGGGCTTGAAGGTCTCGTCCATATCTCGGAGATCGACTGGGGACTCGTGGATGATCCTCGCCACTTCTTTAAGGTCGGCGACAAGGTAAAGGTCAAGGTCATCGACATCAAGGATGGCAAGATCTCGCTGTCGGTCAAGGCGCTTAAGGAGAACCCGTGGCAGTCCGCAGGAGATAAGTACAAGAAGGGCGATCGTGTCGAGGGTATCGTCATCAAGTTCAACAAGCACGGCGCACTCGCGTCGATCGAAGAGGGCATCGCGGGTCTCGTCCACATCTCCGAGTTCGGCTCGGAGGAGAAGCTGCGCCAGTCGCTCGAGCTCGGCAAGCGCTACCCGTTCACCATCTCGCTCTTCGACCCCAAGGAAATGCGTATGGCGCTCACCTTTGGCACTCCGGTTGAAAAGAAGGTGTAGCCGTCGTTACAGAACACAAGAAAAACACTTTGCAAATGGTCTGGAAGCCTACAGCGTCGCTCTGGACGCTGAGGCGGCCCGAGGACCTTTGCAAAGTGTTTTTCTTGTGTTCTGTTCTCTATTGTTTCGAATGAATGACCATCGTCGCATGGTCGCGGCTTTCGTTCACTAACAGTTCGAGCGCTTCGGCGACCAGCTTCTTTACCTTTTTTAGTTTTTCTCCTTCGGTAGGTTTGAACGTACCGAGCACGAAGTCGACGACCTTCTCCGACTCTGGCTTTTTCGTCTTACCTGACGGTGTCGTGGGCGAGATGCCGATGCGGATACGAACGAAATCCTTCGTCTTGAGCGCCTTTTGAATAGAGTCGACGCCTCGGTGACCGCCCGCGGAGCTGCCGAACGACAACTTCACCCGCCCAAGAGGCATATCGAGCTCATCGTGGAGCACGACGAGATTCTCGGCGGCTTTTTTCGACTTCACGAGCGCGGTCAGCGCCTTGCCGGAATTGTTCATATAGGTGTCCGGTAGTACGAGTGCCACCTTTTTACCGAACAGTTCTGCTTTCGCGGTCAGTGCATGCAGCTTCGCATCCTCTTTCCACTTTGCTACCCCTTCTTTCTCCGCAATCTCCAATAAGAAGTCGCGTCCGATGTTATGACGTGTGCCGTCATACTCGCCACCTGGGTTCCCAAGCCCTACGATCGTCCATTGCATGTCTTACAGCGTAGCATAAGAAGAAAAAATACAAAGTCTTTACAAAAAAAATGAAAAACATTTTACAAATGGTCTGGAAGCCTACAGTGTCGCTCTGGACGCTGAGGCGGCCCGAGGACCTTTGTAAAATATTTTTCATTTTTTTGTATATATATTTTTTGATAAAACTTGCGTTGTTCGAAAAGAAGAATACAATAACTTGCATGCCTCAGGAGCACAGTGAGAATTTTTTCATTGAACTCCTCAAGTTCGCTCTTCTCGCGTTATGCATCGTCATACCAGTGCGCTTGTTCGTCGCACAACCGTTCATCGTCTCCGGCGAATCGATGGTCCCCACGTTCCAGAACGGACAATATTTGATCGTGGACGAACTCACGTATCACTTCGAAGTACCGAAACGCGGCGATGTCATCGTCTTTCGCTATCCGAAGGACCCGTCGCAGTTCTTTATCAAGCGCATCGTTGGTTTGCCAGGCGACGTCGTGCACGTGTCCGACACCGGCGTCACGGTCACACATACCGACGGGACCACTATCACGGTCGACGAGTCCTATGTCGTGAACCACGGCAACGGCGGCACGCACGACTACACGATCCCTGCACAGGACTACTTCGTCATGGGAGACAATCGTCCAGAGAGTTCCGATTCGCGAGCATGGGGTTTCCTGCCGCGCGGCAACATGGTCGGACGAGTCTTGTTGAGAGTGCTACCGTTCCAAACCCTTGGTCTCTTCCCGGGAAGTATATCCGAGCCGCAATAAATAATAACAATCACATCATATGAGCGCATCTCAACGGCTTTCACCCGCATCGTTCGTTCGTCACGCGTCGGACGTCTCCGCTTTTTACGGGTTTCGACCGATACACGAGGTCGAAAAAGGCCTTGCCGGTAGGCGCTCGCGCTCTTTGCATACCTTCCAAACGAGCATCGAGTCGTGCACGCAACGGTTTATACAGCAGAAACGGAGCGAGCCGGTCTTGGCGTACTACGCGAGTGCCGCACCGCTCCACACTCCGACCGGGATCTCTGCGCGAGACGTTGGTGAGTTCGGACTCCATGTGGTCGGCACGACCGAGAGTCTCGGCGAGATCATTTTGCTCAAAACATTATTCTCGATCGTGACCGAGTGGGGCGCTCGAGTCTCGCGCGTGCGCGTGAACGCGCTTGGCGACCGCGACTCGAAGTCTCGCTTCGAGCGAGAACTGACCGGATATCTGCGCAAGCATGCACACCTACTCGACCCCGTTTGTCGCAAAGCGGTCGGTGAAAGCCCGTTGACGACGTACGGATGCACCAACGATGCCTGTCGAGATGTACTAGGTGACGGACCGCGATCCATGAACTTTTTGTCCGAGAAGAGTCGCGAGCATTTTCGCGAAGTGCTGGAGTATATCGAGAGTCTGGGTCTCCCCTACGAGGTAGATGACCTGTTGGTCGGAGATACGCGAGAACCGAGCATAACCTTCGCGCTCGACCTCGATGAGCCGGATGCGACGATCGTCAGCGGTGTCGGGGGACGCTTTGACGAATACGTACGAAAGCTGAACGCGCGCAAAGACGGCGCCGGCGCCTCAGCGAGTATCTTTTTCCGAAAGAAGGGGTTGGTGCGGTCCGCCTTCGTACCGTCCGCATCCCAGCGCGCCCCAAAGATATACTTCGTGCAGCTTGGACTGCGCGCGAAATTGCAGAGTCTCTCGGTGGTCGACATGCTTCGAGCGGCTCAGGTGCCGGTCTCGCAGTCCTTCGACGCACGGAGTCTCGCTCCCCAGATGGAGTCTGCCCGAGCACAGGGTGTCTCCCATCTTCTCATCATGGGCCAACGAGAGGCGATCGACGGCACCATCATCGTACGTTCGATGCTCAACAGCTCTCAAACGACCGTCCCGATCGCCATCCTCCCCCGCTACCTCAAGACACTGAAGGTTTAGCAGGCACATTGACTTGTTTTTAATGGTGTAGTATAAACAAATCCGGATACGGTCTTGCGTTATCTTGTATATAATACAAAAAAGGAAACGGATCGGTGAAACCATCGAAGAGAGTGTTACTCGCCGAGGAAGCGAAGCGGGTTACGAGAGAACTTGTCGCGCTTGGGCTGGACGCGGACATGCTCTCGGTCATGACCCAGAAGGTCCGTCGCGTTCTTGGTGGTGTACTCGACCACGAACTTAAACAGCTGGATACGCTCGACCCTCGTCATAGAGCGAAAGTGAGGGCGGATGTGTTGGAGGCTATCGAAGACTCCCTCGGTAAAGCAGCGAGTGGCTCTCTGAAGAGCTATGCTCGGCAATTCCAGGTCGCCGCGAGTGGATGTGAGACCACCGAGGGTAGGGGTGCTCTCTTGGGTATCGCCAACGCCATGAGTGCAGCTATCTAGCACGTTTTTTCCAGACTTCTCGACCAAAGGGGCCAGTACGAAAAATACCACCGTACTGGCCCTTCGCTGTAAGTTGCACCCAGTGTAGGGGTGTGGTAGTATCTTTTTACATGGCTATAAATGCAGAAGTGACGAAAAACGAGGCCGAAACACCGGTCAATCTTATACGACGATTCTCCAAGCGCGTTCAGGGAACCGGGCTTATCCAGCGTATGCGCTCACGCCGCTACCAGGTCCGTATCAAGTCTGGTAACGTCCGCCGCAAGCAGACATTGAAGGTTATCAAGCGCCGAGAAGAGGTTGCCGAGCTCATCAAGCTTGGCAAGATGCTCGAGCGCACGACCCGTGGCCCTCGCCGACGCTAACAACACTCCTTGGATACGCTGTTTGAACAGATTAAGACCTTTGTGCTCGGAAAGCGATATGACTTGTCAGTCGCTTTTTTGAGTTCTTCGAAGATGCGTGAGGTGACCAAGAAGGCCAAAGGCACGGACAAGGCGAGTAACGTACTGGCGTTCCCACTCTCCAAGACGTCAGGTGAGGTCCTCATCTGCAAGGCGACCGCACGAAAAGAGGCGAAGGATTTTGGTATGACCCCCGACACTTTTATCGCCTATTTGTTTATCCACGGTGTATTGCACTTAAAAGGCTTCGATCATAGTGCTACAATGGAGCACGAAGAGCGCCGAGTCATGCGGCGATTTGATCTTCGTCGTAATGAGTAAAGTAGTCACAGGAATCGATATAGGCACCTACCACGTCAAAGTGGTCATCGCTGAGCTCGCCGACGATCCTCGGCAGCCTCCGCGTATTCTTGGTAGTGGATATGCCGAGAGCCGGGGACTGAAACAGGGGTATGTCATTTCTATTGAGGAAACGTCTCGGTCGGTCGCCGCTGCGGTGGCCCAAGCGAGCCGAGCTGCACGGGTGCCCGTAAAGCGTGCGTACGTATCGTTGGGTGGTGTTGGACTCGATGAGGCGTTCGCCCGGGGTGAGACCGTGGTCGAGCGCGGTGACTCCGAAGTGACCGAGCGCGATGTCCCACGTGCTATAGCCGCCAGCGAGAAAGCGCTCGCACCTTCGGCCACCCTCAACAGGAAGATCATCCATACCATCCCGCTACGCTTTACCGTCGACGGCGTGACCGTCATGGGCGGCAATCCGATCGGCATGAAGGGTATGCGCATCTCGGTCGAAACACTTTTCATAACATGCGTCGAACGTCATGTGCGCGACCTGGTAGAGGCGGTCGAACATGCCGGGGTCGAGGTGGAGGACCTGGTCGCCTCCCCTATCGCAGCAAGTTTCGTCGCGACGACGAAGATGCAGAAACGCGTCGGCTGTTTGCTCGCCAACATCGGCTCTGAAACACTCTCTATGGTCGTGTTCGAGGACACGAAACCGGTCTCGCTCAAGGTGTTCCCCGTCGGCGGCAGCGACATCACTAACGACCTCGCGCTCGCGCTCCGTATCTCTCCTGAAGAGGCTGAACAGCTAAAGTCGGGCGCAGTACTCGCCACCACCTACCCGAAGAAAAAAGTGGACGACATCATCAACCGTCGGCTCGTCGAGATGTTCAAGCTCATAGAGGCGCACCTCAAACGCATCGGCAAGAACGAACTACTGCCCGCGGGTGCCCTACTCACCGGTGGAGGATCATCGCTTCATGCTGCTGCGGACGTCGCCAAACTGGTCCTGAAACTCCCCGCACGCATCGCGAGCCTGTCGGACAGTAACGCGACGAAGATGCAGCTCGGCGACGGCATCTGGTCGGTCGCGTACGGACTCACGGTATGGGGTTTTACCTCTGGCGAGGGTATCGAGCGTCCCGACGCCAGCAATTTCGCCGACACCTTCAAATTGTTCTGGCGCTGGCTCAAAAAATTCTTTCCATAAACACCAGCTAATAGAAGAAAAAGCTTGTCAAAGTTTGCAAAGCACTTCGACGGTGGTAGAGTGTGGGGCATGCCGCAAGTACAACCAGAAATTGAAGCGTTCGCTCGTATTCGTGTCGTCGGAGTCGGAGGCTCCGGTGGTAACGCCATCAATCACATGATGGAGAACAAGATGCGTGGCGTCGACTTCGTCGCTATTAACACCGACGCTCAAGACCTCCACAATTCGCTCGCAAAGAAGAAGATCCATATTGGCAAGAACCTCACTCGTGGCCTCGGTGCCGGCATGAACCCTGACCTTGGCAAGCGTGCCGCGGAAGAGACCAAAGAAGAGATACAGCAGTCGATGAAGGGTTCGGACATGGTCTTCATCGCCTGCGGTATGGGCGGCGGCACCGGCACCGGTGCAGCTCCTATCGTCGCCAAGACCGCCAAAGAGCTCGGTGCACTCACCGTCGCGGTCGTCACCAAGCCGTTCTCGTTCGAAGGCCAACAGCGTATGCGACTCGCCGAGCAGGGCCTTGAGGACCTGCGCAAAGAGGTCGACGCGCTCATCATCATCCCGAATGACCGTATTCTTGCGACCGTCGCGAAGGATACGACACTCAAGAATGCCTTCGCTATGTGCGACGACATCCTCAAGCAGGCGGTCGAGGGTATCTCTGACCTGATCACCCACCCCGGCATCATCAACGTCGACTTCGCCGATATTCGCGCGGTCATGGAGAACGCTGGCTCGGCACTCATGGGTATCGGTATCGCGTCCGGCGAGAATCGTGCACAGGTCGCCGCTAAGGCTGCCGTCTCCTCACCCCTGCTCGAACTATCGATCAATGGTGCGAAAGGGGTACTCTTCGCTATCGCAGGAGGTGACGACCTCGGCATGATCGAGGTACACGAAGCGGCCAAGATTGTGACCGAGTCCGTGGACCCGAACGCGAAGATCATCTTCGGAGCAATCAAAGACGAGAAGCTCAAGAAGAACGATGTGCGCGTCACCGTTATCGCGACCGGCTTCCCAACCGCGGCACAGAACGCACAGGCGCAGCGAGGCACGCCACTCTTTACCTTCGGACGCGACCAGAAAGAAGCTGATGTCCCTCCGGTTGGCACCATCGGCAAGATATTCAACTCACCGACCCCGCCTCCGGTCGCACCGACTCCCATAGTCATTCGCGAACCAGAGACTCCAAAGGTCACGACGCCCGTCGTCGAGGTCGAAGTCAAAGCAAAGAAGGACGAGGACGAGGACGATGAGTGGGGCGCGGTACCATCCTTCCTTCGCCGACCAAAAATTAAATAAAGCGGTATACTGTCCTCATGAGTTACGATCTAGCGATTATTGGCGGCGGGCCGGCGGGTGTTGCTGCGGGAGTGTATGCTGCTCGCAAGCGTCTGAAAACAGTGTTTATCGCCGAGGCCATTGGCGGTCAAAGCATCGACTCGACTGGGATAGAGAACTGGATCGGCACCGAGAAGATCTCGGGACTGGACTTGGCTAAGTCGCTCGAGCGACACCTGCGCGCCTACGCGGGCGACATTGTCGATCTGCGGATTGGCGAACGTGCGAATACGGTCACTAAGGCGAGCCAAGGATTCGCGGTCACGACGACCAAAGGCTCGTATGACGCCAAGACGGTGCTCGTCGTGACCGGAGGCTCGCGCCGCAAGCTCACCATCCCCGGCGCGGCAGAGTTCGAGAACAAGGGTGTCACCTACTGCGCATCGTGCGACGGCCCGCTCTTCGCGGGCCAGGATGTCGTCGTCGTCGGTAGCGGTAACGCGGGCTTTGAGAGCGCCGCCCAACTTCTCGCCTATACCAAGTCGGTCACGCTTCTCAACCGGAGTGCCGATTTCAAAAAAGCGGACGCATCGACCGTGAGCGCGGTTCTTGCACATCCGAACATGACCGCACTTTCGAACACGATACCTGTCGAGATCAAAGGAAACGGCTTTGTGAGCAGCGTTGTCATCCAAAATTCTGTCACGAACGAGACGAAAGAGATCCCCGCCGCGGGCGTCTTTGTGGAAATCGGCATGGTGCCCGCAACCGACTTTGTCAAAGACCTTGTAGAGCGCGACCCGTGGGGCAAGGTTAAGGTAGATGGCAAGAGCCAGCGCACCTCACAGCCGGGCATCTGGTCTGCCGGAGACTGCTCCGACGCGCTGTATCATCAAAACAACATCGCCGCAGGCGACGCCGTCAAGGCGCTTGAGGACATCTATTTGTATATAAAATCGCTCCCTGCCTAGCAGGACGGCGTCCCAGGGAAGATCCCCGGAATGATCTGACTAATAGTGTTCACGATAGTGACACCAAGGAGCCACGAGCTCATGAACAGCACGACACCTATCACCACCTTCCACAAGTTTTCGCGCGCTCGCGCGATCCCTTCACTGTTACCACGCGCTTTTACCAACAAAAAACCAGCAATAATAAGCCAGAGGGCAGCTATGGGCGTGCCAATAAGATACACCCCACCAATAAACCCTTTTATCATACAGAAAATACCCGTCTGGGTAAGCGGATCATGCAGAGTGAAACTCACGCCATTCACTCGTCCAGTATACTATATAAGAATTCCGGTGACCTCACGGGGAATCGAACCCCGATTTACGCCGTGAAAGGGCGCTGTCCTAACCGTTAGACGATGAGGCCGTTAGGTGCCACTATAGCCTACTCGGCGAAAAAATGCTATTGTAGCGCGTGTTCGATGGGTATAGTATGAAAATGCTATTGGTGTGTAACAACTGGTGTGTAGCAACCTGGAGAGGTGGCTGAGTGGTCGAAGGCACCGCACTCGAAATGCGGCGTAGGGGTAACCTTACCGAGAGTTCGAATCTCTCCCTCTCCGCCAAAATTGAAAATCGGAATTGGAAGCCGAAATGGGGCCGCGCCGCAGGCGCGACACAAACGCATTACCGCCAGAAATTCGCGAATCCAAAAGGTCTTTCCACGCTCCGCGTAGCTCAAAAAGTACGGTTCGGGAGTTGGAGGATCAAAAATAAATCATGAACGAAGGAAATTTGAACTATTTTGGACCTCGGATTTCAACTCCTAAACCGAGAACTTTTGAATTGACTGGTAAAAAAGAGCGAGAAGGCCTGACGCCAGAAGAAGAAGGCGAGCTACGAGGTTTATTTGCCCACCCCGATAATCCAGAAGCTGCGAGCCTATTGCAAAAAGAATACCTCGCATCGCAAGGAATAGGGCAAATGAGTGATGAGGAACGAGAACGCCTGCGCATTATACGAATGGAAAAATATCGTCGAGAACGTAGAGTAGAACCATCTGAAAATGCACCATCTAAATTAGATGAGAAAAAGCAGGCCGAGGCGAGTGCCGCAGAACTGCACATGCTTTATATACAAGCAAAAATTGCCGCACTTAAAGGACACTGGGACGGTCTGCCAAAAGAGGTTATAGATCGAATGATTCAAGCTATTCCTGACGATGTAACCGTTTATACAAAAGAGACCTTACACTCAATGCCAAAGGATGAGCCGTCCGAAATTGAACTATATTTTTTAAGCAAAATTCAAAATCTTCCCGATTTTAGAAAAGATGATAAACCGGAAGGGGCATTGCGTATAATGGAGAGCATTCGTTGTTTACGAGATAAAATAAGAACCAAAAAATTTTTAGCTGGACTTACCGAGGCACTTAATAATATTGGTTCATCCGAAAAATCCGAAATAGAGATGTGCGATGCTGGTACGGGTGCAATACCAATTTTAGCGATTTATGCGGCACTTTCTTCTGAAAAGGTTCGATGTACTGCGATTGAGCTCAACCCAAATTCTGCTGCGATTGCAGAAAAAGTTGTAGAAGCTTTCGGATTGCAAGACCGCATTAAAATCTTACGAACTGATGCAATAAAATTCGAGCCAGAAAAACAGATTGATTTATTAATTTCCGAAACCATGCATTCTGGCCTAACCGCGGAACCTATGGTGCAGATTCTCTCAAATCTAAATAAATACTTAAAAGAGGACGGGGTCGCATTACCGAGTGCAGTAAGAATAAAAGCCGCGCTTGTGCCTCTCAATGATTGGACAAGCCCAAAAGGGTTTGTGAAAATTTATGGCAATTTACATCATGTCGTGTCACCGAACTGGGAAGAGGTCGTACATTATGAACCTGGAGACAATTTGGAAGAAATTGCATTTAACGTACCGGTCGAAGGTGCACCGAAGGGAAGTTATTTTGTCCTTGTGACAAGTGAGGTGGATATTGGTTCACAACGGATTAACTCCTACCAGTCGCTTATTACAATGCCTCAGTTTTTGCGAGACGCTAAATCTGATCCAATGATCTTTGATATTAAAGATAGCGATAGTCGTCATTCTATCAGTGTTACATATAAGCCAGGAGAAATGTTGGATGGGGTAAGCAGACTTGATTAGAATTTTGTGAGATCTGCTAGTTTGGTGCCGACGAATTTCCGACAATCCCCAGTCCGAAACTCGTCCGCATTCCTCCCCAGACCCCTCCTGCGGGCGGGAAATCAGCCGAGGCAGGGCGAATCCATTCCCCCAGACACATTGTTTCGCCCTGCCGAGTCCGCTTTAATCGTTTGGATTTTGCTCGAAATAGTTTCAAACTTTGTTTAACAAACACTGCAGAATGTGCTTATAAACAGTTCGGCGTTATGCGACCATGTACGTCAAACGGTGCGTGGTATGCTTGTAGGTATATGGACACCAAGAGTACCGGCGTCAGCATGGTGCTTATCGCAGTTGCTGCGACGGTTTTGGGTGTTGCGGTATATCCATCCCTACCTGCGGAAGTCGCGGCACACTGGGGAACGATGGGAGAGGTGGATGGGTACCTTCCAAAGGCGTGGGGCATATTCATGTTCCCATACATCATGCTGTTCACGTTCTTGGTGTGGTGGGTCATTCCCTACGTGGAGCCGATGAAAAAGAATCTTGAGGCTTTCCGCGAGGCTTACAATGGCTTCTGGCTCGTGATAGCGGTCTTTCTTTTTTACGTGTATGTACTGGTGATTGGCACGAACGTCGGGTGGGAGTTCAATTTCGTGCAAGCGCTCGCCCCTGGCCTCGCCCTCTTTCTTGCGGGAGCAGGTGTCTTGCTCGCAGAAAGTAAGCGGAACTACTTCGTTGGCATCCGTACCCCTTGGACCCTCTCGAGCGACAAGGTGTGGAAACGCACGCACTTGCTCGGGTCGAAGCTGTTCTATCTGTGCGCGGTGTGGACCTTTCTGGGCGTCGTGTTCCCTCAATACTTGATGTGGCTTTTGTTCGTACCGCTGACGATCACGGTACTGATCACGACCGGCTATTCGTATATTGAATTCAGACGTCAATAGGTGTACAGTAGCTGGGCAATGACGGTGCGCGGGTGACGACACAATGCGCGGTTAGCTCAGTTGGTAGAGCATCCCCTTGACGTGGGGAGGGCCAGGGGTTCGAGTCCCTTACCGCGCACATGAGGGTTCTAGCGATCGAAACCAGCTGCGACGAGACTGGCGTCTCTATACTTGAGGGCACCCAAACGGGCGAGGCGATGCGTTTTACGGTGCTCGGCACCGCACTCCTCTCTCAAGCAGCCCTCCACGCGCCCTACGGCGGTGTATACCCCAATCTCGCCAAGCGCGAACATGAGAAGAATCTCCCGGTCATTTTGGAGCAAGCAACAAGAGCGGCTGGAGAAGCTTGCACGGGGTCCATCGAAACCACCTCAGAAAAAAAGTCCTCGGGTCTCCCGTCCAGGCCGGATGCCGGCCAGGCGGGCCAGACTATTTTTTCTGAGGTGGTTTCGACGTTCCAGCGATTATCGATCGACGCGATAGCGGTCACGAGCGGCCCAGGACTCGAACCGGCACTTTGGACCGGGATCACCTTCGCGAAGCGACTCGCTAAAGAGACCGGACTGCCGCTGATGGGTGTCAATCATATGGAAGGACATCTTATCTCCTCCCTCGCCCGTCAAAGCCTCGGCAACGACGGGACTCATTCTCACATTCTTGAGAATGGTGGAGTGACAAGATGTGAGATTCGTGATGTGCGGTTTCCCGTCCTTGGACTTCTGATCTCGGGTGGACACACTGAGTTCGTCCTCATGAAAGACTGGTTCGACTATGAGATCGTCGGTAAGACGCTCGACGATGCGGTCGGCGAAGCGTTCGACAAGGTTGCACGCCTGCTCGAACTCCCCTACCCTGGAGGTCCGCATATTTCGCGTATTGCGGACGAAGCACGTAAAAAAAGTGGCGCAGCTGGCGGAGGAAGTGGTATTTCGCAGCGTCCCCTTGATGACCTGCAGCGGAGAAATACCACTTCCTCCGCCAGCTGCAACATAACGCTGCCGCGCCCAATGCTTAAAAGTAAAAACTGTGACATGTCGTTTTCGGGACTGAAGACCGCCGCACTGTACGCACTGCGCGGAAAGACGCTTTCGGACGACGAAAAGGCGGCCTTTGCGCGCGAGTTCGAAGATACGGTGGGAGACGTGTTCGTCGCCAAAACACGAAAGGCGCTGCTCGAAACAGGAGCGAGGACGTTCGTCATCGGCGGCGGCGTTGCCGCGAATCGGTACCTGCGAGAACGGTTGCAAGCGCTACTGTTGGAAGAGTTCGACGATATAGAGTGCCGCCTACCGGATGTCTCCATTACGGGCGACAATGCGGTGATGATCGCCGAAGCGGCGCTCGTCCATATGCTCAAGGAAGGTGTACCGACCGACTCGGGTGAAGATATCCGTGCAGTGGGCGGCCTCTCGCTAAGTAGCAAATAATGTTGTAAATTAGGCATATGCCAGAGAAATTTTTAAAACCCTATAGCCCTCAGGACGTCGAAGCGGGTATATATAAAAAATGGGAGGAGGGTGGATATTTTAATCCAGACAACCTACCAGGCGACCGCCCCGAATCATTTTCGATAGTACTACCACCACCCAATGTCACTGGCACGCTCCACCTTGGTCATGCAGCGATGCTCGCGGTCGAAGATATCATCGTCCGGTTCGAACGTATGCGCGGAAAGAAGACGTTGTGGCTCCCAGGGACCGACCACGCCGCCATCGCGACACAGTCGAAGGTTGAGAAAGAGATACAAAAAACCGAAGGCAAGAACCGTCATGACCTTGGACGTGAAGTGTTCCTCAAACGAGTCGAGGAGTTCGCCCAAGAAAGCCACGACACCATAGTCAACCAGGTGCGCTGTATGGGAGCGTCGGTCGACTGGAGTCGCGAAGCATACACGCTCGACATTAAACGCCGTCACGCGGTTAACACCGCATTTAAACGCATGTACGATGCGGGTCTTATCTATCAAGGTGAACGTATCGTTAACTGGGACCCGAAGGGTCAGACGACCATCTCTGACGACGAGATCGTCTATGTCGAAGAAAAGTCGAAATTCTACTATTTCAAATATGGCCCATTTACCATCGGCACCTCGCGCCCGGAGACCAAGTTCGGCGACAAATATGTGGTCATGCACCCGGACGATACACGGTATGAGCTGTTCAAGCATGGTGACCAACTCGAGGTCGAGTGGATCAACGGCCCCATCACCGCGACCGTCATAAAGGATGCGGTCATCGACAAGGACTTCGGTACCGGCGTTATGACCATCACCCCATGGCACAGCGCCGTCGACTGGGAGATCGCACAACGACATGACCTTAACAAGGAGCAGGTCATCGACAAGTACGGCAAGATGCTCCCCATCGCAGGTGAGTTCGCCGGAATGAAGATAGCTGAGGCGCGTGAGAAGATCGTGGCTAAAATGGCCGAAAAGGGTCTTCTGGTCAAAGTCGAGGACAACTACGTTCACAACATAGCTACCGCAGAGCGCACCGGTGCCACCATCGAGCCTCAGATCATGAAGCAGTGGTTCGTCGCCGTGAACAAGGAGTTCATTATTCCCCACAGCAATATCCCTGGTATCGAGTCGGGTTCGACCACGACACTGAAAGAAGTGATGCGCCGCTCGGTCGACTCGGGTGCCACTAAGATAGTCCCCGACCGCTTCGAGCGCATCTACTACCACTGGATAGACAACTTGCGTGACTGGTGCATCAGCCGTCAGATCTGGTTCGGCCACCGTGTGCCGGTGTGGTACTGTACATATCCTGAAGGCGGCAAAAGCACACCAATGTGTGCTAATCCAATAATCAGTATTGAAAACGCCTCAGAATGTCCATATTGCCACGGGACCGTAGAACAAGACCCCGACACCCTCGACACGTGGTTCTCCTCTGGATTGTGGACATTTTCGACGCTCGGCTGGCCGGATGATACGCTCGACCTTAAAACATTCCATCCGACGGCACTCCTGGAAACCGGCTATGACATCCTCTTCTTCTGGGTGGCGCGTATGATACTCATGAGCGGCTTCCTCGTAGGAGATGTTCCATTCAAGAATGTCTATCTCCACGGCCTCGTACGCGACGAAAAAGGCCGCAAGATGAGCAAGTCGCTTGGTAATATCATCGACCCACTCGATATGATTTCTAAATATGGCGCCGACGCGGTGCGTCTGTCACTCATCATCGGCGCAGCACCCGGTAACGACCTCAAATTGTCCGAGAATCGCATTCGTGGCTATAAGAACTTCGCTAACAAAGTGTGGAATATCACCCGATTCGTACTCGAAAACACACAGGATGCGACCGACGATGTGCCGTTTACCGAGGGCGACGCTGCAATCCAACAAGAAGCGTGTGGGGCCTTCGATGCTGTCACAGCGAATATCGAAAAATATCGTCTCGATCTTGCCGCCGACCAGGTGTACCAGTTCATTTGGCACCGTTTCGCCGACGAGATTCTTGAAGAAAGTAAAACGATACTTAAAACAGGCACACCCGAGGAGGTAGCTTCACGAAAGAGGCTACTTACCAACACTCTGAAGGATTCACTGAAGCTGCTACACCCGTTCATGCCGTTCGTCACCGAGGAGATCTGGAGTTCGCTGCCGAACACCGAAAACCTGTTGATGATCGAGCCTTGGCCATCAAAATAGGGGTATACTGAGAAGGTGGATTTTTTGATCTTTCTTCCGGTAGGCCTTGTCGAGCACCCTATCCTTTCGCTTGTCTCCTTTCTCGGTGGCGTGATACCCGCGTGCATATGGCTTTGTTTTTGGCTTTTTGAGGACCGCTGCCAGCCCGAACCAAAACGCTTCATATTTTACGCCTTTGTCGCCGGAATGATCGCTATCGGACCGACCTTGGTCTTACAAGCGATCGCGCAACAATACCTTCCACCATATAGCCTTGGCCTGATCGGTATGTGGGCACTTACCGAGGAGATCATGATATTCCTCGCAGCCTACGTTGCCGCCCTACGCCTGTACGTGTTCGACGAGCCGATAGACGCTATCATCTACATGGTGACCGCGGCGCTTGGCTTCTCGGCGCTTGAGAACGCGCTTTTTTTGTGGCCACAGATCGTCAATGGCGACCTGTTACGGATCGTCGCACTTGGTGAATCACGGTTCCTTGGAGCGACGCTCGTACACACGCTCTCTTCGTCGACCGTTGGTATCGCGCTGGCTATTTCGTTCAACAAACCGGCGAGCATGCGGAAACTCTATGCGATCTGCGGCATTATCCTCTCGACCATATTGCATACCACCTACAATTACTTTATTGTTAACATACCAGAAGGTGCTGGTGCTCATAGTACGCAAGGTGCTGAAGAAACGTTCTGGATCTTTGTGTGTGTCTGGTGTGGCATCATCGCAACACTGCTGGTTATCGAGCGACTCAAAACCCCCAAAGACTATTGTTAATTAACAAGTAATCATGACGTATGGCACGAGATAAACGAACACTTTTTGAATGGCTAACCGGTGGTACGGGATCGGATGATTCTTTCTCGTTCGACGACCTCGAAAGCGGCGGCACTGGCTATGTGCCAGCCCAAAAGACCATAAAACCTGGTGCCGCCGTCGCGCCACCGGCCTCACGACGCGTACTACCCCAAGAAGAAGAGGAACCCGAGCGCGAAGAGGAGGGTGAGCTTGCGGTAGATGTGTACCAGACCCCGACACACCTCATCATCAAGGCGATGATCGCGGGGGTGCGACCGGAAGATCTCGACGTCTCTATAA
Source organism: Candidatus Adlerbacteria bacterium (assembly GCA_903851045.1). GTDB lineage: Bacteria > Patescibacteriota > Minisyncoccia > Phycocordibacterales > SBAW01 > GWA1-54-10. Next base: position 71,943 of record CAINNF010000018.1, read on the forward strand.
CACGAGACATGGTGACATTGCGCGGTAAACGCGAACGGCATGTCGAAGGTACCGCCGGCGAATTCTTCTTTTCTGAGTTGTATTGGGGAGCTTTTTCGCGAACGATAGTCCTCCCTCAGGAGATCGATATCGAAGGAGCCGACGCAGTTGAAAAGCATGGCCTACTTACCCTGCGACTGCCCAAGCTGGACAAGGGCCGCCAAGCGAAGCTCAAGATCAAGTCGAACTAACTTTTTACTCTAAGCGAAACAGAATGTGCCGAGAGCCGGGCTCGAACCGGCGACCCCTTCCTCTTCAGGGAAATGCTCTACCAACTGAGCTATCTCGGCGAATCGCACACGACCAACCTCCCGTACGCTAGAAAATATAGCTTAAAAAAGCTTTTGTGTAAATGTCATACCGCGGAGCGCTTTTTACTCTTTATTTCACAAAGAAGGTGTGAAGCGTAAGTACTATAGACACCGCCACCGTGAGAAGTACATACGCGTACATGGCTGTTCTCAGAACGACCGATACGGGCATGGACCGACGCACAGCGGCGGTAAGGTCCACAAGCGCTCTCAATTGTCGCACCGAGAGCCAAAATAGGCACACGTGCAAAACGACATACAGCAGGAACACGGCAAGTACTGTCGCTGCGATACCTTCAAAACGAATACCTGGGAAGAAGACGACCCCGATCGACCACATAACGAAGACCAGAACCGCTATCACCTTTTCTCGCACGAGGAATTCTTTTTTCATGATACATTCATTCGTTTGTTAATGAGTGGAGTTGTTGGATGCTCGAGGTGAGCCAAGGGGTGCGTGTGCAGTGGATGTATTGTTCCCTTTAGGCCAGTTGACCCAAAGGGTGAGCGATAACACCAGGATTACAGCTACCACAAGAACGGCGTTCGCTTGGAACTCCGTGCGAACGATCTTTTTCCTGATCAGCCAGCCAGCAATACCGCTTCCCGAGGTAATCACAGGTGCCTCGCCGCGCCACTTTCGTTTTTTTGCTTCGACCTCCAACTCTTTCTTGATCCTGTCCTCTTCGGCCTCAGCACTCGGTGGCATATTTTGATCGGAGACTTGTGCGACATTCTCGGGGTGCTCTACCGCCATAAACGCGTCGGACACATCCTGAGGTGCCCATCCTGAGGCCCGCAACTTCTCTTCAATATCTTGCTTAGAAAAATCAGCGGCAAGGTTTTGGCGAATATATTCGAGTAGTTGTGGTGCTGCCATAGATTATTAGTGGGTCGTCGAGGTCGAGGATGTTGTATAGCTCTTGAACAGGTCTTGCAGCTGTGTACCGATGTTCTGCGACTGCTGGCCCGTCGATTGGACCTGCATATATAGGTCTTCTAGTTTGCCGACATACGGCTGGAGATAGTAATAGTAGGTCGCACTAGACACTCCGATAATGACCATCCACCATACAAACTGGAAAAAACGCCCCCAGCGCTGCGCGCTGCGCATCCCCCGTACGATATGGTTGGTGTCCTCAGCGAGCGCGAGCGCCTGCTTGGCAAGCGCCTTGATCTCTTTAATATCCTCATCCATAGCAACTATTTTACCATGCCCCCGGCGGGAATCGAACCTACATCTACCCCTTAGGACGGGGCTGTTCTATCCATTGAACTACGGGGGCCTCACGACTCGCAAAACCGCTCCACATTCGGCGTGGAGCGGTTTTAGTATGCGCTATTGCGGGGAAAATGGCTATGCCTCGAGACCTAGTTTCTCGGCGAACTTCTCGCGATCGAAGCCGACCATGACCGAACCGTCGACCACAATGACCGGGACGCCGAGTTGTCCCGTCATCTGGATCATCTCATTGCGCCGCTGCGCGTCGACCGAGACGTCATAATTGGTAAAAGGGATGTTCTTCTCGGCAAGGAACTCTTTCGCTAACTGGCAAAAGTGGCAGGTCGGTGTCGAATAAATGGCTATGTGTTTGTCCATACGATTACGATTTATATGTAGTTAATGTGCATCCAGTATAACATACTTTACTTTGTACAGTGAATAGGGCCGCTCCAGTGGAGCAACCCATGGTACCATTGGCTCATGGACGTACTTCAATGGTCGCGTCTCCAGTTCGGCGATACCGCCGCGTTTCATATCCTCTGGCCGATCATGTCCATCGGACTCGTGCTCTACATGTTCGTGATGGAGATCATGTGGCTCTTGACCAAACAGGAGCACTACTACCGCCAACTGCGCTTTTGGACCAAACCGTTCGTGCTTACCTTCGCCATAGGTACCGCCAGTGGACTACCGCTTGCCTTTCAGTTCGGCACGAACTGGTCACAATTCGCCCAAACCGCTGGCGACTTTCTCGGTAACATCCTCGGGTTCGAGACGACGATCGCCTTCGCACTCGAGTCGGCTTTTCTGGCGATATTGGTGTTCGGCTGGAAGAAAGTCCATCCGCTCGTCCACCTCTTCTCGACCGCTATGGTGCTCCTCGGAGCTTCTATTTCAGCCTTTTGGATCATGGCGGCCAATTCGTGGATGCAGACGCCGCTCGGCGTGACCTTCTCTGACGGAAAACTGGTCGTGACCGATTATGCGAAGGCCATTTGTAACCCCGACACGCTTGTGTCGTTCGCGCACATGTGGTTCGCCTGCGTCGAGTCGACCCTGTTCATGATGGTGGGGATCTCGGCGATCAAATTGCTTGGCTCAAGCCCCACAGAGACGAAGGGGTTCTTTCTCTCGACCTTCAAGTTCTGCATCGGCATACTGGTCGTCGTCGCACCACTACAACTGGTCGTCGGAGACCTGAGCGGCCAAGTGGTCGGTCGCTATCAGCCGGAAAAACTAGCGGCTATCGAGCTTCAATGGCAGACGAACGCCTCTGGCACGGGCGCACCACTGCGTCTGGTCGCCATCCCCAGCGATGCACAGCAGCGAAACTCGTTCGAGGTCGCCATACCCGGTGCTCTCAGCTTTATCACCACCCATGACCCGGTCGGCACCGTCCAAGGACTCGCCTCGTTCCCCGCCAACGACCGCCCCTCGACGGCTCAAGCCGCCGTTACCTTCTACCTGTTCAGACTCATGGTGCTGCTCGGCGTACTGATGGCAGCCCTCATGTTATGGGGGTGTATCTACTGGTACCGAGGCAAGCTCTCGGTCGCACACATAAGCAGACACCCCTGGTTCTTGTGGGCATGGATCGTCTCCATCCCCTTCGGCCTCATCGCGACCGAGTCCGGCTGGATGGTGCGCGAGATAGGCCGACAACCGTGGATCGTGTACCACATCATCCGTACCGCGGATGGCGTATCGACCGGACTCTATTCCGCCGAGGTCGCCACAACGACGCTCGCTATCACACTCATGTACGTCGTCTTCTCGATCACCTTCGTCTATCTTGTGGCAAAGATGATCGCGCGAGGGCCTGACCTTACTTCCCCACTCCCATGACCACTGCCTGGCTCCCGATAGTGTGGTTTTGCATCATCGGTCTTGAGGTCGTGCTCTATATGCTACTCGATGGCACGAACCTCGGCGTCGGACTCCTCTCGCTCCTGCCACAGAGCGACAAGCGACGCTTGGTGCTCATGCACGTGTTCGGTCCGATGTGGGATGCCAACGAGACATGGCTCCTGATCGCCGCTGCGACCACGTACGGCGCGTTCCCCATCGTCTTTAGTGTCGCACTCAACGCGCTCTATATCCCTGCCATGACGCTCGGCGCGGGGCTCATACTGCGCGTGGCATCATACGAGTTCTACGCGCACACGCAGAGGACCAAGCACCTATGGGCGACACTGTTCGGTATCGGCAGTTTGTTAGCCACCATCGGTCTCGGACTCTTGCTTGGAGGACTGCTCAGCGGCATACGGATGACGAGGGGACACTTCTCGGGCGGCCCCTTCGACTGGGCAACGCTCGTCACCTTCCTCATCACCACTGGCATCGTCACCGGTTTCGTGGTACTCGGCTACGCGCACATGGTGCGCCAGTCAAAGATCGTGAGTAAGAAAGGATTCGAACGGATACTGCTCTACAGCATACTCACGTTCGCCCTTCTCGCGAGCGCCACAGCCGTAGTGCCGAACACGAACTACCTCTTCCTGTCTCGTTGGAGCGACCCACGGTACATGCCTATACTCTGGAGCGTGGTAGGGCTCATAGCCGCATCTACGGCGCTTCTGGTGTACGCTATACACAAGCGTGACACCGCGCTGGTCCCCTGGTTGTGTAACACGATCTTCATCATCGGCTTCTTCGGCATCGTTGTTGGTACCTTCCCCTATATCCTCCCTCCAAACATCACCATCTTCGACGCCGCCTCCTCGCCCACGACACAAACCTTTATGCTCTGGGGCATCGGCCCCATACTCCCCATCGTCCTCGTCTACAACTACTACATCAGCCGCCTCTTTCGAGACGATGATTCATACGAGATCTAAACCTTGGTGCGGATAGGGAGAATCGAACTCCCGCCCGGTGCTTGGGAAGCACCTATTCTGCCACTAAACTATATCCGCCTTCGTCTCGCTATCGCTCGGCTTCGGCGGACGCGGTCCGCGAGGTCGAGCGAGCATGCACACCGAAAACTCGTTCGCTAACGAAGACACTTTACCATACAAACAACGTATGAAATAGGCTCGTCCACCAACTTTCTTTCAGCTCGCTATCGGTCGTCGAGGCTTTCGTGTCGCGAATGACGTCTATCTCGCCTTCGCCCGGTTTAGCGACGCCGAACCGGGCGCGGATCTGCGCCTCCTCTCCCCTTGTGGAGCTGATCTCGCTCAGTGTGGTGGTCACCCCCCGCTGTTGCGCCTCGACGCGTGCGAGCTCGGCGTTCGCCTCCTCCTTCGCTTGGGCCGCCTCGGTCATCTTGCCGTACATACCCCACGCAGCACGCGCGAGCACGACCGTGACCACCAAGAGTAGCAATACTCCGACGCCCTTTATGGACAGTCGGAGGATTTCCTCGCTCCGACTACGACGTTTCTTGAATTCGCGCATGATACCCAGTATACTACTCTCTATATGTTTGGAAAAAAGCACCAGCGTAATCTGCGCATCTTTACTGCCGTACTCACCATCCTTATCATCGCCAGCATGATAGCCGCCTATTTCTCGATCTTGATATAAAAACAAGGGCGGGACATTACTGTCACCGCCCCACACCAAACGTTACATCTTGATCACACACATTGTGTCTGTCGCAGCAACGCCTGCTTCTTTTTCGTTATCTCTCCAAGCAAGAACCGTGCGCGTTTACCATAGCGAATACCGCCGGGCGGACGAAGAAGCAGGTGCTCCTGTCCTGGAGGTGCCGCTATTACAGCAGACCGCAACCGAGACCAATCAACATCAGTAAGCGCTCGCAGATGCTTGACCGAGCATTCTGCGCACTCCTGCCGTCGTCGCCATTCCTTCGCAAAGTCAGCATCCATAGAGACCAAGAGCGTAAATAATGCATTCCATGCCGGGTCGTCTGCTGCACGACCCGCCTGTATAAAGTCCATATTCGAGTCCTCCTACTGTCCAGAAAAAACCGTACCACACTTATACGTAAAACACTACTCACTCTTCACCATCTTCAAAAAGACGTCTTCGGGGATGTTGACTCGCCCGCTCGCTTTCATTCTTGCTTTTCCTTTCTTTTGCTTCTCACGAAGTTTCATCTTGCGGGTAATGTCACCGCCGTACATGTGTTGGGTGACGTCTTTGGACATCGCCGAGAGCGTTCGGGACGAGAGTATGCGGCCGAGTGCTTGGCCTTGAATTTTGGTGGCGAACATCTGTCGCGGGAGGATGCCGTACAACTTCTCCACCGCCGCCTCGGCCTCCTCTTGGGCTCTATGCTTCGCTACGATACGCGAGAATGCAGGGACGAGGTCTTCGGCAACAAGCAGGTCGAGCCGCGCGACGTCGGCCAATCGAAGCTCCTGGAGCTGGTAGGATACCGAGCCATAGCCCGAGGAAACACTCTTTAATTTGTCGAAAAAGTTACGCATGAGTTCGCGCAGCGGCATCACCACCCTCACGATGACGCGACCCTCGGAGAACGTCTCGGTCGAATCGACCGCCGCCTCATGTTCGTAGAGCATCGGCATGAGGGAGCCAAGGTACTCCGTCGGGATGACGATCTGCGCGGTAACGTACGGCTCCCACACCTGGGCGATATCACCGAAGTCGGGAAATTGCATCGGTGAGTAGACGGTCTTTCGCTTGCCGTCCTTCGTCTCTATCTCGTACGTGATGGTCGGTGTCGTAATGACGAGGCCGATGTCGAACTCGCGGCGCAAACGCTCCGACACGATCTCCAGGTGGAGCATGCCAAGGAAACCACACCGATAGCCCCGCCCAAGCATGCCCGAGGACTCCTCTTCGTACGACAAAGAGGAGTCCGACAGCCGTAGTCGCGAAAGCGCTTGGCGCAGTGTCACGAACTCGTCTTGGCTTTCGGGATAGATACTCGCCCACACGACCGGCCGCGGCTCCGCATACCCCGGCAGCGGCGGCGTCTTTGACGCGAACGCGCGCACCGTGTCGCCCACGCGCGCCAACCCCGGTTCTTTGATGCCGGTCACTATGTAGCCGATGGAACCGGCAAAGAGGCCTTCGGAAAGCGGTGTCGGTGTCGGGGCGAAGGAGCCGACCTCGAGCGCGTTGAATTTTCTCCCCGTTGCGGAGAACTCCAACGTATCCCCTTTCTTCGCCGCACCCTCGAACATGCGCACGTACACGATGACGCCCTGATGGTCGGAGTATTGAAAGTCAAAAATGAGCGCACGCGGATCGCTTTTGTGCCGACTAGCAGCAACGGATTTTCCTCCACTACCGATGGATGCCGGAAAACGCTTCACAGGAAAATAGTCTGGCCGGCCGCCAGCCTGAACGGGAGATCCAAGGACTTTTTCCTGTGAAGCATTTTCCGGCACCTCTTCCGCGTTCCTCGGTGGCGGCACGCGCTGAATGACCGCTTGCAAAAGCTCTTCGACCCCCGCACCAGTGCGACCCGAACACAGCAAGACCTCGTCGGGCGAGATATCGAGCAGTGTCGCGACCTGAAGCACCACATCCTCCACATCCGCCAGCGGCGAATCGATCTTGGAGACCGCTGGCACTATCACGAGCCCAAGGTCGCGTGCGCTCCGAAGCGTCGTGAGCGTCTGGGCTTGTACACCCTGCGTGGCGTCCACGAGCAGTACCGCACCCTCTACCGCGGTCAGCGCACGCGAGACCTCGTAGGAGAAGTCGATGTGCCCTGGAGTGTCGATGAGGTGAAGCAGGTACTCGTCACCCCCGAGCTTGTAGCGCATCCGTACCGGCTGCATCTTGATGGTGATGCCACGCTCACGCTCCAACTCCATAGAGTCAAGCACCTGGTCGCGCATCTTGCGCTTCTCGATAGTGCCGGTCAGCTCCAAAAAGCGGTCAGCCAGCGTGGACTTGCCGTGGTCGATGTGGGCGATGATGCTGAAATTGCGTATATGCTGCACACTGGGCAGTCTAGCACCTCCGCAGCATTAAGACGACACCTCGGTCGCTTCCAGCGGGGTGACGAATTTCTGTCTATATCGATGATGCAGTGCGGCAGCCGCTTCGGCGAGTTCCTTATTCTTAAGCAGTACGAGCACGAGCGCCGATACGACGAGCCCAAGCAGGCCCGACGTCGCTCCCTGGAGCAGTAGTCCGAAGGTCGTGTTTATCTCGCCAGCGGTACCGGTCAGCAAAAGCACGACATAGGTCACGAACCCACCGATCACGGACGCCGAAAAGCTTTGGAATATGAGCGTCCCGAGTGCAAGATGTGACAACTTGAAGTCCTTGAGGAAGAAACTGTATCCGACCAGAAACTCGACGATCGAACCGAACGCATAACCCAACGAGAGCATCAACACCAACGTTCCTGGCACATCGGACACGCGCAGCACCGTTTCGACGAAATACTGCACGACCAGATTCGTCTTAAAGAGCCATAGGAGCACGAGCGAGGAAAGGACGGATACCACCACGTCGATCATGCCGTAATATAACGGTTTCTTCGTGTTACCGGCGGCATAGTAGGCGCGAGCGATCAGTAGTGTTATCGACTGTGCCGCAAGTGACAGGATGAACAGCGCGAGCGCCGCAGCCGTCAGTCGCGTCGCTCCCCAATCGAACGCGCCAGCACCGAGGATGACGCGCACCAGCTGCGCACGCAATACGATAATGAAAACCGTCGCAGGTATCGACCAAAAAAAGATATGCCGAAGTGCCGTATCGACATATCGACCGAACTCTGCATGATCCCCCGCCGCATGAAGCCTCGCCAGGGTCGGAAACGCCGCTACCGAATAGGACACACCAATGATCGTAAGCGGCACCGCCTGCAGGTTATACGCGAACATGAACACTGTGATAGTACCTGCCGACAAGTAGGATGCGAGCGCAACCAACGCCAACAGTGATATCTGTCCCGCCGCCAGCGCGAGCGTGCGAGGGAGCGAAAGCGCTAGGACCGCGATGAACTCCTTCATTAGTGTAGGTAGCGGGAGCGGCTCTCCGGCCTTTTCTCCGGCAAAGAACGGTAATTGAACGCACAGGTGCATGAGTGCGCCGAGTACCACACCCCACCCAAGCCCCGTCACCCCCATACGGGGATACAGTGCGACGATTCCGAAGATGATGCCAAGATTATATAGAAGCGGTGAGATCGAGTAGAGGAAGAACCGACTACGCAGCTGCGTAAGCGACGCGATGATGTTGGATGCACCGAGGAATATCGGCTGCAGCAGAAGTATACGAACCAACGACACGAGTTCGCCACTTTCGAGTCCTGGAGCTATGAGATGGACGATCTGGGGTACGAAGAAAGAGACGACCAGCGAGATCGTACCCATACAGACAAAGAAGAGGAATAGGATCTGTCGCAAGAAGACGACCATGCGCGCTTCGCTCGCCTGACCCAGACGAGACAGGACAGGCAAAAGTGCATAGAGCGACAGGAGCGAAGCGAACGTAGCGAACAGGAAGTCAGGTACCCGGAACGCCGCATAGTAGAGATCGAGCGTGTGGGACGCGCCGAACTGCCTCGCAAGCAAGTGGTCCCGCACCAATGCCAAGAGCTGCGAACCCAGCGCAAAAGCCGCCAGAAGATAGGCGGCTTCATGCATTCCTCGCACCTCTTTTCCTATCGCACTCAGAAAGGTTCGAACCATTCCCTTATCTTACTGCGAAATAGGGGCAGTTGTCCTGTTTTGTGGTGTCGGAGTCACTGGAGGCTGCGCGTTCGTGAATGGATTCCTGCCAGCCTGTAGGTTGCTCAGGATCAATTTCACCTCCTGGTTGTCTGGATTGCTCGTTGCGAGATCGGTGAACTGCGTGATCGCATCAGGGGTGCGATTCTGCGCCGCATAGGAGAGCCCGAGGAAGTACTTCGCGTTCGCGTAGTCGCTTTGGAGCTTCAGCGCCTGCTCGAGCGGTACGATAGCATCCTTAGTATCACCTGCCGAGTAGTAGAGCAAACCGAGCTCGAACCAGATGGAGGGAACTCCCGGGGCGCTTTGCACCGCCGCCGTTGCAGCCTTGATCGCGCTCGGAATATCCTTCTGAGCGACATCGAGCTGCACGACATAGAGTATCGCGTCGGTATAGTCGGGCTTCAGGGTCAGCGACTGCTGCAGCGCACTGGTCACGCCAGCGAGATTCCCTTTGACCGTTTCAAGACGAGCGACCAGGAGTGGGATCTGCGGGTTGGTCGGATTAAGCAGCTCGCCCACTTGATACATTTGCTTCGCGTTATCGTACGCGTTCGCGACTCCGAGGGAGTTGAGATAATCGTACACTCGGCCCAAAGAAACGTACACGCGGTAGTCGTTCGGGTCGAGCGCGAGCGCCGATTTGCCGAGCGGAATGATCTTTTGAGCCTCTGCGGCAAAGTCCTGCACCTGCTGCGGTGTCGGGGATGTGCCGACAGCGCCTATCTGTTGGAGTCGTGCGAGACCGGCGTCGATACCGAGTCGAAGACCATCACTTGTTTGCTCTATACCTAACGAGGACGCGGAAAAGGTCTCTGCTTGTGCCACATCACCCTGCTGCAGCGCGATGAGACCCTGGTTCGTATACACTTCCGCAACATAGCGACGCGCGACGGACTCCGCGCTCCAACCGACCAAGAGCACCAACACGATGGACGCGAAGATGATCGTCGCTTGCATGCCTTGTGACGGTGCATGCTCTGCCACACCTTCGACCTGGCGCTTGTTGAACACGAACCCTAGTGTTGCCCCGGAGAGCGCGAACGCCAAGAGCAAGATGGCGGGACTCGGCACATAAAAGAGCAGGCTTGCCCACAGATAGATCGAGCTTGTCGCAAGATAGGTCACGAACAGCTTCTCTCGCTGACCGAAGTGTGATGATCGCAACGTGTATACAAGACCGATCAATACGAGAATGAACGGCATGAACCACGCAAGAGCACCCAGCACACCAACAGAACTGAGCGCGGTAACGAAACTGCTGTATCCGACATTGAAGTCAAGGTTCCAGAACGGCGTCTGGTTGACCGAAAGAGGTTTATGTACCAACCATTCCTGACCGAACGTCTGAGGGCCGGTACCGAACACGAATCGTTCGAGTGAGGAGCCGTGCGCCGCCTTCACGACATCAAGCGACGACGCGAGGTTCGGACGAATCTCCAACGACGATACCGGGAAGATGTTCGTCAGTCCGGTGTTGACGACCGCTCCCCACAACAGGAAGAGGGTGCTTACCAGTATCCCAATGACCGGCACCCACGGTACCTGCTTTACATAGTTTGCGGAGTCCGAAGGTCGCCTGGTCACATATGACCACAAAGCCACTATGATCGAAAAGACGAGCAGTAACGACCATATGAGGGGGAAGTTGATGATGGCGAGGAGGACGACCGACGCGATCGCAACGATCGAAGCAAAGATACGCTTTTGTAGCGACGTAATGAATTCGAGCGACAAAAGAAGCAGGAGCGGTATCAACCCTACCAGAAGACCGAGGTCGTTCCATTTGCCGACCAGGTTGACCGAATGGTCTGAGAATGCGCTCGGTAGCACCACTGAGCCGAACAGAATGACGATGAACTGAAAGACCGCCGCGAATGCCGCGGCACCCGCCAGCCCAATAAACAGCACACGAACGGACCAGAGATTCCGGAAGAGACCTATCCCGAGCACATAGACCAAGAAGCCCAAGATCACAAAAAGGACGGTATCCGACTCGATTGCGAATCCGCTAAAGCCGACCGTCCGGTCTATAGAGAAAGCATATGAGAGGAGGTATCCGATCGGAAGTATCGCTCCCAGGAGTATCAGTAACGGACTTCGTTCACGCAGGAGTGACCGCGCACCGCCGCCAACAACGAACAAAATAGAAGCGATGAACAGACATGCGGCAACTATCGCCGTCTTACCAAGCTGAAGTGGGAACCAAGGACTAGGGATGATAAATAATAATCCGAGAACAAGGCCTGCTACATAGAAGCCCTGAGCCCACGAAAGAAAACGTGTATTGCGCATAGTGACCAGTATAGTACAGACTTATGAAAAACAAGACTCATCAATCCACAGATGCAAAACCCCGCCTGTTCGGCGGGGTCATCGCATATCTAACGCGCGCGTCGATAAGCCGAATTCTGTTTCATCCGCTGTAGCTTGAGCGAAGGCGGATCCGCCTTCGCCGAGGCTTCGGCGGACAAGGCAACAATTTATCTGGGCCCGATGTCACCATCGGGCTCAAGCGGTACTTCCCGGCAAGCCGGGACACGACCTTGCACCCAAGCAAGGGTTTAGCCGTTTCACCCCTCGACTTCGCTCGGGGCAAACCCCACGCTTTCGCTTGGAGTCGACCTGATTTCGTCGAGGACTCACCCCGTAAGTGACGAATCACCGCATGGGGTGCCTTCGGCTTTCGCCTCCGGCGTCTCTGCTCGCACCTCTGGTGCCCGTTAGAAGCACACGACAGGGGTTACCTGCTGCTCTGCTCCAGTGCCATAACGGCACTGGGGGTGTTCGGACTTTCCTCCCCGACCCTTACGGGTCGGAGTAGCTGCCTGACGCGCTTGTGCTATTGTACCACGATTTTCTGACCGACCGCAATACCTTTGGCGGCAGTGTATCCAGCAGGCACCTCGAGCACGTACCGCGCCAATACCGATGGTCGAAACACGTTCGGGTAGGTACTCGGCGCAAGGTCTTGGTCGACCGTAACGATGGTGCCGCTCGCATCAGCCCATATGATATCTAACGAGAACAGCATGTCCTTCATCCAAAAACCTTCGCTCATTGGCGGGTCGAAGACGAACAACATACCGGTCCCCTCCGCAAGGGACGAGCGACCGGACAAACCATCTTGCTGTTCTTGCGGTGTCGAAGCGATCTCCACCGTAAGACTATTGTTGCCTATGGTGATAGTTTTTGTTGGGAGCATGGATTGTCCGCTCGTCAAAGCTGCGGGTGGGGTCGCGACCGGTTGGACGACGGGCGTCCGCGTAGCGTAACTCAGGACGACCACGCCGACAATCACCACCATCGCAACGACCACCACACCCGCGTTCAGTGTCTTTTTTATCACAACAGTAGTATATCAAAAACAGATGTCCGTCGTGGCAGTATTGTATAATATGACTTTTATGGTACAATTTCACCAACGATGACCCCTATCATCATAAGTATCGCAGCCGGATGTTCGACGCTCGTCGGAGGACTGTTGGCGCTGCGTTTGCGTGACCGACTACATCTTATCCTCGGTTTTAGCGCCGGTGCGGTGGTCGCCGTCGCCTTCTTCGACCTGATGCCGGAGGCGCTGCGTTTGAGCGACACGGTGTTCGGTGTGGAAAATATCGTCTCGTGCGTGGCGCTCGGCTTCCTCCTCTATCTCCTGCTCGACCGGCTGCTGCTGCTCCACAACCATGCGCACGAGGACCACGAACACGACGCCCCTCTCGGGCATGTACGGGCTGGTTCGCTGTCCCTCCACAGCTTTCTCGACGGCATCGGCATCGGACTCGCCTTTCAAGTGTCGGCAGGTGTCGGCGCGGTCGTTGCGCTCGCGGTGCTAGCGCACGATTTCTCTGACGGCATCAATACCGTCAATGTCGTCGTACGCTACGGCAACGACCGCACGTCCGCCCTTCGCTGGCTTATCGTCGACGCGCTGGCACCCATCCTCGGTGTCGTCACCACTCTTTTCTTCAGACTTCCCGAAGCCGAGCTTGGCGTCTTGCTCGCCATGTTCGCAGGATTCTTCCTCTACATCGGCGCAAGCGACCTAGTACCCGAAAGTCACCACGTTCACCCCACCTTTTGGACCACCGCGATGACCATCTTTGGTGCCGCCTTTCTTTTTGCCGTGATCCGTTTAGCGAGTCTTTGAGCCTGACATCAATCGTACTCGCTATACGAACCCGTGCTTTTGGTGCTCCCACATACGTTTGAAGATGCCGTCTTCGGTGGCAAGCAGTGCTTGGGGGCTGCCACTTTCGAGTATGGTGCCCTGCTCCATGACGATGATCCGATCCATCGCACGCAGGGTCGAAAGACGGTGCGCTATGGCGACGACCGTACTGCGGGCGAAGAGCTCTTGGAGACCGTCTTGCACCAGGGCCTCGCTTTCGCTGTCGAGCGCGCTCGTGGCCTCGTCAAGCACGAGTATGGGTGCCGCCTTCAATATCGCGCGCGCCAGCGCGATACGCTGGCGCTGCCCGCCGGAGAGCTTTACTCCTCGCTCGCCCACTTTGGTGTCGTAGCCCTGTGGCAAAGCGGCGATGAATTCGTGCGCATGCGCTTGTTCGCTCGCACGAAGCACCTCGTCCCGTGTGGCGGACGGTCGCGCGTAGTGGATGTTCTCGAACAGTGTTCGATGAAAAAGCGAGGTGTCCTGCGGCACGTACGACACCAGCGTACGCAGTGTGTCGAGCGTCAGATCGCCAACCGGTACCCCACCCAGAGAGATGATCCCCTGCTGCGGTTCGTACTGTCGCAGCAGGAGCTTGATGAGCGTGCTTTTCCCCGCACCCGAAGCACCAACGATCCCGACCCGCTCGCCTTCGCGGATATGGAGCGAGAAGTGTGCGAACACGTCCGTACTCGTGCCTGGGTATCGAAACCCAACATCTTCGAATACGAGGTCGCGTGGACCCTGTGTCACGCTGACAGCGCCACCCACCAGCTCGGTGTCGGACGCCTGCAAACTGTGTACCGCGTCAGAGAGTTCGCCGAACTCACGAATGACATGCATAATCATCTCCCCGAGGTTCCAGATAGCGCCGGTGAGTTGTGGAATTATGGCCGCAACAATGACGAACCCGCCGACCGTCAGTTCGCCGATCGTAAAGAGATACACGCTCACCACGACGAGCGCCGTCGCGAGCACGACGATACTGATCCCCTCTTGGAACTTGTTGCTTACGTTCGCCCAACGGGTCCGTTTTTCGACACCGACGAGTCCGCGAACCGTCGCGCGATGCAGCGACTGCTCGTGCGACACCGCACCGAACGCATGCACGAGCGGCACGTTCCCGAACGTGTCGACGATGGTGCCACTGAGTCCCGCGTGCGCACTCGCGACTTCCTGCGAGAGCCGGTGACTCCAGCGCAGGAGCGGTATCGAACTACCGATGAAGAGCACGGACCACGCCAGGAACGTGTAGAGAAGGTACACGTGCGTTATCGCCAAGAGCACACCTGCGGAGACGAGGGCGAGCACGACCCAGATCGTCTGCCACGGAAAGAGTTCGACGAAGAACACCGATGCGGTACCCACCTGCTGTATGCGCCTACCGAGGTCGCCTGATAGTTTGTCTTCGAAGTAGGAGGTCGGGCGTTTGAGTATACGGCTGTACAGGTCGTTCGTGATACGCTCGAACACCGACGTCGTGATGTATATCTCGCATATGTGCGCGACCCGAAAACAGATCTCGCATGCCAGCAACAACACCCCGATGGCCACCACCGGGAACAGGAACAGGTGGAACGGGGGCATCGCCGGCGCGCGGGTCGCATCGTCTACGATCATTTTAAGGAAATACGGCAAGCTATACTCGCAGGCGTTCCCCAAGGCAACGAGCGAGAACATGAGCACGATCCGCCAGCGCCACGGCGAAAGCGCGTACCCAAGGGTGCGCCACGGCGACCGCAAGAATTCGGACCGGTCCTGCATCATAGAGCCACAGTACCAAAAAGCGACCAAAGCCACCATCACCCCATACGGTCTCTCGTCCGTGTACAATGACCATATGCACATCGTGGCGTGGGCACACAAGCACGTCGGTATCATATTGGTCACGCTCGTGATGCTCTGGACGAGCGTCGCGGTGGTGTACCACCTTGGCACGGAGCCGCTGCAAGACTACGACGAGTCGACGTATGCCCAAGTGGCGCACGAGATACGTACCGAGCATCATCTATGCTCGCTCACATACGCGGGCAACGCCTACGTCAGGAAGCCACCACTGTTGTTTTGGTTCATGAGCGCAAGCGGATCGGTCCTTGGTGAGACACCGTTCGACTTGCGGCTACCGTCCGCACTATCCGGTATCGCGCTCGTCGCATTGGTCATACTGCTGGCGTTCGAGTTGTCGGGCAGCAGTATACTCGCAGCGTTCGCAGGAGCCATACTCGCGACGACCAGTCCATATATCGAAGCAGCACGGCAGGTGCGCATGGACGTGCTCGTCACCTTATGTATCGTAGCGACGGTGTACTTCTTCGTGCGAGCCATGCGTGCGCCCACACAGACCCAACAGGGATGGTTCCTGTTGTTCGGAGTCGCAGCAGGTCTCGCGATACTCGCAAAAAGCGTCATTGCGGCGTTCGCGCTCGTACCAGTGATGTGCATCATCGTCCTCTGTCGCCAACTGGCGGTACTGTGGAATAAACGACTTTGGTATGGCATCGGTGCCACCATCTTTGTCGCGGCGCCGTGGCACATCTACGAGACCGTCCGGCTTGGGTCTGTGTTTTGGCAGCAATATATCGGAGTCGAAGTTATCGCCCGAACACACACGAACGCGTTCGGTACGGTAATAAATACCAACGACATCCTGTTGCGTTATTTTGAGCAATTCTGCCAACCCTGGCTATTGTTGTCATGTATCTCAGGCGCACTCCTGGTGGTCGGATGGTCGACGATCGAGTGCCAGCGACGTGCGTTCGTCGTGTCATGCATCATAACGGTCACCTGTATAGCGACGCTCTTCTTCTCGACCGCCACGAAAGCCCCGACCTACTTTCTACCACTGTACCCGTTCGCAGCGCTCGCGATCGCGCTCTCGATCCCGCCGATACCGTCTCGCCTTTTGCGAGCACTGCTGCCGGGCGTCCTTGTGTGCCTGGTGTTGGTGGCGGCGCAGTTCACAATCTATAATGCCTATCACCTGAACCCGTACTATGCGTACACGGTCACGCTCGCACAGGAGGAATCGGTCGTCGCGGCGCTTATCAACAAGACCCCTCTCGCGACTCCCTGGTATGCGTATGGCGATGAGGAGCTCGGGAGCATCAAATTCTATACCCAGCGGCTCGATCCGCTGGCGGTGAGCGACACGAGCACACCAACACCTGGCTCCCTGATCGTCACCTACTCGAGCGCGTACGCGAATTTTTTGAAAGAGTACCCGACCATCACCACCACGACACTGTATCGAGGAAGGCACGTAACGCTCCTGCGGGTCGTTCAACCAAAAGAGATGTTCCGTAGATAGATGAACAGCGAAAGTGTTTGTGCGCTCATGAACACGGCGTCGCGGATATGTATCGAGTACACGAGCGTAATGAGCGTGCCCACGATACTGAGATACCAGAACACGCGAGGGATGACGACCTTTTTCTCCTTCTCGGATGCCCACCACTGCACTACGAAACGCAAAAAGAACACGAACTGACCAAAGAATCCTACCGCGAGCCATAGATATGCGACAGGTATGGTCATAGGAGTGTGTCAGCTCAGTATACCGCGTTCGCCCGCGACGTAAAAAGAACCGCTGTACTCGGGTGAGTACAGCGGCAGTGGAACAGACGCTCATGAAGATGCTTTTTTCTTCTTGCGTTTCGCTTGTATGTTGCCCGGCTTGAGCGTGCTTATGGCGCGAACAGATTTTTTCATTTTCTTGTTCTTCGTTTTCGATTTACGGACAGTATCGGTCACTCGTTCCCTTTTCGCTTTCGTCCTCGCGTTGGCCAACGTTTCGAAGGCCTCCTCGAGGACGGCGTACTTGTCCGGTCGACACTCCAGAAGCACTCTGATCTCTTCGCGCACCTGATGGATGGTGAGCCATTGATACCCAGATATCTCACTGAGATCGATCGTGAGTTCGAGCGGCCCGTCATACACGACATGAAAGAAGAAGTACCGCTTTCGGACAAGCTTACTCTTTTGCATGGACCGAACGCTTCGGGACCCACCGTATCCGAAGACCCGAACCTGCGCCTGTTCAAAGCCGACCTCCTCCTTTGCTTCCCGAAACAGGGCTTCGAGCACCGACTCGTTCCGCTCGACCCCTCCCTTCACGAGACCGGGGTTCCGAGGCCCGGCCTTACCGGATTCGATGAGCAGGAACTCCCCCGTCCTGGCATGCTCGATAAGCAGAACGACGGTCGCGCGATGTCGCTCGCTACCACACCTTTTCACCTGCTCACGAATACTTTTGAGCAGGTCCGCATTCAACGGTCGAAATTTCAAGGCCATGCGTCAAGCCCCCGCAGCTATCATCCATAAGCACCATACAGTATTTTACCATATTGTCAAATTTCGATCGTTGACAGAAAAAACATTGTGTAATTATATAAGACCCAGACCACAAACCAGAACAAGGGTATGGACCATGAGAACACCTGACCGCAGAAAGACGGGTGTGCTCACTTTCGAGCACACTACTTCACCGCGGCGCGAGGCACAGATAGAACTGCTGCTGCTCGCGGAGGATCCACGATTTCAGCCAAATTTCGTTTTGGGAGGACACACCCCTCCCGACATGCTTGCGGAGAACGCCCGGAGAGTGGAGCTACGATACCGAGAACGACTACAGATACTCAAGAAGCATGGGTTGCTTGAGGAGGAACTCAAAAAGCTCCAAGAGCGAGCCGACGCTCTCAAGGCAAAACTTGCAGAAGTAGAGAAAAAGATCGCCGACCTCCAAAGCCTGTAACCCAAGCCCAACACACCAACGCCCGAGAGTCTCCAACTCTTTCGGGCGTTTTACTTTTTACCCATACAATCCAAGCCTAGATGAATAAGTCAGAAAGGAAAAAGGGAAAGCGCACCTAGGCGGTGGTGCGCTTTTTGTACACGAGACCCTTTAACGACAATCGCGAAACCTTGGTCTCTTAGACTCGACCGTCGTCGTGTCGGTGGTGTGCTCGGTTAGTCCGCACAGTGCGCAGGTTCGCCTCCACCGGGGTGTCTCGCTCGCAGGAACATGGGTGGGAGGTCTCCAATCGACACCCATCGTCCCCACCGCGTCGCCGGGAATCGTGTACGCTCGCTGTATGATCGGGTCATAGACAGGGTCCCCGAATCTGTGCTCACAGGCTCTGTAGATGCCTGCGAGCGCGGCTCGCTTCGCCTCCAAGACTCGCTCTGCCTGCGTGATCTCAAGGCGGAGCTGGTCTGCCCGCTGCCTCGTATCCATGACGAATTCCTCCCTGTACCAATACCTAGTGACGTTTATACATTACATATAACTATCATGTCAAGGCGTTCTTTGCGGCTGGTCGAATTTGACTGTCATACGCAGTGCTATATAGTCAACCTGGAGTAGTCTAAAGGTCCAAGACCCGTACAAAGGGAGACTGAAATATGAGTAAGCTGCAGCGTTGGCTCGCAAATATTGCGTTGTTCACTGTGCTGCTTTTTAGTTTAGCGTTCTGTGTGTTTGTCATCGACCTCACCGGTACGATGATGCACCTGTGGGTCGGCAGTGCGTGGTCGGTCGCGATCACCGCCTGGTGGCATGTCGCAGGACTCTGGCTCTTCGAGACCAGCACCGATACACTTGTGTGGTTTGGTCTGAGTCAACAAACAGCTGAATTGAGTACCATGTTGACCGGAGCCATTGTGATGCTTGTGTTGGCGGCATGGGCCATACGCTTCCTGTACCGAGACCTGATGCGTTCTTTCGGGTGTAAGGTCGATTCTTCCACCACCTCGCACACCTAGCATTGCGACACATCGCACACACTGCAGGACCCGAAAGGTGTCCTGCAGTTTTTTTATATACACACGAAGGGTCGGCAGGCGTACTCTGAGGCAACATGCAAAAAAGGCGCACCGTAGTGGCGCGCCTTGTTCCGAGCATAATTCGCACATTTACAATATATATTAAAATATGTATGCTAAATTTCAGATTCACAAGGAAGACTGGCATGCATACTCCCCGTTTTGCATGGATACGCAAGATTTTGGCCGTGTTCGAGGACCCCATAAACACTCTAACACTGGCCCTGTTTGGGTGCTTGTTGTTCTTTGGATCGTTCCTGTTCGCCGGAGAGGTTACGGAATCGCTCACGTGGCAACAGTATGGTGCAGTGATCGCCTTCCTCATCGGCTCCATTGTCATAAGCATCAGCCTACTCCTCTTCGCGGTGTCGTTCTTCCGCTCCAACAAGCATCGCAAATAGCATCACTTCGCCCAAGGCGCAGGTCCAACCCCTGCGCCTTTTCCTTTGTGTGGTATCCTATCAGCACTTTGCAGGAGGCACCGGACGGCCAGGCACCATCGCTGGATGGATACGGCGCGGGTTAGCACGCATCTGCACGTTGACCCAACGTATATGCGGCAAGGGTGACCGTTCGGAAAGACGGACAGACTCGCTACCCATCCCCCTCGCCGCGGATGGGTTTATTTTTGGAAATAGTAAAAGGCGGCCTCCGTGCATGGAGACCGCCCTTGGCGCCGTAGCGCTCTGTTTCCTACGCTCGCACCAACCGATCAAACAGCTCTTGGTCGATGCCGAGCATTTCGGCAGTCAGCGGCCCCGCCCTGACATCATCTCGCAAAAACCCGATGTCGAGACTAGAACCTCCCGCTTGTATATACTTGATCCATCGCTTCGCGCTCGCCACGAGTCCGAGGATACGAAGCCGCTCAAGCTCGGCATCATCGGTGCCGATATCGCGGAGCGTGAGGCCCGCCTTCGCCAGATCCTCCTTCATATACCTGAGGAAGGACCTGTTGTCATCGTAGCCATTTCTCATGTGACGCAACCAGCGCAACGCACTCTTCTTAAGTGCGAGGACTCTCAACTCCTCGAGGCGCGCCTCCGCGAAATTAACGCGCCAAAAGAAACCCCGAGAGCCGAAATACAGCGCTGCGAGCCCGACGAACGCGAACAAGAGAGTGTGGTCCATTACACCTTTCCCCTACACAACTGGAAAAGATTATATACCATATATTGCAGTATGTCAAATACTGCTGCATGGTGAGTTCTCACTCTGCATACAAGAATCAACCCATATACACAACACCCTAACACCTTGACACTGTCTTGATTGTATGTACTATACACCAAGTTCAGTTCAGGAGACGCCTATGAATCCGCGAGACATACCTCTCCCGAAACTGCGTCGCGGTCCACGGGGAGAACCGATAGGGTTGCTCGCTGGAGAGCGAGTGCTCGAAATTCTGTCATCAGAGGACTTGCCGATCGTTGATCAGGAGATGCTTCTTCGAGAGGCACGTTCTCATCTGGTGCAAGTACGAGAAGAAGCCGAGTTGACCGACGAACTTCTGACCACGGAGGTCCTTGAGCGGATAGCGAAACTGGAGAAAGATATCCAGGACCGGGCCAACTCGATATAAAAACCAGGGTCGTGAGTCCAGCAGCAGCGTAGTACATCATACGGTTCACAAAGGATACAATGCATGTCGCGTTCGTTTAGCTATGGAGGAGACTTGAAGGAGCTACGTATCGTCGGCACCGGGGTCGAGATAGCATTGCTCGCCCTGCGAGTCGGCTACTTTAAGGCTGGCGCGGGGGTGCTTATCGAAGGACCACCTGACTGGCTTCTGGCTGTGGAGGGCGCTTCGTCCGCGGGATTTGCCGCCGAGACAATCACCCTGCCGCCAGCTCCAACCGGAGATGAGGAAGTCTCGCGCACACCGATCAAGGTAACTCTGTTTCTTCCGCCGAAGAATCTCCGCATCGTCGTCGATATCCCAGTTCGGAGTACTGCCACGAATTTCATGTCATAATCCGTACGCAGCACGGACACCGCATCACTCCCCACACGCAAACACACATTTGTTTGTGTGTGGGGATTTTTTACACAAGGCACGACGCTAATACCACACCACGACCATTTCACGAACATCGTGACTGTCCCCATGACCCTTTGTTTCAACGCAACGACCTTACCGTATCTCCCAAGAGTTACACAAAAAAATACCGCCCCATGGTGTGGGGCGGTGTGGCTAGGTACGACCACTCGAGCGACGTTCAAAGGCGAGTGATATGGTCGACTGCCTCCGCCCACGTGTGGACTCTGATGATATTGTCACCCGCAACATCGCCATTCCATGGAGCGTCGAACAGCAGTACTGGAATCCCGACGGCGGCAACCGCATGTGCATGGTGGGGTGCATCTTCA
Source organism: Candidatus Adlerbacteria bacterium (assembly GCA_903851045.1). Classification (GTDB taxonomy): domain Bacteria; phylum Patescibacteriota; class Minisyncoccia; order Phycocordibacterales; family SBAW01; genus GWA1-54-10. The sequence goes on from CAINNF010000018.1 coordinate 93,504, forward strand.
AGAAGGATGGTTACGCCAAGCTCCTGACACGCTCTTGCCTTTGACCCGTGCCCACGACCGTTATAGCCGACGAAGTGAACACCCGCGAACACGTCGGGAAAGTGCCGCCCCACCAACGCGCTGGTTACCTCGGCGAGATGTGCATGACGTGCGGTAATGATGTGCAGTTCACAGAAGTTCGCAAGATGCATGACCGCCTCTTGAGCCCCGAACACTGGGACTAGGTTCGCATGGTGCGATGAGTAGTACCACGCCTCGAGACGTTCGTGCGCCTCGTCGGGAGTACATCCCCACAAGCGACTGAGGTCGAACGACTGTACGTCCTCCATCCAGTGTGCGGTACCGAACTGTTCGTTGTGGAACCCAAGCAGCGACGGGTTGGTATCGACAAGTACGTCGTCGAAATCTATACCGACTCTCATAAAGAACATCCCTCTGTTTGTTTCTACCAAAATCCTACCACAGAGGAAGAGAGACTGAATGGATACGGTTCGGGTTAGCACGTTTTTTGGAGATGAGCAGCAAAAAAGGACGGCACCGTAGCGATATTGTACCAAAAGAAAACCCCTTTGATGCTATCTCAGGGGTCGTGAGCGTGTTTAGTCTTTGCGTTTCAGATGGGCAGCGGCTACCCGCCAAGCTTGTTGGACGTCCCATGCATGGTTGCCGAATGTTCCCATCCGGATTCGGTACCACACGAGCAGGGTATCCCACCAGGCGGACACTAGCCCACCAATGACGATCTCATATGCTACGTACGGTGGCTTGCCCAACCACGCGAGCACCACCAGAGCTACCACCGAGACAACAAACGTCATAACAGTGAGAGGTACCGAGACTACGAGCCGGAACCTCATCACTTTACCTTGCAGCTTGGTGGCCGCGTTACTAAAAGGCGGGAATGGTGACATTTTTGTTTTCCCAATGTACCTTGAGGCATTATAATACAACACAAGTAAAAGTCAATGTGCTGGGAGACATGGACTCGAACCATGATTCACGGCTTCAAAGGCCGCTGTCCTACCATTAGACGATCTCCCAATGAAAAGCTCACGACCCGTGGGGCGCGATGGTTGGACCGTGGTGGATCCTAGCTTTACCTGTCCATAATACTTGTTTTTGGTATTTTTTCTATCGGCGTGACCACGAGACGGTTTATTGGAGGATGTTTGACATATTATTTGTTTATGTTAATCTGTTGCCAGGCTGGCCGCGATCATGCGGCAGCAACGAGGGATTTTTCCAATGCTTTCGACATTGGCTCGGTTTGCTTTGTGTTTCGGTTTACTTCTGGGAGGTGTGCTCCCCGCGCGAGCGGGAGGGGTTGTCGTGGTCCCCATTCCGGAGGTGTGCTTCGAACATCTCTGCGCCAAGGTGCCGACCGAATGGGTGGCGTCGTTGCAGAATTCGGTGTTCTCCGCCACGGACGGCAAGACGACCTTCACGATCCAGATCACCAACGCGGTCGACCTGACCGACATCGACACCAGCACCGAACCTGAGTTCAATATCAGCGGCAACCCCTTCTGGGCCGTGGCGGGAAATGACACACACAGCGCCACCTACCAGGGCAAGGTGCGTTACTACAAGGACGAGGAGGAATATTCAGTGGTCGTGATCACCGTCAACGGTGACCTCGAGACATGGCGCGACCGCCTGATCGAGTGGGTTGTTGCGCGCAACTACGACGACCTGCGCCAGTAAAAAAAGGAGGGTACGTGGGCGCGGCAGTTACTGCCGCGCCCTTTTCATATTCTGTATCAGTACTGCGACCGTCTTTGTCCGCTGGAGTTGACTCATTTTGTATACCAAGTAGAGTCACCGCAGTACGCACATGAGGAAGGTATGACCGACGTTCCGTATAGCCACGGGGTCCGCTTGGGCCAGTGCCCGACGTGTCTGGCGTTCTTGGTGGTTCGGCCCGACCACTACGGCACCTGGATGATCCCCTTCCACCCACCCGCGCCGACAGAGTCCCGCGAAGGACTCCGACACTGCCAAGGGTCTGGGGAACCGGAGCGATTCTCCTCCGACGGCCGGTACCTTTGATGTCTCGAGGACTTGCTTGTTTCGCACCATCCGCCGCCCACCATGGGCGGCGTTTTTCTGTAGCCTGCGACCGAAGTTTGCCGACTTACGACAGTGTCGCGACGGCGTTGTCTTCGGATTGTGGCTGGCCGCAGAAGGCGCAGCGGCTAGCGGCAAGCGGGATCTCGCTGAGGCACTCGGGGCACTTTTTACTCGTCGGGTCCGCCGGAGTCTCGCGTCCCTTCATGCGCTCGGTGAAGGTGTTCATCGGGAGCACGACGAAGAAGTAGACCACGGCCGCGATGATAAGGAAGGAGACGAGCGAGTTGAGAAAGTCGCCGATAAGGAACTTGCTGCCGTTGATGGTGAAGACGATATTGGACAAGTCGGACGTGTTGATGATAGCACCCACCAGCGGCGTGATGAGGTCCTTCACGAACGAGCTGACGATACCGGTAAACGCGGCTCCGACCGCAAGACCAACGGCAAGGTCGACGACGTTGCCACGGAGGATGAATTTTTTGAATCCGTTCATAACTTCCATAGAGAGAACACTATACCACCATTATCCCGTTGTGTACACACGGTAGAGCGCGAGCTCCAATGGGAGTGCCGGGAGCGGGGCGCGGTTCGTCTCCAAAAGCGCCGTGATCAGTTCGGCCAACAGTTGCGAATTTATGGCGGCTCCCTCCTTACCAGCAAGCCGCGTGAGCGCCGCGAGTTCAGTGACACTGAACTGCTCGCTCAACTCTTTTTTCATCTCCGGAGCGAAGCGAAGCAGCAGCACCGCGCGCACCTTGGTGAGCGCGAGCAGCACGAACACCTTCGCCTCGACACCGCTCTGTGTCGCCTGGTGAAAGGCGCCAAGCGCGGTAGCGATATCCTTTTGTGCCAGAGACTCTAGGAAGGTGTTCACGACCGCGCCGGACGGCGCACCGACGACCACACCGACCTCGGCTTCGGTCAACTTGGCATCACGTGAGACGGTCAAGACTTTTTGTAAGATACCGAGCGTATCACGAAAGGACCCATCCCCCATCAGCGCGATGAGTTCTGCACCTGCGGGTTCGATGGTGACCTTCTCTTTTTTCGCGACGTCGATGATGAGGCTCTTGAGGATGTCGTGTGACGGCTTTTTGAAGGTAAAGGTCTGGCAGCGCGAGATGATGGTCTCCGGCACGCGGTCGAGCTCGGTGGTGGCGAGCACGAAGACGACGTGCGCGGGCGGCTCCTCCAAAGTCTTGAGTAGTGCCTGCCACGCCTGTGGGGTCAGTGCGTGCGCCTCGTCGATGATATAAAATTTGTACTTGGACTCGAACGGGAGCGTGGCGACGCCATCGCGCAGTTCGCGGATCTCGTCGATGCCACGGTTGCTCGCCGCATCCATCTCATAGACGTCGTTGTCGCTCGTCCCCAGCGCCCGCGCGAGAATACGCGCGGTCGAGGTCTTGCCAGTCCCGCGCCCGCCTGCGAAAAGGTAGGCGTGCGCTATTCTTTCGTTCTCGACCGCGGCCCGCAGCACCGAGGTGATATGCTCCTGCCCACGCACCTCGTCGAAGATGCCGGGGCGATACTTCCGATACAAAGAGAGATTGTGCCGCTCTAGGTCGGGCGTGGTCGTCTGTTTCATCACTCAACAGTATACAACTCTTATACGAAAAATGCCCCGCCTATAACGGAGCATGTTTCTCGTTTCGTGTCGTGCTTATTTTGAAGCCGGCTTCTTCGCAGGAGCCTTCTTCACCGCCTTCTTGGCGCCCTTGGGCGTCACTGCGGCGCTGATGTGCGCCCACGCAGCCCTCAGGTCCTTACCGAGCTGCGCGGTCTCTTCGGCGGTCACGCCAGAAACTGCCGAATACTTCGCGACCACCTTGTCGACGATAGCCTGGTAGCTCGCCTTGTCGATGGTCTTCGCCTTCTCGACCGCTTCGAGCGCTTCTGCACGCGCCTTGAGCAAATAACTCTTCGCGAGCTTGCGATGCTTGCTCGAGTGCTTCGCACCATACAACCAAAATGCCCCTGCCGCGCCGGCTGCCAATGCTGCCACTCCGAGTGCCGCGCCCGCTACTGCACCTGTTCCGTTTCCGTTCGAATTGTTTGCCATACGTAAAGATTACTACTAAATAATACCCTCCTATTATACAGACTCTTCGGATTTCGTCTCGTTTTTGCGTCGCTTTCGTGGGGATGAGCGCCGTTTTTGCTTGGTCGCGCCCGCTCCCGCGAAGAACCCTCCGAGCGCGGCACCGAGAAAGCCGGTGATCTTCTCTGCGTACCCTTTCGCCTCGCCACGCACGTACGCGATATCGCTTTCGATGGTCTCGCTTGCCGTACGCACCTTCTGGGCGACCCGACGCACCTCACGTAAGATCGCGATGATGTACCATAGTACAACGACGAGCATCAGGGTCACCACAAGCACCGCGACGGACGTAATAAAAAAGAAGATGTTAGCGTGGAGTATATCGTTCATATACTACCCAGTATACGATACGGCGAGAAAGTCGTTGATGATCTTCTCCACCTCCTGTGCATTAGTCGTCTCCATCAACCTCATGCGAAGCTCCTTCGCGCCTGGGAATCCTTCGACGTAGGCCTTGAAGTGCTTTTTCATGATAGCGAAACTTTTGATGTCACCGAGCAGCTCTTCGTACAATGTAGTGTGCTCGACAGCAACAAGAAGTCGTGCAACAACTTCGTCCGAGAGGGCGGCAGTATTTCCTCCACAAAAGTCCTCGGGCCGCCTCAACGCCCAGAGCGGCGTTGTAGGCTTCCAGACTTTTGCTCCAGAAACACTGCCGCCCTCCCCCGCGAACAACCACGGCGTGCCGAAGATGGCGCGACCTATCATCACCCCGTCAGCACCGGACGCTGCCGCCTTGGTGCGTGCATCATCCATATCCACCACATCGCCATTGCCGACGATGAGTGTCGCGCTTCCCATCTGGTCTCTGATCTCCACGGCGCGCTTCACGCGCTCCCAACGTGCGGGTACCAGCGACATTTCCTTGCGCGTTCGCGCATGGAGAATGATCGCCGCCGGTTCGGCCTTCAGCAGGATCGGCAGCCACTCTTCCAAGATGTCTTTGTTGTATCCCAGCCGCGTCTTCACCGACACAGGGAGACCCTTGCCGCCGCGCTTCGCCGCTTCGATGAGTTCTACCGCGCGCGCAGGGTTGAGTATCAACTTTGATCCCGCACCCTGACCCTCGACCGACTTGTCGGGACAACCCATGTTGATGTCGATACCGTCAAAACCACGCTCATGCGCGAGCGCAGCCGCCTTCTCCATATACTCTGGCGTCGCCGTGAAGAACTGTACGACGATTGGACGCTCCGCGTCGGTAAAGATCATGTCGCGCAGCAACACCTCTTGGTTGCCACGAAAGAGCCCATCCGCCGAGACGAACTCGGTGTACATGACGTCTGGTTTCCCATACTTCGCGATGATACGACGAAAGGCGGCATCGGTGACGTTCGCCATCGGTGCCAACACGAAGAAGGGCTTTTGCAGCTTCGCCCAAAAATTCTCGTTCTTTCCTGACATACTCACTACCCTACCCTTATTTTTATCACTCGCCTAGGGAGAGGTGCGCAGGTGTGCTTTGGTAGGGGTGCTGTTTATCTCCCCGGACAAAGTACACCTGCGCACCTCTCCCGCAGACAACGCGCTATGTGTGAACGGTTGATGTGACGGTCGAAGTCGCGGTCGAGGTTGCGGTCTTGGGAGCAGGTGCGGCCGACCTAAGCCGATAGTACAGTTTGTCGCCAAAGCGCAGATCGAGATACTCGAAATCAGTGAGCGGGTGCGCCGTGAACACATCCGACGCAAGCGCAAGTCCGAGACGATCGAACACGTCGCCACTGGCGGTGTCGAGCGCGAAGATGAGTCCGAAGGAATTTCCGAACGCGACATGTACGTCATGGTCGCTATCGACGACGATGCTCTGCGCGCGCGACCCAAGCTTTTGCTCCAACGCCCCGACCAGCGTCGTCAGCGAATGGAACTGCGAAGCTTCGAGAAACTGTTGCGGCAGGGCATCGCCCATGACGCTCCCATAGAATCTTTGGTACGCGTCACCCGAATAGACGACCGCGGGCGCGTACACGATCCCGCCCTGGTCGACGAGAAAACAGCTGGAGGAGGTCGCGACCGACAGTCCACACCACAGCGCCACCGGCTGGCGCTCCACGACCGTCACTCCCAGTGTGTTGAAATGCTCTGCATGCACATCGACACTTTGGAACATGGGGAATTGGGTGAGTAGTCGCTGTTTGATCGCATCTTTCGGATACAAAAGGATATTGCTTCGCGCGAAGAGGTGGAGATAGCCACCGTAGAGCTGACTCTGTGCGGCACTCACGACATCCTGCGGCTGCACCGTCTTGGTGCCCACCACGTCGACAGAGTGGATGCGCAGGAACGGGAGCCAGGTACTACCCGCGATAGCCGCCCACGCCATGAGAGCGAGCGCGACACTGAGCGCGACCAGCAAGAAGCGACGCTTCCGGCGCCGCTCACGCAAATTCGACTTTGGTAGATCAACTCGCCGTGCCATGTAGGCATTCTACCGCACACTTGTGCGAATGAACGACACCGCGTGCGCAATGACCTGTGCTTCGTGCGCCGGGTCGCGGTACGAGTGGTCGGCACCTTCGATCGGTATCAATACGGAACCGGGTATACGTGCCTGAATCTTTTCTGAATTCGAAAATGGAATGGCTTGGTCGGCAGTGCCATGGATCAGACACACCGCACCATGATACGCCGCAAGATGTGCGTGGTCGAGTGTGATATCGAGGAGCGACAGGCGCAATTCGCGCAACTTCTGCGTGCGAAGCTTGGCGATAGTCCCACCCACTTCGGTCACCCCGATAGCCGGTGCCCACAGCACCTTCGCCACCACCTTCGCGTTCGTATTCGCCAGCATCATCCCGCCACCAAAACTCTTCCCTACCGCAGCAATTTTCGCGTACCCCTGGCCAAGCAAAAACTCGACCGCCAGGTCGATGTCTCGCTGAATGGCCTCAACGGTCATATCCACAACCTCTTCCTCGCTCTCCCAACTATGCAGTCGAGCGACTGCTATCCCACCACCCACCAGCGCGTCCACAAGCGGTTGGTAGCGGTCCGAGAAAACCTTCCCACTGATCCCCGGCAAGACCAAAACAACGGTTTCAGTCGCCGAAGCCGGAACATCCAAAAGCACTTTGGCGGTCGTGTTGGGGATATCGTATGCGGTGCTCATGCTTTCTTGTATGTACACTGGACCACGACGAGATGAACTCGTTACCTCTTCTCTATTCTTTCGCGCCCGCCCATGTATTTTCTTAAGACTTCGGGGATGGTGATACTGCCGTCTTCGTTTTGGTAGTTCTCGAGGATTGCTATGAGCGTGCGGCCCATGGCGAAGGCGGTGGCGTCGTTCATGTGAACTGGTTCTACCTCGCCGGTCGTACGCTTCACACGGGTGCCGAGTCGGCGCGCTTGGAAGCCGCCGACATAGTCGGAGCTGTGGGTCTCGCGGTAGGTGTCCTGACCTGGCATCCACGTCTCGATGTCGATCTGTCGCTGGTCGGGAAAGCCCATGTCGCCGGTGCAGATGAGCACCACTTGGTACGGCACTTTAATCTGCTGCATCAAATATTCTTGCACCGCGACTAGGAGCTCCTGCTCTTTGAGTCCATCTTCCGGCTTGGAGAACACCTCCATCTCGGCCTTGTCGAACTGGTGCTGGCGGAGTATCCCACGCGTATCCTTCCCTGCTGCGCCCGCCTCGCGACGAAACGCGGGTGTGGTCGCCACATAGCGGATCGGGAGCGACTCTTCGGGAACGATCTCGTCCATATGCAGCGGCCCCAGTGTATGCTCGGCCGAGCCGATAAAGACCATATCGTCCTTCTCGAAGTAGTAGCGCTCGTCTATCGGGTCTAGCCGCGCCATGCGGTTCATCACTTGCGCGCGCATCATGATGGGAGGGTTCACCGGGATGAACGGCTTCGGACTCACCGAAAGGTTGAACTGCTGAATTATCTTCTCGATCTCGCTTTGCGACGTAAGTGTGTTGAGCACGAGTTGCACGAGCGCGTTCTGGAGCAAGACAAGGTCGCCCTTCAGGTAGGTGAAGCGCGCGCCCGACACTTCGGCGGCCTTTTCGCTGTCGATGATGCCGAGGTCCTTGCCCAAGTCCCAGTGCGCCTTGGGCGTGAAAGTGAACTGTGGTTTGCCGCCGTTCTCGGAGCTAGGGTCCGGCCATTGGCGGATCACTTTGTTGCCTGACTCGTCAGGGCCAACGGGAGTGTCGGCTGATGGGATGTTCGGGATCTTGATGAGGAGCGAAACGAGCTCCTTCTCGGCCACCTGGTACCGCTCTTCGGCCGCCTTCAACTCATCCTTGAGCGTCTTGCCTGCTTCATAGTCGCGCGCATCTTGTGCAGCGTTGCGCTTGCGGTTGATGTCGCTCACGTCGCCCGCGAGCTTCTTGCGCTCGTCGGCAAGCTGGAGCACCCGGTCGAGGTCGACTTCGCGATTCTTATTTGTAATAGCGGCGCGGACGATGTCGGGGTTCTCCCGGATGAAAGTTACATCTAACATATAAAGGAAGGATACAACAAACCCGCTGGCGGCGAAAGGGCGCTCGGTGTAGGATATCGGCCATATGGATTTCCCGATCCATCCACTGTTGCCAAAGGACTTCCCGCCACTTTTGCGCGAGATACCTGATGCCCCGACCCACCTCTCCATTCGTGGCACGTTGCCGGGGCCTGAGTATATCTATCTGTGCATCGTCGGCTCACGGCGCACGACACAGTACGGCTCCCGCACACTCTCGCAACTCATCGCGGGACTCGCGCGCTACCCTGTCGCGATAGTCTCGGGGCTCGCATGGGGCACCGACGCCAACGCGCACAAAATCGCGCTCGAAGTCGGGCTGCCGACCGTGGCGGTGATGCCATCGGGGCTCAATGACGACGTGATGTATCCGACGATGAACCGCCCACTCGCGAAACAAATTTTAAAATCCGGCGGCGCGCTCATTTCCGAAAACCCAGCGAACTTCAAAGCGATGCTGCATTCGTTCGCACAGCGCAATCGGATCGCCGCAGGCATGTCGAAGACGGCGCTTATCGTCGAGGCGGGCGAGAAGTCCGGCACACTTATCACCGCGCGCTTAGCGCTCGACTACAACCGCGAAGTGTTGGTGGTGCCCCACGAACTCGGCCACGCAACCGGCCTCGGATGCAACACACTGATTCACGAAGGCGCCACGCTTGTTCGCAACTCGGATGATGTTCTGGAGGCGCTAGGATTCACGACCCCCTCGACAGGCTCGGGGCAAGCGACCCTCCCGATGGACTTAACAGATGCGGAGAGATCGATACTCGAAGCGCTTGAGCTCGAAGGGGCGATGATTCGCGACGAGCTCATAGAAATGGCCGAGCTTACCGCCCAAGAAGCCAGCATCGCCCTCTCCTCGCTCCAGATCCGCGGACTGATCAACGAGCGATTAGGGAAGATAGAACGGATTTGAAATATTGTTTTATCATTATACTATGATTCACGTTGCCGACAAGCAACAAAAACACTCTTTGGAGAAAGTTTGTCATGGGTACACGCAGGTCCGCACTGCAGATCCTCTTCGTTCTTCTGTTTCTCGGAGCTGGTGGCTGGTCTTTGCACCAACACTCTGGGAATGCCGCACCACCGAAGATGAGCGAGACAATTATCGATCCGGCACTGCTCGGAGACCCCACCTTCTTGGGGGATGAACAGTACCACCAGAGTCTCGAAGAACGAATCATCGCTCGTTCGCACGCAGCGACCGCCCTGCTCGAGGCATACCAAAAGGACAACGACGAGCGTTTTGGGAATGCGCTCGCCGTCCTCCTGGAGACAGCACCCTATCTGCTGCTGTATCCGCCGTCGGGCATGCCGACACCAGCGATGCGGCAGTTCGCAGAGGAACACCATATCGATCCATTGAGCGCGTGGCGCTAAAGCCACACCCACAAGGCCCGCCATGTCCACAAGACCTCCGGCGGGCCTTATCTTATACCACTCTCTTTTTCCCTCCGGATTAACGGGCTTATTATAAGGTAGTTGGGACTTGAGAGTGCCCCCGATAGAACTTGACAAGTATAAATAAGTTCGATATAAACACAAAGGCTTAGTTAATAACATCCTTGAAAGGACCACACGAAATGACCTGCACTGTTATCGGCAACCCTGGTTTCTTTGGTTTGCTCTGGGGTCTTTGGGATGGTGTGACAGCACTCATCTCGCTCGTCGCCTCGATCTTCTGGGATGTCCGGGTGTACAACTACTGCGAACACGGGTGGTGGTACAATCTCGGATTCATCAGCGGTATCGCCCTTGGGATAGGTGTTGGGCTTAATGATGTCGACACCTTCATCATCGCGTTCCTTATCATTCTGGCAATCTACATAACACTCCTGCTGATCGGACCTTTTATGTGGGGCATCGGTATTGGGTTGGGGATTCTTGCTGTCTTTTTGGTGTACCAGCTCCTTAAGTAAGGAGGCGTGTCACCTCTCGCCGCGTCGACCCTCTTGTGGGACGACGCGGCTTTTACATTTGAGAAGATACGACCGTTTTCTCCTTTTTGTACGTAAAAAGTGTATACTCATATACATTCATGGACACCCCAAGTATTTTCGTCGCGTTCGGAGTGACTGGTGATCTCATGCGACTCAAGATCCTCCCGGCGTTGTATTCGCTCTACACCAAAGGCGAGTTACCGGACCGATTCGCTATACTCGGCGTGTCGCGACGAGACTGGAGCAACGCCGACCTGCGTTCGCACGTCGCCGACGTGATCACCAAAGACGGCGAGGAGACCCCAGCCCTGCACGCATTCTTGCAATCACTTTTCTTCATCAAGGGAGATGCGCAGGAGGAAGAGTTGTATGGAAAACTGACCGAAACGTTCGGCGTTCTGGAAAGCACGTGGGGAGTCGAAGCTGACAAGATCCTCTACCTCTCGCTGTCACCCACACTCTATCGCGAAGCGTTCGAACACCTGCGACACGCCGCGTTCGCACAAAACACGAAACGAGTGCGCCTGATGATAGAAAAGCCGTTCGGTGTCAGTGGCAAGTCGGCCGAGAAGCTGCAGTCGATCCTTGGGAACACGTTCGAGGAGCGCGCGATCTATCGTGTCGACCACTATCTCGCGAAAGAAGCGCTCTCGAACATCCCCGCAGTGGACGGTTCGCTCGTGGCGGAGGTCCATTTGACCTTTTTCGAGACAGGCGGCGTCGAGAAGCGTGGACAGTTCTTCGACGCGACAGGCTCGCTGCTCGACGTCGGGCAAAATCATCTGCTGAAAGTGCTCGCCCGCACCACGATGAAACACTCTCGCGTCGAGGCACTGGAAGCCTTGCACGCCCTGTCACCGGACGAGGTGTCCAAGCACACCGTACGCGCGCAGTACGACGGCTACCGCGACATACCCGGCGTCGCACCCGACTCCAACACCGAAACCTACTTCAAGATCACCTCGACCATCGACACGCCCCGCTTCCCCAAGGTGCGCATTGTGCTCGAAGGCGGCAAGCGCATGCCTGAGCAAAAAAAAGAGATTCGTATCACCTTCAAAGACGGGCGCGTCATCACCCACCCGATCGGCGAGAACAAGGACCGGGGGGAGTATGAGATACTCATCCACGACTGCATGCACGGCAACCAAACACTCTTTGTGAGCAAACGCGAAGTGACCGCTCTCTGGAACTTCATCGACCCGATACTCGAGGGGTGGCAATCGGACGTAGTCCCAGTCACCCACTACGCACCAGGGACCTACCCTCTACCGATACACGCGTAGCCAGTCCACCAAAGAAAAGAATTTTGACAATATTGCAAATCGTGATATTGTTTTTATAGTTGCGCTCAAACATCGGGAGGATGTATGTCTAGCACTAACCTTGTCTTGTTGCTCTTCCTTGTCTTCGTCGGTCTGATCGGTGGGTACCAGTGGCTCTTGCACAATCGGCCTCAGCCGTGGACACCACATTCGCAGCACGTGTACTCGTGACGACCCACTATCTGCCCGCCAAGCACGAACGCTTGGCGGGTCTTTCGTTATCAGACTACTCCTTCCCCTCCAGGAGCGGCTTGTCGAGCACGGTGATGTCTATGTTGATGTCGGTCGAGGCGTCGATGCGCAGGACGTCCTTCTCGATCTTGCCCAGCTCCTTGGTACCCGCGTTGTAGTGGTTGACGGTCGTCGCGAGCGACGTGCCGAGCTTCTTGTAGAACTCTTGGTACGCGTTGATGTGTCGCCCCAACGCCTCGACATTCTTGGCGATGTCCTTGGCCTGTTCCTCGATCTTGAACGCCTTGAACCCGTAGAGCACCGACTGTAGGTACGCCGCGAAGGTCGTCGGCGACACGATGATCACCTTCTTCTCGTTCTGCGCGTAGTCCAGCAGGTTGCGTGTGTTGATAGCGCCGACACCATCGTTGAGCAGGTCATAGTAGATACCTTCGGCCGGGATATACATGAACGCGAACGGCAACGTACCATCCTTCGGGCGCACATACTTGCTCGTCTCGTCGATGCGCTTCTTGAGATCCTTCTTGAACGCATCCTCGAACTCGGCGCGGCGGATATCGTCCTTCTCATCATGGAGCCGTGTGTAATTTTCGAGCGGGAACTTCGCGTCCACCGGGATCACACCTTCCTTGGTGAAGATCGCCGCATCCACCGTCTCGCCGCCGGGGAATTCGTACTGCATCTTGTAGGCGGTCGGCGGGAGGATGTTGCCCATCACCAGCTCCAGCGACGCCTCGCCGAGATTGCCGCGCTGTTTTTGATTCTTCAACACCTTCTCGAGGTTGCTGAGCTGCTCCGCGATCGTGAAGACCTGCTTCGTCGACTCCTTCGTTTCGGTCACACCCTTGGTCACCTCGACGAGCTGGAGCGACACCTGGGTCGTAATATCGTTCATCAACCGCTGCGACTGGTCAAACTGCGTCTTCATCGACGAGAACATGCGCTCGTTGCCTTCGCCGAGCTTCACATCCACAGAGCGCGTCAACTCTTGGAGCTGATTCTGCAGCATCACCATCCCCTGCATGTCCGGCGGCGGCAGCTCGATGGTCTGCTTGCGCAACAGAAGGTACGCCACTAGTGCCAAGTTAGCGACCAATAACACCACGATGACAAGTTCAAACATCTCTGTAGTCTACCATTCCGTGGTACTGGGCAAAAACGGTTGACACATGCCATCTTTTCATGTAGTTTGTCGACGGAGAAAGTTCCCCTCTAGCTACCCCTCAATTTCCTCATCCATCACAAGGATGAGGTAACAACGAAAGGAGACGGCCATGCGCCGTTTGATACCATCTGTATTACTGTCAGTGCTGCTACTCCTCGCGGCGGCGCTCCAACCATCGAGGGCGAGTTCGCTCGCAAGCGATGATTCGGTACAATACAGTATTAACATCTCCGCATGGACTGGCTACGGCTACACCGACATCCCGGGTCCTGTCACGACTATGCCCGTCGAGCAGACTAACATTATGGCAACTTGGGGTCATATGAACCTCTTTGCATGGAATTCGGTCGGGCTCGGAGGCGGACGCTACGGATACAGCGACGTACACCAACGCCGCGCTGACGAATGGGACTTTGGCGCGTCTTACACCGACATGTTCAAGACCCACCTCGGCGACGTCGTCTACGAAATTGGCACGAAGTATATCGCCCTGCCATATAGTAAGGGTGGTATATGGTCGTCGACGGACGATGCGCTCAACGCCTATGTCGAAGTTGGGCTTCGCGAAGCAGTGGCCGAAGGAATCACCGCAACGCCGTACGTAAAATTCTCCGGCTACTACCATCTCGACGGACGAACGCCCTTCGACCCCGTGATCGGCTACGGAGTAAAGTTCGTCGCAGACCTCGGCAATGGTTTCTCACTCAATGCCAACATCGGCGGAGCGAGCAATCCCGTTCGTCACGAAACTTTTGGCCGCTTCACCGCCAACATTGCCAAGAGCTTCGGCCGGTGGAGTGTCGATGTCGGCGCACAAGAGGTTACGTTCGCCGAGCATCCAGTGTATGGGGTAACGTTCAGCGGCCGTTTCTGACCTGACACAGGAAAGGAGATTCCCATGGAACCAACCATGGCGCTTGGTATCGCTGCCGGGGTGCTACAGCTCGCGGCATTCTACTTCTATAACCGACGCATTTTCGCCGGGGAGATAGTACCGACGACGGCAACGTGGACGCTCTGGGCATTCTTGACGGTACTCAATGCATCGAGCTACGCGGAGATGACCGTCGATGTGGCGAAATACATTCTGCCCACCGCAAGCGCAGCCGCCACCCTTGCCACATTCGCTTACTCCCTGCGTGCGGGAAAATTTGGACGAATGGACTTGTGGGGCAAACGGGCGCTGGCACTCGGTATCGCGGCAGGCTGCGCGTGGTGGTGGTACAAGAGCGCCGCCTACGCCAACATCATCCTCGTGGTCGCGATTGCCATCTCGTTCATCCCGCTCTACGAGGTGGTATGGAGAAATCCAGCGATCGAGAAGCCGCTCCCGTGGTTCGTGTGGACTGCAGCGTTCGGCACTCTCACTCTTGTCAACGTGCTCCGCTGGCAGGGTGACTGGATGCCGTTGGTCTACCCTGTCAGCATGGTCGTTCTGCATGCTGCCGCAGGAGTGCTCGCGTGCCGCAGACTCACGTAAATCGGGTCCCGTGGACATAAAACCCACGTGCCCACGACGAAACACCCGCAGCTTCATTGCTGCGGGTTTTTTATATGGTGGCAAAAAATGTGTTCTTTGTTAGAATGAGCCTATGAAACAAACCGATCTACGTGAGGCGATGAAGGACGCTATGCGTGCCAAGGATGCTGTGCGGCTGTCCGTCATTCGCGGTATCTTGACCGCTGTTACCAACGAGCTCGTCGCCAAGGGTGGCAAACCGACCGACGAGTTGTCCGAAGAGGACATCACCGCCATCATCCGCCGCGCCAGCAAGCAGCGAAAGGATTCGATCGAGCAGTTCGAAAAGGGTGGACGTGCTGACCTCGCCGAAGGCGAGAAGGCCGAACTCGCGATCATCGAGTCGATGCTCCCCGCCCTCATGTCCGAGACGGACGTGCGCGCCGCAGCGACCGCCAAAGCAGCGGAGCTTGGCATCACCGACAAAGAAAAAGCCAACCAGCTCATGGGTGCGCTCATGAAGGACCTCAAAGGCAAGGCCGACGGCACCGTCGTCAAAGCGGTCGTCGACTCGATGTTCGCATAGTCGCCGCCACAGCACGCATTACCTCGCACTTTTTGTGCGAGCACTGGCTGTTCGCACCACGAACCGCCACAGTCGCCGTGCGCACGCACCCGCATACTCGACACCAACACGCGGTGTCACCTGTATGTCTTGTGCAGCAACGACGACTCCACGGTCTTCGAACCACAGACCGACCTCCTTCCCCAGCGGCTGCCCACTGAGTCCCCGGTCGACCGCAAGCGCCTTCGTGAGCCGCGCAGGGCCAACGATGTTGCCCGCACCACGGATAAGCACTGCCGACGGCATACCCTCGGCCTGACACGCGACATTGAGCATGTGGTGCATCCCGTAGGTAAAGTACACGTAGGTGGTGCTGGGCGGGCCGAACATGGGCGCGGTGCGAGCCGTCTTCCCGAACCGGGCATGCGATGCACGATCTTCGGCCCCCGCGTACGCCTCGGTCTCGGTGATCATCAACGAGACCTCGTGCCCCTCCACCATGCGCACCACGAACATACCCAGAAGTGCGCGAGCGACCACCGCCGGGTCTCGATCAAAAAATGCCGACTCAAGCACGGTGCGCATGACCGGATTGTACCAAAAACGCCCCACCCGAATAGCGCACATTGCCGCCCCTTTTCTTTTCTGTTAGGATGTGTTGGTGCTACTAGGCCCTATCGTCTAACGGTTAGGACAGCGCCCTCTCACGGCGTAAATTGGGGTTCGATTCCCCATAGGGTCACAAGTTGGAGAAAATCTCTCCTCAAGTGCTTTGAAAGCGTTTTTACATTGGAAACTCAAGGTTTTTTGAGAGAGGGTGAGTTCTGAAAAGATTCCCCGAACGATAATCTCCTTTTCTGCTGATTCGGCTAAATCATAAACAACCGCAACGTCATTTAGAAGTTCTGAAAGTCTGATTGCTTCTTTAACAATTTGTGACATTGAAGCGTCAGATGCAGCTTCTTGCGATTGAAGTTGGTTGAGTTCTGCCGTTAGCTTTGCTTCTTCTGCGAGCAGCGCTTCTGGCGTGTACGCGCCACTGCGCAGCAACATGAGCTTGTTTGTACCGATGTATGCCAAATCCTCACGCACCTTGCGTTTGCGACGATCGATCCGGTCCAATTCCACCTGTCGCTTGTTGTCGAGGACTGCGATGTCAGTTGAGGTACGAGCATCAATCTCTGCTTTTTCATCCTCAGTGAACACGAGTTGTTTAATAACGTTACCTATGGCTTTCTCAAGTTCGTCAGCCCTCACACTCTTTAACTTGTTTGGGCAGTCTTTTGTGCATCGAGAGTAAAGGTAGTGAATGCCTTTCTTGGTGTAAGGCGTGTAGATGCGACCGCATTCGCACCGCACGAGTCCCCGGTGAGCGAGCGGCACCTTATCAGGATAGTGAATGCTTACGTTGTGTTTGCTAAGTGCTAATTGCACTTTCTCAAACAATACAGGGTCGACGAGCGCCTCGTGCGAGGTGCTGGGCACCCAGTCATGGTTATTGCCGTGAGTGAGTCCGATGTAAAATCTATTCGTGAGAATTTTGTGTACGCCATTGAAAGTAACCGGCCGGGCGACCTTGGGCGTGTTTTTAAAATACTCGTCCTCATCATCCTCATCCATCAGCATTTCGTTTTGTGAGCGCTTGCGGCGCTGCGGTTGCATTGTGAAGCCCTGTTCATTGGCCCACCTTGCAAGATCAGACAAGCTCCAGTCGCCGGTAGCTGCAAGTTCAAACATTCGTTTGATGATAGGAGCTCTCTCAGGATCTAACGGCTTCCAATCCATGTTGCCTTCGTTGAGGTAGCCCACCGGAGCGCGGTTTGTCACTTTGCCTTGCTCTCGCACTTCATGGATGGTTTCCGTAACTTTTTCACTTGTGTTTTCGGCATGGTGCTGTGCAAACATCTGGTCTGCATTCATGTGCATAGAGCCAGATGCATTTTTCTCATACTTAGCCCAAACAAAGCGCACATCTATTCCTTGTCGAATGAGTTTTTTGACCAAGGCTCCGTCGGTGCTATTTCGACTGATGCGATCGTAGCAAAGGACGATGACTCCCTTAAATAGACCGCGTGAAAGGTATCCGATCAAGCGTCGAAATTTGGGGCGGCTAATACTTACCGTTACAAGACCATTGCTCCCAACCACAAACTCATCATCTTCCTCAAACCCCGAGTGCTTTTCAGAGATAATACCGTCAGTACAAAAACCCGCGATAGTGATCGCAGCAACCGATAAATGATGTTGGCGAGCGTATGAAATGTTCTGCTTTTTTTGAAAGCCGAGCGAGTTCTTTTGGTTGTTAGGATCTTTGTCCGAACGGCGGCCATACGCAAGATAACTATCTCGATACTTACCCGACACGATGTCTTTCTCGAGCTTCGTAAAATCTGTTTTCTGTGTAGTTTTACTTTCCATGTTTTTTGTCTTGCCATCTGCCTTGTGCAATGAGTCGGATGCGCATGCGGCGTAGCGCTTCACCTAATTCTACTATCTCCCGAATGTCTTCATCAGTAAAGTCGATTTTGCCCGTTTCCACGACCTTTTTAGGGTCATAGTTTTTGGGTATTGCAACGATAGCCCTTTCTCCATGGCGCGTTGCTTTAGCCATGGTAGTTCTTCGGGATCGAGAATTTTTTAACTAGCTCATCTCGTCCGTCTCTAAGTTCTTTTGGTAACGCGCCAGTCTGAATGACTGAATTTTTGTTTGTATTCTTTGTAGTACTCTCTGTAGTAGTATGTTCAAACGCCCGAACTTGTTGGTCATTTTCAGCAAACTGGTTTGCTGAATTCTGCAAACTACTAGGTTGTTTTATTCGCTCGAGCAGCTTTACCAGCTGATCAGCATGTATGCGAAAGTACCGCTTGCACGGTATCCCTTTTCGTTTAACTTCAAGTACACCGAGCTTCTTCCAAATCTTGATTGCGCGATCCTGCTCGGAGCGATTTAGATGTATCTCTTTATGAAAATCTTTAATTGTTTTATAGACCCATCCTTCCCACGCCCCTTTGCCGTCCCAGTAAAGCAGTTGTGAGAGAAATAAACCTGCTCCTGCGCTGTTGGCTAATTGCGCGAGTGCTCGGTTGAATACGACCGGTTTTGCTCCAACAATTTCAAGGAGTTGAGAATTAAGATTTTTGCGGGTGCCTTTCACCCTTTATTTGTCCCTCGACACCCCCTCTCCCTTGCACTACCTTTTTGGGTTGGAGTGACAACATAAAAAAGCGATAAAAATTGCAGTGGAGCTCTTCACTGTCAACAGGGCAATGATCCAATGACCTACAAGGTATCCCTCGTAGGTTCTATTATCCGCACGTTATCGATGAAGTACCCGGTGCCACTCCGATCATTTTGAACAATCGACGAGCGTGGAATGTTAAATTTTTTCTCGACCTGAGTACGTATCTCCTCGACGGCTCCGCGCACATCCTCAGTCGTGATATTTTCGTCTCTCGTGTTTAGAAAATCTACAAGATTCTGGGTACTTACCGGTTTTTTCTTTTCGGCGAGATATTGCAAGAGCTTATAGCGGCGCGCATGCATTCGCATCACGTAGGGCTTCTTGGTACTACCCTCAAGTGTGAGTGCAGCCTCATGTTTCGCTGGATACGATAAAACAAATTGGTAGTGCTCGGTTGAGGCGCGCAGTTGTTGCTCCATGTCGAGTACGTAACGTGCTAACGCTGCTCTGTCTTCGAGCACTACTGTGTAGCCGGTTGGCACATGCGGCCAATGTCGCGGATCGGTATCCATCACGCTCTGTGGTTGTTGTACGGTCATCAAATTAAACTCAAAGTCCGGTCTCAGATCGTCTGCCATTTTTTGCAATGCTCGTCGTAGTGCGTCCGAATCCCTAAGCAGCAAATCGGCCGCAAGTTCGTCGAATTTAATCGAGACACGAAGAATGTTCGGCTGTTTTTTGTACCGCTGCTGGATAAAGGTCGCCAGTCGCAATCGCCGTTCCAAAGATGGGTCTTTTACCGCCGTCATCGCTTCATTCTAGGCCCTACTGCCGCCAGTAGCAAAGCAGTGGTAATAGGTGTCTGCCGATGGTAAAGTTGGGGAACAATTCAATAAAAAGTGCCTAACCTCTAGCTATTTGCTAGGGCAAGGCAGTCAAGCCTCAACGAAGACACTGAACCTCACGTTCAGCCACTCTTCGTTGAGCCATATCTGGAAACGGGTATGGGGCCGCAAGGCCCGGCTGGCGTGGGGTTCTGTGTCTTTTACCCCACGCCGGTTTATTAACCTAAGCGCGGAAATCATGGACAATACACACATTTGGGACAAGGTGCTTGGTTCGGGTGAAGCGGCACAGTACGAGTTTTCAGTCGGCAATAGGTACCGTTCCGTTGCATGCATTTTATGGTGCGTTTTAACTTTTTTTATCGGTACTCCAATAGCGATTTTTTATTACCTCTTTTATCTTCCACGTGCGAGGGTGTACGCATTCACCGATCACCGTGTTCTGATTCATACCGGCTGGCTCTCCACCAAACTAGTTTCTACTGACTACCAGAAAATTACCGACGTGACCGTAAAAGAACCGTTTTTCCAACGGCTCTTTTTCGGGACCGGTACGATCGAGATAGATACCGCAGGCACTAATCGGAAGGACGTGATCCTTTCGCATATAGAGCGTCCGTATGAGATCAAGAAGAAGCTCGATGAGCTGCGTAAACATCACTAAGCAATGCTTCCCACAACGTTTAGCCCTGTGCCATTTCGAGCAAAGAAGCTTCGCCGGCTGTACAAGGAGTCGACCGGCATAGAGCTTTCCCCGAAGGACACCCATGTATTGTGGCTTTGCATCGTGCGGACTCAGCACGCGCTGTGGCGCGCAGAGAATCGTGCCTATTTGCCTAGGCAAAAGAGACTTTTTCGACTATAGGAAAATCGGAGAGAATCGGAATCTCCTTTTGGAAAAAATCGTTATTACTCAAGGTTTTATTGAAATATCCGACTATCCGATTCCGATCGGTGCCGAACATTGGCCTTACCTTCGCGACACGGCGTCGAAGCCTCGCTAGTGGCAACACTTTCCTTACTGTGGTCGGACCTGCGCACACGTGGGCATTTAGGCCTAAATTACGCGGCCCAAGAAACTTACTCTGCCCATTTTTGGTGATTTAGCAGTATAATGCCACAACTATGGCAGCAAAGGACGATAAGCTAATTCTCGATAAACGTCTAGAGGAGCAACGCGCTGCGGTGGCCAATACCATGTCGGAGTCGGAGTATTTTGAGGTTTTCACTGCCGAACAGATACTCAAAGATTTCGACCTATCATACGAAGAAATACAATCCGGTATTGTTGACGGGAGCCGCGATGGTGGTATCGACAGCGCCTACGTCTTCGTTAATGGTGACCTTGTGCAAGAAGATAGCGACCACTCAACCGTATTGAAAGATGTGGTTATAGATCTTGTCATCATTCAGTCAAAGTCAGCCGAAGGATTTGAAGAAACGGCAATCCAAAAAATTACCTCCGCGACAACCGATCTTTTTGACACATCCCACACTCTTTCAAGCTATAAAGGCACCTACAACGAAGGGCTGCTACGCATCGCTCAACTATTTCAAGCCACTTATCAAAATCTTGCCGGGCGCCTACCGCGCCTTCGCGTCACATATCACTACGCTACTAAAGGCGATAGCGTACACCCTAATGTCTCAGATAAAGCCAAGGTGCTCGAGCAAACAATCAAAGACTTGTTTTCCTCCGTCGAGGTCAGCGTGAATTTCCATACCGCACGAGCTTTGATAGATCTCGCTAGACGCACACCAAAGTCTACACGTCAGATAGTTGTTACAGAGTCCATTTCCGCCGCCAAAGGCACAGCTTTTATTGCTCTCGCAAAACTCAAAGACTTTTATACTTTTATTCTCGATGATGGTGGGAAGCTTGCGTCACACATCTTTGAGGCGAACGTGCGCGATTACTTGGGAGATGCTGCGGTCAACGAAGGGATACGTCAGACATTGAGTGCCCCGCAGACCGAAGACTTTTGGTGGTTAAACAATGGAGTGACCATCTTGTCCTCACAAGTTACGCTTAGCGGCAAGACACTTACCATAGAGAACCCTGAGATAGTGAATGGTCTTCAAACTTCTCGTGAGATATTCGATTTCTTTAACAGTGGTGGTGGGCCGGCCGACGAGCGAGATGTCCTCATTCGGGTAGTTGTTCCAACAGCTGCTGAAAGTCGCTACAACATCATTCGTGCGACGAATAGTCAGACCGCCATCTCGCCTGCGTCGTTGCGCGCCACCGATCCGATTCAGCGCGATATAGATGAATACCTGCGCGCTTTCAACATTTTCTACGATAGGCGTAAGAACTACTACAAGAACCAAGGTAAGCCTATAAAGAGCATTGTGGGTATTCCTCAACTCGCTCAAGCGGTCGAGGCAATAGTTTTGCAACAACCCAATACTGCCCGTGCTCGCCCGTCGTCTTTAATAAAACAGCAGGAAGATTACGAAAAGCTCTTTACCTCGAACTACCCGATTGAGGTCTACCGCGCCTGCGTTGATATTATAAAGGCCACCGAAGCTTTTCTGGCCAATCACCCTGATGAAATGGACTCTGTTGAGAAAAACGATCTCAAATACTACGTGGCAATGATCACAACAACGATCCTGCTCAAGACGGTTAATCCTACCCCTGTGCAAGTTGCTACTCTAGCCGGGACTAGCATCAGTGAAATAGCACTTGAACAGGCCTACAAAACAGCAAAGGAAAAATATAAGAATCTTGGCGGCGACGATACTGTAGCAAAAGGCCCACAAATGCTGGCTGAGGTAGTCTCTGTATTAACTCAGGGTTCTCTTTTTTAGAAACCGGACTGTATGGACCTGATGCGTTCCTATTGATATGCTTCGGGTTAATGAAATACCACGTCCAGCCAGCATACGATTTCTACCGGAAATTCATCTACAACGAGGAGCTTCAAGCTTTGCTGCGCAAGCACCACAAGCATGTTGCCGGTAGTGTCCCATCAATTTATTGGGAGCTTTTCGGTGCTATTCTGACGGGAGACAAAGGTAAGGAGGGGTATGGTTCTGATCTTGAGCACCATGAGGTTAAGTCGTCAGTGCAAGGTGCAAGCTTTGAATACCAATATCACTTGAATGCTGGCAAGCAGAAGCTCCTTGAAGACATTAACGTAGACCATGTTTTCGTATCCTACAGCCCCGACTACAAAGATATTGACGTGCGACTGGTTAAAGGATCGGCGCTTAAAGAGCGCTTCGACAGTTGGATGCCCGGTTTGATTGCAAACTACGAAGGAGAGACTCGTCGCCAGCGTTATCGCAAAAACATACCTTACGGAGTGGTCGCCCGGAGCGGCGAGCTCATGATGCAAGTGCGGCAGGGCGAATTAGTTGCTGTCGGCCGATAGGCTGCAATGGTAGCGAATTCAAATAGTGCAGCCCGATCCACTCCACTGCAGGCACGCAAACTGCGTCTCCGAAACCGAAAAGAACTTGGTTAAGAGAAAGGCTCGGATCAATTGCGAAGTCATCTGCGCCCATTAACCTCGCCGCCTCGTTTCCATTGAATAACCGAGCGTTAAAAGTTCCTTTGCCTGCACGAAGTATGATTTGCCGTGCACTTCCTCCTTTCGGCGTTCTTAGGCAACCTGCAATTCCATCCGAACGAAGTTCGACTGTTGAGCGTTTTTCGCCGTCACGCATGCGCATTCGACGAAAAGCCGGGAAATACAGATAATCATCCTCTTTCATTGTTTTTCGCACGAGCTGACGATGCCGTTCATGCATCTGATTAAACAGGTAGTCGGTTCGCTCTTTGTCCCACCATTCTTCGCTTTGATCGATAATGTCTTCAAGGAGAATAGTTCTTTTAGGCAAATTTGGTAGCTGGTGAAAATACCAGCGCAGATCCGCATTCGTTTCGATGTATTTGATGATTTTTTCCGAGCGTGCATCTGATGTCCGAAGCGCATACTCCTGTTCCATGCTACCCGTCGGAAGTGCCTGTACAATCGTGTCGTGCACTCCAAGTATAAAAAGGCGTACTCGACTCTGAGGTACGAAGTTAGCAGCGTCGAGTCGGAGCAAATCGATACTGTAACCTAAATCGTTTAGCGTACTCAAAACAGACCTTAAATCTTTTCCATCATTTGATGTAAGTAGTCCTTCAACATTTTCAAGCAAGATAAGGGGCGGGTTTGCTTCACCATGCTCTTGCTTCATTTCTTTCACTACCCGTACAAACTCCCAAAACGCTGAGGACTCTCCTTTGTTTATGCCGCCGCGCGCACCGGCTACAGAAAGATCAGTGCAAGGAAAGGATGCGTGCGCGAGGGTGACCTTTGGAACGTCAGAACCACGCGTCTTCGCTATATCTTGCGTAACGTAGTGGTCACTTTTAAAGTGATTTTCGTATGCACGTGCTTTTTCGGGAGCATAGTCGTACGCACGCACAGTACTCCAGCCGGCCCGCTCAAGCCCAAGAGTTACGAGTCCGATTCCAGCAAAAAAGTCAGCCACTGTTTTATGCTTGGAAGGATTGGTCTTTCGCATGTATCCATTGTACCAAGAACTGCCTGAAGCAAGAAAGAAGTGTATTTTCTACCTTTAGCTTCCCCTTGAAACCGGATTGCGTTACAATCAGGGCACTTTTTTATGCCCCCTCAAACTACCAACTACGAAATCGATTTTATGACAGTAGGCGCTGGCGAAAGAAGCGGCGACGCTATTGCACTGCGAGTCTGGGATAACACCGGGCAGCAGCAGGTTTTTGTAATTGATGGCGGTACCAAAGAGACGGGTAAACTACTCGTTCAACACATCCTCACTGTTTACGGTACAAATGTAGTGAACGCAGTCATTTCAACTCATCCTGACGGAGATCACGCTTCCGGACTCACTGAAGTACTCGAGAACTTGGACGTGAAGTTGCTCATGATGCATCAGCCATGGGATCATGCAGCCGACATAAAAGCTTCTTTTGAGAGCGACGGCCTTACTCATTTGGGCTTGCAACGAAAGATTAAAGCGGAATTGGGTTATGCCCACGAACTTAAAAAAATCGCTGACCGCAAGAAAATACCCATCGTTGAGCCGTTCGAAGGTGGCCAATGGAACGGCGGTCTTTTTCGAGTGCTCGGCCCCTCGCAAACGTATTACGAGTCACTTCTCCCACAATTCCGCGACATGCCGGAGACAAAGGAGCCGCTTGGTTTAATTCCCGGCTTGATCAAGACGGCCACAGAGAAACTGGAAATGGTTGCCGAAGCCTTCAATATCGAAACACTTACGGACGGTAACGAGCACTTTAGTGCCGAGAACAACACGAGCACCATCCTTCTCTTCAATCTCGGTCAAGACAAGGTACTTTTTACGGGCGATGCGGATGCCGATGCGCTTACGCTTGCAGCAGACTATGCGGCAGGCAATGGTATTTCGCTTACAGATCTCAAAATCCTGCAAGTGCCGCACCACGGTAGTAAGCAAAATGTTGGCCCGACCATACTCGATCGCATCAAAGCCCCGCACGCACACATTTCCGTTTCCCCGGGCGCAGCGCCGAAACACCCGTCTAAGAAGGTAATAAATGCGCTCATACGCCGTGGCGCACGTGTTTTTACAAACAATGCTGGATTATCATCACCCGCATGCTACCGGAGCGCAGGTGTGCCTGCGCGGCCGGGATACACCGATATCTCAGCGCATCCTTTTTATAACGAGGTGGAAGTATGAGCACTATACCTTCATTCGATAGGTACACGATGCAGGCACGGCTGTTGCCGATGTTTGTTTTACTTTTACCACTCGGTCTTTTACTGCTTGCTTGGTATCCGACAACTTCCGTCTGGCTCGACGCAATCGAGACACTTGGCCTGCCGGTCGTCTTGACCGCACTACTTTCCCAACTCGGCCGCGATCTCGGAAAGAAAAAAGAACCTGCACTCTTCGCGGAATGGGGTGGTATGCCAACAGATCGCATTCTCTCGTTCAGCAAGACCTTCTTGGATGGTGCAACCTTCGCACGTTACCGCGCAAAGCTCTCAGCGCTTCTCCCGTCGATGCAATTTCTCGACGAGGCTCAGGAAACAGCATCGCCTGAAGGCGCGCTGCAAGTTTTCCGGACTTGCACCAACTTTCTGCGCGAAAAGACACGCGATCATGGCAATTTTGCTCTGATTTTTGCCGAGAATATAAACTACGGCTTCCGGCGCAACCTCTGGGCTATGCGACCAGCAGGTATCACCATTTCCGCTCTAGCTACCATCGGTGCTGCATCATCAATTTTGCTTACACCAAACAATCCGATCTCGCCGCTCATCATCGTTGCAATTTGCATCAATGCGTGTCTTTTCGTGTTTTGGGTACTACGCATCAACCGTAACTGGGTGCGTGTTCCGGCGGAAGAGTATGCAAAGCAGCTCTTTGCTGCTTGCGAGGTTTTGTAAATCACTTTGCTAAAATAGCCTCAAGCGTTTGGATGTCCGAAGGAAGCAAACTGCTGTATTTACTGAGTTCTGAAAGCCAAGTAAACTGGTCACAAATTTTTGGAGCTTATTTTGCAACGCCGTTTGGAGACCCCAAACGGGAAATTTTGAGCAGTTGGAACCAGAAACAGAAAACCCACCGAAGCGGGTTTTTCCGCTGGTGGGCTTGAGACCGACCAAACATATGGACTATATTAGAAGCTCGAAAGTTCCTTCAATGAAGTTGGGAACTTCACTTGAACCCGGACCAATCGGAACATCACTGAAGTATATGGTCCACTGAGGGGGAAGGATTTTGCCCAGATGGTTGGGCTCGCTCTCGAAATGGAGCCAGGACGGACCGCGCGATCTACTTAGATCGCGCAATGGCAAGGCGGCACTCGTGAGCCAAAAGCTCGTTGCCGCCTCACCCTCAAAGGCGTGCACTTTTAGGCCGTCGATTCGGCCGACCACTCGATAAGCCGTCCCTTCTGCGCTCCAGTTAAAGGCGAAGATTCTTCCGATGCACTCTGCCTCGGAAGGTAAGCCAGCTTTTGGCAGTAGATTTGCCAATTGTTGTGAGAGAAACACGGAAATGCTCCTTTCTTTGTTGAAGAACCTAAAATCTATTTTATAATAATATTATATAATTGTCAATATTAAAATACATTCTAAACTAAGGCTTTTTCGGCATCAAAAAGCTTTCCAAACTCCTGCCACTGATATAACTCCCGCACCAACTGGTTCCAATTAGCACTAACTTGGGTCACACCGACTTTCGAAAACGAGCTCCGCTTTTCAAGCGGGGCCATTTTCGTTCGGTGTGACCTAAGCAGGCAATCTGCATTGCCTGCGTTGGGGAATCGAAAGACGGAGCGTTGCCAAGTCAGCAGACTTGGCCGCGAGTCGGGGTCGCGAAAATTCCGAAGCGACGGCGAGGAATTATTTGTGACCGATCCCCATAGGGTCACAGAGTTTGACTTTTAATATCTTAGTGTTATATTTTATTCGGTTGAAATAGCTCACAGCTTCATAGAGAGGCTTCGATGGAACGCAGTAAAATCGTTGCGGTTGCACAAAAGGTAGACGGACAGCCGGTCATCTTCTCGCCACCAACTGAGCGTGTGCTCGGTCGGCAGGTGCTGGAGTGGTCGGGTTACTGTGGCACCTACGGGCAAGGGGGGCCGGGATTCTTTGGCCTGCGCCTCGCTGCAACTGGTGTGTACCCGGAAGAGTGGCTCATACTTCGCCTCTGGAGTGCGAACGACTGGTTGAACGTGAATGGGCATTGGCTCGGTGCGAATCCTGGCCAGTACACCGACGCTACCCAGCCACTCTACTCTAACTTCCACGGGGCAAAGTGGGACAGGTTCACCCCGCTGGTCACCAACCAGAGGATTACGAAATTCGACGTCCAAAAACGGACGCTCGACATCGAGATCGGCGACGCCAAGATCGTGCTGACCGAGGACCCGACCACACGCCCGATCTACGCTGGCACGCAAGAGCCACGCACACTCTCGCCAGGCGACGACCTACGTGAGGCGTGGATCATCGCCGCCGCACCCTGGGTCCGCGTCTAAAACCAAAAAGTCCCGCATTTTTCGCAGGACCGCTTTCTTTTGTTCACGCGGCAGTATCCAACCACCCAGCACGACCCCTCCCCGGGTCGTGCTCTTTTCTTACATATTATTCTTCCCGTGTCCCTCCATCCACCAGCTAAATATGACAACACAAAAAAGCTAAATTAATCGGACTCCCCAATTCCCCTCAATTTCCAAAAGAAAAAGCCGCCGCGTGAGCGGTCGGCTTTGCGAGGCAATTACGCCCCTTTTTCTTTTGGAAGGCTTTTGACAAGCGCATCTTTTACGGCGCGTTGGGCCTCTTCGGGAGATTTCACGCAAGTGGTCGTCTCTTTGCCCGATTGCATATCGATGTGGGTGAAGGTGACACCGCACCAACTGCTCACAAGCCAGTACTCGATAGCGTTGAGTATGGCACTCGGCAGGTCCATGAACCAGCCTTTGAGGAAGCGGTCGAGACAGAACCAGCTCCATGGCCAGATAATGGCGCCGAGTAGGTTTCCGCCGACGTCCTTCCATCCTTTGTGTCTGAGATGAGAACTGAGGCTCTGCATCCCCACGCAGCAGTGCTGGAAGGAGAAGGTGGTGAGGAAAGCGAAGGTGAAAATACCCAACCCCGCGTAGACCTTCCAAGCAACTGCGAGATAGGCGAATGCCGCTGAGACTTCAAACCCCCAGCCAGCGACCGCCGCTGCGACAATACTTGCAGCGAACAGCAGACCGAGGTAGTGCAGGAACACCAGCGCGAGAACGAAGGGGAGGGCGACCAGCCCCAGCACCCTCAAAAGGACTTTCTTCATCAGTCGTCTCCTCCAATGAATGCTGGTAGTACAATAAAGCACCTAAAGCACTTTGTCAACTTCTAACATCTTCCCAAAACGTTGCCATTGGTACAGCTCTGTCACTAACTGGTTCCAGTTCTGTCCCACTTGGGTCACAAAAAGACACACAACCTGCACTGCCGCAGGACCACAAAAAGAATGACCTCCTCCCCGGGCGTTGCCCGGGGTTTCCTTTTGCGGCATGAGGACCTAGAACAAGCGGGCACTTTGTGGTTGCTCTTTGCGACCCTGCCACGCTATGTATCGTTTGACCTGTGTCTCGTTGAGTCCCACGGTA
>CAINNF010000019.1 GCA_903851045.1 Candidatus Adlerbacteria bacterium
CACGATCACCGCGACCCTGTCCTCGGGCACGACGCAGCCGGTCGCGTTCTCTACTACGGGACTACCGTCGGGCGTGACCGCTTCATACTCGCAGACCTCCTGTAGTCCAACCTGCTCCACGACGCTTACCCTAACCGCAAGCGCGAGTGCCGCGACGGGCACCGTACCGGTCACCGTGACAGGAACCTCGGGCACCACAACCAGATCGACCTCGTTCAACCTCACCGTGGCAGCGCCGGTGGTGCCACCGACCGGGAATAATATCATCCCTAATCCGTCTCTGGAGGACCCGGCGAGCGATCCGAACGCGACCGCTCCTACCAGCTGGTTTACTGAAGGGTGGGGGACCAATAAGACGACCTATACCTACTTGAAAACGGGAGGGCACACAGGCAGTCGTGCCGTCAAAGTACAGATGACTTCGTACACGGACGGAGATGCGAAGTGGACGTATAATCCGATAACGGTGACGCCGGGTGACACCTACACGTTCTCCGACTGGTATCAGTCGGCCACGACGACGCATGTGGTCATCGAATTTACGTTGACGGATAATACCCAGTACTACATCGAGATGCGCACCGCCACGACCACTGCGGCGAACGAATGGAAGAAGTATCAACAGGATTTCGTGATCCCATTCAATGCGAAGTCGGTTCGGGTCTTCCACATGATAGAGGCGGTTGGTAGCTTGGTCACCGACGACTACTCGCTCGTGAAGACTATCCCGGTCGGGTTCGCGCGACCGATCGTCACACTTACGTTCGACAATGGCTTCGAGGACAATATCACCACAGTGATACCACTCCTCGACCAGTTCGGCTACAAGGTCACGTATTGTTTCTCGACCGAGTATGTCGAGGGGGTGCCGAGCGCCATGACGACGACACAAACGATAGCGAACCATGGTCACGAGGTGTGTTCGCACTCGGTGCATCACGACCAGGGCGATCTGGTGACATTAACACCGACACAGCTTGACTATGAGCTCGGGCATTCGCAGGCATACTTGCAGCAGCTGACCGGTCAGCCGGTTCGTAACTACATCTCGCCGTTCGGTTCGTACAACGACTTCTCTCTCCAGTTCGTGAAAAAATATTATCGCTCGCACCGTACCACCGACGAGGGTTACAATAGCAAAGAGAATTTCGACCAGTACCGTATCATCGTGCAGAACATGGAGAATACGACGACGATGGCACAGTACAAGAGTTGGGTGGACGAGGCGATCAAAGACAAGGCTTGGCTGATGTTGGTGTATCATCGCGTCGCGAGCGACCCGACCTTGTACGATACCCCGTTGGCGGATTTCCAGCCGCAGCTGCAGTATCTTAAAGACAAGGGTATTGCGGTCGAGACGACCGACCAAGCGCTGGATGAGCTCATCCCTCAGGTTACTCCCTAAACCAGAGCATGCAAGGGTTCTCTATAATTCACACCACCGCGCTCGAATGAGCGCGGTGGTGTTGTGTAGCGATGGTCCTTGGTGTTCATCGATCTTGCTCGACTTTTCCACAGAAAAAAATGACTTATGTTGGTGGTAGAATAACTCGATGAAGCGAACACTGTTCATCGTCGCGCTCGTTACCTGTTCGGTCGGTGCTGCATCGTGTGCCGCGTGGTATGGGTGGCGCATGCATGAAAGCAAACCCTTGCAGGCGGCCGCGACGTCTGCGGTCCAGTATCGCACCCCGCAAGAGGCGGAGGATGTGTATGTCCGTTTCGACATGGAGGCGTACGACATCATGCTGGCGAACTTTTGGAAGCAGGCGGGAGATGCCGACACGGCAGGACTCTTCGAGAAATCGCTCCAAAAAGCCGCAAGTACCACGAACGTCACACTCGCGAGTTCGACGCGCGCAGGCACCGCCGCGATGCTTGCAAACACCTTCAAAAAAGCGGGAAGTCCCGAAGCAGAGAAGGCGCTCGCACTCCTCACGCTCCAGGTCGCGCTATACAACCTACCTCCTGCGGGACGCGACCAACTGTTGTCAGCTGCGCTCGCGACCCAGCTGAAGAACGAGGTCGAGAACGTGAACCCGAACAACGACCTCTACCAAAACCTCGGTGTGTCTTCGGGTGCCACGATCGAACAGGTGGACGAGGCATATGCACAAAAGAAAGCGGTACTCGAAGGGACAACGTCGCCACAGGGTCAGGCTGAGCTCAAACAAGCGACCTACGCGCATAAGGTGCTCACTAGTACGTCCGCGAAGGCGCAATACGACACCAACAAGGCCGAGCCGACCGTGTTCATGCACATGCTCGCTTCGAACACGCTGTACCTGTACATAAGCAAGATCGCGCCGACCACCATCAACGAACTCCTGATGGATATCGAACAGGCGAGCACGACGCCGCAGACGAGCTTGATACTCGACTTTCGCGGGAACATCGGTGGGGACCTGAGCTTCGCGCAGAACGTCATGTCGATGTTCGAGGGACCGAACGCCTACGCGTTCGACCTGTTCCATCAGGGTACGTACGATGCGCAGCGCACGCCGAACTTCGGTCCTTTACCCGCGCTCGCGAAGTACAAAGAGATCGCCATACTCGTCGACAATATGACGCAGTCGACCGCAGAGCTCACCTCTTCCTCCTTGCGGCGATTTCGGTTCGGCTACATCGTGGGCACGAAAAGCCGCGGATGGGGGACGGTCGAGAAGGAATTCGCGCTCAAGACCGTCATCGACCCGAAGGAGACGTACGCGCTCCTGCTCGTTATCGACCTCACCCTTGGGGGTGACCAACAACCGATCGAGCAGAACGGCGTCAAGCCGGACGTGGACACGAGCGCCCCGGGCTGGCAGAACAACCTATCCACCTACTTCCACTCATCGTCCTTGATCCAAGCCCTCAAACAAGTGGCAACCACCCCGCCGCTGCAGTAGGTGTAGAAATAGAAAAGCGCCCCAATCTCTTGGGGCGCGCGCACGTGTCGGAAAGAACATCAGGTTTTTGGATGTGACTCATCCGCGGTAAGGGTGTGCCAACTGTATTGGTAAAGCAATTCGAACCGCTCCACGTGTTGGCGATGTGTCGGATCGAACGCGTTGCGACGTACATGTTCGATCATCTCACCGAACGCTGCGGTTTCCTTCACGCTCGGGGGGCTGATCCGCCCTGCGTGTCTGATCGGCACATCCATCACGACTTTTGAACCGCGCATGACACGCGGGTCATCGCCACGGTCGTCCGTGTAGTACGGAGAGAGTGCAACGAGCCGGGTGCCAAGAAAGCACGCTTCTTCTAGGTCGTGAGTGACGAAGAACACCGTCAATTGGTATTCTCGCCACAACTCCAAGAGCCAGAGCTGCATGTTCTCGCGCGTGCTCGGGTCCAGTGCCGAGAACGGTTCGTCCATAAGTACGATTTTTGGTCGCTGGAAGAGCGTCTGCACGATCGCGACCCGCTGACTTTGTCCGCCAGAGAGCTGCGCTGGGTACTTGTGTGCGTGCTCCGCGATGCCCGCTTTTTTGAGAAACTGCATCGCTTCGTCACGCTTCGCACGATACTCGCCGGTCGTTCGCCAGAACACCGAGTGTCGGAGCCGGTCGCCCGCGAGAACGTTCTGAAGTACGGTCAGATGGGGAAGAAGCGAATAGTTCTGGTAGACGATGCCTCTGGAGAGGTCTGGTCGCATGACCGGATCTCCATACACGAAGACTTCGCCTGCGAGCGGTGTATCCTGCCCGAGAACAATCCTCAGGAGTGTCGACTTACCACAACCTGACGGACCGACGATGGCGGTGAGGTCACGCGGCGGTACCGACAGGTCAATGTTATCCAGGACCATACGACCGCCGAATCCTTGATACAGATTTTCAGCGTGTACAGCACTGACTGCACGAAAGTCATCAGGCCCAGCCTTTGCTGTGTCCAAGGTGCCCTCCTAACTCTTGCTGTTGTCGCTGGTATACCATGGGTACAACCAGCTTGTCAGTCTGCGGAGTATCGTGTCGAGCATAAAGCCCAGCAGTGTGATCCATAGGACGTATGGGTAGATGACATCCATGTTTTGGAGTCGTCGTGCCAAACTGATCCGGTATCCGAGTCCATCCGAGGCCGCTATCATCTCGGCCGCTATCAGGAAGAGCCATGCCGAACCGAGCGCCAATCGAACGGCGCTCAATAGTCGTGGTATGATTTGTGGCAGTATCACGCGGTACACGACGCCAAGCTGTGTCGCACCGAGCGTCAGCGCCTTGACGGTCTGTTCGATCGGGATAGCAAGCGTGGCAAGATAGATGTCGCGCGTTATGACGAAGACCGTGCCGAAGAAGATCAGTGTCACCTTTGACACTTCACCAACACCGAGCGCAATGAGCAAAATAGAGATCAGTGCGAGCGGTGGAATGATCGAGAGAAAGGTGATGAACGGGGCGAATGTGGCTCGAAAGCCAGGGAACATCGCCATGTTAACTCCAAGGACCAAGCCGATCGCGGCTGCTATATAGACGCCACAGAGAAGGCGTCCAAGGCTTGCGACGGTGTCTGTCCACAGAAGTATCTGTCCCGCACCTTTGTTCGTTTCGGTCGCGAGACGCCACATGGTGTTCGCCATTTGTCCGAACGTCGGGAAGAGTTTCTCGTCTGGAGTAGCGGCATGCATCATCTCTGAGGTTACCGCATATCCCGCGACGAGAATCACAAATGGAAGCGCAGCAAGTATCCACCGCGCACCGTTCGGTTCAGCATAGATGCCGAATATTCGTGGCGGCTTGTACATACCGCGCGTTCCTTTCGGTATAGCAGAGTGAGCCGTGT
The DNA here is from genome assembly GCA_903851045.1 of Candidatus Adlerbacteria bacterium. Classification (GTDB taxonomy): domain Bacteria; phylum Patescibacteriota; class Minisyncoccia; order Phycocordibacterales; family SBAW01; genus GWA1-54-10. Next base: position 4,768 of record CAINNF010000019.1, read on the forward strand.
CCCGGCAGCGAATGCTGCCGGGGTGGTATACGCTGTTCGTCAGAGCTGACCGACTGCCGCCAACTGTTCGTAGGTGGTCGTGAAGCGCAGCTTGATCTTCGTGGAGTCGCCGATGACGGTGCCGTCAGGAAAGGCGATACCGATCGCGTCGACGCTCTTCGCACCCTCGATGAGGTCGTGGTCGAAGACGAAGTGGCGGACGAACTCCATGGTGGTCCTCAGCTGAGGGGATGCCGTAAAGGATACGGCGGCCGCAGGTTGCGGGAACAGAGCGGTCGTACGCAGCTGCGCCCGAAACTCCTGAACGGTCGCGCCGGACTGTGCAGCCATCGTCGCGATCGCATCCGCCGCCGCAGTGTCAGCGCCGGACATGATACCGAGTGCTTCGTACCAGGCACCGGCCACTGCCTTCTTGCAGGGTTCGGACACTTTGGTATTGACCACGACCATGTCGATGATCTCGCCCGGGATCTTGGACGAGTCGAACACCAGATGCATGCCGGGGACGTTACGTCCCGTCATGAGCATCGGATTCCAGGTCACGAATACGCTGCCAGATGGAGCGGTCGCGATCACCGATCCGATAGTGTCGTCGTCCACCTGGTGCCGTGTGACCGAATTGTCTTGGTAGCCGTTCAGCTTGAGGGCGCGCGCGAGCAGATAGTCGCTCACTGAGCCGACGACGAGATTCGCTTCACGTCCCACAATGTTCTTCAGTCCAACCCCCTCGGGGCCCGAGACCAGGATGCCGTCGTTGCCGTTGGAGAAGTCGCCGATGGCGATGACGGTCGAATCCGTACCCGCTGCTGCGGTTCCGGTCAGGACGTCGATGTTGGACACCGACACGCCTTCGAAGGCACCGTTGGAGTACTGAGTGAGGGACTCGACATATTTGTCGAGGTAGGTGAACGTCAGCTTGACGTCGTATTTCTTACCCCATTTGGCGGCGATGCCGCTACTCTGGATATAGCCGAGTGGTTCCCATCCGACGTAGCGGCTCCAGGCGATGTTGCAGCGATCGGCTGCATACGATGAGGAGGCGCCCATGAGGAGCAGCAGAGCCGCGCCACATCCGAGAAGGATCTTTCGCATGGTCTATTCCTTTTGCGAAGTGTGTCGAAGAACTTCCTGTTTCGGCTCTCTTGAGCCTTCATCAGTCGGGACTGGGGTCGCACAAGGCGACGCCCCATCCCGAGACAGGTGGGGCTCTCGTGCGAGAGCCCCAAGTTGTGTAGTTGTTCAAAAGAACTTTCAGGGCGGATACCCTGTGTCTCTTTCAGCTACATAGAAGTTTTTTGTTCTCTTGGTTTTTTTAGAATCGTTTCGACGGGTCTTTCACCTCCGTAAATTCGGCATCGATGATCGAAGCCGCTTTCCCGCCGCGCTCCATCCGACGGATGTCGGCTTCGTTCTCGTCCGTCGCTGAGAGCAGGGTGTCGATCTCTTGCTTCAGTACGGGCAGAGAGTTAGTCTTGTAGCGAGCGATCTCGTTCAGAGAGGCGCGGGCTTTGGCGAAGGCCTGCAGTAGTCGCGTCAGGTCCTGTCCATCACCAGTTGCTTGCTTGTAGACCTCTACTCCTTGTGTTTGGAGCGTGTCCGCAGCCCTCTCCAGCATGGTTTGGGCTGTGTTTTCGAGTGCCTCGAATTTTGTCAGAGTAGTCCTTTGGTCGGCAAGCGCAAGCAGTAGCGTGGCGGCGACCCTAAGTACTTCGACCGAGTCGTCACAGCCCTGATTCACACCCTCCAAGAGTTGGATATTGTTTTGGACAACGAGGCCGTTTGCCTGTATGCCGAACTGGTTGGTCCCGCGTCGCTTAAGGAGCGCCTTTTGACGAAGGCGCAGCGGGAACAAGATCTCCTCCTGCAAAAACCGTTTCTGGTCACCTGCAGGAAGGTGTTCGAGTTCAGTTTCGACCTTCTTGTCGATCGCGAGCAAGTACTTGATTTTCCGCTCCAGCGCCAAAGTTTTCTGACGTCTGGCAACGATGTCGTCGCGCAGCGTTGCATTATCCCGCTTCAGCGTCTCGCCTTCTTTTTTTACCGAGTTCACGATGGCGCTGATTGATTCCCCAGCACTCTGAAGTTTGAGGAGATATCTCTGTACTGGACGTCCCACGCCAGGAATAAAGCTAAACATGTGAGCGAGGGTACCGACAGTAAAGTCTCTTCCGACGGGATCGAGTGCTTGCATGGTCTGCTGCAACTCTAACAATCCGTTCGCCAAGACACCACCATCGTCTGCCCGCGCTGCGAGCAGTTTAAGCGGCTGGTTGAGTAGTGCGCTTTGTGACCCGCTAGCAAGAACGTCAGCACCGAGATTTTCAACCTCTTGGCGCTTTCTCTCCTGCACATCGAATGCAGTACCGCTGATCGACAGCAGATCGCGAACGTATGCTCCAGCTTCAGCGTCGATGTCGCGGTCAACGGCTGGGTCAAACGTGACAGCTTGTGCTGGTACAGGAACCAGTTCCTGTTTGATAGCGGCGACAGGAAGTTCGAGTTTCAGTGGCTTGTCAGTTATGGTTTCCGACATGGTTCACACCTCTTACTGTTGCATGTTTCGTTTGTCGTAGATGCCAGCACGGCTGGCGAGTCGGGCGAGTTCGCTAATGGCTGTTTCGTAGTCCATCGTTGCTCTACCGACCTTCGTTTCAATCCTCGCGATAGCGATGGTGGTCTCGGTAAGGACCGTGACCGCTTTCTCGCTGTACGCGACGATCGCGTTGACGCCGCGCTTCACGTCGGCGATGAGGGTAAGGCGCTTGGTGAGCGCCTCTCGCTCGTCTCCTTCGGTGGCGTGCGCGAGCTCAGTCTCGAGTCGCGCAGTATCGATGTTCTCGATGCTGCGCAGCTGTCTCGCCGCCGACTCGAGCGTGTCGAGGGCGGCGAGATATACCTGTTCGGCAGTGCCGAGGTATCGAGCATAGGTCAGCTCGGTCGGCTGCAGTTGTGTGCCGAGCACCTCCTTAAGCCGTTCGTATTGTGCCTTGAGTGCGGCAAGCTGTTGCACACCGTCCTCAAAACCAAGCACCTCGAACTCTCGGCGAAGCCGGTTGGGGAACGCAGCCAGGTAGTCTTGCTGCGTGGCTCGGAGCTCTGCCAAGTAATGCTGCGCGAACCACTCGTATCGGAAGAAGTAGTTCACGATGAAACTACTAATGCCGACCGTGCAGATCGCGAGTCCTCCATAGAACGCCCACGGGACGATAAGCAGCAGTCCCGCAGTGAGTCCAACGATGCCGACCGTTGTGGGGTAGAGGGTGATGGGTAGGCTGACGGTGGCTTCTGCCACCGCCTTCCCGACCGCCCCTGGTGAGTAGTCGATCAGTGCGGGCGGTCCTGTTTTTTCGTCCATAGGCATCTCCTTATTCGCTGAGAAGAAGTAGGTCCACTCTCGGCAAGCGATCCATATAGCTTCGGTAGCTTTCGCCCCGATCTTGCGGCAATGGTCGCGCCGAGCCGAACCCAGCCACACGAATGCGGTTGGGGTCGATGTTGTACGTGACCTGCAGGTAGCGAGCCACGGCTTCGGCGCGTTCGGTCGAGAGCTCCTTATTTGCCGCTTCGTCACCGCCTGGTTTGGTATGACCTTCCACACGGATGCGATATCCAGGGAAGGTGCGCAGTGTCTCGACCGTTTGGTCGAGCTGCTGTTTACCAGTCAACGTGAGTTGGTTGTTGCCGGACTGAAAGACGATCGGGCGCACCTTAAGCGTACCGACTGGTTTCAGGTTCGCCCATCCAGAATCATTCAACGGTGAAAACTGGCGGGCGAGCGAATCGACATTCGCCTGTGCCGCTGCGGTCTTGAGAGTCTCGTCAGCGTAGAGAGCGCCTACGAAGGTCGCATTGAAGATCAAACGAGCGTCCCCGTTCGGTAGGGGATTATTCGGCAGACCGTAGTAATCGGTCAAGACTCGTGCGGTCGTGTTGATGACATCGACGATGCCGAACGAAGGGATGCCGCTGGTCGTGTTACCAAGGCCGAACCACTCTGTAGCATTCTCTCCCAGCGTATACCACTGGATGCCACGGAGTATGATATCGGCTTGTTCACTGGTGACGCCCGAGTACTTCGCGACCGCAAGGCGGAGTTCCGCCGGGTGGTCTTTGTAGTACGAGAGCGTCTTCCAGTAATTGGCGAGCACTAACCGTACGACGTCTGGATGATCTCGACCGAAGTCGCGATTGACCAGAAAGACGTCGTTGATAAGCTTGTCGGTCTGGTCGGTCCCGATGAGTTTGACCATGCCTGGCAGAGCCAGAGCCTTGGTCACATCAGGTTCCCACAGCACCGCAACTTGTGCATCACCGGCAACGAGTCGTTTGAGAGCCTCGTTCGATCCGTCCGTCGGTACCCGCCATGCGCCAGCACGATTGCGCAGCAGTGGGATGTCGAAGTCGACGGCAATTGCTTTGAGCAGGTAGTCGCTCGGGGATTCGGGCGTCAGCGCGACCTTGATGTTCAGGTTGGTCTTCAGTCCGTCGAGGTTCGTGACCGCAGCACTGTTCGCCACGATGGCGTCAGCGCCGCGAGAACGATCGATCACGAAGCTGATGGTGGCCGGGTAGCTGTTTGCACGCCCGTATTCTATGTATGAGTCCACGGTGCCGACCGCAAGTGACAAGTCACCGGTCTGCAGATTGTGATATCGCGTGGCGTACTTTGCCTGGTCGTCGCGGCACTCCAACGTATATCCTTCGGCTAGCATCCGCGCCTGCATTTGTTGGGAGCAAAGCGGGAAGTAACCGACGAAGTTGTCCATACCGATGACGACGCGGCCTTTTGAGCTTGCGGCGGCGCTGGTTTGGATCTCGTGATGCTCCGCGAAGATCGGCCGGCTCAGCTTGAAGGTAATAATGAGCAGCAGGGCCACCATGAGTGCCAAAGCTGCTCCGACAAGACGGCGGTTCTGCGCCATCGGTATGGGTCCCTTTCAGAACTGGAATGAGAGTGAATCGAGGAGGAGCTTGTGGCTCCTCCTCGTTTAGCGTGTTATCAGCGTCGAAACGACGTTGGGTCGAACACAAGCGTCTCGGTGGTTGCTTCTGCGAGACCTTTTCTCAGGTCGGCAGGGTTATTGACAGTGACGTACAGTGTGTACCCTGGGATGTTCAAGGAATGGTTCGTCATGCAGAACCCAAGCGTCGCAACGCTGATCGGGGACTTGGTAACGATGTTTCGAGCAAGTCCTGCGACTGCCTGTGGGCCTCCGCCCTCGTTTGCTTCGCCATCAGTGACGATGACGAGCATGTAGAGGCCGTAGCCATTCTGGCGTTGCTTTTGTTCGAGCAACATGTCGCGTCCGAGTTCGATAGCGTGGTAGAGGGGTGTTTGACCCCCCGCGACGATAGCGTTGATGCCCGCGTGAATGGAAGACTGATCGCCGCTCCCGAGTGGAGTGACGATACGTGGCCCACCATTGTAGTCGAAGACGACCAGCCCCTGATTAACGCCAGGTGGCTGCGCATCGATCGAAGCTATGACCGCGCTTTTCGCAACAACGATCTTTGTGTCCCTGTAGTCGCATACAGGATCACTCATGCTCCCGCTGCCATCGATCACGTAGACGATGTTCTCGTCCAAGAAGTGATCGGGGGCAACGAGCTCGACTCGAGCGGATGTTTCTGAGTGTTTCGTCTCCTGTGGTGGTTTTTTGGGGTCGTCACATGCGGCGATGAGCAGCAAGCCGCTCATCGCCAAAAGGCTGACGAAGCGCCGATACTGTTGCATGGTCGTAAATCCTGTTTCCGATCACTTTACGAAGACATCGGATTCGGTATCGACCGAAGTAAAGCTAAACCGTACCCGGCGACTCTGGACCCACTCCTGATCCGTTTGCGGTTTGCAAGCAAGGGTTATCTCGCCGCTCGAGTCATGTACGCACCCAGGCGCATCCACACCCCACCCAGTTACGTTGAACTGGCCAGGATCGAAGGTGATGCCTTTGGTCTTCGCATAAGCGATTACGGCATCCCGAACGGCGTTCGCACGCCGAAGTGACAGATTCTTGAGCCCTTGTCGCTGCTTAGTAAGTGTATCCGGTGAAAGCCTCGGCTTCTCTGGATCGACAAGGCCAAGACTGGTGAGATACCCCGAAGGGTCGACGTACCCTTGGATATCGATCAGATCGCCCGCATTTTCTACGGCGCGTTTGATTATGTTTTCAAACTGCGCCTGGTACAACGCTACCGGGAAGTCGCTTTGCCGAGGGCTGAAGAGTATGTTGAACCCGAACAACTCACCTTGCTCCGTGTCGCGCTGCACGCGTCCCTCAAGGAAACGTGCCGCAGCCGCAGGGTTGAAGTGCGGCACCACGACGTCGCCTGTGTTCGTCAGATCGCGAGCCATACGTGTCCAGTCCCACCCAGCTTGTGTCAGAGACACCCGCCGGGTCAGAAGTCGCATCTGCATGAAGGCAGGTTGGATCTCGGCGGTGAGACCGTCGAATCCGGACGGATAGTTCGAGTCTGTGAAGAACCGAAAGTTGCCGCCATAGCCTGCCAGCCGCATACCTTGATACAGCTGAACGATGTCGTCGCTGTCGGTCGGGTTATCCAAGAGGAGCCCAGCCGCAGCACTCACGAGGTCGCTGTACGACTTTTTGTCCGTATTGTTCGGACCCATGATCGCCACCGTTTTCTCGTCGGCGACCAGGAGCGCATGCGCCAGCGCCTCGATCCTGTCTCGGTTGGCGTCAAAGAAGTCCTTGCGGACAGCGTAGACGTCAGGGACGACACGACCAGCCTGTGCGGTCGAGAACAGAATACGGGCGCCCTTGACCGAGCCTTCGCGGCCGGTGCCAACGGTGCCGTGTGCGGTCAGAACCTGCGCTTCAGGCATGATGACGAATGCGGCTGCGACCGAGGGGTCGGAGCTCATTGCCGTAGCAGGACTGAACGAGTTCTTGTCGGTCACCAGCAGATCGGGGACATACTTGATGGTGACGTCCGATGCGCTGAGACCGGCGGTTTGTAGCACGTTTACCAGAAGGTCGACGTGCGGACCGTAGGCCTGCAGGACGATAGTCTTGCCCTTCAGGTCGGTCAGCTCGTTGATGTCTCCGCGGACGACCAGGGCATCCGCCCCGGTCGACCACGACAACTGGTGAAAGACCACCATCTGCGTCCGTGGATCACGATTCGTTAGCTCGGAGGCCGTGTTGATCATGCCCAGCGTGCCGCGCAAAAACGGCGACCTGCACGTCAGGTAATCGTCCAGCTGTGCCCGGAAGTCGTCCCTCGATACGAGTTGGAGGTCCAGACCGTGCTGGTCGATGATACTGCCGCGTGCGGTACGTTTGGAGTTGCCGTTCGCGTAGCTGGTGGCGATATCAGCGCCCCATGCGATGACCGGCATGTTCCAGGGTTGTCCGACCTTGCAGTCGGCGACTCGTGACTGTGCCACCAAGGGCCCTTGGGTCACGTAGTTTCCGGCGTGTGCTGGCGCTGTGCCCACAAGGGCGCACAGTGCAAGCAGGATCTGAAGCATTCTCACGTCTGTTCCTTTCTGTAACTTCTATGTAGTTGTCAGAGGACAGAACCATTGACACATAAACGGTGTCAGTGGTGTATCCGCAAGAGAGCATACCACGCTTTTATTTATACGCAATATATTGCAAATAAAAATTAGTGTTGTAAATATTGCATTCTTGGTCCCTACCGTACGAACCACGAGGCTACATAGTGCCACAACGTGAACAGGAAGGATCGATGTACTGTTGTGCCAACGCTTGCAAGTTGTTCGGTCGGGATCGTGACGTGTTGCGCGATCGAAGTGTCCTTAGGTACCTGCTGTTTCGCCTTATGCACGTTCGTATGAGTGAGAGTAGGGAGAAGAGCTGCCGCTATTATTGGTGGCGTAGAGGTCGCTGGTGTGGCTGTGCTCAGTGGGGTCAGAGCGGCAACCGTTGTGGTAGGAGTGCTCGTAGCTTCCGGCGGGGTGGTCGTGGCGATAGATGTTGTTGTTGCTATGAGTAGTGAACTCGTCGAGAGGGGTACTCCTGCTGTGCCCGCCGCAGACGCAGCGGTCGTCGGGCGGTGCGAAAAATTTTGTAGCACCGTGTTCCATGGCCTCCCTTCAAGTCCGAGTAGTGCGTATGCGGTGGCCCAGATGCGCGTGGGAGTATCGGTCGTGGTCGGCTCGAATCCGCCATCCGCCTGTTGATAGGAGGTGAGGCAGGTGAGTGGTGTCGCGCCAGTGTTGCTTTGCCAGGTTGTCGGAGTGTCACCAAGCGCCGTTACCGCCTGCAGCACCCAGCTCGTTGCATATTCATTACCAACACAGCCTGAACCGCTTTCGTGTGATCGCAGGTAAGCCTTCGCTTTGGTAAGTGCGCTCGTGACCCCCTCAAGGGTGGTGAGTGGGGCGAGTGCTTGCGCTGCGGCTGCGGTCAGGTCGACACTGTCCCACGAGCCGTTGCTCGACTGTTGTGCAAGGATATATGCCGTCTCTTTTTGTATCAGAGGGTCCTGTACGGTGTATCCGGCGTGTAAGAGAGGGAACAGCGCAAATATGTCATCGTTGACCGACGTTGAGTCGCCGGTCTGTGTGCCGTCGAAGGCATCGACGACGTGCTGCACCGCGTTGGTGCCGCCGTACGGATCATCACCGAGCGCTTCGAGCGCCATAGCGCGTCGCTCGTAGTCGGTGGTCCGGTCTGCTGGAGCGGTATCGAGATAGCTCCTGAGCGCATTTGCCGCGGTGAGTGCTGCCGGGTGCGACGCGAGCGCGAGTGCTACCCAGTCATCGATAAAGGTGCCTGTGAACGAACCATTCGCCCGCTGTTGTGACAGTAGGTAGGCGAGCGCAGTATCTCCTGGCTGCGGTGTCGGACTTCCGCCACCACCTCCACCCACGATCGTTGGGGGTGTCGACGTCGCTGCGTCAGTGACACTGAACGAGGTTGCGGGAGTGTAGTAGTCCTCCGCAAGTCCAGCGGCGTATGTACCGGGCTGTGACACGGTAAAGGTCGCTTGCCCCGAACTGGCCGAGGTGGATGTCGCGATAACCATCGGCGACCATGGGTTCGCTGGGTCGGGCTGCGTGATACCAACCACGAGTCCTGGTGCGGGTGTATAGGTGTTCGTTGCCGGGTCATAGGACTCTGCGGTGACGGTGAACGGCGCGTTCGTGGTCACGGAAGAAGTGTCGAGCACGACCTGGCGCGGATACCCAAAGTAGATAAAGACAATGTCATGGTCGCTCAATTGGTAGGAATCCATGCCGACCGACGGTGTGGTACCGTTCACCGAATACTGCCACTTGCTGCACAGCGGTGTGGAGGAGGCTGCCGGTACCGAAAGACAGTTGAGGTAGAACGCGCCGTATGACGCATAATACTGCAGGTCGCTGATCGTAAAGTCGGTCGAACTTGCCGCAAGCAGCTCCAGTGCGGCCAAGACGCTCTTTGCTGACGAGGTGATCGGTGTCGTCGTGCCTGTCGGTGTGATGCTTGTGGTCGTTGCGTTCGGCGAAAGAGCAATAAGGCTTGATGTCGCTATGGTGTCACCAGCACGAATCGTGATCTGTACGGTTTCGGTTGGTGTGGTGGGGGCGGCGAGCGACGTGTCGCTTTCTCCAACTGCAGGACTACAAGGGGACGTTTCCGAAAGCGACACGTCGCTCGCCGCAGATACACACGTGGATGTTGCTATCGATACATCTGTAGTACTCGTAGCCACCACGTCGGGTGTGCTGCTAGCAGCATCATCGGCGTGTGCGAACGAGGAGGGTACGCACAAAAATAGTAAAAAACCGAACAGCAACACACGCACCGAGGTGGTATATGTCATACGCCTTGCTCGAGGCACTTGTGTGGATAAATAGTTCGTCAAGCGTCGGTATTCGGACTTGATCCTGGATCTCTCAGGACTTACCGTAGCGGCACTGTGGAGGACTTACACCTCTCTTCCCCTTCGCTCGACATGATCGGACAGAACCCTCGCACTATACGCGGACGTGTAACGCTTGTGCAAGCCGCTCGCGCATGGTGCGAGCACGCACGATAACCTCGCTACCGTACACGAACACACCAAAGAGAAGTGGCGTGTACAGTACGTCACCCAGAAGCATGTTGCGGTAGAACGGCAACCCGAGCGTGTAGCAATAGACGAGTCCTTCGACCGTTTTCGCGTACCACGGCGAGAATGCCCACACCGCAAAGTTCGTGACGATGAAGAACAAGAACGAAGAGGCGAGGACGAGCGCCGCACCCGTAAAGAGGTTTGGATATCTTTTGAGTATAAAGCTACCGATACCGATGAGCGCGAAGGAGCCGTAGACGCTCAACATCACACGCCAGTCGTAGAATCCGATGATAAGGTCGGAGAGAAGGAGTGCGAGTAAGGGTACCGCCACCGCCCAAGTTCTCCCTAAGTACACACCCGAGATGAGAGCGATTGCGGTGATCGGTGTCGCGTCGGGCAGGTGGAAGGCGAGTCGCACCGCAAGCGTGAAGAGGACGAGACCGAAGGCTATCAGAAAGTTTTTGTATCGCATGACTATTGTCGTGATGGGCCGAACTGCCACGCAACCCGGTCGCCGTTGTGTAGTATATACCCACTTGCGCCGATCTGGGGCTCGACACCGTTCACTGTATATTGCCAATAGTTTTTATTGGTACCATTGGTGAGTCCGCCCATACTCGTGATCAGTGCCCCAAGCCCCGTATAGTTTTGAACCTCCAACTGTAGGTGTGGGTCTTTGGTACTGAGTGTCTGCAGAAGGGTGAGAAGGGTCTCGTTCGCGGTGATAGTAACCTGTTTGTCAGTATAGAGACCTTGTATGGAGAGCGAAATGCTCGGGCCGTTTGGTGCGGTGGCAGTGTGTTGTGGGGTGGTGGATGTATGTAATGTATCGTGCGCAATAGGTACGGACCCCATGTTCGATGGGTGAGTGTCGTTTGTGGTAGTGGGAGAGTCTATCTGACGGGACAGGCTCACCCGCAGCGTCGGTGCCTTCGCCTCATGGGTGTGCAGGAGAAAGCCTGCCGCGATAGCGACGATGATGCATAGTCCCGGCACCGCATACCAGAGGTGTTGGTTCATAGACCCAAGTATCATATACTACAGGCATGTTGTATACACGCAAAGGGGATACCGGCACGACCGAACTGTTCGGATCGCCCGACCGATTACCGAAAGATTGCCCGTTATTCGAAGCGCTCGGCACCGTGGACGAACTCAATTCGCTCTTAGGCGTCTGCTTCGCACAAGCGCATAGTGCCGCCGACACGGCCGACTCGAGCCCGACCACGGTGGAGTACCGTCACCTCGCAGAACTCATACGAAACGTCCAACAAGACCTTTTTATCGTCCAGGCGGAGTTGGCGGGTGCCCCCAAGACGCTTGATGAAGCGCACGTGTTGCACCTAGAATCGTGTATCGCCGAAGTAGAGTCGTATATAACGAATCCTCACTCGTTTGTCATTGCGGGCGGCTCCGAACTTTCGGCCTATTTCGACTACGCACGAGCGGTCTCACGTCGAGCCGAGCGCCACGTGCTCGCGGTACGAGGCGACTATCCAACCTCCGCCGACACTCAAAAATATCTTAACCGCCTCTCCAGCTTCCTCTACGCTCTTGCAAGAAAAGCCAACAAGCTCGCCGAGTCAAAGGAGGCAAAGCCGACGTATACATAGGGCAATTCTGAGGGTTGTTTTCTATTGACATATATACACCTAATGTATTAAAATGTTGGCAGCTTAGCTCGGGCTCAAAACCCACTTTGGTACATTCACAAGCACAACACAGGAGTACGGCTCGTGGAGATCAACGACCTGACCATCACTCAGAATAACGATGGTAGCTATACGTGGAGCACTCCCAAACCACTGCCTGTCTGCTTTGATGAGCGGTGGAGTGATGCAGAACTGCAGCACTTCATCGACGACGTCATCGAAGTTGCCCGCCAGCAGTGCACCTATCGCGGTGCATCTCGGGAGGAGCATGACGCACTAACCAAGGACCAGCGACGCACGAGGGGGCTGGAAATGTTCGACCAGCTCATCCGACAGAGCGAGCCGCCCGGACTGACCATATTCCAACGCGCCCTCTTCTGGGCGAGTTCGTGGTGGTGGCACACCGACACGCGTATGCTGGCAAGAGTCTTCTTTCCCAACAAAGATGAGATCGGCGAAGCACAAGCGAGCATCGCCGATTTCATCATCCCGGCGCTGCCACAGTCCATACAGGAGTGTGTGAAGGATATGGTCTTGGTTGAAACGGCAAGCAATCCTCGTCACTTCGCCCTCCTGTTTGTCAGCCGCGACGATAATCTGCGGCGTATTGTCACCGATACGCAACTCTTCGAACTCACGGGTGTCATGGGCTACGTCTACCTCGACATCACCCATGACGGCAAGCCGGTTGCCCGCTCGTGCTGCGAGCGAGGTGGTGGTCGCGCCTTCTTTGATGGCGTACGACTGATGAGCCATCCTCGCTTCGAGACGTGCGCCCCCAAGACCGTGATGGTTGACAGTGGCTACAAGGTTAACTCGACTGGTTGCACTATCGTTAACGGCATGCTGTTCCCGCTCATCGATGCGGACGACCCAGTCGCTCACACCCACGGTGCTTTTTTTGGATTCACCGCATTCGATCAAAACGATGTAGTGAGAGCAACGGAGATGGCGCAAGCGTCTGGAACTCGTATGAGGGTGGATGGCAGCCGTGTGACCTTGGACGGCACCGAACTGAAACCTACAGGCGTGTTCTACCCGAGCGAGACAACTCTGTTGCCGACTGGCTTCACCCACTTCGGTTGGTCGAAGTTCAGGCCGATCAACTACTCAAAGATTGCCTGACCAAACCAGCACCATACACCCGCAGCACGGAGGTCCAACCCCTCCTGCTGCGGTTCTGTTTTTCTATACCCTTCTGTCTTGCTGCAGTCGTCTACGGCTCACCATTGTCGCGTGGAGAATCTGTTAGCTGTGTCGCTCCTCTAACTTCTCGATATGCTCGAGCTCGGCGTCTATCTTATCTATCTTGTGGAGGATGTAGTCGGTCGTTGTCTTCTCTGAGCGGACCTCGCGTTCGGTCTTCTCGGCCAGCTGCTCCTCTTGTTTGACCAATCTCTCTTCTCCGAGCACGTCAGTAAGTATCATACGGTCGCCGAGGAAGACCGAAATAAGTAAGCCGGTGACCATGAGCATTGCTACGCCAGTGATGATCGAGCCAGGGCCAAAGAGGACAGGTGCAAGTTCGGCTGTCTCCCACACACCCTTCCAAAACAGTACGACACCAACACCTCCCACGAGCGCATACAGCACGGGCCGATGACCGAGCCAGCTGCGAATATGGTCGTCACCTCGACGAAAAAAGTGCAGCACTTTGCGCAACATGAATTCATAATACCACGTACCGCTTGGGAAACAGCAAAAGGCACTTTGTGCAGGGGTGCTGTGTATCTCCCCGGAGCAAAGTGCCTTTTGCTGTTTCCTCTTACGCTAGTGTTTTTGTGTTTTCTGTAAGTACGTTCGGTGTTATGCCGCAGTGGAACTCGGCACCACCATGTCGATGTCGCACACGCCGCCGATACAGGCGAGTTCTTTCTTTTGTTCGGTCTCGTCGGTCTTCTCGTAGGTGACGAGCTTGCCGAAGTCGATATCGGGGAAGTTCGCCTTCATCTCGTCGTACTGCTTCTTGTCGATGGTCTCGTAGGGGGCCAAGCGGTAAACATGGTCGAAGCGTGGGAGGAAGGAGAGGCCACCGATGATGTCCCAATTCTTCTGCACCCAGTCGACGACGGCGATCCACTCGTCTTCGCCGACCGAGATGGTCGCCGAAGGGTTGTGCTCAGTGAAGTTCAGTTTGATGTTCTTCCAATACTCCAGCTGCTCCAGCGCCGAGAAGTCGTCCTTGAACTTCGAGCTATCCGGCGACTCGATAGGGAACTCCAGCACGAACGTGCTCGCGGTCTCCGCGTTCTGGCCGACCTCGGGGTACACTGGTACGCCCTGGTCGCGTAGCATCTTAAAGAGCGAGTCGGTCGCCGAAATGCGCACGCGGCGGATGTAGTACTTGGCGTGACGTGGGTGGATGCCCGAGGAGCAGTTGAAGGTCTGCGACACGGTGCCCGACGGTTTGACCGCGGTGACCGAGTTCGACGGGGCGATGCCGAACCTCTTCGCGAATTCCGCATTGACCGCCACGGCGGTGTCGCGGATAGCGCGTAGGTTCTCTGGCTTGCGTGCGGCGTCACTGTCCCACTGCCCGGTGACCGAGACACCAAGGAGCGCCTCTTCACGACAATGTTCGGCCCATTCAGGCGAGATGTACTTGAAGTTCGTAAGCGACGCCTGGTAGGTGCCCAGTATAGCGGCAAGACGCGCTTTGCGAAGGAGCGACTCACGGGTGTCGTCCGCGCGTGCGATGACCTCAGAGAGGTTGCAGAACTGCTTGGACTGGAGGATGATCTCGCCGCACGGGTTGGTGCCGATCGGTCCGCGCACGACACCGTCCTCACCGAGGAAGCCAACTTTGTTGAAGTATTCGCCACGGCGCTTTGGGAGCGTGTTGCCGAGAGCGCCACGGTTAAAGATACCGCGTTCGCCCGAGCCGCTCTTCATGAGGGCGACCCACTCTTCGAGGAGTTCGGTGTTCGACGGCTTCGACTCGTACACGGCGGAGTTGTTCGCGACCATACGGTACGGCTCCGTGTTGAAGAACTGTCCCTTCTTGGCGTCACGCAACTCAACGTCATCGAGGTCGGAGAGCGAGATCATCGCGGTTCGGCGTACGCCGCCAGCGACCACACACTCGCCAATCTTGCAGATGATGTCGTGCACGTCGATAGGGCGCAGACGTCGCCCTTGGCGACGCACGATCTGTTCACGCGCGAAGGCGAGCAGCGACTTTAGAGGTTCTGGCCCCGATGCCTTGCCACCCATGACCTTCAAACGAGCGCCTGCCGGTCGGATCATCGAAAAGTCGAAGTCGATGTCCTTGCCGCTGTACCACGTAGTGACACCGAGCGTGAGCGCGTTGCACCACCCCTCCTTAGAGTCGGCTATCATGTGCGTCGGAGCCTTCTTGCCTTTTTGCTTCTGGATCTGTGGCAGTTGCTCGACGTTCTGGCTCTCGACCGCGAACCCTACGCCGCAGCCTTGCATCGAAAGGTACATGATCTCCGCGAAGTCTTCGAGCTTGGTCGGTGCGATAAAGGTGCAGTTGTAGGCGCAGGTGTTGCAGCGTCGCGCTGCTTCGCCAGAGAACTGCATGAGTCGCATCGAGGGCATCACTTCCTGACGCAGGATCCCTTCGCGCACCTCGGCGTATTCTGCGGCGGTCAGTTTGGCACCCAGATTCTCCTGCATGAACGACATGTAACGGTCGACGGTTTCGACCCAGGTCTCGCGACGACCTTCGGACTCGATCCAACGCGCATAGGTGCGCAGGTAGACGAACTCGCCCAAGGGGTTATCTTTGAAATACTTCTTGCTCTCAGCCACGAGCGCACGGACATGTTCGGGCACATCGCCTTGTTTTTGGCGCATACGAGCACGCTCGGCTCGGTACAGGATGTAGGCTTTCGCGGTCGCCGGGAACTCCATCAGCATGAGCTCTGTCTCGACCTCGTCCTGTACGTTCTCGACGGTCGGCGCATACGACGCATCCGCGGTCTTTTTCGCATGCAGCTTCTTTGCGACCGCTTTCGCGACCTTTTCGGGGGCCTTGTCTTGCAGTTCGCCCGCTGCCTTCATCGCTTTTTCGACGGCGACGGCGATCTTTTGCACATCGAACGGCACGATTGAACGATCTCGCTTGATAATGGTGGTCAACTCTACAGACTCCGCTCGTGGCATAAGCGCTTTGGTAATTATTTTGATAAGGCACCCATAATGATACTCCTGCCTGATGAGCCCATGATCAAAAAAACTGGGGATAGTGCATTCGAAAGTAAAGCACCGGGGGGGTCAATAGAAAAAAGCCATACGCTGCCGTTGGGTGACGCAAAAAGAAAAAGCGCCGATGGTCTGGCGCTTCTGTCGCACGCTTACACGGCGCGTAGTCGCATCCGCATCCTTCTAAACGCGGGGTCTTGGTCGGTGGGGAGCAGCCCCAGGGTCTCCCGCGTGATAGCGATGGTATCGCCGCTGTGTGCCGCAGCTGCCACTTCGGTGGCAGTGAGCTGAGGTAAAGGCTTGTCCCTCCAGGCTGCAGCATCCAATGGTACCGGGTATTGCGGCGGCATGGGATCGATCTTGTCGGGCACGGTCACCTCCGTACGTGAGCAGGGTCGTATATACCGTACCTTGTTGCGTACCGACTCGTCAACTTTTTAGAACATCACACCCAATGGTATAGTTTGAACGTATGCAAGAGATCATCAACCACCTTGAGGAGCATAAAAAGAACGCTGGCTCGAAGCTCAACTGGCTGCGTGCGGCGGTCTTGGGTGCCAACGACGGTATCGTGTCGGTCGCCTCGATCGTGGTGGGAGTTGCTGCAGCATCCGATTCGAGAAGCTTCATACTGACCGCAGGTACTGCGGGTCTGGTGGCGGGCGCGCTTTCAATGGCAATGGGGGAATATGTATCGGTAAGCGCTCAAAGAGATACCGAGAAAGCGCTCCTTGCGAAGGAGCGCTTTGAACTTGAGAACTACCCCGAAGCAGAGCTCGAAGAACTCGCCAAGATCTATCAAGTAAAGGGGCTATCGGAGGCGACCGCACATGCCGTAGCGAAGGAATTGACCGCCCGCGACGCGTTTGCCGCGCATGTCGAGGCAGAGTTGCGTCTTGACCCCGAGGATCTCACCAACCCGTGGCATGCCGCTATCGCTTCCGCACTTGCGTTCTTCAGTGGAGCTATCGTTCCCTTGGTGGTGATATTGCTCCCGCCAGCGTCCGTTCGTCTTCCGGTCACCTTCGCGGCGGTCACGGTCGCCTTAGCTATCACCGGTACGCTCAGTGCACAGGTTGGTGGCGCTCACAAAGGGCGCGCAACGTTGCGCGTGATGGTGGGTGGACTCCTAGCGATGGCGGTCACCTTTGGTATCGGTAAGCTGGTCGGTCAGGTCGGGTTATAATCAATCGGATGAAATTCAACAAGATCCTCGAATCCTTCTTTACGTATCCAGCGGAGACGCTCGAAGGTGGTGTCGAGGCGGCGCAGCGGGTTGAAGGTGCGCTCATTAGTAAGCGACCACTGTTAGTGGCAGAGAACTATCTCAACACGCTTGGACCGGGACTCACGACCGGTGCGGCAGACGATGACCCGTCGGGCATCGCGACCTACTCCCAAACGGGAGCACAGTACGGGTTCGGACTCATCTGGCTTTCGCTGTTCAGCTTCCCGCTGATGGCGATCGTGCAGGAGATGTGTGCCCGTATCGCGCTCGTAACCGGCAAAGGACTCGCGGCGAACATCCGTACCCAGTTCCCGGTATGGGTGCTGTACGTGTGCACCAGTCTTCTCTTTGTTGCCAACACGTTCAATCTCGGTGCGGACCTTGGTGCTATGGCGAAGGTGACCCAACTACTCGCTCCTCGGTTCGATTTCGGCCTGTTGGTGCTCTTCTTTGCGGTCGCGAGCCTTCTTTTACAGATCTTCACCACATACGCGCGCTATGCGCAGTATCTGAAGTATCTCACCATGACGCTTTTGGCGTATGTGGTCACCGCCTGTATCATACATATCGACTGGAGCGTCGTGCTCTACCACACGGTCGTACCGACGCTTTCGTTCTCCAAGGATGAGCTTCTTCTCGTGTGCGCCATCCTCGGCACGACGATCTCTCCCTACCTGTTCTTTTGGCAAACGTCGCAGGAGGTCGAGGAGGAGATACTGCACGGTCGCACGACCGTCGCGTCGCGTCGCGGTGCCACTCATGAAGAGATACGACAGATGCGCACCGACGTGTGGACGGGGATGTTCTTCTCTAACGTCGTCATGTTCTTTATCATAGCGGTCTGTGCCGCGACGCTTGCGGCGAACGGTATCACGAACATCGCGACCGCCGACCAGGCCGCGCTCGCACTGCGCCCGCTTGCGGGCGAGTGGGCCTATCTCCTGTTCGCGCTCGGGGTGCTGGGTACCGGCATGCTCGCGGTCCCGGTGCTCGCTGGTTCGGCGTCCTATGCTATTTCGGAGAGTTTCGGATGGAAGACGGGGCTGTATCGCAAATTGAACGAAGCCTACGCCTTCTACGGTGTCATCATCGTCGCGATGATCGTCGGGTTGGCTCTTAACTTCGTTCACCTCGACCCGATCAAAGCGCTCATATACTCCGCGGTCGCCAACGGTCTCATCGCACCGGTCATGCTGGTGTTCATCGTGCTCCTGGGGAGCAACAAGAAGCTGATGGGGGCACACGTGAACACCCGACTCACCACCACACTCGGATGGGTCACCACCGCACTGATGGTCGTTGCCGGTGTCGCGGTCCTTGTGACGCTCTAAAACGCCCTAGATCGCATCCACGCGCACCTCGTACACGCCAAGTGTCGTGTCGTTGGGGATACTAAAGTAGGTCTGTGCCCCGATACCGCCGGTCAGTTCGCTGCTGTCGCTTGTCGTATAGGTGACATTGTCGGTCGGACCGGACTCGGAGCAGCCGATGGTTGGTCCCGACACGCGAAGCGTGACCCAAGTGCGTCGTGGGGCGGGGACGCGCGAGATGTCGGGCACATCGGCGACGGCGACGGTCTTGGTGACACCCTTGATCCGCTCGTTCATGGTGATATGGTCGGCGACGAACGTGCAGGAGATGAAGTTGTCTTCGTCACGGTACCGGCCGATAAGCGTGATGTCGCCATTGCTGGTGCTCATGTCCGCACTGTAGCGATAGTTCGTCCAGTTAATCGACGCTGGGTAGATAGCCTCTGCGCCGGTCGTGGACGCATTCGCCTGTACCAGGAGTGTCCCGTCGGAAGTGGTCGAGACCGTGCCCCAGGTGCCCTTCCAACCCTCAAAGATTTGTGTGAGGTAGGGTAGTGACGTTTGCGTATCCTTCGTCGGAGCTTGGGATACGGCAGTTATGACCGCTGCTTGCTGGTTTGCTTGCGGCGAACTGGTGGTGCTTGTGTGCCCCGAACTGATCGAAGGGGTCGTGGGTGTAGGAATGGGAGTCGGCACGCAACTGATCTTTCGTATCAATGCGCGCGTGAGCGGGCCGACGATACCAACGGCCTCGAGACGATTCGCTGTTTGAAAACGCTTCACCGCCGCAAGTGTCACCGGGCCAAAATGGCCGCTGGTCTCTGCGGAAAAGAATCCTTGTGCACGCAAGAAGTTTTGCAGTTGACTTACCGACGCGTTGGTCGACGTATCCGACGCGCCTCTGCCGAAGCTTGCGGTAAGGTTGGTGCACGACGAAGCCGCAAAAGTGGTGCTCGGGGTCGCTACGGTGCCGATAAGAAGGATCAGGAACGCAAAAAGACATGCGGTAACAGTGTGTGTCATAACGCATGAAATCTAACGCATGTCGTCAGGCTTGTCTAATCGCTCCCGCTCTTTTGGGCACACTTGCTATTTTTTGAATAAAAGAATATACTTGCGCTTCTTAGTCAATACTAATGAACATATATATACATGGCACCATTTAACAAAGGAGGATACAAGGGGGGGAATGGGGGCCAGGGCGGGTTCCGCGGCGGCAACGATCGCCCACGATTCGGTGCTAACAAAGGCGGTTTTGACCGTGGTGGCCGCGATGACCGCCCTACTCAAATGTTCGCAGCCACCTGTGCCGAGTGCGGCAAGGCTTGCGAAGTACCCTTTCGCCCCAACGGCGAAAAGCCGGTCTTTTGTCGTGACTGCTTTGGCGACAAGCGCGGTAATCAGGCCGAATATGGCCGCCGTGAGGCTCCTGCCCATGTCCCTGCTCCTCGCGACCGCGACTTCGCACCTCGTCGCGAGTTCAACGCTCCATCCCACCACGACCACAAGCCTGCGGTCGTAGAGGACAAGCGCATCGATGAGCTCAAGCGTCAGATCGACGCCGCACACAAGAAGCTCGACTCGGTCATCGAGATGATCCGCGACCTCGCAGTCAGTATACCGGCACCCAAGGCGGCAGCTCCTGTGGTCACCAAGCAAGCGGCTCCGGTTGTTGCGAAGGCCCCGGTCGCCGCAAAGACTTCCCTCAACACGAAAGCTCCCGTTACGAAGGTCGCCCCTAAGGGTAAGACGCTCGCCACAGTCGTCAAAAAGGTCGCCGCGAAGAAGAAATCACCAGCAAAGAAGTAAGAGAGTCGTGGTAAGGTAAACTCATGCAGCGCGGAGAGGTGATAGTACGGTTCGACAAGGTGTCATTTAGCTTTGGCATCAAAAAGCCCATCTTGCATGAGGTGGACTTTACCGTGCGCCGCGGCACCAAGATCACCTTCATGGGCCAGAACGGCGCAGGCAAAAGTACTATCTTTGGTCTTATCATGGGTGCGCATGAACCCAGCGAGGGTACCATCCATCTCGCCAGCGGCCTCTCGGTCGCTATCGGCCGCCAGGTCATCCCGCGAGAGGAGCTCGAGCTCACTGTGCGTGACTTCTTTCAGCGTGTATTCCCTAAAAAGGTCTACGACATCGACCCGCGCATCGACCGCGTGCTTGAGGTGGTCAACCTACATGCCGACCACGACAAGATAGTCGGGAAGTTCTCTGGCGGTCAGCAGGCGCGCCTCCTGTTAGCCTCCGCACTCATCCAAGACCCCGACCTCTTGCTCCTGGACGAGCCGACCAACAACCTCGACAAGGCGGGCATCGAACATCTCACGAAATTTCTCCAGGACTACAAGAAGACCGTCATCGTCATCTCGCACGATGCCGAGTTCCTCAACTCCTTCACGCAGGGCGTCCTCTACCTCGACGTCAATACGCACAAGGTCGAACAGTATGTCGGCAACTACTTTGACGTGGTGAAAGAGATCTCTATCCGCATCGAAAAGGAGAATAGAAAGAACGCACTCCTCGCCAAGGAGATCCAAGAGAACAAGGACAAGGCGAACTTCTTCGCCAACAAGGGCGGCCAAATGCGTATGGTCGCCAAGCGTATGCGCGAGAAGGCCGAAGAGCTCGAGGAAGAAAAGGTGGATGTGCGCAAGGAGGACAAGACCATCCGCTCTTTTCGCATTCCTATGCAGGAGGGACTCATCGGTGAGATTATCGCTATCTCCTCGTTCAGAACGATCAAGGATCATAAGGTGGTCGAGCGAAAGGCGAAGGTCTCGCTGCGCAAGGACCAACATTTGTTACTCAAAGGCCCCAACGGGATAGGGAAGTCGACACTCCTGGAGTCAATAGCGAACGGTAGCGCCAAAGGCGTGACCATCACGCCGGGCGTGAAGATCGGGTACTACCGTCAGGACTTCTCCAACCTCGATTTCGACAAGACGGTCTACGACGAACTCGCCGCGGTGATGGAGCGCCCGCTCGAACACGACCTACGCTCCGCTGCCGCCGGTTTTCTCATTTCGGGTGAGCTTATCAATACGAAGATTGGCTACCTCTCAGAGGGTCAAAAAGGCCTCGTCGCCTTCGCACGTCTCCAGCTATTAAAGCCCGGCCTGTTAATACTCGACGAGCCCACCAACCACATCAACTTCCGCCACATCCCCGTCATAGCCGAAGCCTTGAGTAATTTCGAAGGCGCCATGATCCTCGTCAGCCACGTTGCCGACTTCGTGCAGCAAATCCGCATCGACGAGGTCTTGGACCTAGAGCAATAGAAAGAGCCGGTCCCGCGGGACCGGCTCTGGTGGGCACGTATTAGTTGCCAGTCTTGCCGACCATCGCGCTGGCGGTGCTGAAGGCTTGCAAACCCACACCAGGCTTGGTGACGTCCAGCTCCAGGAGCTTGAATGCTTGTTCGTCAGTGAAATCCGCGATGATCGTCACGATTGCGACGATCACGGCCTTGAGATCATTCGCCACCAAGGGGGCGAGAGATGGCAGGGCGTGGAGCAGGGCGCCGTACTTGTCGGTCAGCCCCTTGTAAATCAGCTGAAGAGCAGCTGCCAACTCCTCGTCCTTCATGGTTACCGTTCAGTATTGGGTGCTTGTATTCCTGATATATTTGGAAAATTAACGTTTTTTCGTAAAGTCATTTGAAGAGACATTTTGCCGTTAAGATGTTTAAACGGCACGCCGCAGTCAGTGAATGGTTTTGTGCGGCGCCGTAGCATTCATGCGTTGAGCCACCGTTCCGCCGTTTTGAATGATTGGAAGCCTTTGATACTTTTGAGCCGTGCTTGCATGTGCGAATTAAACGACTCAGTGAGGTTGTTGGTATGGGGACAGTGGTCCATACGGAAGTTGTAGGCAAACAGCTCCTCACGTCGTGACATGATTTCAATCATGAGCAGCTTGAGCGTGAAGTCGCGCTTGCCCCAAGACTCAAACAATCCTCTGAGCATGGCGTCTCTTTTGGCAGGGTGATGTTCGCGGCTGAATGCGTATGCCAGATGCGAGAAAAAGGTTCGGTACTTGGGCAAGGTGCGCACCTGCAATCGCTGCCTAATGTTTTCGAGGTAATGCACGTGGCACAGCTGCACGCGTGCCTTGGGAAAATACTTTGCCAACGCAAGCTTGATAGCGGCTGCATCATCGCAGATGACGATTTGGAGCGGGTAGCGACAGGCTTTAAGCAATCGGAAGAACTTGGTGAACGACAGTTCGTTTTCCGAGGGTGCAAGCATGTCTACAGGTATGTCATGTGTGAGGAAATCAATGCCGTAGATGAATGGTATCTTTTTGTCGTAGCCTTTGACTGCAATGTATTTGCTGTTCACGTTGAGCCTGCCACTTCAACGCTCACAGTACTCACTGGAGACCCAAGTATTTTCGGGCAGCTTGTCCATTTCTTCCAAAAGGCGGTTGTGTATTTTTGCAGGAGATATCATGTATTGGTCAGCAAGCTTGCGCATGGGCGTGCCGTCGATGTATTGCACCCAAAGCACGGGCTTGCGCTTGTAGTTGATTGAAAAAGAGTTACGGCAAGTCTTACACAAAAAGCGGTTGATGCCTCTGCGGGAGCCTTTCTTGATGGTTTTGATGCCGCTGCATTTGGGGCACGAAGGATTGCGTTTTTTTTGTTCATACTACCAGCATATCAAGCAAAAAAGCCTTGTTTTTAGAACTGTATTGCCCTTACCCCTTTACACCTTGACAAAGGTGTGGTTTGGGTGTATACTCGAAAACAGGTTGATCTTCGGCCGATTTGGCCACAAACGCCTGAGGAGGGCATCATGAAAAAGCACGTTTACTTCGTTTCTTACAACATCAACCAGGTCGGCGGCGGAATTTCGGGTCACGGAAATGCCGAAGCGATCAGTGGCGAGGCCATCACGCAGATGGCACACATTCAGGACGTAGCACGTGACATAGCGGAAAAGGCATCGAAGGAATGCGGCCGACCCATGAGCGTCACCATCATGAACTACCAGCTCCTGCGCGTCGACGAGTAGGCTTCGGCCTCACAACAAGTTTCTCGTGGGGCGGCATCGCAAGATGACCGCCCTTTCTGCTTTCCTTTTTCTTCATTATGCCAGCATATTTCTAATTCTAACCCTCAACCACAATGCAAAAGGTGCCTTTCAGGCACCCAATTGTGAACGGTCTCTCCTTCATGTTGCCGGTGCCGGCAAGAAACTGCTGGATGCCCTCGAACAATGCCTTGAGGAGCGAATCCTTCGGATTCTTCGCCTTGCCACCGGATTTGCCTTCTTGGGCAGCGACTGCCGCGAGTGCGGCGGCCAAAATCGATTCTTGACCGATAGGAGAATCCTTTATTTCGGATCAAACACCATTGTTTGATCCACTGAAAGCTATTTTACACGATATAATATTTTGTCAAGTAATAGCTTGACAAAACCTATAAACCAGTTACGATTGTTCCAGAAGCCCTTTGAATTGTTCTTTGGGCTTGCATGGGAATAAGAAAAATGGCCATTCGTAAAGAAGTCACGGTGACCGTCACCCAGACCACGGGGGATCTCCCCGTGTATCGCTCCTCGGCGCGGTCGGACAACGACCTTGTCCGCAACATTTTCAAGTTTGCAGTGCTGGGCATTGCGGGCTACCTCGTCTATTTGTTCCTCGTGCACGTGTTGTTGCCCTTGTTGGGCGGTATCACGCTTGTATTGCTTGCAGTAGCGTGTGTGCTTGTATTATATAAGACGGAGCTGTTTAAGGTGCCAGAGGTTCGAGACACAACTCGTCCGATTCTCGATGTCATGTATGAAAAGGCCCAGCGGGAGGGCGGTAACTCCAAGCGTACTCAGGAACAGTACTACACGTTCGGTTGCATTGCATGCGCGGTCGTTCTTGTGCTGTATTTGTTCGGTACGATCACGGTGGGCGTATTCGCCATCAATCCCGATTACCACATGTTCCCGGTGAACGTGTTCGGTGCTGTGGCGGTCCTCATGCTCGTGCAGCAGCTGGTGCAGACACTGAGTTGGACACTCCAGATGTTTGCGTCGAAAACGCTGCACTTCAAGACCGCGGTCGTGTCGCGCTACCAGCGCAACCTTCCTTGGGTCACCAGCGTGGCGGTCCTTGTGTACCTGGCAAGCCTCGCCGGGGTCAACTTCGGCCTCATCCACTGAAGGCCCACGCCTTCGCGCCCCGCGGCACTCGTGCCGCGGGGTTTTCTATAGCTATACGACCAGAGAAATGCTTGACAGACTATACATACTATGATTTTATATAACAAAGGTCTTTATCTATAGTTTGGAGGTACTGATGGCTGAGATCATACCGTTTAGGCCGAGAAAAGGTCCGGTTATGAGCCAAGCGCGTGCAGCAGCCGTGGAGCCGCTACCGGTGGTAGCTGACGTGCGAGCGCCCATGACGTTCCGATTCGGTCAGGAAGGCTATACGAACGCCGCAGATGATGCGTTGGCGTTGCTGATAGAGATGCAAATGCATCTTAATGGCTTGCAGGGATTTAACCCTGACAGGCACAAGGAGAACATACAACTGCGAAAACAGGGGCTCAGCGAATATACTTACGAGCAGCTTGTTGAGATTGCTCGCCGCAGCGGTCCACTCCAGTGGACAGAGAAGCCCGCTTACTACCAAGCGCTTCTGGACTGTATCATCAAGTTGGATGCGACAGAACTCTAAAAAGCCGCCGCAGGAGCCGTTGGGACCACCCCGCGCTCCTCCGGCGGCTTCTATTTATTTCCCCAACCCAATCAATTTCAAAAAGGTTTCGAGTTCGGCTCCTTCGAGTGGGCGGTATTCGCTTGAGCGGAGTTTACCAAGCTTGATGTTGAGGATGCGTACACGCTTCAACTCATCGACGGTGTTGTGGAGCGCGGAGACCATGCGGCGGATCTGGTGACGCTTGCCTTCGCTCAGCGTGATACTAAAGGTGAAGTCGCCGAGGATGGTGACCGTGCAGTCCTTTGTCACGTACCCTTCGATGTCGACGCCGCGCTCCATGTTCGTCTTGAAGCTATTGCGCAATTTTTCGCGCGTGCGCACGACATATTCCTTATCGTGCTCGGAGTCGGGGTTGAGGAGTCGGTCGGTGATACGGCCGTCGTCGGTGAGTATGAGGAGCCCATGGGAGTCCTTGTCGAGGCGGCCGATAGGGAAGACGCCCTCGAGCTCGCGGACCCCTTTCAATACCTCTTTGATATCCTTGTCCGAGTGTTGGGCAGAGTGCGTCACGACTCCGACCGGCTTGTTGTAGGCGAAGTAGCGGTAGGTCCGCTGCTGCGCCTTCTTCGATACGACGACCGTGTCGGACTCATACACTTTGTCCCCCAACTGTGCCTTCTTGCCACCCAGCATCACTTGGCCCTTCGCCACCATCTCGTCCGCGCCACGCCGGGTCGAATACCCTTTAAACGCAAGGTATTTGTTGATACGCATAGGGTAGGAGTCGCCCGGCTCCTGTGGAGCGGGCGGGCGGGCGGGAACTTGCATGCGCTTTTTCATGTGGTGGAGTATACAGCATACCGCGAGTATTGACAATAATATGCAAATATAGCAATATGTACTACGGTGGTGCAAAAGCACCTTACAGGAGAATACCGATGACGTTACGACGTCCGACGGAGGACTGGATCCCAACCGACCTTATCTTTGTGGTTTTGGTGGGTGCGCTCTACGGGCTCATTGCCGCCTATCTACTACCGGTGGTCACAAGCTCCATAGCGATCCTGGTCATGGCGTTCCTGATGGTGCGCCGGGTCGTGCTTGTGGAGGCGCCGCGAACCGGCTCGCTACCGTATGTGACGGTGCTGGAGCACCGGTTGAAAAATCGCCGCGTGCTCGAGTCGAGCGAGATCTTGACGGAGGCATCCCGCCAGCTATGCGTGTACATGCTCCTGTTGGCCTTTGGTTTTTGGACCATTGTGTTCTTGGAACGATGGCCCACCTACTCGGTGTGGTGGATCGCTCCCCTGGGGTGGTGCACGGCAGCACTGGTCGGTGCAGAGTTGCTGCGCGCGTGGCAAGAATTTCGGGTATGCGAAAGTGACTTTTACCTGACGCACCCATACCAGATCGGGTTTTGGGCACGTTTGGTGCACAAGCTGTCCGCTGTCTTTGCGACGACGTACGGTCTCTGTCTTGCGAGCGACTATCTGCATCTCTTGCCGTGATTCTTGACTCGACCACACCATTGTGGTAAGAAAAACTGTCAACAAGTAAGGAGTTCTTTCATGGCTCAGCAACGCCGGACTCGGCAAACCCCCGGCCAAGCCGCAAGGAACGCGCGCAAGCGCGAGCTCCAGGGGTTCAACCGCAGTGAGCTGACCCTCGCCGACCGCAGACGCGGGACGCTCGCCATCATCCAACTCGGCCAGCAAAGTCTGGCTGCCTCACTGAAGGCCGCTGAGGCCCAGCGGCGCGAGGAGGCACGGATCCGCGAGCTCGAGGCGCGGGCCGAACGAGCTCGGCAGGCTGCGCTGGCATCCGAAACTCCGGTATCGGAAGCGGCTGCAGTGGCAGCCTGATCTAGGGCGCGCTCACCCCACGGTGAGTGCGCCTTTTCTTTTGGTCGCTTCGAGAAGCTCCGCGAACGTTCGCGGGGCATTTTCTATATATGTTACACTAAGATATGGTGCATAAATTCCTACGAAACGAGGGAGCTTTGGTAGTGCAAGGAGCCGCATTGGTGTTCGTTGCCGTTGGTCTCGTCTACGTGCTTGGGTCAACGAAACTTTTCACTATCAAGTACGATTCGGCTGCAGCGGTCGCTCTTTCGGCGACGACGACCATCGCGACGACCCAAGCGGTGTCGACCGCTCCGGTCATCCCACCGCTCGACGTAGCCGACTACGACCGACGCATGTGGCTTATGGCGAACAACGGTACGACGACCATGCCGGTGGGATATGGGTCGACTACCTTGCCGCATGCCGCGCTCGCAACGTCCACACTCGCAACCTCCACATCGAAAGTGAAGAAATTCCTATGGCCGGTGAAGACGGTGTACCCCAACGGCGGCGCGATACTGCCGTTCCACCGCATCATCGCGTATTACGGTAACTTTTACTCCAAGGGCATGGGTGTGCTTGGGAAGTATCCAAAGGACATCATGCTCTCTAAGCTCGCCGACGAGGTAGCGAAGTGGAATGCTGCCGACCCCGAGACGCCCGCGCTCCCTGCTATCGACTACATTGCGGTCACGGCACAGGGGAGTCCTGGCGCGGACGGCAAGTATCGTTTGCGCATGCCGGACTCACAGATCGACTATGCGCTCGAGCTCGCCGACGAGGTGCATGGCATCGTCATACTCGACGTCCAGGTGGGGCTGAGCAACCTGCAAAGCGAACTGCCCCCTCTGGAGAAGTACCTCAAGATGCCGAACGTACATCTCGCGATCGATCCGGAGTTTTCCATCAAGTCCAAGAACAAGCCCGGCGAGGTGATAGGCACCATGAACGCCGCCGACGTGAACTACGCGGCTGGCTTTTTGGCAAAGCTCGTCAAGGACAACAACCTGCCGCCCAAGATCCTGATCGTGCACCGCTTCACCCAGGGCATGGTGGTCGGGTACAAGCAGATCGAGCCTCTGCCCGAGGTCCAGGTCGTGATGGACATGGACGGCTGGGGTTCGCCCGCGAAGAAGATAGGCACCTACACCAACTTTATCGAGGCGCAACCGGTACAGTTCACCGGGTTCAAGCTCTTCTATGTGAACGACCTACGTGCGCCCTCCACCCGCATGCTCACACCGACCGATCTTTTAAAGCTCAGTCCCAAGCCGGTGTTCATCCAGTTCCAGTAGGGTGTTGATACGCGCTGCCTGGCAGTGTCGAGGTGCTAGAATGAAAGGGATCTTCGCTCATGAAAAATCGCACGCTCCAATCGTACTTTTTGCTCGTGCTGCTGCTCGGCTCGCTTGCGCTTGCCTACTGCATCTTTAGCGCGTTCCTTGTCCCGTTCGTGCTCGCGGCAGTGTTCGCGGTGGTGCTGCAGCCGCTCCTGCGGTGGGTGAGCTCCTTTGCCCCGAACCGGAGCCTCGCGTCGGGCCTCACACTTATCATCAGTATCGTGTGCATCCTGGTGCCGCTGGGGTTCCTTGGCGTACTTATCACCGGCGAGGCACAGCGCTTGTACCTGTCGCTCCTGAACGGGACCGGCGAGGCGTACCTGTTTGTCGCGCTCCAGAACGCACAGCAGTCGGTGCACGCACATGTCCCGCAGGTCGTATTCCCGACGAATCTCTACACCTACATCGACCAGTACGCTCGGGCCGCGCTCGGGTGGATCGTCGCTAACTTGGGGGTCATCTTTTCGAGCGTCGCGCTAGTGTTGGTCAACCTGTTTCTTTTTGCGATCACCCTATTCTATCTATTGCGGGACGGCCCCGCCTTCAAACAGGCGATAATCAAGCTCAGCCCCTTGGACGACCGAGACGACGAGGCGATCTTTCAGCGTCTCGAGCGTGCGGTCAACTCCACTATCCGGGGTAATTTGCTGACCGCGTTCATCCAGGGGGTCGTCGCGTGGCTCGGGTTCGCGCTCTTTGGCGTGCCCAACAGCATCCTGTGGGCACTGCTCGCCTCGCTCGCCTCGCTTATCCCAGGTATCGGCACACTGTTGGTGGTGCTGCCTGCGGCAGGGTTCTTGTTCTTTACCGGTTCGACCAACGAAGCGCTCGGACTCCTTGTGTGGGGTGTCGTGTTCGTGAGTTCGATCGACAACTTCATCCGCCCACGGCTCGTGGGTGGCGGACTCCAGATGCATCCGCTCATCGTCCTTTTGTCGGTCCTCGGTGGACTCTCCTTCTTTGGGCCGCTGGGGCTGGTGCTGGGGCCGTTGTGTATCAGTCTGCTTTTCGCGGTGCTGGCTATCCATTCGCGTACGAACGGGAAGAAGACTCCCCAGAAGAAGCGCGCGCGCGATATTCCAAAGGCGTAGTTTTTGGTATACTCACCAGTATCTATGACAAAGATCATTCTTGGCGTGATGGGGCTTTTTATTGTTGGGGCAGGGGCGTACTATCTATTACAAGGGAGCGGGCCGGGTGACGGCGAGAGGTCCGCTGCACAGACGAACGCCGCTGCGGCGGTCGGGACCCCGGTGAACATTCCCACGAACACCGCACAGACAAACCCGGCCCAGGCAGACCAGGCGGCCGCAACAAGCCCGACCGCGCCTGCGCAAACGGCAGCGACCAACCAACCACAACCAACCACTAACACACCACCTATGCAAAACATCACACAAGCCACGCTGCACACCTCCATGGGCGATATCGTTATCGAATTTTATCCGAAGCAAGCCCCCAACACGGTTGCGAACTTCATCAAGCTTGCTTCATCGGGCTTTTATGATGGGACCAAGTTCCACCGTGTCATCAAGGACTTCATGGACCAGGGCGGCGACCCGCTCACGAAGGATGACACCCAGCAAGCACGATGGGGGACCGGCGGCCCCGGCTACCAGATTCCCGACGAGATCAGCGCCACCAACAGCAATGTGGTCGGCTCGGTCGCTATGGCGAACTCGGGACCGAACACCAACGGGAGCCAATTCTTCATCAATGCGAAGGACAACCACTTCCTTGACCCTAACTACACCGTCTTCGGTCATGTCGTCTCGGGACTCGACGTTGCGCTCGCCATCAACAAGGTCGCGACCAACTCCGGCGACCGCCCACTCACACCTATCGTCATCAAAAGCGTGAGCGTGAAGTAGTCCGAACACCCATTGACGAGTCGAAAGGCTTCTGTTATATTGCCGACGGCTGTACGCGGGCAATGCCCGTACAGTGTCTACTTAACACTTGTAACACTTGGGAGTTGAAGCAATGTGCCTGTGCGATGTGTGTACCCAGGGTCAGGAGCCGGAAGCGGCTCACGATCTTTCGGTACAAGCCTTCTGGCAGATCATCAACGACGCTATCCGCTCGACAGGGCCGGCACGCTACTCCAGCGTTCAGACCAGCGACCGCAAGGTCGCCAGCGTGAGCGGCTCGGTGCTGGGTGCCGCGAGACGGCCCCTGCAGCTGATGAGGGAGCTGGCGGGCCTTAAGCTCGACCTTAGCTGCTCGACCGAATGGGATCAGCGGGCGAAACTGTTCGCCCAGATCAAGCGCCTGGAAGCGGTGCTCGAGATCAGTCTCGCGTTTTTCAAATTCATCCTGACCGAGGAAGCAGACGCCTGGGGTGAGCCGAAGGTCACGTTGCGTGCGGGCGGGGTCGCGGTCTACACCCAGGAGGACAACGAGCGGTATGGCGAGATGGTCAGGGAGATCCAGCAGATGATCAACCGCAACATCGAACTCGTCGGCGGCGGCTCGCCGGTCGAACCGACCGACGAAGACGACCCGGGCGCCATGCTCGAGGAGGTTCTCAAGCAGATCTTTGGCAACAGGGCCGCATAGTCGGCAGCATGTGGGCCCGGTCATCGTGACCGGGCCTTTTTGTATGGACGATAAAACCCGGAGTCGTGGTGACGACTCCGGGTGCGGTTGTCTGCGTCAGTGTGATCGCAGGCGGGAGAACTCTTCGGCTATCCACGCGTCCGTCCATGCGTCGAGCGCCTGGGCGACCTGTGGGTCAAGCAAGCCAGCTTGGCTTGGGGACTCGTCGCGACCCTCTGCGGCGCGCTTCAAGTCCTCTACGTGATCCAGTAGGGACAGTGTTTGCCCCGGCGACAGGCCAAATGTTTTGGCCGCCTTGAGTGCTCGGTGGTCACTCATCGGGGTATCCTTCTGTAACTGCGCAATGAACGCGCATCACCACAGTAAAGCGTATGGGGTGCACAGGTCAACTGACGGTGCACACTCGCTTGACTCCCCGTCGTTCCTCGACCATAGTCAATAGTGGAAGGGCATCACCGTCTTGTGCTCCATACTACAGGAAAGGAATATGTCGATGTTCGCATGGGTGCCGCGTGTTGGAACATGGCTACGTCGTCGAGGTGAAGGGGCATACTTCTGGATCACGGCTGCACTCTCTATCACCGTTCTTTTTCTCGCGTTGTCTTTGTTTTGCGCTGTCGCGTTCTGGGATCGTACGGTCGGTCATCTTATCGTCGAATGGAAGTTTGGACACCGCATGAGTCCCGCCTTGGCCCGGTCTCGGCACACTCGACGGTCATAACCGAGTCCCGCTTCGCCCACCAAGGTCTCTCCTTGGTGGGCGTTTTTATTATTGACTTTACTGCATCGGGTTATATAGTCTTTCCAGAGTAACCATGTACGAAAGGATGGGCTATGACAACGCAACAGACGTCGCGAGCAGTGCTCGAACCACTGGTCCTGCAGCTGACCGACCCACGAGAAGAGTTTCTCGGCAGGGTCCCGGGCAAGCAGATAGCGAGCCTATTCGCGCTCTGTGACGACACGGGTCGGGTACGGATCGACCTCGCAATGAAGGCCGTTTGCCCGGAGAAGGATCGAAAACAGGGCCTCACGCATCTGCGGAATCTTCGTATGTTCTTCAGTACGGCAGCTCGGGACGCGGGCCTCAAGGTCGACCTAGTTACGGACACGCAGACGCGGTCCGAACCTGCCAATCGGCATCTCCGTTTCATACACGAGGTGCCGAGGACCACGGCAAAATATATCAAGGCGAACAGGCGAGCTGCTACCGTAGCCATCGAGCCGATCGCGCCGCCGCTATTTCGCCTCATAGCTGAAGGTGTGGCAGGCTGGGAGATAGTCCAGGTCGGCGAGATCATTCTCAAGAAAGGGTTAGTGGTCTCGTGGAGAGTGCTCATTCGGTTGGCGCAACAGATGCTCGATCTGGGCGGTACGCTCGATGATACGCCGGTCAGTACGAAGCGCGTGTTGATCATCGCTTCGTCCCACGAGGTGGTGCAAGCCATCATACGGGATGTTCCGCCGGACACGTTCAAGAACAATCCTGCGCACATGGAACCCGGGGTGCACTGCACCTTTCACCGATAGCAACCATCACTTCTGCCCGCAACGTCCCTTGAGTGGGGCGATGCGGGTTTTTTATACCTCCTTGCATGCATGGAACCATCTTGTGTATGCTGCCCGAGGATAGTTCGTGCCTTCCCATCAACCGTACGAGGAGACGACCAGTGGATGCGCTTGTGGTGCCAGAGACTCGACTTGCGAGGCAACACTTTCTTTGCCCGATGACCGGTGGCGACGTCACCAAAGACGTGTGCCAGACCCTTTCGTGGGTCGGCAAAAACAACGCGAACTCGTGCGTTCGCCACCAGTGCGGGTCGCCGTGGCGGCTGTGCGCCGGTTGCATACGCGAAAGTCGAAAGCCCGACGTGGTCGTGCGGCCCGGCGAGCGGCTGTGCCAATTCCATATCGACCATGGCGAGGCGACCAAACGTCCCACCAGCCCGATGCTCGTGGGCACGGTCACGACCAAGGAGGTGCAGACTACTGAAGAGGGTCTGGCTATCCTGCAGCGGGTGCGCGTCGCTATCAGCAACGCACGACTCGAGGTGATCCCGGTCGAGCGTATCGTGCCGATGCCGAACCAGCCGAGGAAGCACTTCAATCAGGACCGACTGCGCCAACTCGCCGACTCGATCGGCGTCGCAGGCCAGATCATGCCGGGGTACGTACGCGTGCTCCCCGGCGACGAGGTCCAGCACTACCAACTGGTCGACGGCGAACGTCGCTGGCGCGCGATACTGATGGCAAGGATAGCTACCTATCGCGCCATGGTCGTCGACATCGACGACGTCGCGGCGCAGTACCTCGTGTCGATCATCGCGAACTTCAACCGCGAGGGTCACACGACGCTCGAGTTGATGGAATCGGTACGGG
The DNA here is from genome assembly GCA_903851045.1 of Candidatus Adlerbacteria bacterium. Taxonomy (GTDB): domain Bacteria; phylum Patescibacteriota; class Minisyncoccia; order Phycocordibacterales; family SBAW01; genus GWA1-54-10. The sequence goes on from CAINNF010000019.1 coordinate 37,942, forward strand.
TGTCCTTCGAGGAGCTCAAGCTCTCGGCCGAAACCATCAGCGAGGTCACCGGCTTCTCGGTCGCTTACGTCTACCAGCTCTACAACCTGCGGCACCTGGTGCCAGAGGTGCTGGCGCTGCTCGACCCGGAACTCCCGCAAGATAAACAGCTCTCAAGGAGTGCCGCCATTGCGATCTCGAAGCTCGAACAAGGGCACCAGCTTTCGTACGCAACGAAGGTCATCTCGAGAGAGATACCGCTCGGGAGCCTGCGCACCGTCGTCCAGACGCACGCCGTGCGCACAGGGCAACAGATCTCGTCTCGCGCATCGAAGCCGTCCGACCATCGACGCGATATCGTGCGAAGGGTCGAAAAGCTCGGACGAAGCGTCGGTTTGGTGCGTACACAGCTCGCCGCGATGCCGCCCGCGACCATCAGCGGGTGGTCGCCTGCCGATGTCGAAAGCATGATCGGCGACCTCAACGAGATACAGGCAGCGATCACCGCTTCGATCGATGCGCTCAAAAAAGGCCACCCGAAAGCGCGATAATGCTCGCGTTCTATGCCTGCTTCAGTACCTTGAAGCAGGCATTTTTAATACAAGAATACATCCGGTGCGTAGGTCTTGTCAGATACCGCGGCACCGGTATAGTCAGTGGGGAACAGTATCGTTCTTTGTGTTGTTTTGGAGGAAGCTATGGTTTGGACGAGCACACCACGGCGGCAGGACAAGCTGGAGCCCGCCAAAGCGGTCGACCAAATGACCCTTGCGGAGGCTACCGCAGCCTTCAACGAGACGACACGCAACCTGCATCGCGAGAGCATCATCGCCAACCCGGCCGCGCAAGTTGGCGACGCGCCGGTGCTGGCTCGCGCCAAGGCACTGCGCCGGCGCATCGTCGAGCTGGAGGCAAATCAAGAAGCTGCCAGCGAGACGACCTAGCCCACACACTCAACCCCGCCCAGCATCCTGGGCGGGGTTTTAATATACTAGGACACATGCTTGACACAAAAACCAATTAATGATAGGGTACTATCGGTGCTCATTTCAGAGTCCACAATATAGAAAGGCTAAAAACATGGCTCACGTTGCAGTCGCCGGTAATGTCAAAGTCGAAACGCCCGCCAACCAGAGCATCGATCCCGACTACGGCATCCACAAGTGTGGAATGGAAGCCGACCTTCGCAGGAACGGCTTCGACAAGTATGCCGTCCAGGAGCAGGTGCTCGGCCACTCGCACGCCATCGTGCAGGCCCTGCTCGCCGGCACCCCGGTGCCGGTGCATCCGCGCCCCGGCATCCAGCTGTTGGCTACGCATGTGGCCAACGTGGTGATCGCCGAGGGCGCCCAGGGGCTTGCCATGTATATGGAGTTCGACCTGGACGATCTGTCGGAGCAGGCGACGAGTGCCCATATTTCGTCCTGCTAGTCGCTGGACGTAGCGTCGCCGAATGGAGGAGGGCGGCCCGATACCGGGCCGCCCATTTTTGTAGGAGGAGACGTGCATGTTCTTTGACGATCGAACCGACGCAGGCAAGCGACTTGCCGCACGTGTGGCAGAGCAGCTCGCCTCGGCCAAAAACTACCACGTGGTGGGTCTGGCGCGCGGTGGGGTGCCGATCGGCTTTGCGGTCGCGCAGGCGCTCAACCTCCCGCTCAGCGCACTGCTCATCGACGATATGACCTGTGAGGAGGGGCAACTCTTCGTCACCCCCTTCGGCACTGGCCAGCTCTTCCAGCATGAAGCCGAGTCTCTCTACGCCGAGGATGTCGCGCTGCTCCCCGTCACCAACTACCAGGAGCTGCTTGCGTCAGTACGCGAGCGTCAGCAGCGCTTCAACGGCGACTAATTCGTGCCTGGTGCACATGTCATCCTCTGCGATGATGGGGTGGTCAGTGGCAAGACCGCTCGTGTTGCAGTGACGATGCTGCGCCAGTACTTCGGTGTCGAGTCGATCGTGTTCGCCACACCGGTCATACCAAGCGCGTTTCGCGCCAGTGACGTTGATGCCGACCAGGTCATCTACTGGCGGCGCTCGACACTCCAGGCACCACCGACCGGCATGTTCTATCGGTCGTTTGGTGATGTGCCGGACGATACCGTCGCCCAGCTCGTCAACGAGCGTCGGCTCGTACTCGCCTAAGGTCCTTTTTCGCCCACCACGTCTCATAGCGTGGTGGGCATTTTCGTATTGCCACCACTCGCACAGAGTCCTGTCTCGACGCGCTCCTTATTCGTACATTCTCAAGAATGTTGGAATGAGGACAGGAGGGTATATAGGCGTCGGCCGGTGGGGGTGAGTTTGTGCGCGACCGACTTGCCGACATATGTCTTCTCGACCAAGCCAGCGTGCGTGAGCCGTCTGGTGTGCTCGGAGATTGTCTTGAAGTTGCCTGCCAGCGACCGTGCTATCTGGTCGAGCGTGATACCGTCCTCCTTTGCGATGAGGAACAGGATAGCTATGCGCCAGTGGTTGGCGACACCTTTGCAGCAACGCTCAAGTTCGCGCACGCTCTTGCTGCGCGAGTCGCCGGTCGCACTCATTCCAACATTCTTGAGAATGTTGGAATGGCTCTGCTGGGTGTGTCGGTTACCGACCGCTCTGGTGCCCATGGCCGAGAGGATACCAGATCGTATCAAAAAATCCACTCACGTAAGGAAAAAGAGAGTGCAAGGATGATGCGTAGCCGCCCACCCGATTGCACGCACTTTTGCGGTTGTGCTATACTGCCTGTATGCTAAAGCGTCAAGCCACCCCCACCAAAACAGCCCCGACCTTTCGTGTCGAATTCGACCGCGAAGACGATGGTCGCTGGATAGCCGAAGTCCCCAAGCTCCCCGGCGTGATGGCCTATGGCGACACCAAGCCCGAAGCGCTCAAGCGGGTCTATGCGATAGCACTGCGCACGTTAGCGGACACCGTTGAGGGTGGTTCGACCCCGGCCTCGGTTGCTCGTCTGTTTGGGTATGGAGTGGCGAACCGTTAAAGCCTCTCGTGTGCTGTCGGCACTCATGCGCCAAGGTTGGACGCTCAAACGCCAACGAGGTTCGCACCGCATTTTAGGCAAGGACGGCTGGTCAGACATTACGTTTGCTTTTCATGATAAAGAGGAGATCGGGCCACGCATGCTCTCGCGCATAGCGAAGCACACAGGTCTTGCCCCAGAGAACCTCTAAGCCTCGTTTCGCCATGCTTTCGAGTCGTCGCTAAAAGCGATTGATGCTCAATATGCGGACCTGGTACGGGGGAGTTCGTCTTGTATAGTTCATTCCAACATTCTTGAGAATATTGGAATGAACATGTGGGAGGGTGAGTGGGGACCGGAGTGGGGTTGGGGGATTGGGAGACGAGAGGGGTGGGTGGGGATAAGGTGGGGGTGGGGGAATTTACTTTGGGGGAAAGATGATGTATTATATTTTCGTATGCGACGACTGTTCAGATACGTGGCCGAGCGGCGGCGGTTGTATGGCGAGGAGGTCAAAGAAGAGATGAAAAGCTGGCCCAAGAGGCTCGTCTCCAGTACAAGGATAAACCTTGTACGGGGGGTGCGGAGGGTGGAGTTTTGGCTGACGTTCGCGGCGTATGCTATCCCGCTGGGGTTCCTCCTGTATGTGCTGTACTGGAACTTCCTCCCCTTTGGCTACGACAAGACCTTCACCATCCAAGTAGGCTCCCCCGGCGACACCTCCGGCGAATTCCACCTTGATTCGTCTCCAGGTCTCTCCGAACCAATGATCGCCCCCGACGGCACCACCTACCGCACACTCAATGGTATGGCTAAATTGGTTTTAACCCCTGGGGTTTCATTGAGAAATGCACGAGTTTCTGTGAGTATTGACGGTAGTCCCGGTGTTTCAATTTTACCACCCTCCATCGATTTTAATTTGAATTCCGTTCAATGGAATTACTTGTGGGACTTTTCTACAAGTTCACAAAAGAACCTTGTTGGTGCTGCGTTTCATAAGGATAATTGTGAGTTTTTTGATGGCAAAAGTAAGTTAGAACTACCTAATTCTGCAGATGAGTTCGAATCAGGCCCTTTAACAATATATACAGAATGGGAACCAGAAGACTCTGTAAATGATAATCAAGAAATTGTCGGTCATTTTAATTGGACTATTTGGCAAAATAGCAACAACGTTGTGTTTACTGTCGGAAGAATGAACAGCGGCTCAGGAGGTTTTTATTCAATTACATATCCCATTTCAAACTCTCTGTTTTTTAAAGTAAACCATTCGTTGATCGCAACATATAATCCAGGAACAGATGGTTATATTGATTTGTATGTTGATAGTTATCATGCCGGAAGAACATATTTTGGTAATCAGACAATCTGGCCAGAATATTCAAATGAAAACCTAAGTCTAGGTTGGACATCTCATGACTACTCGCGGAACCCCTTTTTTAAGGGTTGCATATATAAACTAGCCCTAGCAAAGACTGCACTAAATCAGGGCCAAGGAAGCATAGAGACTAACATGGTGGGTGCCTCACTTGAAATCTATGTAGCAAGTGTTGCTACTAGCACTTTTCGTATGGTTAAAATACATGTCAAGCAGTAAGCGATTTTCAGACTCTCTTTTTGTAATCCACACTAAATTTGTTACAAAATTTTGCAGTCTTTTTTCTTTCGCATTTTTTTATCTGTATGTTACCAAGTCTTATGTTTCATTTGCCTCTGAAGACACCCTTATTCCCTTGAGTTTAATATTTGCTTATTTCGCTCTTCTAAATCATTATTTTTTAATTCCCAAACATAGTTTTGTTCGCAGACTGGCTCCAAAATATTTATTATATATATTTATTCTGACTCTAGAAATAACCCTTTTGCCATTATCCCTTGTTGACTACACTTCGGAAGAATTTACAAATTTGCTTGAGCTTTCGCTGTGTATTAATATTGCTCTTGGAATTTTTATTTTTGCTACAAATCGGCAAAAGGCAGACTCTGTGCAGATAGACAGAGAGCACGAGAAAGGGCTCGAAATAGCAAGGGCCAAAACATTTGAGTCTAATCATCGACGTCTACAAAATGTTCCAATTTTAGGAAAAATGTGTAGGTCAATATACAAAGAAGGGCTGCTATATATACTACTCATTTTTATCACAATTTTAGTGTCAACAGCAGTAAGAATATATTTTATCCCACACGCGGCAATCGATAATGACGAGGGTTATACTTATGCCCTTAATTTGGGGTTCTTGGAGTACCATGATTTAGGGACATCTATAACAGGTGCTACTTACTCAAGGACACCGATTTATAATTTTTTTACCTCGCTAGTTTTGTTATTAAGCAACAACCCCTTGTTCTCATTGCGACTTTTTAATGTTTTGTTTTTTATGTTTGTGTCTCCATTTATCTATGTTTGTATTCGAAACCTCTTTTCAAAAAAAATTGCGATAATTGCCTTTATCTTAATAAACCTCTGTTGGTATCTTAATGCAACACTTTTAGCTGGGCGTAGTTATACCTTTTCGATTGTGTTCTCTTTTTTTGCTTTATATTGGCTAATCAAGGCAATACTAGAAGCGCAAAAAGGAAACCTTCCATATAAAAGCGTTCTATTGGGTATTCTACTTATGACACTGACTTTCTTTGAGGGTCATATTACGGCAACGTACCACTTACTTCCTCTGCTGTTTGTCACTGCCACAATTATATTTTCTAGAGTTAATTATAGACAAAAACTCATTATTCTAGGCATTTTTACTGCTTTTTGTTTTTTATTGTGTTGTTATATTTTTGTTATTAATCCTTCATATGGTTACTTTATATATAAAATAATTAATATAAGACCTGACTTTAAATTTATTACAGACTTTAGTTCACTTTTTTCATACTATTCTTCAATTGGTATATTTGTTATTGTCTTTACTTTGGGATTTTCATTATTTGTAACCAACAGAAACTCTAACGCAAACAGGGCAGTCTTTTTTTTTAGTTTATTTTGTGTATATGTATATGGAGTCCACGCCGTAGTTATCCCTGATCAAACCAAGTTTTTTATTTATCTTTCGGATTTAATAATACCGCTAATAATATGTTTTTCTTTTTGGCTTTCAGTTATTTTGTCTTATAAAATCAAAGCGATTGTGCCTGCACTATTTCTTGTAATAATAGTTATAGTGGGCACTTCTTGTTACAACATGTTTGGTGTTTTTAACCAAACAGTATCATGGGAAATGAACGGTCAACCTTTTGAGAATATGGCGAGGCTGGCCCCAAAAGGAGCAACCATCCTTACGGATCAACCCCTAGTTGGTCAAATTCTTTCACGAGATTACAACATATACACCATTTTTCGTTGGATAAATGATGCTGAGATGGTCGATGTAAATCTTAATCAGGACGTATACAGTAAAGATGACCCATATGCCACCACCCAGTTTTCAACTACAGAAAAAAAACGGTTTAAAGAGTTTATATTTGAAAATATTGAGACGCGCGACATCATTAGTGTCAACCAATTATACAGTCTGTATTCTGGAAGCCCTTTGGTGATGAATGAAGCACAAATTAACGCAATCATAGAAAACTCTCCAAATAAGGAGGTATACCTACTGTTTACCCATAACGCTTACGATAAACGCGCACGAGAAAGAAACATTGAATTGTATGACTATGTTTTTAGCCATATACATATAGTTAAAGAATATGACATAGTTAACAATTCCTACAATGATCAGCCCGCACCTTCATATTTGCGCAACGTATTAACATTGGCAAAAATTTCTAAATAGTAGATTGATTACAAAATTTTTAACAAAACCCTTAAATTTAAGCAAAACCAAACAGCGTAGGCAATTATTGTAGCAAACGCAATTCCATATACACTGAAATCGTGAACCAAACAAAGACTTAATGTAATATTAATCAATATTGCTATTACAGCATTCAAAAAAAGACTACTAGCCTTTTCGTTAAGTATTAATATTTCTGAACTTAGGTTTTGCAAGGACAAAAAAAGAGGGTAGGTGCCCAATATGTACAATAGCATTATAACCTCGGTGAATCTGTTTCCATAGACCATCAGCACAAAGGTTTTAGAAAATATTAAAAAGCCAAAAAAGATAAGCGTGTTGACGAATATTAGTTTTGTAGCGGTACTAATAAAAAGCTTTATTTGGTTGGGTTGTATAAAAAGAGGTACAGAACCTAAAATAATCGGGATACTGACTATTGTGGCATTTTTAGACAACTCTGCTGCAATATTATACATACCAACGTCCGTAGCGGATCCGAAGTGTGATAGTAGAATCGTATCAATTCTTGTTAACAATACAAAAGATGCAGAGGATAAACTTAAATAAAATGTTCTGTTAAGAATAATCTTTAAAAGATCGTAGTCTGTCTTGGCAAAAAAGTCTTTTAAGTTCAAGTGTAATTTGTTTTTTAAAATTATCGCTCCATATAATAAGGCGAGGGCGTATCCTGCAATAAAGATAATCAGCAGGGAGTGTAGAGTTTTGTAGTTAATTAAAACAAAATAAAATAACAGTAGGATTGTGGTGCCGTACTCTAATAAATATATAACAAACTCATAAAATAATTTATGGGCGGCTTCAAAGCAATTTACAACTAGACCCCAGAAATTCATCAGAAACATGAGCAAAACAAAAAAGAAAAAGTTATCATTAAGTATTTTTATCGGGATCAAAAAAAGTAAGCAACGAAGGATTATGAGGGCCAGCGCGAACCACACAACTTTAGTGCCAAGACCTGTTGTAAAAGCTAGACGACCCTCGCTCTCAAACCCATGTCGAGTAACCTCTTTTTTTATAGCTGGATTGATGGAATTGCCAAAGAAAATCTCCACAATAGAAATATATGCGAGAATAAGGGCTAGGTTGCCATAAGTATCTATTCCCCAAAACTTCGGTACATAAAACAAAATTATAATGCCAGAAAACGCTGAAATCAGCTTGGCGAGCAAAGCCCAAAAAGTCTCCCTCCTGCCTTTATTGGAACTTATTAGGGCAAATATTTTTGTGATCATTTTATAATTTTTTTGAAAGAGTGTGCCCATATGGTCAGCCTGCAGAATAAGCTAGCCGGTAAAAAGGAGGCGATATAAATTGTCATTATAACTAAAAGTTTAGATTTGTTAAACCCACAGGCCTTGAGAAGCGACCCTCTTCCTATCTTTTTTTTACCGTCAATTAATTCAAAAACTCCCTTCTCTGTATAGTAATATGCTAGTCTTGATTTATTCAACCTTATATAGTCTTTTTCAAATTCATCAAAGTAAACTTCATACAAAAGAGGCATGGTCTTTGAACGTGAGATTATAGATTTACTTCCAGTGAGCCTCGTGTCATGCTTTGTGTGATAAATTCGTAGGTAGCGTGTACGGACCAACGCGTTACCGTGTTTTTTTAAAATATTAAACCATAAGATCAGTTCAAGTCCGTTACCTAGTTCTGGGAAAGTAACAAAATTAAATATTTCTTTTGGCATTAGCTGTAGAGTTTCAATCTTAGGCCACAGCCCTTTAATAGCATCCTCATATGTTATTACTTGTAAGTCATTAAATCTCAAGTCGATATATCTAGCATCAGTGGTCTTTTTGGCAAAGTACAAAAGTATACTGACATTTTTTTTACTTAACAAAGGAATGTCCTTTTCCATTTGGAATATAGCATTATTCATCAACTCATCATCACTATCAAGAAAAGTTACATATTTGGCTTTGGCTTTTGAGACTCCAAAATTCCGAGCAGAACCAACACCACCATTCTCTTTGTGAAAATACGAGATGCGAGAATCACTGAGATATGTATTTACAACTTCTTGGGTATTGTCTGTCGACCCGTCGTCAACAATAATCAACTCCCAGTTTTTACTACTTTGATCTAAGATTGATTTTATCGCACGCTCAATACACCATGCCCGATTGTGTGTTGGTACGATTATGGATATTAAATTATTGCTGTTCATATAAATATTTTAAATCTTTGATATATTTGTTAAGCGAACGTAAGCCAACACCCCCAAAAGCATTTAAGGAAAGACGTTTCCGTAGTAGGGAGTCAGTAGACAGTTTTTTAATCTTTAATGAAAGATCTAGGAAGTTTGTAGAATCAAAAAGTATTCCATTCTCATTATTCTTTACAATCTCGTTTAATCCATCTACATTGGATGCAATTATAGGCACTTCCATAGCCTGAGCCTCTATTCCAGTTAATCCCATAGGTTCCCAGTGAGATGGAACAACAAAGCAGTCTAATAAAGAATAAAACCAAACCATGTTTGAAACATGGCCGAGATATATCACCTTGTTTTCAAGTGCGTATTTAGTAATGAGCGCCAACAGCTCTTTCTTTTGTTCACCCTCTCCTGCAATCAAAAACGATATGTTCTCGTTCCTTTGAGAAAGCAATCTTGCTGCTTCGACAAACTCCCTCCATCCTTTTCGTTCAACCAACCTACCCGCAAAACCAACAATAAAGTTTTCTGAAGAAATTCCTAGCTTTGTTCTCTCGACGCCTATATGCCAAGAAACATTTTTACTACTAAACGTATTGAGATCTACAAAGTTGTATAACAACGTTATCTTAGACTCGTTCACATGGGCATATCGCATCAGTGCTTTTTGTACTGACTTGGAAATTGCTATAAAACAATCAACTTTCTTCTGGTTTAAATTAAGAATTAGTCGGTACAACATGCCGTCTTCAAATATTCCGCCGTGTTCATGTACAATAAGTTTTACGTGTGGAAACCAAATAGTTTTTAAAATGATTCCAAAAACATTAGATCTATAAAGGTGGCACTGGATGATATCAATTTTCTCTTTTTGTATTAACTTGCGCAATGCAAAAATAGGGGCAAAAGAATATCTGGACCGGGAATCAAAAATACAAACATTTTTATGTTTAATTTCAGTCGTTATGTCTCTTTTACGCAAAGCAAAAAGAAAAATATCCTCATTTTCTTTTTGAGCTTCAAATATTCCTTTAACCACTGTTTGTGCCCCACCGAGTCCGAGGGAGTCTATGATATGTAATACCTTCATACTTTTTTGTGTTGGGACTCAGCTAGCGTATGGAACTCAAATCCTTGCTTTTGAAGATATTGGATCGTTTTTTCTAGCCGCCTCATGAAGAGACGGCTTTCGAACCATGAGCGTACGAACGGTGTCGCCCCTGGTATCACCTCCATGCTGTGGAACATGAGACAAAGGACGACATGGTCTTTGTCCTTGTTCTTTCGCATGAAGTCGTTGATCAACCTCTTTTGCTCCCAGACGGTCATGTGTGTCGGGCGCAGCCAGCGATAAAAGAGCCATTTGTCGGGGAGAAAGGGAAGTCTCTTTTGCCCGATCGTTATCGGCACCTCCAAGAAACTCGAGTTCTCGTCCTCTTTTGAAAAGTCGGTATGGTCGACCCAATATGGTTGGTCGAGGTATCCTTTAAAGTTAGGGCCACGCTGGTAGGACCAGTCTATGTTCGGGGTGACGCTGCTGTCGACCGTGTAGCCAAGCTTCATGAGCGAGCGGATCGTGCTGCTGTCTGCACCATAGCGCGCGGCGCGAAAGCTTGTGGGCTTCTTGCCGAATATGTGCGTGAGCCGAGCGTCATAGTTCTTGATCTTTTCGAACTCGACCTCGTCGCTGTAGTCGAAGCAGGCGTAGGCGTTGCTGTCCGAGCCATCGTATACATCGAACTCCTTTTCCGGCTCTACATATTCGCCATGGAGGTGGTTGCCTATCTCGCAACGACCGTCGTCGCTGATCTGCTTTAACACGGCGACTGACTCGGGGTGTTCGGTGACTTCGGGGGAGACGAAGTAGACCGGCCGCACGCCATAGATGTCGAACAATGGTTGCAGGAGCGACTGGACACCCACCGTGACCGAGTTAAACGTGAGCGGGTTGGAGCGAACCCACTTGGTGTCGCAGTCCGGCTCGGTGTCGAGCGTGATTATGGCTATCTTCTTCATACAAAATGTCTATACTTTTTTAAAACTTCATCCCACCCATACACCGACCGGACCCGTGCTGCGGCCGCCTCTTGTAGTGTACCTACTCTTTCGAGATCTTTCACGAGCGAGTCGAGGGCTGCTTGTAGGCTTTTGCAATCGGCGGGATGAACTAATAGGCCTGCCTCCCCGACGGTTTCGGGACAACCGGAGACGTTGGTCGTAACGACTGCACACTCCGCGCACATTGCCTCTAAGAGCGCGATACTTGCGTTCTCTCTCTCGGATGCTAACACATAGATGGCTGCCTGTTCGAGTAGGTCTTTGTATTCTGTGTCGTTGTTGTCGAGCCAGCCGTGGAAGATGATCTTGGTCTTCGACTGCTTGGCCATCTCCTCGAGCTCGTGGCGCATGGGGCCGTCACCGGCTATGTGGACCTCCCAGCCGAGGTCTTCGGCCGAGACAGCTTGGATGAGGTATTGGAATCCTTTCATCGGCATCAGCCGACCAGAGGAGAAGATATAGTTCTTCTTTGGTTGTGGGGTGAACTTGGTGGTGTCTATGCCGTTGGGGATGACGATGATCTTTTGCTCGTCAAAGGTTGGGTATACCTTGAGTATCTCCGTTTTAAGAAAGTTGGAGGGGGAGATGATGGTGCGCGCATCATTGAGTACCGCCTTCCAATGGCCGACGAGGAGCGGGTAGAGGTACTTAAAGCGCTTGTTGTAGCCGAGCACATCGCTGCCATGGCTGGTGATGATGTAGTGGAGGCCGAACTCTTTTTTGAGTCGGCGGGCGAGGATGCCGGTGGGGATGATAAAGTGGGTGTGGCAGAGGTCGAATTTCTCCTTTGTGAGTAGTTGGCGGCACTTGCGGTAGCCCGAGACGAGGTAGGTGAGTTGCTCCCACGGGTGGGAGAGCTCCTTCTTGCTGCGCCAGGAGCGGACACGGTGGACGCGCAGGTTGGAGTTTATTTCCTCATACCTTGGGAGCCCTTTGTAGTGCATCGTCACGACGTCGATGTCGTAGTCGCCCGTCTCGGAGAGCCGCTTGGCCAACTCGTAGCTAACCGGGCTCGCACCGCCGCCGAGCGGTGGGAATTCGTAGTTGAGGACGAGGAGGCGTTTCATTGTGGTTGAGTGGTGGTGAGTAATGTCTCTGGGCGGACGACCTCTGTCTGGGCATCGGGATACAACTTCTTGAATTGTTTGAAGGAGACCTCTTCGTTACCCAACTTGCACTCGTATGCACGCAGGTCGCGTGCCCGGTCGAGTATGAAGTCGATCTCAAGTCCCTTCCATGTGCGCCAAAACTGTATGTTTGGGCCGAATGTCTCTAGGTTCGCTGTCTTGAGTAGTTCGGTAAAGACGAACTGCTCGAACACGAACCCCTTGTCTGTGCGCGTATCGACTTGGCTGAGGTCGTTGATGATAGCATTGCGAACTCCACAGTCCAGGAAGAATACTTTAAAGGATCGACGTAGTTCGTTTCGTTTATTGCGTGAAAAGGAGTGGACACGACGGATCACGTACGCCTGTTCGAGGAGGCGAATATATTTTTCGACCGTGGGGCGGCTGATCGAGAGACTTTGAGCTAGCTCGTTCGTAGATACTACCGAGCCGACTTGGTGCGCCAGCAACTTGAGCAGAGTCTCAAAGTGGAGCGGGCTTTTTATCTTCTCGAATGTGAATATGTCCTTGTACAGATAGCTTGTGGTGATGTTTTTGAGTATCTGCTCCTTTTGTGATACGTCGGACTCGGCGACGACCCCGGGGTATGACCCAAAGCGCATGAGCGTGTGCAGCATGTTACGGTCCACTGTTTGGGCAGAACGTATCTCTTCGAGCGAAAGGGGGAGTAGTGTAAAGGCAAACGCTCGACCCGTGAGCGGCTCGTTTATCTTGTTGGCAAGGTCAAAGGACGAGGAGCCCGTCGCTATGATCTGGATGCCTGGGTAAGTGTCGACAAAAAGCTTGAGGATGGCCCCTATGTTTTCGACCGTTTGGGCCTCGTCGAGGACGACCAGCTTATGGTCGCCGACGAGTTCTCGCAGCTTCTTTGATACGCCGACGACAAGATGCTCTCGTACCGACATCTCCTCACAGTTAAAGTAGGCAGCGGGGTTGCCGTGCTTTGCGAGCAGCTTTTTTGCGAGAGTGGTCTTGCCTGCTTGGCGAGGGCCAAAAATGAGCAGTATTTTACCAGAACCTATATTTTTTGAGATTTGCTCCTCTATTTTACGTTGGAAAATAAGCATATTTATTAAAAAAGAAGTTTTTGCATTATTTATTGCATTTTCTACTTTTTTTAACCATATCAGTATATAAGTAGTCGCACAAGATTGTGCTAGGACGACAGATCATCGCTTTATGACCTCCCGGACGTAGTAGCGGCGTTCGTTGGGGGAGGTGGCGAGTTGGATGCGGATCAGGAGGTCGATGATGATCCCGAAGCTAAAGAGGAGTATGCCCGCGAGGAGGAAGAAGAAGCTGAGGAAGAACCATCCATTGCGGTTGAGCGAGAGGCCGAGGAATAGTTTGCCATAGAAGGTCCACGCGAAGGAGACGGCGCTCATGGCGTAGGCGACGAAGCTGAGGTAGCCATAGAGGTGGAGCGGGCGCTGGGAGTACTTGTGGATGAACCAGATATAGACGAGGTCGATAAGGCCGCGCAGCGCCTTAGAGGGGCCGTATTTGCTCACCCCGTGGACGCGCGCGCGGTCGGTGACGACCAGCTCGCCGATAGTGAAGCCTTTCCACTTTAGGAGCGCGAGGATGTAGCGGTGCATCTCGCCGCCGATGTCGAGGCTCTGGACGGCGGCGCGGGTGTAGACGCGTAGGGTGCAGCCGGTGTCGTGGACGATGTCGCTGATGAGTAGGCGGCGCAGCATGCGGCCGATGCGGGTGAGGATGCGCACTTGGGCGTTGTCGCTGCGGGACTTGCGCCAGCCGGCGACGACGTCGAGGTTTTCTGTACGCATCTTGGCAAGCAGGCGGGGGATGTCGTGGGGGTCGTTTTGGCCGTCGCCGTCTAGCGATATGACGACTGCGCCCGTGGCCGCCTTAAAGCCCGCGTCTAGCGCGACCGCTTGGCCATAGTTGCGACTGAGGTTGATGATCGTGACGTTGGTGAGCGCCTTGAGCTCTTGGAGCGAGCCGTCGGTGGAGCCGTCGTTGATGTAAATGACCTCGAAGGGCTGACCCAGCGAGGCGAGCACCTCTTGGAGTTCGGTATTAAGCCGGGGGATATTACCGGCTTCGTTGTATATCGGCACGACGGCAGAGAGTGACGGGTGTTCGGGGTTTGTCATAGGTATGCGACCATACTACATCATTATATTCAATAAGTAAAGGGGTTTGCATAGTTTTTTGCCAATGTGCTACACTTGTTGCATGGCTACGGTTACCAAAAGACAAAAGGCTTTGAGTCCCAGCGTCAAGGCTTTTATCGTCGAGGCGGTGTATGAGGCGCTGAACGACCCTGACCGAGGTTTAGACTTGTCCGAAGAGACGAAGCGAAGGCTTGCTGGCGCGCAGACGAAGCAGGCGAGGGTATCTCTTGCTGACGTTAAGAAGAAACTCTATTAACACTGAACGACGAGGCGTATGTGGCGAGTGGAGTTAACGTACAAAGCCCAACAGGATCTTGCGAATCTCGACCGTCCTGTGCGTCGTCACATCATAGAGCGGCTCGAGTGGTTCGCAGAAAACTTTACTTCGACACAGCCGTCTCCTCTGCATGCAGACTGGAAGGGTTTTTATAAGGTGCGTTTTAGCAGTTGGCGAGTGGTCTATAGTTTTAGCACAAGAGACAGTTGCATAACAGTTCACTACATCGATCGTCGCGATAAGGTGTACAAACGGCGTCTCTAGGAGGGTTGTTGCTATATATAAAATACGTGGTATAGTGTTACTAGTTTCAAGAAAGGTGTGTGTTCATGGTACCAGTACCGCAGGAGGCCGAGGGTATCGCCCGAGAGATCGGGAGCAACAATCTGGCGGTCGTGCTCCAGAGGTGTCGCGAGCTTGGACTGGATGGCGAAACGCTGCTGCTTATCCTGTATGGGCGGCTGATGCAGCGTCACCATACTGGCGTGTTGTCGTATGACCAGGTACAAGCCTTCGAACAAAGGCTTGGGCTGAGTGCCGACACGTATCATGAGTGGAGACTCCTGGTCAAAGAGGCGCTCTAGTGGTCCTAACAAGCGACCAACCCAACACCTAGTGCGACCAACTACCCTAAGGCCGGGACGACTTTTGTCCCGGCTTTTTTCTTTGGTACAAGGGTTGTCCTTGTAGGGACGGGTTCGTGTGGAAAATTTTGACAATATGCTATACTACTGGCATGAAAACTGCGCACTCATATCGTTTTCCTATCGTGCTCGAAAAAGACGAGCATGGCTACTTCGTGTCCTGCCCAGCCCTCCAGGGTTGTTATAGCCAGGGCGATACGTACGAAGAGGCGCTCGCCAACATTCAAGACGCTATACGGCTACATGTTGAGGATCGCCTCGCCGAAAAGGAGAGGATCGAGGATCCCAAAGTTTTAAAAGTATTTTAGACGAGACAGGACTTTTCTCAGAAGATTTTATATAGAATCCGTACAAGGATAAACCTTGTACTACTAGAAGCGGTAGACCCAGATGTGGGAGTAGTCGTTGACTTGGTCGTCGTAGGCGAGTGGGAGCGAGTGGATGTAGGCGAGGGTGTCGTCGGGGAGGCGGCCGCTTTCGGCCATCGTGTCGAGGACAAGGTAGCCGTGGTGGGTCGCGGTGATAGCTTGGAGGTCGGCGAGGTCGCGCAGCGTGTCGGCACCGACGTAGAACTCGCGCTCGCCCGCGACCTCTTGGCGCTTGGTGTCGAAGCCAAGGTAGTCGTAGGCGAGCCAGTAGCCTGGTTGCCCGAGGAAGATGTTGTTGAACTGCGGCTGTGTGGAGATGGTGATGTCGCCGTCTTGTTGGTGGGTTTTGATATAGGCGTAGGCGCCGCTCCAGTTGGGCTGGGGTGTATAGGCGTAGTAAGGGCGGCCGGGCATCGTGGCGGGGTCGTCGGCCTCCAGTAGATAGAAGTTGCGCGGGACAAGCACACTAAAGCCCAGCCCAAAGAAGAGCCCCAGGAGCGCGACGACAAGTAGTACCTTTTCATATCGATGGCGCAGGAGTGCGACAACCTCGAGCGCACCCACGGCCGCGAGCAGGTAGAGCGCGGGCGTCACCTGAAAGAGGTATCGGTACTCCACGACGTTAGTGAGGAAGGCGAGCGGCAGCAAGTACGCAAAGATGATACATAGGAGCAGATAGACCCCTTTGGTGTTCGCGGTGCGCAATGTCGCGACTATCGCGAGGAGTAGGAAGGGCCAGTAGGTGCGGATATAAAAACTGCTGTAGTAGGGGAGCACGTAGTGCGGGTGGATCATCCCGAGCAGGCCGAAGAAGAGTCCTGGCAGTAACACCCAAAGGAGTGCGACCGTTGCGATAGGTAGCGTCAGTAGCGCGAGGAGGTCGCCCCATGAGCGCATTTTTGTACCGAGCCAGTCCGCCACGAGCCACGCGATGAAGATGATCGGCAACAGATACCCCAGCGCGTGTGTGTAGACGGCAAGGAGCGTCGCGACGACGCTGCCTGCGCCCCAGAGCAGTCGATACCGCTTCGTATAGAGCGTCTGGTAGAAGCACAGCACCGCAAGCCAAAAGAAGACCTCGAAGAGCGTGTACCACCGCGCCTGGCGCGACCACGCCACCTGCCAGTAGGAGAAGGTGACGAGCCCTGCGGTGACGAGCCCCGTGGTCGTACCGAAGAAGGCGCGACCAACAAAAAAGAGAACGAGGATAAGTACCGTGCCCGCGATGACCGACAACAGACGATATGCGAAGGCATTTTCGCCCAGCGCGTGGGCGAGGGAGGCAGTAGGGTAGCAGTAGAGGGGGCAGGAGTACGTGTGGCCGGAGTTAAGTACCGAGCTGCCGTGGTCGACGATAGCCATCACCGCGTTGACCGTGTAGCCTTCGTCCATCCAGTAGGACTGGTGGGAGAGTTGGTACACGCGAAGTGTCGCCCCAGACAGCATAAGGGCGCACAGGAGCGCGACCGTCCACCAACGGGTGGGTACTTGCATTATTTTGCGCATGATGTAGAGTCTACCCGCATATTATGAAACACGCCACAAACTTTAGAAAGGCCCCCTTTATTATAACAGTGTCCGTTGCCTTGTTCGCGGTGTCTTTATTTGGTTTTACGACCGCGTACGGCTACGGCAGTAGTGGCAGTTATGGCGGGGGTGGTGGCGGTGGCGTCTTTTCTGGACCATACTCGGTCGGGTACCAGGTGACTCCGACGACCCCAACCACCGGTGGCGAGGTGCTTGGCGCTTCGACCTACAACTTTCGCACCAACTTCGGCTACGGAGCGAACGGTGAGGATGTGGTGCAGCTTCAAACTCTTTTAAAGGCTGAAGGGTTCTTCACGGGTCCTGTCACGGGGCACTTTCGCGGACTGACGTTCGCAGCGGTCAAGAAGTTCCAGGCGGCGAACCATATCCTCCCTCGCAGCGGCTTTGTCGGACCTCTGACACGCGCGGTACTCAACAAGGGTATCATCTCGACCAACTAACGTTTTACACGCTTCGGCGTGTGACGACACACCAACACCTTGTTGGCTAGTGTTGCATGGAGCATCATATATATAGTACAGTCTATGTATATATGAAGAATATTGCTATTGGATTCAGAAAGACTTCTATTATTGTTGCGGCTTCGATAGTGTTGTTCTCGGTCTCTTTGTTCGGGTTCACGACCGCGTACGGCTATGGCAGCGGCGGCAAGGTCACGCTCTGCTACCAGGGCAGCACCCGCACCGTGAACGCCAACCAGGCAGACAGACTTATCGCGCTTGGTGCGACGGTGGGCGCCTGTACGCCCCCGGGCACGCTCGTTATCACCAAGACCTCGGTAAACGGTGACGGGAACTTTAGCTTTTACAGTAACAACGGCAATCTCGCGGACTTTAAGATCAAGACCAAGAACGGTACCGGCTCGATAACGCTCTCGCTGCCGCACGGCTCCTATAATATCGTCGAGAAGACCCAAAAGGACTGGACCCAGGTGAGTAACACCTGTGCACAGGTGACGATCGTCTCTGGCCAAACCGCGACCTGTACTATCGTCAACCAAGAGACGCTCCGCCCCGGCTCTATCAGCGGGACGACCTACAACGACCTCACCGGTAAGGGGAACACCAACTCCTTTCAGAAGCTCGTCAACGCGCGTGGTGGTGTGACCGTCTACCTCGACACCAACAACAGCGGCACGCTCGACGCGGGTGAGCCGACCCAGGTCACGAACACTTTGGGCCAGTACACATTCAGCAATCTCCCGCCGAACGTGACCTACCATGTGCGCGAGGTGGTACCGACCGGCTACACCCTGACCTACCCACCTGACCACGTATACAACGAGTTCATCGCCTCGGGACAGAACGAGACCTATGACGACTTCGCGAACTACCTCCCGTCGCGACAGCACCACTGGTGGGATCGATTCCTCTAATAGCAAGCGTTAAAAAACCGGCACTCGCCGGTTTTTTTGTTTGTCTCTCGTGTGTGCATTTGATACTATCTCTGCAGAGCAAGAATCCTTCTTGCTTGGGTCTTTGTTGCTAGGGAGAGCGACATGTTCCGTACCTTGAGCGCAGCGCTGGTCATCGTGACCGCTTTGCTGCTCGGCTCGACGTCCGCGCGTGCAGGTGAGTATGACAACTACGACCGCACCGTCACGTTCCGCAACTTTAGCTATGTCGACATCGTCGCGATCTACATCTCGAATGTCGGCAGCAATAGTTGGGGTTCCAATTTGCTCAGACGCAATCAGTATGTGGGTGCGCGAAGCGAGGTGGATGTCGACCTGGATGACGGGACGGGCTACTGCCGCTTCGATATCAAGGTGGTGTTTCGAGACGGGACTGTCGCCATTAAACAGGGCATGAATGCTTGCACGGTCGGTGTTTTGAACATCAACTAGGGTCCACGGTCTTTTGCTCGAGTGCGGCCTCGCCGTTGCTACACCATCTTCACGCTTCGGCGTGCGGATGGTTTTTTTATGCAGCTGTGGACAAGGGTATTGACTATGTTATGGAACAGTGATACTAAAAAACAGGAGTGCGGTCTTTGCGGGTGTGCTCCTGTGCATAACAGAAAAGGATACGGTGATGATCGATCGTAAGATCCATCAGCTCGGCGCCTTTGGCTTGCCGGAGGTCGAACACGTGCCATACCTGTTGCCGGATGATGAGGGTTCGGGGGTGGCTCTGTGCGTGCGGCGGAAGGTCTTCTCTCCGCATGGCAGATACACGACGCTCTACTATCACACCGATGGTGTTTGGCGTCCGCATCTGACATCCGAAGGGGGGCTGACCGGTGTCTTCTTGAGTTTCGCAGCTGCGGAAGCGGTTCGAGACGAAGAGCGGGCGAAGTTCATACGGTCCTGCGCCGCATAAGCTCGCAGTACCTTCGTGGGAGAGGGATAATGGAAGCCATGCGTATCGGCGGGTCCTCAGCGGGGACCATCGTGTACCCCGTATGTACCTTGCGAAATGGGACGAGAATCGCGTTCTTGAGTCTCCATGCGTTCGTCGAACAAGGGCACACGGTGTCCGTGCTCCAGTTCTGAAGCTTGTGCCCTGGGCCCCGTCGACGTCGACGGGGCCTGTTTTGTGCTTTACAAATTCGGTCTATAAAGTATGAAAAGGGGTAGACAAAAGTTATAATATATATTACGGTATCTCCTGGTTGCTCTAAGTACATAAGGAACGCACACGTGGATATAACTCATATCTGCCATCTTTTGCTCGCGGAGCGTGATGCCTTCCTTGAAGTCATCAGGTCCGCGATCGATAGCACGGTGACTCGACGACGCGATATGCAGTCGCAACTTGCCGAGATGCTCACTACCGCTGGTACTAAGATATCCGAAGCCGAGTTTTCTACCATACTCAAGACCCTTCAGACAACATCAGGTGACCTCAACGGACTCCTGTGTCAGGCTGGGTTTGGCTCAGAGACCATTTCGGATTGGCTCAACGGAAGGTCGCTACCGTCCGCATCGTTTCGTGCGCCGCTCTTGCACATGTTCGTCATGGCAGCACTAGACCATTACATGACAGTGAGTCCGTTGCTTGAGTTGCAGCAGATGGTGGGAGAGCGTGGCCGCGATGCGTCAAGCCAGTTTGTGCGCCGTGGAGATTCGATTCTCGACCAAAGACTCGATACATTGGACTTCTTGCCGCGTCTAGGCAAATACGCATCCAATTATATCGCACGTGAAGAATTTGTGATGCTGGGAGAATTGCTGGCAAAGAGCAAGCAAGAGGTGCTGCGAACCCCAGGTGCCGGAGACGCGACGCTTAACGGCCTTAACAAGGTACTTATGGAGCGCTTCGGCGTCGTCATCGGTTCTTTGTCTCGCAGTGAAAGCGAGCATTACCAACAGATAACCTATAATCGAAACTGTCTTCAGGGTGCAGCTGGAAAACCACTGCCGTCTCGCTGGGACAGTGCTGAATTGAAGCCTGAGTTCAAGGGTCTGAACTGGGATGCTCTTCGTCCAAAAGTGACCCAAGGTGTCGAGATCTATGTTCAAGTTCATGCTGACCCTGACCTACTGGAAAAACTCGGACAGCTCGGCATCCTCTACAAGACGCAGCTTGCCACGGCCCCACTAAGTGTGATCGATCGACTCTGCCATGGTCACGAGGGCTGGCGAGAGCAACTCCTCGCGATGCTCAACGGTACGGGTCTTACGTTCGGAACTCAGGTACCACCATTCATGGATCCTAACGTGGAGGTCTACCAAGAGAGTGGAACCTAGCACCCTGGGCCCCGTCGACGTCGACGGGGCCTGTTTTTGTATATTTTATAAGTAAAAAGCCCCTCATCAGCAGTGTGCTAATGAGGGGCCGAGTTGCTTTTTGAACTACGCGTGACCCGCGGTGCTGCTACCGTTCATGCTCCTACGCATGGCCGCAGCCGCATCTTCGAACCCAGCGGCGATCGCATGGACTCCGGGATGCTGCTCCGTGGTCGCAGGCTTGATAAGCGCACCTTCGGCCACGACTTCGCGGCCGACGGTCTCCAGGTCGTGTGCGCTGATCCGGTCGGATGCTCCGCCGGCGCGGCGCAGCAGTTCGAGCCTTGCACGGCCGATAACCTCGCGCACCTTCGCAGGGGTCTGTCCGGCGAGGACGTGCGACACCGAGGAAAGGTCCGCATCGTTCTCGAGCGCGCTACCCGCGAACTTACGGATGATCCGAGCCACCGTTTCTGCATCGGGAGGTTGCACCTCGACGACCGCGTCGATCCGGCCAGGCCGCATCATGGCAACATGGATAGCATCCGCGTGGTTGGTGGTCAGAATGGTCATGATCCGCGCGACCTTGCCGTCGATACCATCGAGCTGATTGAGCAGATCGTTAACCTCGTCGGTACGTTCCGCGCCAGCCACCCGGTCGACATCTTCAGCGAAGACGACCACCGGCTGGTACTGCTGGGCATACCGCAACGCATCGGGCAGTTCTTCCGAATCCTTCACGTAGATGAAGGTCCAGCCATTTGCCACCGCGACACGAGCGATGTAGCTCGCGAGCAGCGTCTTGCCGACACCATACCCACCCGAGAACAGGATGCCGCGCTTGAGCGATTCTCCCATCGCCAAGAGTGCGGCAGTGTGCCGAAGGGGAACGAACACGTTCCGTTCGATCCGATGCTCGAGCGCGCTCGTAAAGATCGGTTCGTCGGGGACGAACTGGAAGAACTTCGGCATCGGCATCGGGATCCGATCACCGTCACTGTCGCGAAAGACGATACTGAAGGCCTTCCCGCGATGCAGGCTCTCCGTGACTGCGAGCGTACGTGCCGCGTCGAGGACGAGCCGAACCCGCGACTCGTAGCGCCGCTTGCATGAGACGTGGCACACAAAGACGATGCGACCATCCTCGAAGGTCGAGTCCATTTTGCCCAGATCGACTTCGACGTCGATCTGTTGAGCACCCCGCATGCCCTCCTGCTGAATGACGACGCCGAGGTGCTCCTGAATGGCCTTGATCAGGCCAAGCGCACCATCCCATGGCGACGCCGGAATGACCGTGCGGATACGCATCTGCTGCTGTTCACGGCGATGCTGCCGATCCAGAGCACTGATCACGTCCGGAAGATTTGCACCCTCGGGGACGATGATCTTGTCACCCGAGCGGTCTACGCCCGGCTGGTACACCCTTCCGTTTGTTCCAAGTTCCAGCAGTGCGGCCACCAGTGCGGCGGGATTGCCCGCAAGCCTTTCCAGTGCGGCACGATCAGAGGTTTGATCCATGGTAGGTATCTCCTGTTCTGTAGATGTTAAAGACCAACGTTCTAGCACTCAATTGGGCGTTAATAAAATACACAACACCGAGTTTTTTGTCAAGTACACAAGCTTGACAAGTAATGCCATATAGTATATCCTTTATACATAACACTCTCTTGGGTTTGGCGTATCTTTTTTAGATATTTCGCTTTTTAAAACTCGCGGGATCCGGGTCATTACTATTTAACACCGGGAGTTATACGCGAGATCCTCGCACCCACACACATGTATCAGTCACACAGTGATTCGGCTCGCCCGAAATTCGCATCCCCGAGCTTTAAGCGCGGGTCTAGTAATAATCGCACCAGCGGTGGCGCCTCGACAGGCGGCTTTCGACCTGGGCGCTCGGCCTCTGGCTCCTCTGCACCAGGTCGCTCCGGCTCTGGCCGTCCAGGCGGTTTTGGTGGTCGCTCTGGCGGCTTCGGTCGCTCTTCAGGCGGTCGCCCGTCGTTCGGCGGCGGCTCCCGTGGCGGTCGCGGCGGCGGCAAGGGCAACATGGGTCAATATATCCACCCATCCAAATTCGTTAACAAAGCGGTCGTCACGACCGAAGAAGTGGTGCACTATGTGCCCGAGCACAACTTCGCCGACTTCGCCGTCTCTGACGAAGTGAAGCAGGCGGTCATCGCCAAAGGCTATATCACTCCGACACCTATCCAGGACCGTGCCATACCGCACGTGCTTAAAGGTCAGGACGTGGTCGGCATCGCCAACACCGGTACCGGCAAGACGGCTGCCTTCCTCGTGCCGCTGATTGACAAGGTCCGACGCGACACAACTGAGCAGGTCTTGATCATCGTCCCGACGCGCGAACTCGCGCTCCAGATCGACCAAGAGCTCAAGGGTCTTACCCGCGGCATGAAGATGTTCTCGGTCGTCTGTGTCGGCGGCGCGAACATCCAGCCGCAGATCAGCGCACTTCGCTACAAGAACAGCTTCGTGATAGGCACCCCAGGGCGCCTCAAGGACCTGATTGAGCGCGGCAAGATCACGCTGTCGAACTACCGCACAATCGTGCTGGACGAGGCTGACCGCATGCTCGACATGGGCTTTATCAACGACATGCGCTATGTGATGAAGGGGATGGCGAAGAATCGTCAGACGCTCTTCTTCTCCGCGACACTCTCGAGTGAGATCGAAGGACTCATCAACGAATTCCTGCATGACCCGGTACGTATCAAAGTATCGACCGGCGAGACCGCCGCGAGCGTCGACCAAGATGTCGTCGTCGTGGGCGGCAAGGATAAGCTCGATGTGCTCCACGACCTCCTGCTCCAGAAGAAGGATTTCCACAAGGTGATCGTCTTCGGCCGCACCAAACATGGTGTCGAGAAGCTCGCGAAGTCGCTTGCGCAACGTGGCTTTACCGCGGAGTCGATCCACGGCAACAAGAGCCACTCGCAGCGTCAGCGCTCGCTCTCCAACTTTAAGGAGAATAAGGCGCAGGTACTCGTCGCGACCGACGTCGCGGCGCGCGGGCTCGATATCGCCAACGTCTCCCACGTCATCAACTATGACCTGCCGATGACCTACGAGGACTATGTCCACCGCATCGGCCGCACCGGCCGTGGCGACAAGAAGGGCAAAGCGCTCACTTTCATCGACTAATAGTTCGGGTACAATACACTGATGCCGCATCTATGCATCAAAGCAACGAACACCGGCGACGGTGTTTTTGCTTTGTCCGACATACCTCAGGGTACCGTCGTGCGCGTGATGAGCGGCGAACGCATGACCGGTGAGGACATCGAGGCCGCTATCGACCGAGGCGAGGTGTGTGCGGACGACCCCTTTCAGATCGACGAGGAGCTGTTCATCAAGCTCGACCGCATCCCATACCTCTTCAACCACAGCTGCGACCCCAACACCGGTGTCCGAGATGTCAACCAACTTGTCGCGCTGCGAGACATCGCGCACGGGGAGGAGTTGACCTATGACTACTCGACGACCGTCTGTACGCACAGTGTCTGGCGGATGGCGTGCTTGTGCGGGTCGCCCCATTGCCGCCATGTTATACAAAATGCCCGATCGATACCGCAACAGCAGCGAGCGCGCTACCGTGCACTACGAGTGATACCTGCGTTCATCGAACGAGAACTCATAAGACGAACGCGCCGGGGAGCGAACGCTTCTTAAATGTATAGACACCACGTTTTGTTTTGTGTCATTTTTTAAACCTATGGATAGCCGAGATACGCTTTCATATAAAGATATTTTTAGGCTTTCGCCGCTAATCGTGTATCCGAGAACGAGCTGTGCACATTTATGTGCACATATATTTTACGTACACTCTAACTAAGGCATATAGTTTAGTGTATGGGATCGAGGGCGCTCACCAATCTTTTGAGAGGTTGCTTAGCTTTGTGCGTACTTACGTACACGTCCTTTTTTTGCTTGCCGGTCGCTCAGACATACGCTGCTGACTGGACATGGACCGAGCATAATTCTCCTGGGCCGAAGAGTTGGCAGTCCATCGCTTCTTCGGCGGATGGCTTGAAGCTTGCTGCCGTTGCGAATAGCGATACGGTCAGTTTTCACAATTATATTTACACCTCGACTGACGGGGGTGTCACGTGGACGCAGCGTACTGCTGCGGGTGCGCAGGCGTGGATCTCCATAACCTCATCCTCCGACGGTACGAAGCTTGCGGCGGCGGTCAGCACTGGTGATATTTATACGTCGACCGACAGTGGCGCGACATGGGTCGATCAGACAGCTGCGGGTTCGAATGCGTGGGAAACGATTACGTCCTCTGCGGATGGTACGAAGCTTGCGGCGGCGGTCAGTTATGGTGATATCTATACCTCCTCCGACAGTGGTGCGACATGGACCGATCAAACAACCTCAGGTGCGCGCGGTTGGCACTCGATCACGTCGTCAGCCGACGGCATCAACCTCGCCGCAGTCGAGTATGGTGGCGATGTTTACACCTCCTCCGATAGTGGTGCGACATGGACCGATCAAACAGCTGCAGGTTCGGGCACATGGACCTCCATCACATCATCGTCCGATGGCATGAACCTTGTGGCGGTTTCCTACTATCCGCAGATGTTCCATCCCACTAACGATATTCATATCTCTACCGATGGCGGGGCAACGTGGACGACACAGACCGTCTCCGGTTCTCACGACTGGGAGTCTGTCGCCTCCTCGGTCGATGGCACCAAGCTCGCGGCAGTCGCGAACGGAGGCAATCTGTACACCTCTACCGACAGTGGTGCGACATGGACCGATCACATGAGCGGTGCATCGAAACCGTGGACGGCGATCACTTCGTCCGCAGACGGTTCTCGGCTAGCTGCGGTCGCTACGAATGATACCGTCTACACATCTTCTGATAGCGGTACATCATGGGTCGCTCGAACCATTGCAGGTCCAAACAACTGGAACACGATTGCGGTCTCAGCCGATGGTGCAAAAATAGCGGGAGGAACTTTTTTTGATGACCTATACACCTCTGCTGATGGCGGTGTCACCTGGGTTAACCGAACAACTGCCGGGTCACAGCAGTGGCAGTCCATCACGTCTTCGTCCGACGGTGCGAAACTCGCAGCGGTGGTGCATGGTGGTTCTATATATACTTCGACCGATGGCGGTGCAACATGGGCCACTCATTCGGCAGGCTCCAACGCATGGCAGACTATCACTTCCTCTGCCGATGGTACCAAGCTCGCGGCGGCCGAGTATACCGGTGATATCTTTACCTCCACCGACAGTGGTGCGACATGGACTGACCAGACTGCCGCAGGCACCCGCGACTGGTACGCTATCACATCCTCGGCAGACGGTGTTGACCTCGCCGCAGTAGAGTATGGCGGCGATATCTACACCTCCACTGACAGTGGTGCAACGTGGACCGACCAGACCACTGCGGGTTCGCGCAGTTGGTACGCTATCACATCCTCGGCAGACGGTGTTGACCTCGCAGCGGTAGAAAGTGGTGGCGATATCTACACCTCGGTTGACCGTGGTGTGACGTGGACCGACCAGACTGCTGCTGGATCACGCTGGTGGGCCTCGATTACGTCTTCGAACGATGGAACCAAGCTCGCCGCAGTAGAAAGTGGTGGCGATATCTACACCTCGGTTGACCGTGGTGTGACGTGGACCGACCAAGTATCGCTCGGTTCTAACGCGTGGAAGTACATAGCGTCTTCGGCCGATGGGTTGAAGCTCGTAGCAGCCGTGAACGGTGGTGATGTATATACAGGGTCTTTCTCTGGATCTGGTGGCTCCGGTAGTGGAGGCACCCCTACGACAACACCCTCAGGCACGACAACCACACCCTTCGTTGTCACTCTTACCAACCCGCTCGCCAATGCGGTCGTCTCCGGCACCACCACTGTCGCCGCAACGGTCTCCGACGGTGTCGCGGTCACGGACGTGCAGTTCTTCGTCGATACCACGAGTATCGACACCGCCACGACCTCCTACGCGACGATATGGGATACCACCAGCGTCGCCAATGGCACCCACTCCATCGTTGCGGTCGGCAAGGATACCCTTGGTCGCTTCGCTACCTCGACCATCACCATCACCGTCGACAACGGCGGTGTCAGTACCACCACCACACCACTCACCATCGCTGTCACTGACCCCTTGGATGGTGCGACGGTCTCCAGCACCACTGTCCCGCTCGCCGCCGTCGTCTCCGACAGTATCGCGGTCACGGGTGTACAATTCTTTATTGACACCACACCGATCGGTACATTACTCACCACCAGCTACACGACGACCTGGGACAGCACGAGCGTCACCAACGGCACCCACACCCTCACGGCGGTCGCTACTGATGCGGCAGATAATCATGCTACTTCGACCATCACCGTCGATGTGGAGAACACTAGTAGTGGCGGCGGCACCATCGCACCGTTAACTGTCACCATCACCACACCCGTCGATGGCGCTGTTGTTTCGGGGAGCACACTTGGCATCATTGCAACCACCTCCGACAGTGTGGCGGTCACGAGTGTGCAGTTCAAGATCGACAGTGTCAATGTTGGTACACCGCTCACGACCACCTACGCTACGACGTGGGACACCACGAGTGTCGCCAACGGCTCACACACTATCGCTGCCATCGCCCTCGATTCGTTGGGGCGCTACGCCACATCGACGGCGACGGTCGATGTGGAGAACGGTACGATCACCAGCTCACTAAGCATTTCCTTCGTGAACCCCAACAACAACGCCACTGTCTCTGGTGCGGCAGTGCCACTCGTCGCCGCGGTCACACACACGGCGACCATCGTTGCGGTGCAGTTCCTCTTGGATGACCCAGAACCCCTGGGTATCGGCGTGCCCGTAGTCGACAACTACACCGTCAACCTCGATACGACCGGTATCCCCAACGGTCAGCACGAACTGCTCGCTGTGACACAAGATGTGCTCGGTGAGTGGGCAACCTCAACCATCATGGTTGATGTCGAGAACGGACGTGTCTGTATCGGCACCTGTCCGGTCACACCGACTGTCCCGAGCGGTGGTGGGGGTGTCATCAGTGGGCCTTTGTCGGTAGGGTATACAAACTCAGGAAGTGCTTCCAGCACCGCGAGTTCGTCCACGCCACCTTTGTTGGGAGTTGGCAGCACGACGCCAAGCGAGGTGGTAAGTCCCGTTGCATCTAGCACCTCCGCCACATCTTCTCTGGCGACGACCACTCCCGCGCCCACGGCCAAAACAGGTACTGTCACGACACCGGGTGCGCCGAACACTGGTGCGGGAGGAGAAAGGACGGCCAACATGCTTTTTCTCGTTATTTCGATAGTACTCGGGAGCGGTGGCGGAATATACGTAGTGCGCTCCCGCTCTGTGCAGACAGATCTCGTGTAATACGCCTGTGCGTTTTAAGTGAATCTACACACCTACGAACGCGCCGGGGAGCCCACTCTTCTTGAAGGAGGGCTCCCCGGCTTGGTGCAGCAACGGTGTGCGCATATGTGTGTATTGATTAGTTCTTCACCCTTTACAACACGTGCCTGGCCGGACAGGTTACAATGGTGAGATGGAAATTATACGAACGGTGCTCATGCTCGGGTGCGTTACGTTCATATTGCATCTTGTGTGGGAGTCCGTGCATCTTTCGCTCTACAAAGGGTACGAAAAACTCGGTACCGGATGGCGGCTTTCGCTCATGGCGACGCTTGGCGATGTCATGTACGTGCTGCTTGCGGTACTGTTCATGTCACTCGTGAAGGAGAATGTCACATGGCTTAGCCACCCGACCTTTGTGAACTACGGGAACCTTGCGCTCCTTGGGTTCGCCATAGCGCTGTTCGTCGAATATAAGGCGCTGGCGCTCCGGCGGTGGGGGTATGGCGACCGTATGCTACTCGTGTTCGGTGTCGGCCTGTCGCCACTGCTCCAGATGACGATACTCTTGCCCCTGGCCGTCTATATCGCGCACTTATAAAAATTTGATATACTCCACGCATGCATATACAAATTCCGCATAAAACAACTCAAAAGGCAGCCGTCGACCGTGTGAAGCAGGGTCTCATACAGGCCCGACCGCACATGCAGGGACAGGTGAAGATCGACAAGGAGGAGTGGAACAACAGCATGCTCACCTTCGCCTTCACGACCCAGGGCAAGCAGGTCACGGGCACCATGCGGATCACAGACGAGGAATTCATCGTCGACGCCAAACTACCGCTCCTGTGGCGTATTTTCGAAGGCAAGATAGAGAAGATGGTCGCCGAACAGGCGCAAGGCATGCTCGGGAAGTAAGCTCAGCAAGGCGACGCCTTGCTAAAAGCTTATCTGGGAAGATTTTGATAGTAGGCTGCAGTATCAACGAGCAAGTCGCTAATGTTTGATACCTGTGATGCGATCAGATCAAATGCTTCGGTATCTAGGATTGCTCGCTCGGGTCGTTGGTCTCCTATATAGTCAGGAAGACTGCTATATGAATATTCTCGCAACTGCTGTTCCGTTCGTGTTAAGTCCACGACTGCTCCGGATTTCCATCCTGGCTGGAATAATTCGATCGGATTTAAGTGGATGTATTGAGCGACTTGTGTAAAGTAGAGATTTTCGGATACATGTTTCGAACGAAACGGCTTCACAAACAATCCTCCAATTCGCTCATTCTTGATATTGAAGTACATAGTGTACGCTGTGCCGACCTTGTGCATAAATTTTGAGATACCTCCTTCTGCCTTTTCTTGCAACAGCAGATGAAAGTGGTTTGGCATACAACAATAGGCGCCAATCGCAACAAGGCTCGTGGCGCGTTTTGTCTCATACATCTCTGAGTTGGATTTTTGTTTGAAATTGTCTCGACGTACCGGTTCTAGACTATTACAAAGATAGAGAAGCTGGATAAATCGCTCGTAGTCACGAGGGGCTTCGAAAGTGATACGCTTTTCTACACCACGACTAAAGCAATGATACCACTCACCAGGTGCAAAGGGGGTACGCCTAAGTGCCATGCCCATGAGTTTAGCAAGGCGACGCCTCACTCGTATACTGTACAAATATAGAAAATACTGTGGAAACGATTGTCAAAAGAGTCCCTGAGTTTATACTCCCCAGAGACTTAGAGTCCAGCGTCTTATAGACATTTTAGCAAGGCGACGCCTTGCTTCGCCTTGTTTGAACTAATTTGACTGGATAAATGATATGTGCTATAATTAACCTTAAGCCTTAACCTGAGGGAGCTACATACAATGGCTGCTAATGTTGCCATCATCTTGCAGGGTTTCAATGTTTATGAGGCCGCGGCTCGGCTTGTACAGACGATCAACAGGCCAGAAGTTCGTTGTGCCACTAGCGAGTATCACGGCACGCTATTAGTTGCGCTTCCGGGAGATACCGTGGACAAGATCATTGACCGATACTATGAAGATCTCACCACGCGTCAGCGTGTGCGCAAATAGCCGCACCAATAGGGAAGCCAGCCGCACCGGTTACCCCTCCGGTGCGGCGCTTTCTTTTTATTGAAAACTCTGGTATTATGCGGGTACTGCTCGGGTGGCCCGCGCTTTTTTGTTTGTAACCCGAAAATACTATGGAAATAAGAAATATAGCGATAATAGCTCACGTGGACCACGGCAAGACGACCTTGACCGATGCTTTGCTGCGTCAAACAGGGGTCGAGGAAGAGGGTGTTTCGATGGACTCCAACGACCTGGAGCGCGAACGCGGTATCACCATTTACTCCAAGCCAGCGGCACTCTTCTACAAGGGGACGAAGATCAACATCGTCGACACACCTGGCCACGCAGACTTCGGCTCTGAGGTGGAGCGCGTACTTCGTTCGATCGACTCAGTGCTCTTGATCGTCGATGCGCAGGAGGGCCCGATGCCCCAGACGCGCTTTGTGCTCAAGAAGTCGCTCGAGTTGGGGCTCCAGCCGATTGTCGTCATCAACAAGATAGACAAGCCCGCGGCCGACCCGCACCGCTGCGAGGAGCAAGTGCTCGAACTCTTCTTGGAGCTTGGCGCGAACGACGAGCAGGCGAACTTTACGGTTGTTTATGCTATCGGTCGCCAAGGTATCGCAAAAAAACACCTCACCGACGAGTCGACCGACCTCACACCGCTCTTGGACACCATTCTCGAGCACGTCACCCCGGCCTCTTCGCCGGAGAAGATGGCGATACCACTACGACTCCAGCCGTTCAATCTTGGCTACGACAACTTCCTCGGACGTCTCGCTATCGCGCGCGTGTACGAGGGTTCGGTCAAGACCGGACAAGCCGTTTTTATAAAAAAGCCGACCGGCGAGACTCGTAGCGGCAAGGTCATCAAGATGTTCACGTTCAAAGGCTTGCAGAAGGTCGAGACCGAGGAGGTTACCGCGGGCGACATCGCGATGATCGCAGGACTGACCGACATCTTCATCGGCGAGACGGTCGCGGATAGCGCAGAGGCAGAACCTTTGCCTGCTATCGCTATCGACGAGCCGACCATCACGCTCAACTTTTTGGTCAACAATTCGCCGTTCGCGGGACGAGAGGGGAAGTATGTCACGGGCCGCCAGATCCGCGAGCGACTCGAGCGCGAACTCGAGGTGAACGTCGGACTCAAGGTGGACTTCTCCGATGACACTGGGTACAAGGTCTCGGGCCGTGGCGAGCTCCATATCGCGATCCTGTTGGAGAACATGCGCCGCGAGGGCTACGAAATGCAGGTCTCGCAGCCGCAGGTCATCTTTCACGACGTGGACGGTAAGCGACAGGAGCCGTTCGAGGAGGTTATCGTCGACACACCGAGCGTGTTTCAAGGTCCCATCATCG
The DNA here is from genome assembly GCA_903851045.1 of Candidatus Adlerbacteria bacterium. Taxonomy (GTDB): domain Bacteria; phylum Patescibacteriota; class Minisyncoccia; order Phycocordibacterales; family SBAW01; genus GWA1-54-10. Next base: position 69,480 of record CAINNF010000019.1, read on the forward strand.
AGCGCCTCGGCTTGCGAAAATTCATCATCAAGGACATGAAGATGCATGGTGACTCGGTGCGCCTCACGTTCGAAGGCCCGACGCGCGGCCTCCTGGGGTACCGCAGCCAGTTCGTGCTCGACACCAAGGGCGAAGGTATCCTTTCGTCGCGATTCCTCGAATTTCGCCCATACGCAGGAGAGATAACGAAGCGCGTGGTCGGCTCGATGATATCGATGGCGCCCGGCAAGGCACTCGGCTTTTCGCTCTACAATCTCCAGGACCGTGGCATGCTCTATATCGGCGCAGGTACCGAGGTCTACGAAGGCATGGTGATCGGCAACACCTCCAAGGGCGAAGAGATGACCGTCAACCCGACCAAGGGCAAACAGCTCACCAACATGCGCGCATCCGGCTCTGACGAAGCTATCTCGCTGGTGCCACCATACGAGATCACCATCGAACGCGGCCTCGAGGTCATGACCGACGACGAATACCTCGAGATCACCCCACACTCCGTGCGTCTACGAAAGCAATATTTGACCGAGCAGGCTCGCACGAAGGCGAAGCGCTAGATCACCTCATTACTTGTGATGGTTGCGACGAGTGCGCAGTGGTCGCTGATGCCGGTGTGCATGGACACATCGGTTACCTCGTACGCGGGAGATGAGAAGATGCCGTCGACCATGTAGGGGAGCGGGCCTGCTTTGTGTAGGGTGCCGTCGATGCTGCTCGTGTACTTCGACGGGACGTTGTCACGATACCGGAGCGCGAGCATCGAGAATATCTCGTCGCCGCGGGGCGCGTTGAAGTCACCCGTGAACACGCACTCGCCCGTTTCGGCAAGGACCGAAAGGAGTTTTCGCATGTCTACGCGCTGAAAGTCGGTCGGTAACCCGTCTTTGGTCCAGGGAAAGTGCGTGGTCCCGACACGAAACAGCGTATCCTCTTTTACCACCTCACCGAACGCAATCGAAAATCGTTGGGACCCATGCTTCGCCACGGGATCAGCACCCCCATAGTGGGGGAGCTCGCCTTTGGGTCCACCATACTGCAACGCCCATGTCTTTTGAAACGGCATCATTGAAAAAAGTGCGACGCCTTGCACGAACGAGTGTCCCTGTTCCTCGCGGTTGTTCATCGGAACGAAATACGAATGAAACCCGAGCGCTTCGAACTTTGAGATGTCGTGCTCGCGTATCTCCTGCATACATACCACGTCCGGTCGTTGCTCGGTGAGGAACGGTAGTACGCGCTCAAGATGCTTATCGCGTTCGATATTAAGCTGTATGAGTGTACATGAAGTCATAGACAGACTATACGGTGGGATGCTACCTGCCGCAACTAAGGCGTGTGTTAAAACGTATACGGTGAGTATGGTGCATACTGTCCCGCATCGGTGTAGAATATGACCATGCAACTCTCCCGCTACCGCGCAGCGTTCTTTTTGGTAGTGCTTTTTGCCGTGCCGTTGGCACCCGTCCATGCCGCAACAAAGACGAGCTTCGAGGTCGGCGGGTGGATACCGTACTGGCGCACCGCCACCGGTACCGCCGACGTACTGCCACATTTGAAGAATATGACCGAGGTGAGTCCGTTCGTGTACACGCTCAAGTCTGACGGATCTTTATATGATGCGGGCAAGCTCGACAGCGAGCCGTGGGTCAGTTTTATAGCCGCCGCGAAAAAGAACAAGGTTCGCGTTATCCCAACGGTCATGTCTGGTAGTGGTAGCACCATTCACGCCATGCTCAGTAAGACGAAGACGCGCATCGCCCTTGAGGATGCGATCGCCACGATGGTGAAGTCGAACAAGTTCGACGGTGTCGACATCGACTTCGAAGCAAAGCTCGCCGAGACGAAGCCTTACTTCTCGCTCTTTCTTAAGGGGCTGTATCAGCGACTTGGGACCAAGTGGCTGTACTGCTCTATCGAGTCGCGCACGCCGCTGGATAGCCGTTACGAATCGACACCACCTGCGGACGCGACCCAGTATGCCAACGATTATGCGTCGATAGGGAAGTACTGCGACCGTGTCGAGATCATGGCCTATGACCAAGGAGCGATCGACCTGAAACTTAACAAGGCTCGTGCGGCACCGTACGTGCCCGTCTCAGATCCCGCATGGGTAGAAAAGGTGATGGACGTTGCGGCGGCGCAGATCCCGAAGAAAAAGCTCCTGTTGGGTATCGCCACCTACGGGTACGAGTATTCCGTGAAGCCGTTGTCGGTCTCGGGGTATCGCTACGACCTGCAGTGGGCCTTTAACCCACGCTACGCGACCGAGCTCGCGGCACAGCTCGGTATCACCCCAGTGCGCAACAGTGCCGACGAGCTGTCCTTTATCTACAAGCCAGCCACTACGTCGGCGACCATCTCGGGCGACACGACCGCAGCGACAACCGCCCCGGCGGACTCCAACAACGTTACCGTCGCATCGACCGTGTACTCTCAAGCGACGATAGCGGCACAGTATACACCACCGTTCAATATCGTCTGGTGGAGCGACTCGAAGGCGATCAGCGACAAGGTCGCGCTCGCGAAGAAGCTCGGTATCAAGGGTGTCGCCATCTTCAAGCTCGACGGCGGCGAAGACCCGAACATGTGGAGCGTCCTCCCAAAGGTCACACACTAACCAATCAAAAGGTTTTGCCTCGTGCTACAATACCAACATACCAGTAACCTATGTCGTTATGCCAGTGATGGACATACAACAGCAGTATCCACTTAGTCCGAAAAAATTTTGGAAAAAGCTCCTTCCAGATTTTTTTGGTTCGTTGTTCGTCGCGATCATACCGACTATTCCCTACACGGTCGCGGTGTTCTTGTATCAAGCATACCGTATCGCCGTCACGTCCGGAGGGACCTTCGCCGATCTTTCACCTGAAGAGGTGATCGTCCGATTTGTAGTCCCGATATTGATCGGCTATCTCTTTTTGTATATCGTGAGCATCCTGCTACATGCGTGGTATATACGAGCATACATACGAAACTATCATTACGCGGCGACCGATGACTTTATCACGATCAAGAAGGGTGTATTCGCACCAGCTGAGATCCACGTGCAGTACTCTAAGATACAGGATGTGTACGTCGATCAGGACCCGTTCGACCGGATCATGGGTCTGTACGATGTGCATCTCGCGACCGCGACCGCGGCGTCCGCCACAGAGGCACATATCGACGGGGTCGACGGTGCCGCTGCTGAAGGACTGAAGACCGTATTCCTCGAGCGAGTGCGGAGTAGGAACTCAAACGCACCATCATCGCCAGTCGTACCGACGACATCCGAAACCCCTACCCTTAACGGATCACAAACCATTTCGAGCAAGGAGTATCCCATACGGCCGCAGTGGATATACGTTCAAATGGGTTATGCGGTAGGGATGTCCGCGATCGGAGTCCTGTTCGCCGCATATCTTACCCTAAACGCAATGGGTACGCGTCTCGTGCCGGTGATATCCGTAGCGACGTTCGTGGTCATCTTTATGTGGAAGGTGACGTATGCCAGTATATGGAAAAAACATTTTCAATTCGCGTTTCTACCCGATTCGATACAGTATTCGACTAAGGTCGTCAGTAAGTCAGAGCAGCACATGCTCTATACGACCATCCAAGATGTTATCGTACAGCAAGGGTTCTTGGAACAACTGTTACACCTGTCGACCGTGCGTATCCAAAATGCGGCAGGCTTGTCGAACCAGGGAAGGGACGGCCAAACATCGGGCATATCCATCCCCGGTCAGACACCGGAGGATGCGAACAAACTTGCCGAGATTATCCGCTCCATAGCTTTACAAAAAAACACTAATACGACTGGGTTATAACATATGTCGCTTGGAGAAGAATTAAAGAGAGTCGTTAAGGGAGAAGTTGATACGGGGGCGGAGACGTTGCAAAAATTCTCTCGCGACGCGAGCTTGTTCATGATCAAGCCAGAGGTGGTCGTGTCGCCTATGGACGCAGAGGATGTCGCGGCGATCGTACAGTTCGTGAACGTGAGGAAAGAAAAACCCGGGACCCATATCTCTATCACGGCACGCTCCGCAGGGACCGACATGTCGGGCGGCCCGCTCAACGACTCGATCATTTTGGATATGACCAAACACTTCTCCAAACTCCTCGAGCTAAGCGAGACGACCGCGCTCGTCGAGCCGGGTATGTATTTTAGAGATTTCGACAAGGAAACGAAGAAGAAGGACCTGGAGCTGCCAAGCTATACCGCCTCGCGCGAACTAAACACGGTCGGCGGCATGGTCGCGAACAACTCGGGCGGCGAAAAGAACCTGAAATACGGCAAGACCGCGCGCTATGTCGAGGAGCTCGGCATGGTGCTTGCCGACGGCCAACAACACCTCCTAAAGAACATGAAAGGGCACGAGCTCGAAGAGAAGCTCGCAGAACCCGGGTTCGAGGGTGATGTGTATCGCAAGATGTCGGCGCTTGTGCGAAGACACAAGAATATCATCGAAAAGGCCCGCCCACACGTCGAGAAGAACTCGTCCGGCTATGCGTTGTGGGATATCGGCGACGGAGAAAAGTCGCTCAATCTCGCGCGTTTGATGGTGGGGGCACAGGGGACGCTCGGCATCATCACCGAGGTCAAGCTCTCTCTGGTACACCCCAAACCCTTTGCAGCGATGACGGTCATGTTCCTCAACGATCTCGCCGAACTCGGGTCCGTGGTGCCCCAGGTGCTCCTAAGCAAACCAGACAGCTTCGAGTCGTACGACGACAACACCTTCAAACTTGGCACGAAGTACTTCCTCGAGTTCGCGAGCCAGATGAAGGCCGGACTCTTTTCGCTCGGCATCTCGTTCTTGCCGGAGCTGTGGATGCTCATGACCGGCGGCGTACCGAAGCTTATACTCTTGGCGGAGTTTCGTGCGGGTACACAGGCCGAGGCGCTCCAAAAGGCGGAGGATCTCGCCGAGGAGATCCGCCAGACACAGCCACACGTTGGCGTTCGTGTAGCCAAAAACGAGGCTGCGGCCCGAAAGTATTGGGTTATCCGTCGGGAGAGCTTTAACCTCCTGCGCAAGAAGGTCCACAACCGACGCACCGCGCCGTTCATCGACGACTTCGTCGTGCCACCCAACACGATGCCCGAGTTCCTACCGAAACTTCAGGAGATATTGTCGCACTACGACCTGCAGTATACGGTCGCGGGACACGTCGGCGACGGCAACTTTCACATCATTCCGCTCGTAGACCCGACCGACCCCAAGATGGGGAAGGTGATAGACGAGCTGTCACACAAGGTGTACGACCTCGTGCTGTCCTACCAGGGCTCGATCACGGGCGAACACAACGACGGCCTCGTGCGTACGCCGTACGTCGAAAAGATGTTCGGCCGCGACATGTACGGTCTGTTCATGGAGGTGAAGAAGATATTCGACCCACACAACATCTTCAACCCCGGCAAAAAGGTCGGACTCACCTACAGCGACGCCCTTGCCCACCTCGACCTACCGACCGTTCAATCGACGCCTGAAACTAAAATAGAAAAAAAGCAGTGACAGCGGCGCCGATCCAGGAGACTGCGGAGACTGTCCCGCTCAGCAAAAGCTTCTTTTTGGTCGCATCGTGCAGCTGCTTGAACGGACTCGTCGTTGCGACATGCATCAGTCGCTCGATGACGAGCGAGTTGATGACCAGCGCGAGCACGAACGCCATTTTTACATAGAACGCAGGACTGGCGAGCAGATACTCGCGCATCGGCCAGAACAGTGCGAAGCCGCTCCCGATCATGAGACCAAGGCCTATACCCACCGCCCAATGGAGCTGTGTCAGCTTGTGGGCCTGCACGGTGGCACGTTTACCGCGCACCCAGTCAAGACCGGTATGGTCTGCGACCGCGATAGCGCATATGGTCAGACCAAGCGATATGATGTGGACCGCGAATGCAAGTGCTTGAGAAGACATGTTAGTTACTCAGTGTTCCGATAAGGAGGGAGGCGAGTTCTGTCGCCGGACGAGGCTGGCCACCGTGTTTACCATTAAACGCGTCCGAACCATCCTTGCCACACAGGCGCAGTATCGCTTGCGGGCCACCGGGGTGCTGGCCGATCCACTTCGTCACGTCATACACGTTGCCATTGATGGCGGTCCAACAGCTCGCTTGGCTCGAATGCGTCGCGACGTCCGCAAGCGTGTACGTCTTTGCGGTTGTGGTCGCCGCACTGTTGGTCACCTGTATGTCGTTCGTCGGTTCGGCAGTCGTCGCTGGCGTGGTATTTCCTTGGTTAATGATATAGGTACCGGCTGCGATGATGACGAGCGCTGTGGCGATACCGATGAGGATCTTTTGCATAGGGCGTATAGGTTATATGTTAGTTCGTTGGCGCTGCTTCTTGCGGCGGCTTCTGACCGTTCACCGTACCAGGCGCTCCTGCGGGTCGGACCTGCACCGACTGTGCAGTAACAGAGCCATCGGCGTTACTGGCACCAGTGATAACCACGTTCGTTCCGACCGAAAGATTGCTAATCGAACTGACTGCCATCTTCATAACCTGAGTCGCGGTGCTAAACAATACGATCTTAGAACTCCCGTCCGGTGTTTGCACCGTCAACTCGTTCGTCCCCACCGCGATGATTTGACCGGTCGTGAATCCGCCACCCATCCCTCGAGTTCCCATATGCGTAGCGCCAAATTGCCCGTTCGCGAATTGTCCTCTTGAGCCAACCGCTGCCGTCTGCTGACTCCCTTGACCATATACCATACCTGCATAGAACGAAACTCCTCCCACCACCACAACCGCTACTACCGCACCGATAAGTGTCTTATTCATAGAATATGTTCATTGTAATATACCTACTAATACGTTCAAACACAAAGCCCTGGTGCCGTTATTCGTACTTGAGCGCCTCGATCGGATTGAGCGTCGCCGCACGGCGTGCCGGATAGTAACCGAACGAGATGCCGATGAGCGCCGACACGCCGAACGACAGCAGTACCGCTCCGAGCGAAACGTTCGTTTTCACAAGTCCCGAATAATTGACCCCGAAGGATATGATGGTGCCAAGCATGATGCCAATGACACCACCGACCACCGTGAGCGCAATCGCTTCGATAAGGAACTGCTTGCTGATATCCCCCTCGCGCGCACCGATAGCCTTGCGCAACCCGATCTCGCGTGTACGCTCGGTCACGGTCGTAAGCATCATGTTCATGATACCGATACCGCCAACCAAGAGCGAGATGCCTGCTATCGCACCAAGCAGATAGGTGAGTGTCGCGGTGATGCTTGAGGCGCTCGCAAGTATGTCCGCCTGATTCAAGACGCTAAAGTCGGCCTGGGTCGAGTCGGATATGTGGTGTCGGGTGAGTAGTAGGGACGTGATGTCTGCCTGCGCCTGGGTCATACTGTCCGCGTTTACCGCCTGCACATCGATCGTCGTGAGGTACGTGTTGCCGGAAAGGAACCGCTGTGCGGTCACGACCGGCACATAGATCATGTCATCCTGATTGTTGAATCCGCTGCCGCCCTTGGCGACCGTGATGCCAATCACCCTAAATTCGATACCTTTGATACGGATGGTTTGACCGATCGCCTCCGCACCGGTGCCAAAGAGGTCATCACGTGCGGTTGGCCCCAGCACCGCCACTTTCGAAAGAGACACACTCTGTTCGTCGGAGATAAACGAGCCTTCGCCTATTTGCACGTTACGAATGTCGGCATAGCTCGCACTGACACCGTCGACGGTCGTGTTGGTGTTGGTACCAACGGCGGTCACCTGGTAGCGCCCAGACACCTCCGAAGCCACTTCTTGTATGTTCGTGATGCTTGCAAGAGCCGCTGCGTCTGCCGGGGTGAGCGTCTTTGCTCCGCCGCGACCGCCGCTCACCCCAAAGCCACCGGGTGTGCGTTGTGCGCCCGGCGTGATGATGAGCAGGTTCGAACCGAGCGACTGGATACTCGACTGGATAGAGCTCGAGGCGCCCTGCCCGATCGAGACGAGCGCGATGACCGAAGCGATACCGATCACGATACCGAGCACGGTAAGCCCCGAACGCGTTTTATTCGCCGATAGTGCGATATAGGTCTCCTCTAACGTATCTTTGATCGTCATATAGTGTGCGATGCGACGCGCTGGGTATGCTTCTTATCCGAGACGATCAGACCATCGCGGATGGTGATGATCCTCTTGGCGTGCGCAGCGACATCCGGTTCGTGGGTAATAAGGATGATGGTACGACCATGGTCTTGGTTCAGTCTTTGGAACGTGCCAAGGACGATCTCTCCCGTCTTCGTGTCTAGGTTACCGGTCGGTTCGTCCGCGAGCACGAGCGTGGGATCGTTCACGAGCGCACGTGCGATAGCGACACGCTGGATCTGCCCGCCGGAGAGCTCGTTACTTTTGTGCAGAAAATGCGACTCGGTCATGCCTGCTGCCATAAGCGACTCTTCGGCGCGCCTTCTGCGCTCTTCTTCAGGGACACCGACGTACATCAGCGGCAACATGACATTGCGCAATACCGTGGTGCGGGGGAGGAGATTGAACGATTGGAAGACGAATCCGACCTTGTCCCGTCGGATGTCCGCAAGATCCTCATTCGTCATCTTCGACACGTCCTTATGGTCCAGCAAGTAGGTGCCGGAGGTCGGCGTATCGAGACAACCGAGGATATGCATGAGCGTCGACTTGCCGGAGCCCGACGGACCCATGATAGCCACGAACTCACCGTCCTCGATAGCGAAGGATACCCCCTTCAGTGCCTGAAAACTGTTCTCACCGGTGCCGTACGTCTTGGTGATGTCTTTTGTTTCGATCATAGGTTAGGGGATCCGGATAGCACCTGCGCTCGCTCCGTTCGGACCGCCGAATCCGCCTGTCCTCGTGCTTGCCGAGGACGTGGTCTGCGTTGCGGCGGTACCGGTGAGCGATCGGGTCACGATCTGCTGACCCTCCGTCAGACCCGAGAGGATCTCGATGTTCGTGTCATCCGACAGACCAGTGGTGACCGGGACCTGCTGCGGGGCGACACTGGAGAGCACACCGGTCGAGCCTGCGGTCGCGACCGTCGTCGATGCGATTGGCGGGACGAACGCAAGCACATAGGATTGACCGCTCTGTGTCTTGACCGCCGCGAGTGGTACGGTCAGAACGTTTTGCGCCACACCGGTCTGTATCGTCGCGTTCACGGTCATGCCGGGTTTGATCTGCGCGTTCTGCGAGTCGAAGCTGATCTTCACATCATAACTGACGACACCAGAGGACACCGTGCCGACCGGGTCTATCTCGGCGACCGTGCCGGTAAGCGTGAGGGTCGTAATCGCATCGAACGTAAGCGTCGCCTTGTCACCCAACTTGATCTTGGCAGCATCGACCTCGTTCAACGACAGCTCCGCCAACTGCTTTTGTGTCACGATGGTCGCGATAGAGGTACCGCCGCTCGCTTGGTCATACTTGTTCGCCGAGACCGCCGCGATGGTGCCGGAGAACGGTGCGCGTATGTAGTAGTTCGCAAGCGTATCCTGCGCATCCTGCAAGGAATTCTGGCTCTTGGTGACGTTCAGTTCGGCGCTTTGCAGGTCTAGCGGGTCGGTACCTTGTTGGGTCTGGGCAAGCGTCTGCTGCGCCACGGTAATGCTATTCTTATTGTTCGTCAGATTGTTCTCGTCCGACAGGAGCGTGGTGATGTGCGTCTGCAACTTCGACTGGTACGTGTTGAGGTTCGCGATCTGTGTCGTTGCTACGGTACGCGGTGTCAGACCATTCTGCGTCAACTGGTCGCTGTAGAATTGGATAAGGTCGTACGAGCTCTTTGCTGCGGCCGCCATGAGCGCCGTGGTCGCTCGTGTCTCAGCAAGCATACCTTCGATAGAAGCCTGGCTCGGCGCCGCTCCAAGTGCCTGGAAGTCCGAGAATGTCTGATTGTACGAGTTGCGCGCCGCGATGTAGTCGCTATATGCGGTATCTCGATAACTGGTCGCCTGCGTATTGAAGCGCAATGCTTGGTCACGGTAGTAGTCGATGTTCCACTGTATACCAGGCGCTGCCGCCTCGTTACCCAAATTCACGTCTTGGAGAGCGGTGATGATCGCGGGTAAGTCTAGGAACGTCGACGTCATGTCGGTGTAGCTGCTTTGGTACTGCGTGAGTAGGGTCTGCTTCGCTTGATCGATCGCGTTCTGCTGCTGCGTGATGGTCAGGGTCGTGGCAGCCTCCTGTAGTTTTTGAAGGGAGAGTTTGGCACTGGTGAGGTTCGCCTGTGCATCACGTACCGCCTTTTGTGCCGTGGTCGGATCGATCTCGGCGATCAAGTCTCCGGTCGCGACCTTCTGACCGGGAGTCACGCCGATAAAGATGATCTGTCCCGACACTTGTGGCTTGAGGTCGAGCTGTTGGTTCGCCGCCACCTGGCCAGACCCGGTTACGGTCGAAATGATGGTACCTTGCGAGACCATACCAAGCACGTACCGTGTTTGGCCGGTCGTCGACGTGGCTTTGCTCCATGCCCACCACCCGCCTCCGGCGAGAATGATAATGAAGAGCGCCGTCCAGAACTTATGACGTGCGAGGAACGAGCTTGATGAGGACAGAGATGCTTTCATACGTACTATAATCGGTTATCGTGCCGGAGAAGGAGCCGGTGCTATGTTTATAAATCGGGCAGTGAATTCCTCTGCACTGTTCTCCGGATCACCAAGAACCGTCACTTCTTGCCCAACAGTAAGACTGTTCTCGGTCACGCCCGGGAAACCACGGATGACGGTGCTCGAACCGACCGTAACGGTCTCCGATTCGCCCTCCCGCGTTGCGACGGTAAAAGTGGGGAGCGAGACCGCGGTGACCGTGCCGACGACTCCGTGGCCACGAGGGATGAAACTATGACTGAAAAACCCGAACTCCGGTATCGGCCCATGCGACGGATCGTGCATGTCATGGAAGATGCGCCGCTCACCGAACGCGACACCCGCATGAAAGATAAGCAGGCCGATCACCACCTCTCCAATGATAACGATGACTGCGACTCCTGCTTTGGACGAATGTAGACGATGCAGAAGTTCTTTGTGGTTCATACGGTTCGTGTGAGAGGTGTGAACGCGATCTTACTACTGAGCATCACTCGTCTCAGCGACCATACCAGGACGGCAGTGACCACGCCCGCACCAAGTAGAGCGAGCGACGGAAGCGACTCGACGAGCGAGTACAAAAGCTCCTGGGAGGAGCTGGAGATACTGCCAGAGTCGGTCGAGAACAGGAGCGACGCGTACTCATAGAACCCGGATGCGTAGAATTCTTGACCGATACTCTGCGCAAGCGGCACGAGCAGCATACCTGAGATGAAACAGGTACTTGTTTGAAAGAAGAACTGCCATCGCGCCGCACGTCGGCGGGCCTCGGCGATACGCGCCATAATGACACTATACAGCCCAGGAGGAGGCTCAATTTCGCTCAATATAGTACCAAAATCAGCTGTTTTTGCCATATGTACTCGTTTATACGTCGGTCCCTTCAGGACCGGTGCTTTTTTCGTTTTTTTGGCCTAATATCTTGCGCAAACTGATGATTGCCCGGTGGTGGCGACTCTTGACCGTGTTCTGGGGCTCTCCCAACATCTCACCGATCTCGAGGAAGGTCAGCTCGTTCGTATAATGCAACAGGAGTATCTCGCGCGCGTCGGGAGACAACTGGGCGAGCGCTTCTTGGACCACCTCGGCATCTTGTAACTTCGCGAACGCCTCATCCGGTAGGGCTTCGGTGTCCGCGACCGTTTCGACGAGCATGTTGTGGCCATCCTCGGTGTCGAATTGTGAGAAGGGAACATACTTGCGTTTTCGCAGATGATCGATCGCGGCGTTGCGTGCGATGTGGAGCACCCACGTCTTGAACCTGCTCGCTTCTTCCCGGTATTGCTTCGCGCTTTTCCATGCCTTCACGAACGTCTCTTGTACGATATCGTCGGCGTCATGCGCGTTACCAACGAAGCGCACGACGAAAGAATAGACGGTCGTCAGATGCCGCTCCACCAAAAGAGAAAAGGCTTGTTCGTCGCCAGCCACAAAAGCGGCCAGCAACTCCTCGTCCGTGCGATCCATATTGTTAGTATATCGCATAGTGATACACTATCCGAATATGGAGCCCCAACTTGATCGGATAGAAAAGAACCTCGGTGAACTCACAACTGCGGTCACCGGCCTAACCGGGGTAGTTACGGGGCTTGTAAAGACGGTGAACGAACACACGGTCGGCATCGAGAGTCTTACCAAAAAGGTAGACAGTAATACTCGTAGTATTGACGACCTTACAGAGATTGTTGTTTCTATGAAAGGGTATATGGAGACTGAACTGGTGACGAAGGAGGAGTTGGGTGGCAAGATGCAGGGTCTCCAACGAGCAATAGACGGCAACTACGAACGCCAAAGTGCCCTCGAATCCCGAATCCTCAAGGTTGAAACCAAACTACGTGTGTAAATAATGTGTAAATAAAAAGTGCCCGACCGCATACGCGCGGTCGGGACACTCTGTGGGCACACTGTTAGTCGATACGCTGGTGCGGTAGCACTGTCAGCTGCGTCAGCAGCAAAAGCGCATCGACGCTCGACCATGGATGCTCCGCACCTTTCCATGTCAAGGTTTTTACGTCATCACCCTGGTATACCAAGCTGAAGGTCAGCTCGTTGGGATCAAACCAGAGCTCGCTAGGAGACGAATCGTCAACCGGAAGAATCCTGATTGAGCTATAATCTCGATCGTTGGACAGTTCCTCGAGCGAAAATCCCGCTTCTGTAAGCTGTGCCTGCAGTTGGTCGTACAGACCCGCTACGTGGTGTTCAACGTCGATAGCAAGGCTCGGGTCAGCAATCAGGCGGTCCATGGCGCTGTAGCTCACCGACCAAGTGTCGGCCTTCAGACCGTACCCCGTCACGTCCAGAGTTTGGCCCGAAAAGATAGAGCGCAGCCGGTCGATTTGCGGGAGGAAGTTTGTCGCGGCGGTAAGCCACACCTGCCGGTCCGTGAGCCATTGCATGGCGTCCTTGGCAGCCCGCCCACCATCGAAGGCGTCATCGAACTGATTGTCGACATCTCTTCTCGTGGTGAGGTCCACTTCGAGTCGCCACTCCAACGTATTTACCGCTCGGAGCAGCGTGGCCAATTGCTCGACCGTCGTGTCCCGGTTCGCACGGGTAGCAGCTGTGTTTTGCGTATCAAATTGATTACGCAGTGTGCGCAAACTTGCGATGGTGTGGCCGAGAATAATCACACCGTCAGCTGTATCGGGGTCGATGTGCAGACCCCACCGCAGACGCAGCGGTTCTTGCGCACGACCAGCAAGATGGTTGCGATCATGCGAGCGCACTCGCACCCACACTCCACCCGGAGTGTCGCGAGCGCCGTTGCGATCGACGGCGAAAAGGTTGAAGGAATTCCTCCCGACATCCGCTGCTGTGATTGGCATGGTAGACCCTTTCAGCGGCAGAGCCGCGTTGTTTTTGTCACTTCTGCTCTTGATTGTACTACATATCAATATATATGTCAATAACACGCTCGTGCTAGACTTTAGCTATGGAACCCTTGGCGAACAAGATACGGCCAACGACGCTTGATGGGTTCGTGGGCCAAGAACATCTGGTCAAGAAGGGTGATACTTCGACGGGGCAGAGGGCGGGCCCCTTGCGCGAGGCGATCGATGGTAAACATCTTTTTTCCTTTATTTTGTGGGGGCCGCCAGGGTGCGGTAAGACGACGCTCGCGCGCATATATGCTCACGCACTGGAGGCCGACTTCCATGAACTCTCTGCCGTCGACTCAGGCAAGGATGATATCAAGAAGGTGCTCCAACGGGGGCAGATACAGTTCTCGAACAAACCGAAAATTCTTTTTATCGACGAGATCCACCGATTCAATAAAGCGCAGCAGGACTTTCTGTTACCGTTCGTCGAGCGGGGAGAGTTGACGCTCATAGGCGCGACTACCGAGAACCCGTCGTTCGAGGTCATTCCCGCGCTCCTCTCGCGCTGTCGCGTGTTCGTGCTACAGGAGCTCGCGAGCGAGGATATGGAGCGCATACTCAAGCGTACGAAGATAAAGGTGCCCAAAGATGCGCGCGAATGGTTGATCGAGCTCAGCCAAGGTGATGCGCGACAAGCGATTACCGTGCTCGAGAATACCCAAAAGTTGTACGGCAAGGTGACGCTCGAGACGCTCCGGGAGACGATCCAGTCCAAACACCTGCGCTACGACAAGAAAGGCGAAGAACACTTCAACACCATCTCCGCGTTCATTAAGTCGATGCGTGCGTCCCAAGTCGATGCAGCGCTCTACTACCTCGCGCGCATGGTGGACGCGGGCGAGGACCCGCTCTTTATCGCCTGGCGTATGGTGATATTTGCGAGCGAGGATATCGGGCTCGCGGTACCGACCGCGCTCGTCGTCGCCAACGCGGTCTTTCGCGCATGCGAGACGGTCGGCTACCCAGAGGCACAGATCAATCTCGCGCACGGCGTCGCGTACTTGGCACAGTGCAAGAAGAGTCGTCGCTCGCACGACGCCTACTTCGAGGCGCTCGCGGACGTACAAATGTTCGGCAACCTGCCGATTCCCATGAACATCCGCAACGCGCCCACCAAGCTCATGAAGGAACTTGGATATGGAAAAGGTTACGAACCATACGACACCGGCTCCTACTTGCCTGAAAAGTTGAAAGGGAAGGAGTATCTGCGGTAGTCTGTTGTACACTAAAACAGTATGTATAAAAGGGGACACATAGGACTGACCATAGAAACCATTTCAGATCTTGATGATACTCTCGAACAAGAGGTGAAGCGTGTACGGTGGTATCTGAACGAGTGGAAAAGATATAAGGAGTTAGGGTACGACAGTGTTATACGCCTGCCTGCTGGCATTGACCCCGAAGATCCAGATGTAACGGACGACGATATACGCTTTGCGATACAAAAGGAGCTTAGTAGCAATCAAATAGACTACGAAACGTATGCGCGCACCTTCAAAGAGACCTGGGGAGCGATGCGAGAAAACATACTCCCTGCTATGGCGCACGTATATGGGTTCGAGCCTGTCGGACACTTTACGATCGCACCAACCGCATATGGTACAGGTGGCGGCTCGTTAGAAAAAGGTGGGCCGGTGTTTTTCCGGCTTCCCAAGTTCCGCCCTCACGCCAACGGCGCACCGATAACTGAAATCGAAGCTATTACGCATGAAATTTTGTGTCATGAATGTACCGCTAGTCTCCGCGAGGGAACCGCGCTTGACGATTCTCCAATATTCGCCACGCACCAGGATGTGAAGGAACTTCTTATGGACTATCTCGGTAGGACGCTTTTGGTACGTTCAGGTAGTATGAAACGCGAGGATGTGCGCATGGTTGGTGGGGGTAGTGCGCCGGAAGAAATACATTTTGACTCGCTCTATTATACCGACCCAAGCGCTCCTGACGAGAACGGTCTGCGCTTCGAAGGCCGGCTCCCCGAACTGGTACAGACAATCGTGGAGAAACTGAAGACGGTATCACCACATGTATGAAATAAGAACGGGCCCGTCGAACGCATGTTGCGTTGACGGGCCCGAGGGTTACCACTCCTGCACCGATGGTTCGGCCATCTCCGCGCACCACGCGAAGCTGTAGATCGCCGACTCGATGATAACGCACAGGAGCAGCTCCAGCGACCGGAGCGGGTTCATGGCAAGGAACTCTCGCCGAACCGCCTGCAGCGCCCTCCTGCGCGACAAATAGTGGACGCGCGAACAGGCGAGCAAGAAATAGGCGGCCCACAGACCGAGCGCCGACTCAGCTACGAGCGCGTGGTCGAGGTCGACCGCACACTGTCGTGCTGCGACCACCACGAGCGCTGTCCAAGAAAAGACTAGGGGCCCGGTCCAAAGGAGCATCTTGCTCCTGTGCACCAGATACGCTTGTACCCTGGCAGGAAGACCGTTGTAGGTCATCCAGAGGAGAATCAAGCCCGCCGCTGAAAGCATAACGATCATAATGATAGGGGTTCGATCCCCAGTCATCAGACCAGCAAACCCAGAAGTCCAATCCAGAGCGTAAGCCACAGCAGCCTCCGTGTTTGTTGTTTGTTCACATGAACTCTCTGTTATAAATTGTAACAGTTATATTGATTTTAGTCAAGTATTGCAACCGCTTTGCAAATCCGGCCTATTTTGGGACAATACGAGTATGGAAACAGAGTCGGTGGTGCTCGGTGGGGGATGCTTTTGGTGCACAGAGGCCGTGTTCAAAATGCTTAAGGGAATTATCTCGATAGAGCCGGGATATGCGGGGCCTCCGGCTCGATCCGGACAAACAGTCACGTACGAAGCGGTAAGCACTGGGACAACGCCGTATATCGAAACCATACGTATTATCTACGACCCCTACCAACTTTCGTTCGAAGAGATCCTACATGTCTTCTTCGAGACCCACGACCCGACGACGCCAAACCGACAGGGGAATGACGTTGGCCCACAATATCAGTCGGTCATCTTTTATACGACCGAGCGTCAAAAGGAGAAGTCGCAACATTACATCGACGTACTCTCCAAAGGAGCGTACGAAAAGCCGCTGATAACCAAGGTGCTACCGCTCGATACGTTCTATGTCGCCGAGGACTACCACCAGAACTATTTCGCTCGCAATACGAACGCTGGGTACTGTCAGCTCGTGATAGCCCCAAAGGTCGAGAAGGTCGAACAGAAATTCAAACACCTCTTGCGATAGATTGGTGTAGAATGGTCACATGCATACATCAAAACCACTGTTGACGCCGTTTTGGCTCATCGCGGCCACTTTTATCGGTTTAGGAGACACGTTCTATCTCTCGTACTATCACCTGCTCGGGATCACGCCTGGCTGTGCGCTCAAGGGCTGTGAGATCGTGCTCAATAGTCCGTACGCGACCCCGCTGGGCGTGCCGATGGCGTATCTCGGTGTCATCTTTTATGCGTTCGTGTTCTTTCTCGGCATGCTCCTGGCTATCGACCCCAAGTCGCTGGGCCTGCGTCTGGGCGTGCTCGGGTTCACGGCGATCGGCCTCGCGAGTTCGATCTGCTTCGAGCTTATCCAGGCGACAATCATCCATGCAATATGCATGTACTGCGCCATCTCGGCGTTCACGACGCTCGTCTTGTTCTGTATCGCGGTGTGGCACTTTCGCGCGACGCGGCAAATCTAGCGACCGCGGATCGTCTTATAGATCTTCCATAGTACGAGGAAGAATATCACCACAATCGCAGGGTAGAACAGGGCGATGTTGGCAACCACGTACGCAAGCGACGCACACACATAGAGCGCAAGCGTCGACACGATCAGCCACAACGTATTGAGTATGCTGCTTGGTGCTGTTGCCGCTTTGGTGATGGCGCTCTTCGACCACTCGGTACCGTGGTCGAGTGCCTGTACGGACCTAGTGCGAAGAGAGTCGACCGTGTCGAACAGGGGGACCGTGTTGACCGCAACGCCCGGCGCGACCCGCTTAATGGTCTGCACGATCGGCTCAGATGAACCGACCGTCGTCGTCCCGATCGTCTTGCTTTGGTCGGTCACCGCGGTCAGAAGTGGTTGTTGCGTCAATTGGTCGGCAACGGGGGGCGCCGGCGTCTTGTCGACGAAGAAGATAGCATCCTCACTTTCGGTCACGGTACCATCGTGGGACACGAACGCCGCGGTAACCGTGTGTTGGCCAGCCGTCGGCTTCCAGGGAACCGACACGGTCGATGCTTTCCCCGGTTGCAGAGTCACGGTAGTACTGCCGATGCCGCCCGTCTCGTCGCTAAAACGCAAGATGCCGACGAACGGCGTGTCCGAATCATCCGTCACAACCGCGTATATGAACACGGTCTGACCCTCGACGACCGTCGACTGGGACAGAAAGAGTGATTGTTTAGCGAATCCCGCCGCGCGTACCGCAAACGGCATCGACACTACGAACAGCAAGATACCCACCATGAAGACGTTCCGCATACTTGTAGTATATTCTACGTGCTACCATATCCAACATGCAATTGTGGAATAAGGTCCGAAACCATTGCGTCCCAACGAAGGAGAATGCGTACCGTCCTGGCGCACTCGCCAGAACATCGATCGTTTTTTTTCTCGCGGTAACGCTTGCGGTCGAAGGTTTCTTGGTCGCAGGACTCGTCGCTCGAGAATCGGATAACTCCTTCCTCTCGGCAGTCATCGCGAGTGACGTCGTTACGCTCACGAACGCACACCGCCATGACGCCAGTCTCGGGGGTCTGCAGGAGAATACGCTTCTCGACGACGCCGCGCAGGCGAAGGCGCTCGATATGGCGAGCCGAGGATACTTTTCGCACGTCGCACCAGATGGTACGTTACCGTGGACTTGGATCACATCGGCAGGATACGACTACCAATATGCGGGAGAGAATCTCGCCGTGCGCTTTAACGATGCGACGAACGTCGTCAACGCATGGATGGCATCGCCCACACATCGAGAGAACATCTTGAAACCAGCGTACACACAGATCGGTGTCGGGGTCGCGGACGGCATCTACCAGGGCCAACCCGCAACGTTCGTAGTACAATTCTTCGCCACACCAAAGCAACCAGTGCCGGGGACGAACCGCGAAAATGCGGCGACTCTCATGCTTGCAGGACCGGTGCGCTCCCTCGCACTCTTGCTCGACCGGAACATACTTCACCTATTGAGCGACCCGGTACGTTTCGCGAACTGGATACTGGGGAGCGAAGCGATGCTCCTTGTAGTGCTCGTCGGTGTCGCCTTCTTTGTCCACATAGACATACAACCACGCAACATGATCGTCGGGGGTCTGGTGGTCGCCGCGATCGCGATCGTCTGCGTGGTGGCGAACGACCGTTTTCTCGGTACCCATACGACACAGACCGCAGAGGTGATCGGGTCTCTCGATGGGGAAGCCGCCACTTACCAGCAGTAGCGGGGATACGGCTCTTGCTCGCACACGCACGAAGAGATAGAGTATACCCATGACAAAGACACAGCTGAACACAAGTATCGCAGTCGTGGCAGCGATCGCTGTCGTGACGATTTTTTTTATCTTTAAGAACACCTTCATGCCTCAATCGATCGACTCTACCCAGCAGCCAAGTACACCGACCGCAGCAGCGACCAGTAGCGCCCAACTGGTGGTACAGGACGAAACGCTCGGCACTGGCGCTGCCGCACAATCAGGAGACACGGTAAGTGTCGACTATACCGGCAAGCTCCAAGACGGCACCGTATTCGACTCATCCGTCGGCCAGAAACCTATCCAGTTCACACTTGGTGCCGGGCAGGTCATCCCCGGCTGGGAGCAAGGACTCCAAGGAATGAAGGTCGGTGGTAAGCGTTTGCTCATCATTCCGCCGGAACTTGCGTACGGCGCATCAGGCAGAGGTCCTATCCCTCCGAACGCTACACTTATTTTCGAAGTGCAACTGGTCGCTGTACAGCCCCCGTCAGCCGCTCACGGCGCTACGCCCGCTCAGTAATGGCGCGTCCCATCTCGTTCACGATAGAAAAACAACACCCCCGTTCGCAGGCGCGAGCGGGCGTTTTGAAGACGCGTCATGGCGAAGTGCGGACACCTGCGTTCGTTTCGGTCGCGACCAAGGCGACCGTAAAGGGGATCCAGCCGGATATTCTGGCGGATCTTGGTGTGCAATGCATCATCGCCAACACGTATCATCTTTATCTTTCGCCGGGCGAAGACTTGGTTGAGAAGGCAGGCGGTGTCAACACGTTCATGCACTGGGATAAGCCATCGATGACCGACTCGGGCGGCTTCCAAGTCTTTTCGCTTGGAGAAGGGTATGGGAAGAAGGTGTCGAAGGTGGGGCCAGCCAGCGCAGGGTCGCCTTCTGCAGCCTCAGTGGCATCATCTTTCTCCGCTGGGCCCGTTGTTGACGCTACGAAAGACGATGCCACTGAGGCTGCTCGTACCGCTGCCGTCTACGACGAAGACTTGGCGACCAGTCACGGCAAGCTCGCTATCGTCGATGAAGAAGGGGTGACCTTCACTTCGCACAACGATGGCACCTTGCATCGCTTCACACCGGAGCGCTCCATCGAGATACAGCACAAGCTCGGCGCGGACATCATCTACGCGTTCGACGAATGTACGTCGCCGACCGCTGAGTATGCCTACCAAAAAGAGGCCATGGATAGGACGCACCGATGGGCACTGCGCAGCCTCAAGGCGCATCGACAAAATATTTCAAAAAATGAGGCGCAGGCGCTCTACGGCATCGTGCAGGGCGGCCGCTTTAAAGACTTGCGGCTGGAAAGCGCGAAGACGATCGCATCGATGGACTTTGACGGCTACGGTATCGGCGGGTCGTTCAGTAAAGATGATATCTTGGGCATACTCGACAAAGTGAACAGCGAACTCCCGCAGGAGAAGCCGCGTCACCTGTTGGGTATTGCCGAACCCGAAGATCTTTTCCTCGGTGTCGCTGCAGGTGCGGACACCTTCGACTGCGTACTCCCGACACGCAACGGCCGCACGGGCGGCGTCTACTCGCATGATGGGAAGTATATTATCGAGAACGCACGCTTCAAAGACGACTTCTCGCCACTGGACCACGAATGTGGCTGCCCCGTTTGTTTATCGTATACAAAAGCATACATTCACCACCTCTTCCGCACCAAAGAGATGCTCGGCATGATCCTCCTCTCCCAACACAACATCTACTTCTTGGCGAACCTCACCGAAAGAATCCGCCAATCCATCTTAGATGATCAGTTCGAACACTTTCGCGACTCTTTTTTGGGTAGGTACTCTACTAACGCAGTCAGACTACGTTAGTTGCACAACACACGAAAGTGTTGTATATGTTTCATAGACTTATCCCTAAAAAGTGAGGACGCAACGTGTCTGAGTCCGAATCCTTTCAGATGACATTACTGTCTCCCGAGGCTGATACTGCGCTGAAGGAGCTTTTAAAGGAGTACCCTGGGGTGCTCTTGCAACACCGGTGTTGCCTGCTTTTTGCAAATGCCGCAGAGCCGGCAAGGATTCTTATGCAAGATCATCCTCCGGAAGTGCGCGAAGCGATCGATTCTGTCATCGCTATCGCGAAGCGATACGCACGGGCGGTGCGCGAGACTGCCACACTGCCGCCGCAGACGCAAGCGACCATCTTGGTCGGACTGCTCCTGAATCGTAGCGCACTCATGCTTATCAATGAAGAGTAGAGGCGATGGGGCGGCGCGCAGCGATGCAGCCGCCCTTTTTCATATTTGAATACTAACGCAGTCAGACTACGTTAGTTTGAGTAATGACTAGCCAACGCAGTCTGACTGCGTTATATTTCCGCGCATGAGGGTAGAGCCGTACTCGATAGGATCATATTTACATATAGTCAAACGCGGAGCTCGCGGTATGGCTATTGTCGGTAATGATGCGGACCGTTGGCGCTTTTTGAAATTATTGTTGTATATGAATGACGTCTATTTGGACGAAAACTGGGAGCAGACGGTCGGCACCATGGGCTTTCTTGAGCGCCCTGATTTTTGGCCCGAGCGCGAACCGTTAGTACACATCCTTGCGTTCACACTTATGACAAACCACTTGCACCTGCTCGTAAAAGAAATTCGGCAAGGGGGAGTCTCTCTTTTTATGAAAAGACTCGGGCAGAGTATGACGAACCATCACAATGGAAAGCATAAGCAGAGTGGAAGTTTATTTCAGGGATCGTTTCGTAGCAAGACCATCGATTCGGATGAGTATCTTCGATATGTAGCTGCATACGTGATGGTAAAAAATACATTCGAATTATTCTCAAACATTGATTTTGCAAAAAATATTTACGATTTCGAATCAGCGTGGGAGTGGGCGACAACTTACCCATTTTCGAGCTTAGGAGAGTACGCAAACATACGAACTCATCCAATTGTGGAAAAAGATGTTTTGGGCGAGATTTACACTGACCCAATAATCTTCAAAAGCTTCTCCAAAGAGGTCCTCCTCGGGGGTGAGTGGAAGCAGTTCGAGTTTGAATAAACTAACGTAGTCTGACTGCGTTAGTGACAAAGACTTGCGATAATTGTCAAATTGTGAAAACTTATGGCACAGGAGCACGATGGTTGTGTTTGGTGAAAGGGGATAAGAAATGGGTGGCACTCGGACTGGTTCAAGAGGTCAGCGCCAGGTATTGGTAAACACGACTCCAAGCGGAGAAGGTTATCAAACCCGACCAACAATGAGATGGGTCGATGCAGATGAGGCAGAGGCAGCGGAGAGGAGTGGTCGTACACCCAGAGGAGTAGAGGATGGATGCTGCAAGACGTGTGGCTGGCATCTAGGCGGAGAAAACTACTGCGAACGTTGCATGGGCGTCGGATAAGTGCGGGGGCGGTTGTTACGGCAGCCGCCCTTTTTCATATTTGGCCATATCTGGTAGAGTGTGTCTATGAAGCTGACTTTAGAGTCGAACTATGCGCCGGCGGGGGATCAGCCTAAGGCCATTGCCGAGCTTATCGCGGGGATCGAGCGCGGGGAGCGACACCAGACGCTGCTTGGCGTGACCGGGTCGGGCAAGACCTTCACGGGTGCTAATGTTATCGCGCATGTCGGCAAGCCGACGCTCGTCATCGCGCACAACAAGACTCTGGCGGCGCAGCTCGCGCAGGAGTATCGCGAATTCTTTCCCAACAACGCGGTGCATTATTTCGTCTCATACTACGACTACTATCAGCCAGAGGCGTACATCCCGACGTCGGACACCTACATCGAGAAGGAGGCACAGATCAACGAGGAGATAGACCGACTGCGCCACGCATCGACTCAAGCTCTGTTGTCGCGCGAGGATGTGATCATCGTCGCGTCGGTGTCGTGCATCTATGCGCTTGGTTCGCCCGAAGAGTATCGCAAGGTACACCTCGAACTACGACCGGGGATGCAGAAGAATCGTGCCGAACTTGTCCGCGAACTGATTAGTGTCTACTTCGAGCGCACCAACGCGGACCTCACGCCTGGCACCTTTCGTGCGCTCGGGAACGCGGTGGAGATCATGCCGACCGGCGAGCGTATTTTGTATCGAGTGGAATTTCTTGGTGAGGTTGTCGACCGCGTCCGTGTCATCGACGCGACTACACGTGCAGAAGTTGGAGAGATCGGCGGTGCCGCGACGGCCGGCGGCGCGTTGGATTTCGCAGCGTCCCCGCGAAGACCTGCAGCGGAGAAATTCAATGCGCCGCCGGCCGCTCCTGATTCCTTGTTTTTGTTCCCTGCAAAGCACTATGTGACACCGGAGGATGAGCGCGGGCGGGCGATCGAGGATATCAAGATCGAACTGAAGGAACAGCTCGCACGATTCGAGCGCGCGGGCAAGATGCTCGAGGCGGAGCGATTGAAACGTCGCACCAACCACGACCTCGCGCTTATCCGCGAGATGGGCTACTGCAGCGGTATCGAGAACTACTCGCGTCACTTCGACGGACGCAAGCCAGGACAACCGCCGTTCTCGCTGCTTGAATATTTTCCTCACACGTCGGATGGTAAGCCCGACTTTCTCACCATCATCGACGAGTCTCATGTGACGGTGCCGCAGATCGGCGGCATGTACGCAGGCGACCGCGCACGCAAGGAAAATCTTATCGACTTCGGCTTTCGCTTGCCTTCAGCTATCGACAATCGTCCGCTGAAGTTCGACGAGTTCGAGGCGCGCGTCGGCCAGGTCATCTACACCTCTGCGACGCCGGGCGTCTATGAACGTGAGAAGAGCGGGAAGAATGTCATCGAACAGATCATCCGCCCGACTGGGTTGGTAGACCCTGAAATTATTGTACGACCAGTCACAGGAGGCACAGTGGCGATAGCTTCTGTAGCGTCAACAACGGGCCCAGCGGAAGAAGGTGTCGCCACTGTGCCTCCACACAACAAGGCCAGCGAGGAAGTGCTTTCCTCCGCTGCAGGTCATCACGGGGACGCTGCAGAAAGCACTTACTCGCCGGCCACCACCGGTTTAGGGCAAGTCCAAGATTTTCTCGAAGAAGCAGACAAGGTTATCGCGCATGGTGGCCGAATTTTGGTGACGACACTCACCAAGAAGATGGCAGAAGATCTGTCCGAGTATTTGAAGGATCGAAAAATTAAGGCAGCGTATTTGCATAGCGATGTCGAGACCTTGGAGCGCATTACGACGCTCACCGAGCTGCGCAAAGGCTCGTTCGATGTGCTCGTGGGCGTCAATCTCCTGCGCGAAGGGCTCGACCTGCCCGAAGTGGAGTTGGTCGCGATACTCGATGCCGACAAAGAGGGCTTCCTCCGCTCCGAGACGTCGCTTATCCAGACGATTGGCCGTGCCGCGCGCAACGTCGACGGACGTGTCATCCTCTACGCCGACATACTGACGAACTCGCTTACGAAGGCGATAAGCGAGACCAACCGTCGTCGCGATATCCAACTTGCGTACAACGCCGAGCACGGCATCACGCCAATGACGATCAAGAAGAGCATCAAAGATATCACCGAAGACCTGCGAAGCGAGCGCGGCAGGGCGGTCAACTCGCTCCTCCTCGTCGACGCCGACCTGTATCGCAAGGACCCAAAGAAGTTCATCGCCGAAAAGCGCCAGCAGATGTCGGACGCGGTGCGCGACCTCGACTTCGAGACCGCCGCGCTCATCCGCGACGAGATCTACACCCTCACCGGCAGCGGCGTGAAGCCCAAGCGCCCCAAAAAGCAGCAACGATAAGATACGGGACGAAGTGGGGTTTTTGTGTTATACTTTCCCTCCACTATGGCCGAAGAGTTTATCCACATCAAGGGTGCCAAAACGCACAATCTCAAGAATATCTCGCTGACACTGCCGCGCGGCAAGATGGTGATATTCACAGGGCTTTCCGGTAGCGGGAAGTCGTCTTTGGCGTTCGACACCATCTTCGCCGAGGGTCAGCGTCGCTACATCGAGTCGCTCTCGGCCTACGCGCGCCAATTCTTGCGCCAGATGCAGAAGCCGGACGTCGAGGAGATCACTGGTCTTTCGCCCGCCATTTCCATCGACCAAAAGAGCCGCTCCAACAATCCGCGCTCGACGGTCGCGACCATCACCGAGATCTATGACTACCTACGTATTCTGTATGCGCGCGTCGGCAAACCGCATTGTCTCGAGTGCGGTCGCGAGATTAAGAAGCACAGCAACGAAGAGATCATTCACAGCATCGTCGAGAGCGTGTCGAAACTCGCTCCGAAGAAGACCCGAACGGTAATGGGTGTCGACATCAACGACGACGTCGTGCGCATCTACGCCCCGGTCGTCGTGGGCCGCAAAGGGGAGTACTACCAACTCCTGTACGATCTACTCGGAAAAGGGTTCGAAAAAGTGAAGGTGGACGGCAAGGAGATGAGTCTGCGCGAACAGATCATCCTTTCAAAGAACAAAAAACACACCATCGACGCGCTCGTGGACGAGATCCTGATCGCCGACTTCTCTCGTGCGAAGCAGGCGGCTATGGAGCGTCTGTCCGAAGCGGTGGAGCGAGCACTGCAGGAGTCCGAAGGTTTGGTGAAGGTCGAAGATCACTCTGGCGAGCGACTCGTGTCGGCGAAGTTTATGTGTGCGTACGACGGATTCTCCTTCCCTGAGGTCGAGCCACGTCTCTTCTCCTTCAACTCACCCTATGGCGCATGCCCGGCCTGCAACGGTCTCGGCACCAAACACCTCTTTAGTGATGACCCATGCCCGGTATGCCACGGTGCGCGTCTGCGACCAGAGGCGCTCAGTGTGTATGTTGGAGATAAAAAAAATATCGTCGACATAACAAAGCTCTCCATCAAAGAAGCTCACGACTTTTTTACAGCACTCTCGCTTTCGAAAAAAGACCAAGAGATATCCAAGACGGTCATCAAGGAGATCACCGCACGCCTAAAGTTCATGCTCGACGTCGGGCTCGACTATCTGACGCTGGAGCGCCGCGCCAACACGCTCTCGGGCGGTGAGGCACAGCGTATCCGTCTCGCATCACAACTCGGTAGCGGCCTTGTCGGCGCACTCTATGTGCTCGACGAGCCGACCATCGGGCTCCACCAACGCGACAACGAGCGACTCATCAAGACGCTCGTGAATTTGCGTGACCTCGGCAACACCATCATCGTCGTCGAACACGACGAGGACACTATCTACGCGGGCGACTACATCGTCGACATCGGCCCGGGCGCGGGTGTGCATGGCGGTCATATCGTCGTCGCGGATTATCTCGAGAAACTGCTGACCGCGAAAAGGAACGACAGTGGCTCGGTGACGCTCGCATACTTGCGTGGCGAGAAGGCGGTACCGATCCCCGAGACGCGGCGTAACAAGGACAAGGGTTCGATACAGATTATCGGTGGTCGCGCGTTCAATATCAAGAATCTCAATGCAGAGGTACCGCTCGGGCGCATGGTGGCTATCACTGGCGTCTCCGGTTCGGGGAAGTCGACCTTTCTCTATGAAATTTTGTACGAGAATCTACGCGCACGCTTCGACAAACGCTACCGCACGAACGAAATATTTAACGCCACCAAGGTGAGCGGGATGGAGCAGCTCAGCCGTGCCATACTCATCGACCAGTCGCCGATCGGTCGTACGCCGCGCTCCAACCCCGCGACCTATACCGGCTCCTTTACGTTCATACGCGACCTCTTCGCCTCGACGACCGAGGCTCGCGCGCGCGGATGGAAGGCATCACGATTCTCCTTCAACGTACCGCAGACACGCTCGGGCGGGCGCTGTGAGGCGTGCGAGGGCAACGGCGTCATCGCGGTGGAGATGCACTTCTTGCCGACCGTGTACGTCACCTGCGATATTTGCAATGGCAAGCGATTCATGAAGGAGACGCTCGAAGTGAAGTATAAAAAGAAAAATATTTATGATGTGCTAGAGATGACGGTCGAGGAGGCACTTGAGTTCTTCCATGATATCCCGGCAATCCACGATCGACTCAAGACCTTGGGCGAAGTGGGGCTCGGCTACCTGAAACTCGGCCAAAGCGCGACGACGCTCTCGGGCGGCGAGGCACAGCGCACCAAGATCGCCGCCGAACTCTACCGCCCGCACCTCCAAAAGACGATTTATCTGCTCGACGAACCAACGGTCGGACTCCACTACGAGGACGTGCAGAAGTTGATCGACATCCTCAACCGCCTCGTGGTAGCGGGCAACTCAGTTGTACTTATCGAGCACAACATGGACATCATCAAGAGTGCTGACTATATCCTCGACTTCGGCCCCGAGGGGGGTGTTGGCGGCGGCACACTGGTCGCGAAGGGTACTCCCGAAGAGGTTGCGAACAACAAACATTCTCACACCGGCAAATACCTCAAACGTGTGTTGAAAGGGAAGTAGCTTTTATTTTTTACGAATGCTACTATTAGGTCTTAGAAGCTCTCCACTGGAGCTTTGTCTCCAAAACGCAGGAGTTGCTAATGGCAGCTATCCCGCTTGATGATGCTCTTGGGGCAGTCGCTAGCATTGGCCTTGAGGATTGTGGCTTGCCTGCAACTGACGCTTCAAGTCGCAAATACAATCCACAGATATACGTTGTTCGGCGCGAATGGGCCTGGAAGAAGCGTCCGGGAGGGTGGCTTGTGACTCCAGGGCCAGAAATTCGTGAACTCGCGCCGATTGGCATGTATCCTCTTGCTGATGTGTTGGCGGCAATGCGCGGTCAACCAAAACAGCGTGTGCCCTCCTAGTGGGGGCACCTCTCTTTTTTACACATGGTTGATATGCGGCCATGAGTTTGATACCATTGTCAACATGTTGCTGGAGGAGTTCAAAAAGAAGATGCCGAAGATCCCGGATACGCCGGGAGTATATTTCTTTCTTCGCCCTGCGAAGCCTCGGCGAAGTGGGGTTGGTGGTAGAGAGATTCTGTACATCGGCAAAGCGACCTCACTGCGCGACCGGACGCGCTCATATTTTACCCCTGACATCGCGAGCGTGCGCAGCACACTCATCGCCCAGATGGTCGCGCTCGCTACACGTATCGAATGGCGCCAGACCGACTCTGTGCTCGAAGCGCTCATCCTCGAGGCGAACTTGGTGCGCACGCACAAACCGAAATATAATACTGACCTCAAAGACGATAAAAGTTTCAATTACGTCGTCGTCACCAAAGAGCATTTTCCGCAGATACTATTAGTACGAGGGAAAGAACTAGAACATACAGCACAGGCCGCCGCCGGCAAAGTCGACTTCTCCGCTGGGACCGTTCTTTACGCTGCGAAGTCGACTTTGCCGGCGGCTTACACGTTTGGGCCGTTTCCGCATGGCGCACAGCTTAAGGAGGCGCTACGTATCATTCGCAAGATCTTCCCCTATCGCGACCACAAGTGCATTCCTGCAGAGACGATGCTCAAGGCGAGTAAGAGACCAAAAGCCTGTTTTAATCGTCACATCGGTTTGTGTCCTGGCGTATGCACCGGCGAGATCTCGAAGGTGGAATATGCGAAGATCGTGCGTCGCATTGTGCTGCTCTTTCAAGGCAAGAAGAGTATGCTCTTGAAGGGTCTCGAGCGAGATATGAAGCAGGCCGCCAAGGACGAGGATTTTGATCAGGCTATTACTCTTAGAAAGCAGATTTTCGCGTTTAACCACATTCAGGATGTGTCGCTGATCAAGAATGAGTATCGTTCGACCTTCCTCGACCCCGCTCAGAGCAAGTCGCTCACCGCAAGTCGCATCGAGGCGTACGACGTGGCGCATCTCCAGGGGAGCGCGGCGGTCGGGGTCATGACGGTCGTGCAAGATGGCCTCGCGCTGAAGTCCGACTACCGAAAGTTCAAGATACAGGTCGCGAAAGCGGGCGACGACCCCGGAGCGCTCAAAGAGATCCTATCGCGTCGTCTTGGTCACAGCGAGTGGCCGATGCCTCGACTTATCGTGGTCGACGGCGCGACCGCCCAGATAAACGCA
Source organism: Candidatus Adlerbacteria bacterium (assembly GCA_903851045.1). Lineage (GTDB taxonomy): Bacteria > Patescibacteriota > Minisyncoccia > Phycocordibacterales > SBAW01 > GWA1-54-10. Next base: position 98,311 of record CAINNF010000019.1, read on the forward strand.
GCCCATAAAGTACTGCACGACCTCGGCATCAGTATCCCTATTGTCGGTGTCGTGAAGGATGAGAAGCATCGTCCACGCGAGATCAGAGGGGACAAAAAACATATTGCTGGTGTCGAGCGGGACATCCTGCTTGCCAACGCCGAGGCACACCGCTTTGCAATCGGCTACCATCGCTCCAAGAGCCGCAAGGAACTTCTGTCATAAGGTTTCTTTTGCTCAAGAGGCTGGGTTATACTAGTGGTATGAAAACGGTGGTGGGGGTGCTGCGTGGTGGGCCGAGTAACGAATATGAGATCTCGCTCATGTCGGGTGCCAGCGTGCTGAACACGCTCGACCAGGAAAAGTACGCTGCACGCGACATCTTTATCGACCGCAACGGCAATTGGCACCTCCACGGGGTCGCCGTGCCACCCGAGAAGGCGCTGCGCGGGGTGGATGTGGCGTTCAACGTGCTCCACGGTGAGTATGGGGAGAGCGGCGAGGTCCAGCGGATACTCGAGTCAATCGGCATGCCATACACCGGCTCTGACGCGTTCTCATCGACGCTCGCGTTCAACAAGCACACCACGAAGGAGATCGTCGAGAAGGTCGGCGTAAAAGTGGCGCGAGGCGTCGTGGTCGAGCCAGGGGCCGACATCGAGGCGACCGCACTTTCGCTCTTTCGAACCTTCCCACACCCCGCTATTGTAAAACCGCTCATCGGCGGTTCGTCGGTCGGGATGACTATCGCTGACAGCTACCATGCACTGTTCGATGGCCTGCAGCACGCGCTCTCGGTGTCACCCAGGGTGCTCGTCGAGGAATTCATCAAGGGCAAGGAGGCGACCGTGGGCGTCATCGAACATTTTCGTAACGAACGGCTCTACGCCTTGATGCCGGTTGAGATTGTCCCACAAGCCGAGCATGCGTTCTTTACCTATGACGCGAAATATCACGGCGGGTCGACCGAGCGGTGCCCCGGCAACTTTACCGAAAAGGAAAAGAAGCAGCTCGAGGAAGCCGCAAAGAAGGTACACGAGGTGATGGGTGCTCGGCACTATTCGCGCTCGGACTTCATCATCTCCCGGCGGGGTATCTACTTTCTCGAGATCAACAGCGCTGCCGCGGTCGGACTCACGGGAGAGTCGCTCCTCCCGAAGGCGATACGGGCCGTCGGCTCGACCATGCCCGGATTCGTCGACCATGTCATTGGGCTTGCTCTTAGTGGAAATAAACGCTAATCTAGTTTGTGTGAACGATGTGTTCGGCACAAAGCACTGCGTACCATGCGAAGGTGGGGTAGAGGCCTACACGCCGGACATCGCACAAGAGATGATGCGGCACCTCTCGCCGGAGTGGATGCTCATCGATAACGCGAACCTGCTCGTGCGGGAGTATCGGTTCAAGGATTTCGCCGAGTCGATGGCGTTCGCCAACAAGGTGGCAGCGATAGCTGAGGACGAGCACCACCACCCGGACCTCGCGATCGGCTACGGGAGCGTCTCGATAGAACTCTCGACGCACGCCGCGAGCGGACTCACCGAGAACGACTTCATCCTCGCCACGAAGATAGACAAGATCCAATAGTGCGCACACAAGGGCCCTTAGCTCATTTGGTAGAGCGCCTCATTTGCAATGAGGAGGTGACCGGTTCGATCCCGGTAGGGTCCACATCGTCGGAGTTTTGTTCGCAAAACTCCTCAAATAGCCTTGTACTGCTTAACGAATTAGCGGTTCGAAAGCCATCGCATTTAGTGTATGGAAGTCGTTCGTCAAAAAGGAAGAAATAAAGACGTTGTTTTTCTTGCGGACCTGCTTTTTGCCAGATCATTACTGGGTTTTTCAGCATTCCCGTAGACTTTGCTAGTGCGGTTCGATAAGGCACAGCGAGGTCTCGTTTAGACCCACTCGGCGAGCCCTGCTCGATCTCTTTCGCTGTTGCTTCAATCTGCTCCTCATACGCCCTCCTGACGGCGTCGGAGCGCGTGGTGCGTGCAAGTTCGGTGAGCTCACGCAACTTATCTTGCAGCTGTTCCTGTCGCCGAGCATTGAGGTTCTCTTGCTGTTTTAAGCCCACGACCTCTTGCTTCCATACTCGTTCAAATGTGAGTTGTACAAGCTCGTCCGTTTCCGCCTTGAGGCGGTTACGTCTAAGTAGCGTATCAAAGTCGCTCTCGAGGTCTGCTTTGCTTAGCATTTTTGAACGTAAGGCACAGCCTTTTGTCATGCAGTAGTAATACGGATAAGTCTTACTGCGTCCTTTGCAAAACGCACCGGTTAACTTTTGCTTGCACTCAGGGCACAACACCAAACCGCGCAGAGAAAAGTCAGATGAGACATCTCGTCGAATGCGCGTACCCGACACCTCCTTTCTCAAACGTTTTTGGATAAGCTCAAAGGTCTCAACCGAGATTATACCTCTATGGCGTCCCTTACGACGTGCGATGCCCCAAGGTGCGTATTCGACATCTCCGCAATGAACCACGTCTTGCAACATGGCACTCACCTCATCGAGGTAATGTTCCGCGGTTCTCTTTGAGTTTTTCCAGTACTTGCGCTTAAAAAGAAACCGAGCGACGTCCACTTTGCGAATGAGGTTGCCTGACGCAAAAGCTTCGAGAGCTTCCTTCAAAATGCGACCGTCTTTGTTTGGGACAAGCAACTTACCGTGGAGTGGGTCTTTGATCATGTCGTAACCCCTTTTACCTCCAAATGACCAGTAGCCGAGCTCAAGACGCGCTTTCATTTTTTGAATAACTTGGCGGCGGTTTTGTTTGCGTTCTAGTTGCGCTTGACCTGCGAAGATGAGCTCGACAAACTCGCCCTCCTCACTCTCGTCAAAGTTGTAATTTGGACACCTCAACTTAATATCTCTTATTTTAAAGGCAGCACGTAGTTTGAAGTGTGCATTTACATCACGCGCAAGGCGCTTTAGGTCATCAAGATCGACAACAAACTTCTTGTGTGGATGTGCATCTATGTACGCAAGCATCGCTCGCATTGCAGGGCGGAGCATAAAGTCGCCGGCACCGGTAAAAGTATCTGGAAATGTCTTTACAAAAGGTACTCCGATCGATCGTAAGTCCTGTTTACAGCGCTCCTCTTGGCTTTCGCGTCCGTGCCCCTCTTTCTCTTGGCGCTTGCTTGAGACGCGCACGTACACAAGACCCTCTCTACCAGCGTAGGGGTTAGCGTCCTCCACTATTTGCTGGAACTCTTTTCTAACTTTTTGTATTGACATAGTTTTCAAGTTCGTCCCGTATCACATTCCGACAAAGTGCTTCGAGGTAACGCAGCCGATCGAGTATCTGTTCATCCGTGCTCTTGTTGTCCTTGAGCATTTTTCGATACTCGGCAATGGATACTACCGTGGGGCAAGTATCATCATCTCTAGCTTGCGCACGAATAGCAACGACGTTTTTCTCGTCGAGTGTATTGCGTCTTTTGTTTTTGTTTGTGTCGGACTTCATGAGAAGCCCGTTCCTTCCTTGGCAGGTTCCTGACGCTATAAATAGCGACCCGCCAAAGAAGCAAAGGGCTTCCTCGGTTGGTAGTGGCGTCAGGATTACCGCTACATCAAAAAGACCCCGACACTTGTGTGTCAGGGCCCAACTTTTTTACTTGAGGTTCAAGCGCAAAAGTAGGGCCACCACATTTCCGATACGTCGAAAAAGTGTTGGGCCTGCTTTTGTTTTTGAAATGCTCCAAGCAGAGACGGTTCTTGCGAACCTCGGTACCATGCTACCGATAGCGATAAAAGGGTCTAGTTGTGAAAGAGCGAGCAAGATAATTGTAGCAAGTACGTAGGCCCCGTCAAATAAAGCACCTGTGTATTTCCAGTAACTTTTACAAAATGCTATAATTAAACGGTACAACTGAATATGAGCCTAAACCTCTAGCGGTGCTAGGGGCATGGCGATAGTAAAGTCCTGCAAAGACATAAAGAACCCGTCATGGGGTTGTCTTTGCAGGCCGTATGGGGAAACCTGTACGCTCGGCGCAAGCCGGGGTCCCGTGGCGGGCTCTTTGTGTACCTCACGGGTTTATCCGCTAAGGAAAACCCATGTCAAACATTTTCATACTTTTGTTCGTAGCCTCCCTCGCCTGTGCAGTGGTTGGTGTGATCCGACCGTCCGCCATTCGTTTTCAATCACGCGTCCGAGCTCTACTCGTGTTCGGTGGAGCGACCCTCGTATCTCTTATTCTCGTTGGAATAACCTCGAGCTCTAGTCCTGTAGTCCAAGCTCCTGTTCAGACCGTAACGACAACAACTGTCAATCAGAACGAAACTCCCGATGGACAGATCAAGCAGATCGTCATGAGCGTGCCGACCAACGGTAAATACCAAGGCTCGGGTACTATCGGAAAGGTTGATGTGTATCACGTCCCTGATCAAAACGACCCAACAAAGTTTATTGGGTGGGGTGTCGATGTTGATCTCCACATCGAGGGGTCGCGTGCTCTCATGAACGAGGAAATGGCAGAAGTTTACTACGCTCTATATTCAAACCGCAAAGATATAACCTCGATAGCGGTTTCTGCCTACGAACCAGTCAGCGATAAGTACGGTAACCAGAAAGACATGGAGGTATATCACACTTTCCTAAAGGCAGACGAGGCGTCAAAGGTTAACTGGTCGCTTGGACACGACGACTTGGTTTACACGGTGTTGCCGAAAGTATGGACTGTTAATCTCGACATATCGGCTACTAACCCGGGACTTCTTCAAAGATAGACTTTTAGTCCCACAAAAGTTTAATTTTTGCGTCTATTTCGTTTTCTAACGCTGTTATCTCCTTTGCATGTTTGCGTATTTTCTCGATAAGCAAGTCCATTTTGTTTTGCTCTTTAAGTGACGGCAGAGGAATACGACTATCCAGAAACAGCTCTACCTTGAGCCTCTTTCGGTTTGTAGTACCTAGACTAGATCGAGCACACAAGTCAGCGAACTTTTTGGACTTTGTTATCCTCTGTAAATAGTCCTCAGTTATTAGGTTTTTTTGGATTGAAAAAACAGGAAAGTCTTGTGATACAACGCACCCGTCAATATCCTTTGGTATTATTCCGAACGCTCCGTTTCTAGCATCTATCTTTGAAATGAGAAACTGCCCAGCACGTCCGATAAACTGCCTCTTTGTCTTTATTTTTGATCCAACAACCTCTTGTCTCAACTCAACTCCTTTCCCGTAAAGTTTGACCGTTGCTTGCTTGTAAAGTTTATCGTTTTCTAACTTAACAATGTCTTTGGATTGAATGAGTAGGTCACGTAGAGGAACCATCTTTGATCCATCTTTGCGCGATGTGACGGGTTTGCTTTTCAGATACGCATCAACAGATAATGTTTTTTTATCCGCTGAAAGGACATCTTTTCTATCAATCAGTGCGATCTTTTCATTTGTTGAAGTGTAAGTCTTTCCACTTGCAATACTCTTTCTAAAACTGAGTATTGCTTCTTGAATATCTGGTAGATCATTCTCGTGGATAGGTGTTCGCTGACTTCCTAAGTCATACCCGTCAGCATCAACACGACAAAACATTAAACTGCTATTTTTTTCTGCGATAGACTTGTCTAGGAATAAGATCGATGTTGTTACTGTTCCTGAGTAAGGATTGAACGTTCCCGCAGGTAGTGACACCACACACCACAACCCCTTTTCAAGCAGTAACTCTCTGATCCTGACGTGTGCTTTCGTGTCGCCAAAAATAACTCCTTGAGGGACAACTACACCTAATTTCCCCTTACTAGAAAGATGATCGACCATAAAGCGCAAGAAAAGGAGTTCGGTAGCTTTGGTTCCCATGCGCAGGTCTTCTGACACACTTTCCTCGTCGATCTTGCCGCTAAACGGGGGGTTGGCGAGTATCACGTCGAACTTGTCTTTCATTCCTGTCGTATCAGTAAGTGAGTTTTGTCGATCAAGACGTGACTTTGTTAGGCCGTGGAGATGCAGGTTCATCATGCCGAACTTGATCATGTCCTCATCGCTGTCGAAACCGGTGAACATATGGTTAAACAAAAACTTTTTCTCGTCTGCAGACAACTTGTCCATTGCGCGAGGACTACCGGCTTTCTTTAACTTGTCGCTCGTGTACTCGCCGGCGATGTAGCGGTAAGCGGCGACGAGGAAACCTGCCGTGCCACAAGCTGGGTCGAGTATTGTTTCGCCTTTCTTTGGATCAACAACCTTAACCATAAAGTCGATAATGTGGCGTGGTGTACGAAACTGGCCATTTGTACCCGCAGACTTTAACTTTTCCAAAAGGTACTCGTACATGTCACCAAAGACGTCCTTGTTGCCCTCGTGTGCGATAGCGTCGAGCTCTTTTGCAAATGCTTCTATCTCGTGCAAAACGCGGCGCAGTGTTGGTTTATCAAATATCTTTATGTGTGCGTTACGAAAAAGAAGTTTGACGGTAGGGTTTGTCGACTTCTTTTGCAAAACATCAAACGATGCCTCAAGTGTTTTAAAGAGGTCTTCTGCGTTGAGTGCCAACAAGTTTTGCCACCGGTATTTTGCAAGATCGCCGGTGAATATCTTTCCACTTTCATCGGTGATGCCGAGCAACTCAGCTTCGTCATCTTTGATTGAAAGAGCGCGTAGAAAAAGCAGATAGTTTAATTGCTCGATGATCGTCTGCGGATTGGAGACACCGGCACCAAAGAGGATGTCCATTAGCGCGTCTATTCGGTGCTTGTAAAGTGAAATGGTATCCATGTTTTTACAACGTTAATATCTTTGCGTTTGAAATATCCGACACGAGCTCAGTAAGCTCCTCTTTCGAGAAAACATCAAGCCACTCGGACACTGAGTATGCCTGTGCGAACTCATCCCAGCGCAAGAAGTCGAGTGTCGGGTTTGCCTGTACAGTTTGGCGGAACTTATCGTTTGAGATCGCTTGGTCAGCAATAAACTCGACCATGACCGCGCGTTTGAATGAGCTCTCTGGTTTGTCGGATTGAGCAAACTTATTTACCAGTGCTTCTTTGAACGAAGTGAGCTGCTCGTCACGGGTCGGAAGTGGCTGCTTGCCGATCGCAGACAAGAAAAACTCGCGCACGCCAGCGACGATGCGATGCGAGACCTGCAAGTTTTCCTCGTTGAAGTACAGCTTTGGTTTGTTGAGGAGTGTTTCGTTGATCTCGGTGATAAGGTCCTCAACTTTGTCCGGGTCCTCAAGGGCGCCGGACACCATGTCGGTCTTATTGCTCATGAAAGTCTGGACTGCTTTCGTCCACTCGTCACGGTACATATTTCGGTCCACAGTGTCGCCTTCAGGGAGGGTTATTACGTCCCGGGTCAAAACAACGTCCGGGGTTTGGGAGACACGAGGCTCGGAAAGGCCCTTATCTTGGTCCACGGGGCCCACATCTCCAGAACCTGCTGTACCGGTCGAACTGGTGGTGAGACCTCCCTCACGGGCCAATTTAGCGGGGGCTTCCCAGTCGTATTTGTCGTCGAAGTAAGAAACCACCCCACAAAAGTCGAAAACAACGAACTCTTTCTTGCCGATCTCGGGGCACAGGCGGGTACCTCGTCCTTTGATCTGTTGGTACGTGATCGGGTCGAAGATGGGGCGTGCGAGCAGGATGTTTAATATCTCTGGACAATCAAAACCAGTAGCGAGCATGTCCACAGTCACACCGATGCGCGGTAGTTTGTTTGTGTCTTTGGCAAAGTCTTTTGCGATGTCGTGTGCGCCGGGAATGCGTGAGGTGATGGTCATTGCAAAGCGACCACCATATTCAGGCTTGAGTTCGTTTAATATTTTTTCGAGTGCAAGCGCGTGGTCTTGTGAGACTGCAAAAATAAGCGTCTTGCCGATCTCGCCATCTGGCGTGCGCACTGCATGCTCGAGGAACTCCTCCATCATGCGGCGGTTGCGCACTGGGAAGTGCACTTTCTTTTCAAGGTCGCGTATCTTGATGCTTTCGCCCTCCTCAAGCTCCACGTCGTTGAGTTCGGTGATGCCCTCCTCGGAGAGTGCTTGCTGTGTGATCGACGTGTTCATTTTGTGATACTTCGGTGGTATCAAAAACTTTGCAGCCACGCCGTCTTGGAGTGTGTATCGGTATGTCGCTACACCATCATCGCAACCGAAGTAACGATATGTGTCGCGTTGAACACGACGCTCAAGTTTGCGTGGGTCTTTTTCTGCGAGCTTGTCGGTATTTATGTTCTTGAGGAAGTCGCGCGGCGTTGCGGTGAGACCGATCTTGGTTGCGCCGACGAAATGGTCGACCGCTGCGCGTGCCTCAGGTGAGTAAATACTGCGATGTGCCTCGTCATGGATTATGAGATCGAAATATCCGGGTGAAAAGTCACGACCGCCGTGGAGCATGAGCGACTGTATGGTTGCCACGACCACGTTTGAACCAGTGAGGTTTTTTCTGTTTGAACCCCAATAAGTACCGACAGCTGAGACACCACGAAGCAACTTCTCAAAAGTATTTTTAGTCTGGATAGCGAGTGACTTACGATCTACCAAAAAAAGGACGTTCTGCGCATTGTTGGAACGCAAAAAGCGAGAGATGATGAGTGAAGCCAAAACGGTTTTACCAGTACCAGTCGCCATTTCCAAAAGAAAAGCATGTTTACCCTTGTCGTAGTTTTCTGCGATCGCGTTCCATGCGTCGATCTGGTACGGACGGAGCGTTACATTGTCTGCGACATCATTGAAGTAGCTCTCAGTAACCGGCTCCTCGCTAAACTTCTTTGCGAGGTTCATTGAGCGCGAACTTTGGCGGCGCATTAGGTCCTCTTGCGAGAAAAAAGCTGGCACTACTTGCGCATCACCGCCGTTATCGAGGTCCCACAAGTACACGAGCTTATCGTTAGCAAGGTAAATAAAACGTACTTTTGGGTACTGTGCCTGAATGTAGTCGAATGCTTGTTTCTTTGCGCTGTATGGATCGACATCAGGGCGCTTTGCTTCGATGAGCGCGATAGCGTGACCGGAAGTGTCTTTGAGAACGTAGTCGGCGCGACCAGCATCTCCATGGTCCTCAAAAATAACTTGAGATGAGTTCTCAATGTCCCAGCCCGCTTCGCGGAGTTTTTTATCGATAATGACGCGTGAGTATGCCTCGTTCATAAAATATAAAATATGCCTACTTGATCTTTGTCTTAGCCATGAACCGCTCAAACTCGATGCGGTCCACTCTGAACTCCTTGCCGATCTTGTGGGCAGCGAGCCGCTTTGCCTTGATGTAACGGTAAATAGTCATGACATTCACCGATAATATCTTGGCCACCTCCGTTGCTGTGTAATACGTTTTTTCGTCTTTATTCATACCGTTTAGCTACCCTAGAATGATACTTGACTTTTGTTGACATTACAATACCTGAGCGAGTACAATATCCTCATGAAAGCTAAGCTTAGTAACGCAAATGTAAGAGCACGATGTCCTGATTGCGACGGCGCTTTGACAACCTTTGAGAGGGTTTATGGTGGACGTGAGTTGGGTCACGTACTGATAAATTACTCTCACTACTATGGTCCTAGTATTTATTCACGTATCCTCTACACGCTGTTACGTTGTGCAGGTTGTGGCCGTGGTGGTTTAGCAAAAATACACGATAATGGTAATGAAAACGATGCGGCGCTCGAGTGGTTTTTCCCCAACTCGCTAGAACTATCGGAGTTACCCGATGCTGTCCCAGCTGAGATTGAGGCTGACTTTCGTGAAGCTGAGACATGTGCCTCGTTCGGCGCAAAGCGAGGTGCTTCTGCGCTCATCCGATCGGCGCTTGAAAAAGCACTGAAGGCGAGTGGTTATGTAAAGCGCTCACTCGAAGCTAACATCGACGATGCCGCGAGTGATGGTGTTATCACTGATGCAAGAAAGCAAAAGGCGCACGAAGATGTGCGTGTGCTCGGTAACGACGTTTTACATGATGCGTGGAGGGAGGTAACCGATGAGGAAGTGGAGTTGGCTATCCACTACACACAGCGTGTATTGGAAGACCTTTACGATGACCGTAACTCAGTCGAAAACATCTTACTTGCTAAGAAGCGCTTGCCTGAAAAAAAGACTGAAAACTAAAACATGTCCTCTAAAAAGCCCTTAAAAGAGAAAACAGTTGCGCAAGAGATCATCGAACGGAGCGGAAACTCCTTTCATTCGCGTGTCGTAAATAAACTGCGCGAGTTGGAGTGGGGCGTGTTGGTTAGTCCTCATTACAACGATAACTTTACCGACAAACCTCGTGAAATAGACATAATCGCTGAGAAGAAGTTTGACGTGAATGAGTTTATGAACGACTGGCTTGGCACTCTCAATGTGCGCCTATTTATCGAGTGTAAGTACATCAACGGCGATACTGTTTTCTGGTTTGAGGCTAAAGATATGGAACGAGCTACCCACCGCATAATGCGAGACACGGGGCTCGAAGACCCTCGTCATAATACCGGTATACAAAAACATCATTACTACACTGCTGTGCCTGTCGCAAAGCTCTGGGCTTCCAACTCAAACAAAAGTGAGGACAATGAGGTAATGAACAAAGCCATCAACCAAGTGCTTAATGGGATGATCTACTACCGAAATGGTGGAGACCTCAAAATAGCGTCAAATAAAAACGGGTATATGGACCGAGTGTTGAAACGTACATCGTATCCACTCATTGTTGTTAACTCATTCGAAAACTTTCATGCAACGCCGATGAGTGGTGATGGGGAGCCGCAGCCTATAACCGAGCCATTCGCTTTGGAAGTAAACTATGCTTACACCGACAAGGATCACAAAGGGGTCAATGAGTATTTTCTGATTGACGTCGTGAGCTTGGATAAGCTTCCTGAGTTCCTTACATCAGCCATAGAAAAAGCAGACGTGGCGACCATATCTGAAAAACTGAGGTGGGACCAGCGTTCTGCCCGTGCGGCGGAGAGCCGAAGTCAACAGAACCGTGGGATTAGCGACTACATGTAAAACTTTATGACAATCCTCTACATAGCAGCCGGTATCATCATTGCAGCAGCCGTTGTACTTGCTTTTTTACGTGGTGATCTTGGTGGTGCTGATGAGGAGAAGGCAAAGTATGACTACAAACGCAGGAGCTTCTTTCTCACGCGTGCGGAGCACGAGTGTTACGACGCGCTGGTTGCCGCTGTTGGTAATGAGTATCTCGTCTTTGCTCAAGTGCATCTCCCGACGCTAGTCGACAACAAGGTAAAAGGGCAAAACTGGCGTGCTGCATTTCGCCACATCAGCGAGAAGTCAGTCGACTTTGTGTTGTGCGATAAGGCGTACATCTCTGCGAAGCTCGCCATTGAACTGGACGACAAGACACATGAGCGTCCTGAGCGGCAGGAGCGGGACCGGGAGGTGGAGCGCATCCTGCAGGGCGCCGGTCTGCCTCTCTTGAGGCTCGAGAACCACGGGAGCTTTAGCCCAGCTGAACTTGCCTCCAAAATAAAAGAAGCTCTCAAGTAAGTGCCTAAAGCGAGACTTGCAACTTCAAGCATTCGAAGTTGGAATGGCCACATGGTTTTTCCAAACAAACAAAACACCGCCGAGCTCCAGCGGATCATCAAAGAAACAACCGGGCAGGATGTGTCCATCCGCGAGACCTTTAGGGTTTGGCATTATTTAAACAAGGTGCTCCTTTGCACAAGTCTGTGGAATGATGACGTTGAGCCTCCGCGCGCGAGGGCACAGCAAGCGCTCTTTGACTGACAAGCGGAGTGCGTTTAAACCTTACGCGCGAGAAATGTAAGTTGGTTGAAGTGGTTTTTATCTCCACTTTGCTACAAAATGGCTTGGATTAAAGGTTTCTTGTTTTTTAACCTCACTTACATCAACTTCAACCACATTAATCGCTTACACTTCGCATTTGGAGCATTCATTTCGCCTTACGCGCGAGTACTCCAAGTTGCTCACTGTGGTGGTTTGGCTGTTTTTGTTGTATTGCATAGCTTTTTTACGTTATACGCCTGTTGGAGCCTTTGTGGCTATTGGAGCCAGAATGTGCTCGATCACCTTGGCGTTGAATGCGTTGCCTAAGGCCTTGTAGCGCTGTGTGTTGTTGAGCAACGAGTGATCTTTCGCGCGCGCGCCGCGCGCGGAGTTGTTGTAGCTATTCTAGTACACAGTTCAATACCCTCATTGTGTACCTACTGAAATGATAAAGACCTTGTGTCCGCTAGGCATTCCTGCAACAACGGGCTCGTTCGGTAGTAATCCCAGAACCGTTCGAGGCAGCTTTTAAGCTGGTTCGAAGTATTATGGGAGGTGTCCACACGAGGAAGCAGGTTTCAGGTACCGTATTTTGATGTCTTTAAAAATTAGCATTCTTTCTCACATAAAAGAAAATGCTGAAGATAAAAGCCTACTAGATTTTTGCTCTACAGAAACTATTTTGTTATTTTGCAAAAAACTAAAATAAGCAGAGCAGAAAGAGAAATGGGCGTCAGGTAGCGATTTTCTATATATTGAGTGGTGCGTAAAGGGACCACTTCATGTTTTTTTGGATTTATACTGAGGGTATATTAGTAGCACAAAGTCTTTGTGAAAAAAATACTTTTGGTCGCGGTTTTGGTGTGTGCTCCTTCGTTCGCGTTCGCTTCGTTTGACCAGAATCTCCAGTATGGCTCGCATGGGCTCGCGGTGCGTGACCTGCAGATCTTTCTTGCGTCGCAAGGGTGCTTGACGATGAACCCGACGGGTAATTTTTTTGGCGTAACACGTCAAAGTGTGAAATGCTTCCAGGGGCAGCACAATGTGCCGACGACAGGGTACTTCGGCCCTATGACACGTGCGCTCGCGAACTCGCTTGCTGCGTCCAGCACATCCACCCAGTCGCAAGGTACGCAGCCGCAGGGGACTCAAAAGCAGCAGACTTTTCCAGCGACGCCACCGACGCAAGGACAGGGTCAACAAAATCAACAGCCATCAGCGACCGCGACTAGCTCCGATAGTAGCCAATACTCGCTCGCGCAGGCCATGAGCGACAACGCGCAACTTTCAACCATCGCTTTTAGTGGGCTGGCGTTCATCACGGGGAGCGCAGGGGCGGACACCTTCTTCCCGCCGGGCAAGGTGGCGGACTTCTTCGGCTTTCAATACATGCGCGATGTGGATACCGCCGGGTATGGGCACAATACGCAGTTCCTTACGCGCGTCGCCAATAATGTACTCTCCATCCTAACCGATGACCAAAAGGCGAAACTTATCGCGCTCGCCAAGGTGCAGGCGCCCAAGTACACCAACTTCGCGTACAACCGCTTCTTGGTAACCAACGCATTTCGTCGCGACCTAACCGGTGATATCCCTGCGGGTTCGACGGGTCTTAGTACCTCGTCGATATCGACCTACGTCGGTGATCTCTACAAAACGGATGCGGACCTTAGCTACAACCGCGCGCTCGTCGTCGGCGCAATCATCAACTCGTTCACCGGCACACAGAAGGCCTATCTTGCGAAGATGCAGTTCAACGACTTCACTACGTGGCCAGACGTGCCCGAGAACGCGGCTATCAAGCAGGGACTCAGTAATAGCGAATATATCGCGCTCATGACCTACGCGAGCGAACTCTTTTCGTGGTACAAGGGGAGCGTCGTCGCGGACACCTACTTCTGCCCCGAGCGCCACGGCACCTACTTTGGCGGATTTTACATGAAGGATTATCCGGCGGTCGGCAACAATGACTACTTCATCAGCACTGCCGAGACAGGGGATAGTGGTAAGGGATTCCTCGATACACTGAACGCCGACCAACGTGCACAGATAACCAGCATCATCGACGCGCAGCGACCGATGCTCGCGGAAGTAGCGCAGATACGCGCAACCGTCTCCACCGAGTTGCGTAAGGCGATGACTGGCGGTACGCCGGACCAGACGTTGATCGACACACAGATCGAGCGCTATGGTGAGCTCGACGGCGCAATGTCCGCCCTCTACGCGTCGCGATTTGCTGCGGTCAACAAGACCCTCACCGACACCCAGCGTGCAACGCTCGTGAAGTTGCGCAACCTCACGGTTGTTCCCACCGGCGCATACCTCTTCTCGACCCCGGTAGCCATGCCGACCATCCCGAACACCGACTTCATGTTCGGCGTCGGCAGCGCTCCATCGAGCGAAGGTCAGACCACCCCGCCCGCAACATTCACTACAGCCGCCAATACGAACCCACCACCAGGACAGTAGGACGCATTAAAGTAAACGGCTGCCCTGACTCGTACTACTTCTTCATATGGAACACGAGTTGGTTCTAATCATTTTCGCCGAGGTCCACAAACCAGTTGACGCATGAGTATTTAAGTGCTACTATACTATTAGTAATACCTGGGAGGATGCAGTGACTTTAGGAGAGCTGGCTGACGAGCTGGAAAAGCTCATGCAAGCGAAAGGCGACACTGCCAATCGCTTGATGAATAAGCTGGTTCGGCTTTTGAGAGCTGGCGAGGGCGCCTCGGCCCGACTGCTTTGCCAAAACGAGGCAGACAAGTTTGCCGCTTATAGGCGGGACGGCCTGCCGCTTATCGCGGAACACCTGTTCGTGGGTGTCCGGAATCCGTGGCCAAGCGTGTTGGAACGGAAAAAGGAATGAGGTTCTTAAGGCCCCGCAACGCTTGGTGGGGCCTTTTCCATACCTATGCTGTATTTTTTGACTAAGTGAAAAATACCGCTCTCAGTGAGTAGTGCGGAGGGCAATCTATGTGATTACACCTGGGTGACAAGATATCGCTTATGAAAGGTCGGCTCTTATCGTTTCCGTATGTATGCACGACGCAACATACAACGATAGGAAGCTGGCAAGGAGTATGGTGCACAGACCGAGCGTGTATATCGCGCCACCGATGAGCGGTGTGTCGGGGAGTAGCCCGAGCGTGTTCAGGATAGCGTGCCAGTCGTGGGTGGTAGAATCGCCACCAAGGAGCGGTAGTTGCTGTGCGATCGCGTCGGACGCATACACCGAGACGTTGATCGTGCTCATACCGACCCACAACAGGATGAAAGAGGCTGCAAAATAGTTTCGCCGTATCGCGAAGTACACGACGAACACGCATGGAAAAGCGACCTGCATCAGCGACCCGCCAAGTATGTATATGAACGTACCAAAGAAGGAAAAGATGACATGACCGGCTTCATGGATGATCAGGTCGACATTGTCGATAAAATGCCAGTCATGTGACGTGGATGCGTAGTAGAGCGAGTACAGCGTCCCGACGAGAGCAGCAAGTAGCTTACCGACTCGTCCATGGGAATACTGAACGTTTCCGAGCGTTTCCATCACACCAATACTATCAGATACCTGCCGGGTACGCAGATGTGTTTTGTCGCGAGTCGAAGTACAATAGACCCTATGGAGATCGATCGAGCATATCTATGACCAAAGCACCATCGTTCGAAAAGTTTGCGCATGAAAGAGGGGCAGAGGATACCGCGCTCGGTCTAGCGCTCGACCGCATCATGTCACTCGAAGAGTACGACCGCAGAGGCGAACACGCGTGGCCGTATACCTACACCCTGACCGCTGGGAGTTCGACGCTGTATTATTTCGGTTCACAGCACCCAGGGAACGATCCGACACATCCCGAATACGCCTTGATCGAAGCGGCGTTCGCCCAAGCGAACCCAGAGATGGTGCTGGTCGAAGGTATGCGCATCACGGGGGATACGGATGCGTTCGAATCGAACATACGCTCACTGTCGCGCGACGAAGTGATCACCACCTACGCGACCGCCGGCTACGTGCTGTGGCTCGCGCTCCATAAAGGTATCGGCTGGCATTCTCCCGAACCGGACGACGCCGACCTCTACGAGCACCTACTCACCTTGTTCCAGCCCGACGAGCTGTTCGCGTGGTACGTACTGCACATCATCCCACAGTACCATCGAGACACGCACGCAGGTGGTGGAGGGTTCGCGGCATATGTGGCGGACTTCATACAAACATTCGCAGCAGCGACCCAGTGGAAAGGATTCGAATATTCGCTGGACCATGCGCTTGACGTCGCGGCGACCATCGTGGGAGAGACGATCGATGTCGAGTCCACCCAAGGGGCGGACGCGTGGACCGACCCTGTCCCGCACGAGAGCGAGGAGCGGCCACGAACCGTTCTCAACCGGATCAGTCGGATCGTCATAGAGCGAAGGGACCGAAAGATCGTGCGCGACATCGCAGCGGCACTGGGAGACTACGCACGATTGTTCGTCGTGTACGGCGGCAGTCACGCGGTCGTCGAAGAACCCGCACTGCGTGCACTCCTGTCGGACACACGATAGACCGGGTGCTATTTCACCAACAGTTCGGCGAATATGGGTGGCTGCGCGAGAGATATATGAAGCAGTACCGCTATGTGAAACATGGCGCTGGTCGCACCGACCAACAACACGACTACCCCGACCCCAAGAGCAAGAATGCGCAGCAGCACGGGTAATTGTGTGTGCGTCGCGTCGATGATCTTTTTCAGAGAGTCACTATACAGGATCGCCAGTCCGCACAGTATGCCGACCACGAATAGAAGTGCCACGTAGAGATCGCGCCGTGAGATCTGTCTGATGATCGTGTGCGCTTGCGGGAAGACCGATATCGCCTCGGCATACATGCTCTCATAGTCGAACTGTACGATCCGGGGCGCCACGTGTCGTGCGATCACAAGGTCGGAGTGGGGTTCTATAAAAGATGCGTACAGTATGGTCACCGCGCAGAACATCACAAAGGTAGACACCAGAAAGACGCTCATCGCCCCAAAGACACTTGCGATGAAACTTTTATGTATCAGATGACGCTTACTGGTACCAGGAAACAGAAGCGAGCGCAGCTTGTGCCACACGATGACGAGAATGTGTATGATAACGGACAGGCCAAAGAAGGGGGATATCATGGTGTTTTAAAAGGGATATCGACACGATCGGGTTTGAACCAAATAAGCCGCTTGCGTTGCACGATGATCTCGGTAAAGAACGTTTCCATGAAGAGGTATGCGTTCAGATACAAAAGCAGGAGGTAGGGTATCGGTGCGAGCAATATACCCGGCCGTTTGCCGATCCATGCCGCCCACGCCGCTAGTATACACACGACGCACATGTATCCCGCAAGTATGCCGAGCGATAGATAGAGATTGATGAATGGCGTGACCAACAGAAGTGTGGAGAATACGATACCCTCGATATAGATGAGCGAAAGCTCCATGGCACGGATAGGATGCTGAGTGACCGAAATGTGCTTGCGCAGGTTTTGCCACCCGCCGCTATACCAGCGCCGCATCTGGTGGGTATACCCATGCAGCGTTGCCGGGTCTTGTGTGTACGAGATCGCTTGCTGGTTGTATACGATCAGAAGGTCGCTACGATGCAGTTTGTAGGTGAAGTCGAGGTCTTCGGTGATCGTGTCGTGGTCGAACGTACAGCACGTGCGAAACACCTCCGTGCGAAAGGCGCTTGCCGCACCTGGCATAACGAACACATACCCCAAATGATTCTGCGCGACCTTATGCAGGTTCTGGCCGACGATATAGTAGAACGCGCGACACAACGTAAGCCAGTTGTATGGAAGACTCTTGACGTAGCCTGCGACCGCAGCGACTTCGGGATCATGAAAATCCTTCTCTATCTCCTCCACGAACCGCTCATCAAGGAGCGTGTCTCCATCGGTAGTGACGAGTATGTCGCCGGTCACGATCCGCAACCCGTACTCTTGCGCACTACTTTTATTGCCGGTGTTCTTCGGTGTCGAAACGACGGTGACACGGTCGCGATACTTCTCCAAGATCTCCAACGTTCGGTCGGTCGAACAATCGTTCACGAACACCAACTGGTCGAACGGGCGTGTCTGTCGTAAACACGACAGCAACGAAGCCTCGATACCACTCTCCTCGTTGTAACAGGGGATCAGCAGCGAGATGGTCATCATTTTTTCTTGGGACGCAGGATTGCCTTCGGTCATGGTGGACTTCCGCTGGTTCCCGTTATGTCACACTCGCACAGACGCAAAAACTATAGTGTATCCAAACGACTTTCGCAATAACATTACGCAATACGACGCATAAAAAAGAAGATGTACACAGTCACCAGGATACGGCATATGCTAGAATGCGTGTACGTCCAACGAGCCTGGCTAAACGTAGTAGGGTCCGGATGCCGGGACGAGGGCGGACCCAAAACTCTGGGAACCAGCGTAAACTGGAGAATTTGGGTCCGCCCTCGTCCTATATCCTTTGTAAATGACCCTCAAGTGACTGCATACAACCAGAGTTGGTGATTTTGGTCAATGACGCACCGTTGCGTCGTTTTTTGATACCTGGTAGAATCTTTTCGCTAAAGGTAGACCTGGGAAGCTGCCACGCTAGCTTGGACGTTCGCTGAACTTTTACTCACTCTAGTTACCCCAGGTACATGCAACTTACTTCGAGCACATACGCTCGCATCATCAATTTTTTTTTCGTATTCGCAGTTTTGATCGTAGCAACATCCTTGCACGCGGCACCGACGAATCTCGTCAGTAATGGTGACTTCGAAACACCCGATGCGGTCAACGCACATCTGCCCCAAGGTTGGATATCTGGCGGATACGGCACCAACACGACGACCTTCACGTATCCGGTCACCGGTGTCGGCAGTAGTTCGGCCGCACAGATCACTATCAGCGCGCTCACGGATGGCGACGCGAAGTGGGTGATGTCTCCGGTCACGGTGACGCCGGGCCACGTGTACACATACGCCGACCTTTACCAGTCGAACGTGCCGACACAGCTGGTCGTCGAATATACGAGCGCGAGCAGTACGGTCACTTTCGGCAATTTTACGATCGAGCCCGCTACCGCAACCTCGACATGGGGGACCGGACAGCTATCGTTCATTCCTCCTGCTGGGACGGTCTCGGTGCGCATCTATCACTCCATATATAGTGTGGGCACGCTCACGCTCGACAACGTAGCGGTGAACGATATCACGGTCACACAGAGCGCCAGTAATCTTATTTCCAACGCAGGGTTCGAGAACTTCAACCCGTCCACGCCGAACACTCCGCTGAACTGGACGACGGGCGGATACGGCACGGCCTCCACGACCTTTACGTATCCGGTACCTGGACAGACAGGATCTGCGGTGGAGGTCACGAACACCTTCTACACCAGTGGCGACGCGAAGTGGGTGATGAGTCCGGTATCCGTGGCCCCTGGACACATCTATACCTACACGGACTCCTATCTTTCCAACACGCCGACCCAGCTGACCGTGGAGTATACCGACGCGAGCAGCACGGTGAGCTTCGGGAACTTTCAAACGATCCCCGCTTCGCCAACACCCACCACGTGGGGCACCACCTCGACCACGTTCACGGTGCCAGCGAACATCGTGTCCGTTCGGATATACCACTCGCTACAAAGCGTCGGCTCGTTGTCGCTCGACGACACAAGTCTGGTAGATGTCACTCCGATCCCGACCATCCAATTGACACCGAGCGTGATCCAGAACGGCGCCGTCAATGTCCCGTACCTACAGACCATCACCGCTTCGACGACCGCAGCAGGCCCATTCACCTGGAGCATTGTTTCGGGTTCGCTCCCGAACGGGTTCGCGCTGTCGACGTCGACAGGTACGGTAGCGACCATCTCTGGTACGACGACCGCAACGAGCACGAACACGTTCATACTGCGTGTCGGCAACGGCACAAGTTCGACCACGCAACAGTATGCGATAACCATGTTCCCATCGATCGTGAATACCGCGAACGTCACCGTGCTGACAGAAGTGGTCAACACCCAAGGCGGGTCGAACACGCCCGCAGACTTCAACATAACGGTCACTGGTGCAAGTTCGACTCCGGCATACTTTGTCGGAAGTAGTGCCGGCACGAACGTCGCGGTCGCCGCGAACGCTCCCTACACCGTTTCGACGAACGCAGGTTTGTATTACACCGTCACCTATTCTCCGGACTGTACCGGCGTACTGCCGGGCGGCGATTCGGTCATCTGTACCGTGACCCTTCACGATCTGCAGCCGCTCCTCCCGGGACAGCCGACACCGAACCTAATAAAGAATGCGTCGCTCGACACAGCCAACCCCGCGAACGTGAGCACACCACAATATTGGACACCGACCTCGTATGGAACGAATACGACGCTTTTCAGCTACATAGCAGCGAGTTCGACCACCGACGAGATTAGCCCCTCCGGCATGACCGCCAAAATAGACGTGCAGTCATACACGAGCGGTGACGCGAAGTGGGTATTCGATACCGTACCGGTGACCGCTGGACACACCTACCTATACCGTGACATCTACCTTGCGAGCGCGCCAACACAGCTCACGGTAGCGTTCACACACACGGACAATACAGTGACGTTCGGCAATTTCGTCGCCGTCGCCGCGTCTCCGGCGACATCGACCTGGGAACAATCTTCCGATACGTTCACCGTACCTGACGGTGTCACGTCACTGACCGTGTTCCATGCCATAAGCCAAGTCGGCTCTCTCTCGATAGACAACGCGAGCCTGACCGAGGTGGCACAACCTATTTCGTTCGACCAGGGGTTCGTGACTCTTTCGTTCGATGACGGTCTACTGAGTCAATATCAAAATGCGCTTCCTGTACTCGATGCGGCGCATCTGAAAGGTTCCTTTTACATCATTACGCATACGGCGGGTATGGCGGTCGTGAATCCAACGCTTGACACACCCGACGCCGCGAGTTCGACCATGCCGCTTGGGTGGGCGACCTCCGGCAGTACGAACGCCGACTTTACCTATCCGGTCGCAGGCCAGAGCGGGAGCGCTGCTCGAGTCACCTCTTCGGTCGACGGCAGTAACGCCGCATGGTACTTCGATCCGGTCACGGTGATGAGCGATGAAAACTATACCTACTCCGACTGGTACCGAAGCGCGACGACCTCAGACATCCTCATCCAGATGACCGATGCAAGTGGTACGCTCGAGTACATAAATGCTGCAGGCGACATGGTACCGGACAAAGTTCCTGCGCTCACCCTTGCCTCGACGAGCAACGCATGGGTCGCTCTCCCACCATTCAGTTTCTACGTCCCGACGAACATCAAGACGGTAACCGTGCTTCACCGTTTGACCGGCACCGGTTCGCTCGACGTAGACACCATCTCTTTTGGGGCGTACACCGACTACATGACACCTGCCGATGTCTTACAGATGCAGGCGGATGGTCAGGAGATCGGCGGCCACACACAGACGCATCTCGACCTCGCGACACTGTCTGTTGCAGACCAAACGGCTCAGATCGCCGGAGGACGCCAGGACCTGCTCTCGTACGGTGTCACGCCAGCGACGACGTTCGTGTACCCGTACGGGTCGTACAACACCGCATCGCAACAGATCGCGAAGCAGGCTGGATATGTCACCACCAGAACGGTATCGCCGGGCTTCAATGGCCGCAACAGTGATCCGTACGCGCTTCTCGCTCAATCCGTGAACACGAACACGACGCTCGCACAGGTCGAAAGTTGGATAGATCAAGCGAAAGCGAACAAACAATGGTTGATCCTCATATTCCATCCGATTAAGACCGATCTGACAGGCGAAGCGTACGGCGCGACACCACAAACATTGCAGGGGATAGCGAACTATCTGAACACCAGCAATGTACCGGTACTGACGATGGCACAAGGGGCAGCGCTCATGGGCGCACCGAAAATAGTGGTCTCCGTGGTCGTGAACAACACCCATGGCGCAACGTCGACTCCCGCGGACTTCACCGTACAGATTACTGGCGCGAGCGCTTCTCCGAACACCTTCCCTGGAAGCACTGCGACGACGACGGTAAGCATCCAGCCACAGCAGCAGTACTCGATCTCCCTGCAGTCGGTGCCGAGCACCTACACCATCGCCACCTCCACCAACTGTGCTGGATCACTGCTCCAGGGGACGACGGTAAGCTGCACCATAACATTGAACGACATCGCCACGAACCACGCTCCGGTCGCGACCAGCACGGCGACCTCGACGACCGAAGGCACCGCCACTTCCGTAACGCTTGCCGCTTCGGATGTCGACGGTAACCCGCTCACCTACAGCGTCGTGAGTCAACCAGCACACGGCACGCTCATCGGCACCTCTTCGGTCGAAACATATACACCCGCGACCGGGTTCGTCGGCACGGACACCTTCACGTTCAGGGCGAATGACGGCCAGTTCGATTCGAACATCGCAACAGTCACCATCACCGTTTCCTCTACATCGGTCGCTACATCGAGTGGTCCAAACCTGATCCTCAACGCTTCGTTCGCGACGCCGGACACGTCGAACCCAAGTCTCCCGCAACACTGGTCACAAGGCGGGTGGGGGACCAATACCGCGGTCTTCAACTACCCGATTGCTGGTGCCACCGACAGCACCGCCGCGAACGTACAGATAACCTCGTACACGGATGGTGACGCGAAGTGGGTATTCGACAAGGTCGCGGTCATACCGGGCCACACCTACACTTACACCGACTCCTACACAGCCACCGTGCCTTCGGATATAGAAGTACAGTTCACCAACACGAGCAACGTAGAATCGTATGCGGACGACACGAGCGTTCCCACATCCGCGACCTGGGGTAATGCGACCGCGACGTTCACGGTACCGGCTGACGTGTCTTCCGTGAGCGTCTTCCACTACATCACGAACATCGGTTCGCTCACTATCGATGACGCTTCCCTTGTCGATCAAGGAGGAAGCGCACTACCGCCACCTGTACCGTCAATTTCTCTTATACCGCTTTCTCTCGCCAATGGTGCGGCTGGACATAGTTACACACAAACACTTACCGCGAATACGGCGGCGATAGGACCGTTTACGTGGAGTCTGGTCGGCGGAGCGCTCCCACCAGGGTTGGTTTTGAACACGTCAGCAAGTAACGCTGTATCAATCTCCGGCACTCCGACCATGTCCGGCTTCTGGAGCTTCGGTATTACCGTCACGAACGGCGTCAGTTCGACCACACAGCAATACGGTATCACCGTCGACACTATTGCGACATCTACTACTAACCTCATCCATAACCCCACGTTCACTGCGGTGAACGCATCCGATGTGACACTGCCTCAGTTCTGGTCACAGGGAGGATGGGGGACCAATACTGCCGTCTTCAGCTACCCAGTCGCGGGTGCCACCGACTCGACCGCAGCGAGTGTACAGATAACGTCCTACACTGACGGCGACGCGAAGTGGGTGTTCGACCCCATCACCACAACCGCAGGACATACATACACCTACACCGATGCGTACGAATCCGGGATACCGTCCGAGCTTGTGGTCGAGTATCTGAGCACGACAGGAGTCTACTCGTACGCGAACTTCACTCCGGTGCCAGCTTCGACCTCGTGGGGCTCGTCGACGGTCACCTTTACCGTACCGACAGGTACCGTCTCGGTCCGCGTCTTCCACCTCATAGCTGCGGTAGGGTCGCTCACCATAGATGATGTAAGTCTTACCGACGCTCAAGCAACACCCTCTTCACCAACGACCAACCTGGTCGCCAATCCAATCTTCGGCGCAGCGAACCCGACCGACCCAACACAACCGCAGAATTGGACGCCAGACTCGTGGGGAACGAACACTCCCGTCTTCGCGTATCCGGTCGCTGGATCGACAGGCGCAACAGCTGCACAGGTGAACATAACGTCCTACACCGACGGCGATGCGAAGTGGATCATGGACCCGATCACGGTCACTGCCGGAGCATCCTATACCTATACCGACTCCTACACCGCAACCGTTCCCTCACATCTTGAGGTCGAATTCCTTGATGCGTCAGGAAATTTCACCTTCGCAAACGACACAATCGTACCCGCGAGTGCGGGGTGGGGCACCGGAACGGTTACGTTCACCGTACCAACAGGATCGGTAGCTGCACGTGTGATGCATTACATAACCAGCATCGGCTCCCTCACGCTCGACAACGTCAGCATCGTCGCCCAATAGCACCATTCATGGTGGGTACAGATTGGCGCAGGTACCATCGAACATATTATAGTGTTGGAGTTAATGATATAGTGTGTAATTAAAAAACTATTCAGACAGACGTATGATATCTATCTCATCAGTGCGTATGGGCGTTCGCTCTCTCTTGGTCGCAGGTGCGTTTATGCTCAGTGTCCCTGGATTCGCATCGGCAGCTGTCGCCCCCGTCGCAACGAGCGCGACCGTCCAGACGACGCAGGGCGTCTCCCTGCCCGTACAACTGTCGGCAACTGGAGCTCCCGGCACGTATCTACGGTACATACTCCTGTCCCATCCGTTACACGGAATACTTCTCGGTAAGGAACCGAATATCACGTACGTCCCCAATACGGACTTCGTCGGAACCGACTCGTTCACATTCAAGGTGAACGATAGGACACGAGATTCGAATATTGCGACCATAACGATCGTCGTTGCGTCGCCAGCACAAAAAACCGGACTCGTTTCCGCCGCAGCTGCGACACCAAGCAGCATCGTGAGCGGCACGACGCCGTTCGACCAGGGATTCGTCTCTCTTACCTTTGATGACGGACTGCTCAACCAATACCAAAACGCGCTTCCCATACTCGACGCAGCTGGTATGAAGGGATCATTCTATATCATCACGCACCTGTCGGGGATGGCCATAGCGAACCCAAATCTCGAGGTGACAGACCCGGCAAGTTCGACGAAGCCGCAAGGGTGGACGACATCCGGCGGCTCGAAAGCGTCCTTTAAATATCCCGTGACTGGTATAAGCGGCAAGGCGGTCGAAACGACCTCTTCGGTAACCAACAGTAAGGCGGCGTGGTACTTCACTCCCGTGACCGTCATGGGCGATGAAGAGTATACATACGATGATGCATATCGAAGTACGGCACCTTCCGATATCGTGATTCAAATGACCGACGCGAGCGGAACGCTCCGGTATATCAATGCAAACGGTGATGCGGTGACCACCCTCACTCCCGCCCTTACGCTCACTTCTACCGCTGGCGTGTGGGTTACGATGCCGCCGCTCCAATTCTACGTCCCTCCGAACATAAAAAAACTCACTGTGTTGCATCGCCTGACCGGCATAGGAACCCTCGACGTCGATTCGGTGTCATTGACCGCACCACAAGACTACATGACCCCGTCCCAAGTATTGAGCCTACAGGCGGATGGGCAAGAGGTCGGTGGTCACACACAAACACACCCTGACCTCACCACACTCTCCACTGCTGACCAAACCACGGAGATCGCAGGTGGCAGACAAGATCTGATCTCTACCGGTGTCACGCCAGCAGAGACGTTCGTATATCCGTACGGAACGTTTACCGCGACGACACAACAGATAGTGCAGCAAGCAGGGTATCTTGCCGCTCGTTCGGTCAGCCCAGACTACAATAATCGAAACGCGAGTCTGTATGGACTATTGGCGGAGTCCATCTACTCTGACACGACCCCGGCGCAAGTGGAGAATTGGATCGACCAAGCGGTAGCGAACAAACAGTGGCTCATCATCGTATTTCATCCGATACTTGCCGACCTGACGAACGAGCTGTACGGCATGACCCCGACGAACTTCCAGACGATAGTGAACTATCTAAAAACGAAGAACATCCCCGTCCTCACGATGGACCAGGGTGCCGCGCTCATTCGAAACCGAACGAACAGTGCCCCGGTCGCAACGAATTCTTCTGTGAGCAGTAAGCCAAACACGTCTGCTCCGGTAGTGCTCAATGTGACAGATCCCGACAATGACCCGTTGGTCTATACGATCGTGCAAGCCCCAGCTCACGGCACACTGGTCGGCACACTGGCCGCGCGAACCTATGTTCCCGTCACTGGATTTACGGGCACAGATTCGTTCACCTTCAAAGCGAACGATGGTCTGCTGGACTCCAACATCTCGACCGTTTCCATTACCGTCTCGGCAAGCGCAACGACAAGTTCGCAAAACCTCGTCCTTAATCCATCGTTCGTAACCGCTAATCCACAGAACAGCAGACTTCCACTTAATTGGTCGCAAGGTGGGTGGGGGACGAACACGGTTACCTACACATACCCAGTAACAGGAAAGACGGACAGTAAAGCTGCGAAGGTACAGATCACGTCCTATACTAGTGGCGATGCGAAGTGGGTACCTAACGACGTCACCGCAGTACCCGGACACACGTACACCTACGCCGATTCATATATCTCGAACATCCCGTCCCACATCGAAGCGCAGTATACTGATGCGAACCAAAACACGACATATTCGAGCGACACCTACATACCCGCTTCGACCTCGTGGGGAGTGTCGGGAGTGACTTTCACGGTCCCCGCTGGCACTGTTTCCGTGAGCGTCTTCCACTATATTGCTGGTGTTGGTTCGCTCACTCTCGATGACGCGAGTCTCTTCGATGTGTCAAGTACCACTTCGGTAACTACGCCGACCACCCCATCGATCACGCTGACCCCCTCGACACTGCCGGGAGGGACGGTGAACAAGGGCTATGGACAGACACTGACCGCGAGTACGACAGCCAGTGGTCCGTTCACCTGGAGCGTGTCCGCAGGGGCATTGCCG
>CAINNF010000020.1 GCA_903851045.1 Candidatus Adlerbacteria bacterium
CCTTACCGCTGGTTCGAGCGCCAACATTCTTCTGGGGGACGGTGCCTCATCCGGTGGCCCCACCACCGCAAAAGACACCATCGAGATTGGTAACCAGCTCACCGTACTCCCCCAAACCGCCTACGCCCAGCTCGACATCGGCAACCTGCTCTTTGGCACCGGTCTTGCCTCCACCTCGGTCATCTCAAGCGGCAGTATTGGGATTGGTACCACCACACCCTACAGCCGCCTCACTGTCTGGGGACTCGATACCGCCTCTACCTCCGCCTTCGCGGTCGTCAACAGTGCTTCCACCACCGTCTTCGCTGTCTATGACAATGGCAATGCTACCTACTCGGGCTCTATCTTCCAGAGTTCTGACCAGAGACTCAAGACCAACGTACTCTCCCTGGATGCCTCATCCTCGCTCGCCGCTATCGAAGGGCTCAATCCAGTCTCCTACAACCGTATCGACCAAGACACGGGCACCAACCTCGGCTTCATCGCGCAACAGGTGCAGCAGCTCTTCCCATCGCTGGTCTCCACAACGTCTGCCACCGCCCTGACGCCTGATGGTACGCTCACGCTCAACTACGTGGGACTCATTGCTCCCATGGTGAAGGTGATACAGACGCTGGCACAGGAGGTGACCAGTCTACACGACAGGGTTGCTTCGCTTGAGGCTGTGATGGCAGGTTTTGCGAATTCCTTTAGCTCACACATTATACGGGGTGATACGGTCGAGGCGAATAGTCTTTGTGTCAAAAGGTCGGACGGTACTTCAGTGTGTATCACCGGTGATCAACTTTCGGCGGTGCTGTCTGGCAACGCCCAACACCCCGTCGCTCAAAACCAAGACGCGACGACCATAGCATCCACCACCGAGGGGATACCCACACTCTCCATCAATGGAGACAATCCAGCGGTCATCCATATCGGCGACACGTACAGCGACCTGGGTGCGGTGATTACGGGTCCGACTCCAGCAGACACGCATCTTGGTATCCATACTTTGGTGAACGGCGCACCGACTGACCAGATATCGCTTGACACGAGCACGTCTACCACTTATTACATTACTTATGTGGCGACCAACTCGACCGGTACCGCTTCATCCACACGGACGGTGACGGTCGAGAGTGTTGCTAGCATGATCGCAACCTCCACTCAATAAACATATGACACATCCCTTGAAGAACGCACTACCATTTGTCCGACGCAACATTCGCTGGATTATCCTTGTGTGTGTCGTTCTGCTGCTTGGTATCACTTTCGAGCTTGGTCGCTTGAGCGTCTATCGTGTGCACCCGGAGATAGCAAGCAATGAACAGGCGCAGGCGATTCTCGACCGTGTGGGAAAGTTAATCCAATTACCCACCAATGAGATACCCACGATGGCGACTATCCAGGATGCGACAAGCGCGAAGCAGGGTCAGCCGTTTCTCGCAAAGGCACAACACGGTGATGTCCTCATAGTCTACTCGAACGCAGCCGAGGCGATCCTATACCGTCCATCCACCAACCTGCTCGTGAATGTGGGACCGGTAAGTACAAACAAATCCACAAACATGGCCGTCTCCACCGCTACGACGCCACCACCGGTAGCACCAGCCAACACCACGAATGCAACCACGACTAAGAAGAAAAAATAGTATCCATGCGCGAGTGTTGGTCATGTTGGCGCTGTTTACGGTAGCTTCGAGCACCCAGGCCGCATCAATTTCCTCGACCCACAACTTTGCCTGGGGCAATGTTGGTGGTTGGATCAACCTCGCACCAAGCAACGGAGGAGTGTCGGTCACGGACACGGCACTGTCAGGCTATGCATGGAGCGCTAACGACGGATGGATAAACCTCTCACCATCAACTGGAGGTGTCAAGAACGATGGTGCGGGCACTCTCTCCGGCTTTGCCTGGGACAGCAGTGTTGGGTGGGTCGCCTTTTCCGGTGTGACTATCGATGCTTCCGGTCGCTTCCACGGTCAAGCGTCAGGTGCGAATGGCTATGTCATCAACTTCGACTGCGCCCAGTGTGATGTGGAGACCGCCTGGCGCCCAACGGCAATCCCCACTCCGACCCCAGCCTTGGCTTCAAGTGGCGGTGGGGGGACGGTGTCTGGGTCGCTGGCGGTGGGGTATGTGAACAACGATGTGACCTCGTCTGTCGCAGCAGTAGCTGTGGCTACGCCGTCAGCGTCTGAGGTTGTGCCAGTTGAGTCGCCACATACGACATCAGTACCGGCGTCTGGAGCATATCCGATGTCCAATACGCAGCCGCAATCACTGCGGGAAATGGGAGGAACACAGGTGATTGCCTCCACATCTGTTGGCAACTCGCATCTGGGGATATCCGGCGCACCGCGTGCAATCACACATATCCCATCGAGTCAGCCGATGAGTACCCATACTGGTTTTATACAGAAACACTTCGATGCGGTGTACATGCTCGTGTCGAGCATTATCGCGTTCATTTCGAATATAGCTTCTTTGTTTAAGTGGCCGTGGAGATAGGGCATCTCTACCAATATTGGGAATCTGTGTCATCGTGGGTTGTTTTACAAACCGTTTTCTGCTACTGTACCTTCTAATGTTCGCATTGCGATACAGCGCTGTTTTAGTTTTGGTGACCGCCATCCTGGTGGGCGCTTTTGTATACTTCACCAACCATGGCCGCTTTGCCTTTAAGCTCGGTCTCGATCTCTCGGGGGGTACTCATCTTGTCTACGATGCCGACACTGCTAAGGTCCCGGTAGGGCAGGTGCCAGACGCTATGAACGCGCTCCAGGCGGTCATCGAGCGTCGCGTGAACGCCTTCGGTGTCGGCGAGCCAGTGGTACAGACCGAGCAGGGCGGAGCGCTCGGCAACAATGGTGCCTACCGACTCATCGTCGAACTTCCCGGCGTCACCGATGTCAACCAGGCGGTCGCTATGATCGGCTCGACCCCGACGCTGGAATTCAAATTGGTGAAGCAGGGCTTCGAGGCATCGACTACGCTCGCGAACGGCGACCCGAACCCGGCTGCGTTCGATGATACTGGACTGACCGGCAAGTACCTCACCTCTGCGGCGCTCCAGTTCGGCAACGGTTCCGCGCTGCAGACGAACCCAGTCGTGTTGGTGAATTTCAATAGCGAGGGCACCAAGCTCTTCTCCGACATCACGGGTCAGAATGTCGGCCGCGAACTCGGCATCTTCCTCGACGGTAAGCTCCTTTCCGCGCCGGTCATCCAGGTCCATATCGAGAACGGTAGTGCGATCATCTCCGGTAACTTTACCGCGCAGGGGGCAAAGACGCTTGCGACCAACCTTAACCTCGGTGCGCTCCCGGTACCTATCACGCTCGCCTCGACCGAATCTATCGGCGCGACGCTCGGTGACCAAGCGACGCATGCGGGTGTGCTGGCAGGACTCGTCGGCTTTATCGCGCTCGCGCTCTTCATGATCTTTTGGTACCGACTCCCAGGACTCGTCTCGGTGGTGTCGCTCTTCATCTACTGTGTGCTCATGCTTGCGCTCTTCAAGCTGATCCCGGTCGTTCTCACTGCGGCGGGTCTTGCCGGCTTCATCCTCTCGGTCGGTCTCGCGGTCGACGCGAACATCCTCATCGCTGAGCGTATGAAAGAAGAACTGCACGACGGGAAGGCGACCCAGCCAGCTATCCGTGACGGATTCAACCGCGCCTGGAACGCGATCCGCGACTCCAACATCGCGCACATCATCGCTGCGGTCATCCTCTTTTGGTTCGGCACGTCGCTCATCAAAGGCTTCGCGCTCGTCTTCGGGCTGGGCGTCATCGTATCACTCCTTTCGGCCATCACCATATCGCGCACCTTCCTCTTGGCGCTCGGCATGGACGCGACCTCAGGTGTCGGGAAGTTCCTGATGCGCTCGGGGCTCAATAAATAATTACTTGTGGTGAGCGAAGTCGAATCCATATGAACATCAAGCGAAATCTCAAATACTTCTTCCTTCTCCCGGCGACACTATCGCTCCTCGCGCTCTTCGCTATCGTGGTTTGGGGACTGAAGCCGGGTATCGATCTGGCAGGCGGCTCCCTTCTACAGGTGTCCTATCCTGGTGGTCGCCCACCCGTCGAGCAGGTCAACGCGCTTACCGCACAGCTCGGCCTCGGTGAGGTGCGTGTGCAGCCGATCGGCACCAATGGGTACGTGCTGCGTCAACGTGATCTCTCACCGACCGAGAAGACGCAGCTTGAGACGGTGCTCGGTGGTCTCGGTACCATCCATGAAGACCAATTCACCTCTGTCGGTCCGATACTCGGGCATGAGCTGATGCAGAAGGCATGGATAGCGCTGACGCTCGTGACGCTTGCGATCATTCTTTTCATCGCCTTTGCGTTCCGCCATGTCTCTAAGCCAGTGGAGTCGTGGAAGTATGGCGTCGTGGCGATCGTCACGCTCGTACACGACGTACTCATCCCGACCGGCCTCTTCGCGTTCCTCGGATACGTGACTGGCGCCGAAGTCGGTACGCTGTTCATCGTTGCACTACTAACGATCCTCGGTATCTCGATCAACGACACCATCGTCGTCTTCGACCGTATTCGCGAGAATCTCGCGATCAATGCTGACCGCAACCGTAAAGAGGAGTTCGACTCGGTCGTCGGCCGCTCCATCATGCAGACGCTCGCTCGCTCCATCAACACCTCGCTCACGGTCGTCATCGTACTCCTGGCGCTCTTCTTCGTTGGTCCTGCGACGACCAAAGACTTCGCACTGACCCTGATCGTCGGTATGATAGCGGGTACCTACTCTTCGATATTCCTTGCTTCGCCGCTACTCGTGGCATGGGAGCACTGGTCACGCACACTCGCGAAAAAATAAGCGATGCGGTCGGTCGGCATTATCGGGTACGGCAGTTTTGGGGCACTGATCGAGACGCTGATACGACGATTCTCTCCTGAAACGGAGGTACGGATCTTCTCGTCACGACGCGTACCGGATGGAGAGACTTTTTTCTCGTTCGAGAACGCAGCCGCCAGTGATGTGGTCATCCCCGCAGTACCTATCCATGCATTCGAAGAGACACTGAAGCGCCTCCTCCCCCGCATGCGACCCGAGGGGGTCATCGTCGATGTGGCGACGGTCAAGGTACATACTGTAGAGGTTTTGCGTCGACTCGCGACCGACCGACCCTATGTGGCGACGCATCCGATGTTCGGCCCCGAGAGCTACGTGAAGCGGGGGAACGACGTCGCTGGTCTTCGTATCGTCATAACGGAAAGCACGCTTCCTAAGGCAGATCACCTGAAGTTGGTTGGATTTTTACGCGCGTGTGGATTCTCTGTAGTGGAGATGTCACCGGAGGCGCACGACAAGCATCTCGCCGAGACACTGTTTCTCACTCACTTAGTGGGACAGATCATCGTGCGTGGCGAGTTTGGTCGCACCGAGATAGACACCGTCTCCTTCGGCTACCTCATGGACGCGGTCGAGAGCGTGAAGCATGACACCGCACTGTTCCAGGACGTCTTCAGGTATAATCCATACTGTCGGCAAGTGCTCGAGCGATTCGGCATCGCCGAACAGTCGGTGCAGGCATTACTCGAGACGAACTAAGTCATCATCTGTATGATCATCGGTATCACGGGAACGTTGGGTGCAGGGAAGGGGACGGTCACCAATTTTCTTGTTGCACACAAAGGATTTCTGCATGTTGCGGTGTCGGGGTCAGGTTTCTTACGGGATGAAGCGCGGCGACGAGGTTTGCCGCTGGAGCGACCGATCTATCAGCAGATTGCCAACGAGTATCGAGCGAAAGGTGCGACGGGGTTGATGGAGGCGGTGTACGAGAGCGCGAAAGATGACATCATCAGTGGCGCAAACATTGTGCTCGAACCTCAGCACACTGCTGCCGAGGTTGCGTTCATAAGATCAAAAGGCGGTATCGAGCTTTCTGTCGATGCCGATCTACCCATTCGGTACGAGCGTATTCATGCGCGTGGCAGTGAGAAAGACCATGTTACCTTCGAAGAGTTTTTGGCGATTCAAACACAAGAGCTTCATTCTGACGATCCGAACAAAAATAACCTTGGTGCGGCCATTGCTTTGGCGGACTATCACCTCACCAACAACGGCACTCCGGAGGAGCTTTTTCGGCAGGTCGAAGAGGTGCTCAAAAAAGCCTTATTTTAGGCTATATTTTTGCACACCCAAAAGCTTGACTTCTGAGTGTGGGCGGCTATACTGTGCCCTATGACTGCTTAACGGTAGACACCCCAAAAGAGTTCGAGGGTGTCCCGCCGTAGGCGGGCTTGTTTTTTGAAAACTGAATACAGAAATTGTAACAAGATTACATCGCGTCCCGCGAAGCTCGAATAGAGCGACGTGGGGCAAGCCCGCCGTCGCTCAAGCTATGGCGGGCAAGCAAGACACCTAAAAAATCCTTCCGATTTTCCACCGGGAGGCTCTCCACTACTCCACGAAGAGTGAGTGGGAGAAACAGTAAAAACGAATGAATACGAGAAGCGAAATTTCTCTTGTTCCGTTTTACCCCGAGGGTCGCGCAAGCGACATCGAGGGGTTCATCTATTGGACCTGGTAACAGGTCTTTAATCAGAGTTTGATCCTAGCTCAGGATGAATGCTGGCGGCGTGGATGAGTCATGCAAGTCGAACGCCCCGCAAGGGGAGTGGCAGACGAGGTAGTAATACGCAGGTACGCACCGAAGAGTCGGGCATAGCTAGCCGAAAGGCTAGGTAATTCCCGATGGTCCCTCCGGGGTAAAGTTTTTTCGCTCTTTGAGCGGCCTGCGCGGTATCAGTTAGTTGGTGAGGTAATGGCTCACCAAGACGATGACACCTAGGGGAGCTGAGAGGCTGACCCCCACCGATAGCACTGAGACACGGGCTATACATCTACGGATGGCTGCAGACGAGAATATTCCGCAATGGGCGAAAGCCTGACGGAGCGACGCCGCGTGGTTGATGAAGTCCTTCGGGACGTAAAAACCTTTTATGGAGGAGGAAATTTTGACGTTACTCCATGAATAAGGGGCTCCTAACTCTGTGCCAGCAGGAGCGGTAATACAGAGGCCCCAAGCATTATCCGGAATCACTGGGCGTAAAGGGTGTGTAGGCGGTCGTGTTAGTCTTTCGTAAAAGCTTTTCGGCTTAACCGAGAAACTGCGGAGGAAACGGCACGACTGAGAGGTTGCGAGAGGTAAAGGGAACTCATAGTGTAGGGGTGAAATCCGTTGATATTATGGGGAACACCAAATGCGAAGGCACTTTACTGGCGCACACCTGACGCTGAGACACGAAAGCGTGGGAATCGAACGGGATTAGATACCCCGGTAGTCCACGCCCTAAACGATCCGAACTAGCTTTACGGAGTATCGACCCTCTGTGAGGCGTAGCTAACGCGTTAAGTTCGGCGCCTGGGTAGTACGATCGCAAGATTAAAACTCAAAGGAATAGACGGGGACTTGCACAAGCGGTGGATCATGCGGCTCAATTCGATGGCAAACGAAAAACCTCACCAGGGCTAGACATCCAGACGAAAATCCTCAGAAACGAGGACCTTCGCAAGACGGCTGGACAGGTGATGCATGGTCGTCGTCAGTTCGTGGCTTGAGTTGTTCCCTTCAGTGGGGTAACGAACGCAACCCTCGTTGCCTGTTTTATTAGTCAGGCGAGACTGCCCCCTCACGGGGGAGGAAGGTGAGGATGACGCCAGATCAGCATGTCCCTCTGATGCCCTGGGCTGCACGCATGATACAATGGTCAAGACAACGGGTCGCGACGGGGTAACCCTGAGCTAATCCTTATAAACTTGGCCCCAGTTCGGATTGAGGTCTGCAACTCGACCTCATGAAGCCGGAATCGCTAGTAATCGCTGGTCAGCTATACAGCGGTGAATACGTTCTCAAGTCTTGTACTCACCGCCCGTCAACTCAAGGGAGTCGGGAGTACCCGAAGCCCGCCTTACGGCGGTCCACGGTAAACTCGATGACAGGGAGTAAGTCGTAACAAGGCACGGGTAGCGGAAGCTGCTCGTGGAATAATTCAAATTGACTACGTTTTGTGCCTCAATTGAGCACAAAACTAATTGGCGATCTCATCACTTCGCAAGAAGAGATGTTAGGGATGATACTACTAATCCTATATTGTAGTCGCTGTTCGAAAGGACGTACCTTCCATACGCGTCAGGAAGGAGATGACCTCTGTAGTATCTCTCTAAAATAGGGAGAGAACAGGAGGTAAAGAACGGAACAAGAGAAAGTTCGTTTCTCTTTTAGTCGACCGAAGCTCAAAGGAGCGAAGGCGACTAGGTTGGCCCTACTTCGCATACAGCTACGTAGGGTACGGTGTGATCTCGTTACAAAAACCAGTAAAACCCCTGACGGGGATTTTCGGCGTTACTGTGTGTATAAGAAAAAGACCGCCCTTTCGAGCGGCCTTTCGTCACGCAGCGTCAGGCGCTGGAGACTATTTGCGCAGGACACAGACGAACGAGTAGTCAGTGGCACCGAAGAACGCCCGCGCGAACTCCGCGACCACCCACGGGTTGTAGTACTTGCAGGAGAAGATGTCGGGATACGCTGCGCCGGTTTGGTCGGCGAAGTGACCGGTGATACAAGATGTCTCGATAAGTTGGACCAGCGAAAGTCCCGAGACCCTTGGGTCTTCGCCGAAGTTCACGACCACACAGTCACCGAAACGGTTCATGCCGATGAGCTCACAGAGCTCGATGGTGAAGCGCTCGACGGCGGCAGGGTCGCTGATCGTGCGAGGGTCGCAGTGATGGAGGTCGATGGAGGTCGACAATCCCCACGCGTCTTCTGCTTCGTACGCTGTTCGTATCGCAGTGTCGTCACGACTGGTGGCCAAGGGGTCGTCACTGTCGTATGCACCAAGCACTCGTGTCATCAATCCATCCTTCGTATCTTGGAGAAAAAGAACAGGTACCAGTACCAACTGGCGGTTTGTTTGCCGCTGGTAACCTGCGGTTCCAATACGGACGAAAATCAGTTTGCACCATATATACGATTAACGCAAGTTTTTTCACCGGGGGGCTGTGCATAAATGCTATTTTCTGCTACTATGGCGAGCGAAACTCACTAGTGTGGGCTTCTGCGGGTTTACCCGCCGAAGCTCGCGTAGCGAGCGAAGGCGGGCATAGCTCAGCTGGTAGAGCATTCGACTGATACTCGAAAGGTCCTAGGTTCGATCCCTAGTGCCCGCACAGAAACATACAGATTGTGGCCCAAATCACAGAACAAAGCATAAAAGCCTCAAAGGATGCTTGTAACGAAATTCTTGGTAGGTTGAAGCTTATTGAAGACGCAATAATGCTTTTTCACTTTTTAGGTCATGAGCTTGATAGGAAGATAAGAGAGGCTCATAAACATGATCTACCTTTACAGGAAGAGAGATTGAGATATATTGTGACCTCGTATGCATTTATTCAAACAGCGGCAATTTTGGATTGTAATGGAATGTTCTCTTTGCATGTTCGAAAAGACAAGGGTGAATATTGTCTCTCTAAATCAAATTTTTCAAAACTATTTCCGGTCTTGGACGAGGAAACAAAAAATGAAGTCTTAGAGAAGACGAACTTAGTACTTCAGAAGCATAAAAGGACTATCGAGACAGTCTTTAAGACAAGACACGAGAAGATAGCTCATATTGGCAGGATTACTTACAAACTAGGCAAAACAGAAGATTATTCGTGGTATATACCGAGTAGTTTAATTCCAACTTCCTTTAGATATAAGAGGTTGCTGGAACTAAGTCGCGATCTGGATGATGCTTTATGTTGGCCGATAGGCTCTTACCTTGATCGATTTTTTGGTAATATAGTATGACATACCGAATGGGAAAAAGGTGTCAGGAACCTTTTTCTAAAAAAAACAGTCGAGGCACAAAAAAACGCTAGCAGACATCTATCGAGAAAAAGAGAATGTACTATAATGCGGACATGGACGTCGGAGACCTAAAAAATGTCGTGTGGCGAGAGGGGGCGTACTTCGTCGCACAGTCATTAGACGTCGAAGTGTCGAGCTTTGGAAACACTCGTGCCGAGGCGCTCTCGAACCTCCGCGAAGCCCTTGAACTATATTTCGAGGACGCTCCGGGCGAGCTTGTTCTCAAGCTCTAACTCTGTCGTTAGATAAAGTGGATTGGTTGGTTTCATTCCAACATTCTCAAGAATATGAGAATGAAAGATCTCGATAGAACCCCAAAGACCGCTCCAAATCCGCCACCGTCAAATGCATATGCCCAATAGTCGTCTCCGGATGCGCTTTCATTTGTGCAGTATGGCAGATGGGGGTTACAAAAAGATTTACCGGAACCGTTACTCTTTATTCGATCAAACAGAGAGGCCCATTTAGTTCTTGAGCTTTTCTATTTTTTTCTTTATCTCATAAGGCTCATCTACTGCCTCCAAAAGCATGTCGTGTTGGCGTAATAGACCAAAACCGCCAGCACCAGCAGTCTTAATGACTACATTCCCTGTTTGGGTGTGTTTGTGCATCATGAAGAACGATTCCGAAGCTGATAACTCAACAATGCTACTGTATGGAATACTGGTTGAAGTTGTGGATAGCCACCCAGTATGAATGAGAATGCGTTTGTTAGTGAG
This sequence comes from Candidatus Adlerbacteria bacterium, assembly GCA_903851045.1. Taxonomy (GTDB): domain Bacteria; phylum Patescibacteriota; class Minisyncoccia; order Phycocordibacterales; family SBAW01; genus GWA1-54-10. Next base: position 10,588 of record CAINNF010000020.1, read on the forward strand.
TGCGTAGGCACGCGATCGAGGTAAGTAAACGCGGTAGAAGAAATATATCAACCCACTAATCAGGGCTAGAAATGGGATACCAAAAAAAGGAAAGAACAGAGTCCAAGAAAACAGCAGAACCAAGACAATAAGTTGCCACTTAAAGCAGAATTTGCAATACCTTTCACTTATCGAAAACTCAAACTTTATATCTTCTCCCTCATTTAGGGTGCGTTTCCATATTTCTTCGTATTTCATAAAAAATCTGAGGGGATTATTAAGTTTCCTTTAATGAATAGAGTTTACTGTCTGAACATGGTTTCGTCTATATAAAAAGGTATACCAGTTTTCCTTCTCTCCGCTTTTTATGACAAGTAGATGACCTCGGTTAGAATACTACTGATGCTACACACTAGACAGGTAATGGTATATTTTGTGCGCCGCATTGACGCTAATGAACAAAGCGCCGAATTTTGGCATGGGTTGATGCAACGATTTGATTTAGAACATATAATACTTTTTGACACATATTTCAGGCAAGATTTCAGAGAGACGTTGTGGAGTATTCTTTATCGTCTCACTGGGTGGCAACTAACAGGAGAAAAACGGCAAGCGATTTGCAGTAAACGAAATACTAAACGCTGGAGAGAAGTACAATATCTTATAGACAAGTGTATAGAGCATGGGTATTTAACAGTTGCACTTAAAGACGTGCAACCTTATCGCTCAAAACTACAATGCACCAATAAAGGGCGTTCTATCCTGAGCTGGATAAATTTTGCAAACGAGCTTCTAAAGGAATATAACCCTCTTGTCACGTTCCTCCTGGGTGTTATCGGTTGTGCAATTTTTATCCAGCTCATTGAACTTCTGTCTAACAAAGTGTTACAGTGGCTGCATATTTGAGTGGTTAGATGTCAGACAATGTTGTGTAGGAATTAGATGTCAGGAACCTTTTATCAAGCTCACTTTTTCTGAGTTGAAAACTTTTTTGGTGGTGGTAGGCTGGCAGCCAATTACCAGACAAGCCATAGGCATATGGAAAAGGATTTTGATGCGTGGAATAAGGAAAAGAAGGTGGTGGACCAGAGGATTACGAATCGGGACCTATTTTTCTATGCTCGGGAAGTGTGGTGGTGTAGCGCGAGGCTAAACGTTGGCGTTGAGGCGGACGGCAAGCATGATAACTTCGAGCGTCCCATGCTCATAGTGAAAAAGTTCAATGCCGATATGATATGGGTGTTGCCGCTCACTTCGACCGAAAAACACAATAAGTACTATTTTAAGTTAACGCACGAGTCCCTGCAGGCATGGGTGGTCCTATCTCAGATAAAGACCATAAGCACCAAAAGACTGTTGCGAAAAATGGTGACCGTATCAGAGTCCGATTTCGCGGAGATTATACAGCGGGTGAGAGATGCCCTAAAAATCGAAAGTCCCCGCTCGGGGGACTTTCTCGGAGGCCGAAGCCACTAATATGCAAAGTGTAGTAGAGCGGGGAAATGAAGTCAAGTTGAGGGCTATCTATCGCAAAATAGGGAATGTGGTATACTGCTTTACATGAATAAGACCCAGGACATAGCGGGTTTTAGGGAGAAGTTGCCAGCCCGGGTGGTTATCAATGTCGAGAATACCGACGATGGTTTGTGGGCGAAGGTGTCGACACCTGATGGCACACTCTCGAATTGTTATGCGCAGGCGGCGAATGCGGTCGAGTTAGTGACCATGGTGAACGACGCGATTTTCACCCATTTTGAAGTGCCCGAAGATGTGCGCAGCTGCATCGGCTACTATGTACCGTTGTCGGACGCGCATGTCCAGTGGGAAGAGATGTTTAACAAGCTGGTGTCTATGGAGAAGCAACTTGACCTCCAAGGTGATAGTGAGACAACTTTAACTTTAAAGAAAACTGTCTGCTAACACTGCGTATCCATGGCAAAACCGAAAGGAGGAAAGCCAAAACTCGCTGCTTGTACTCCAGACGACGTGTTCGGTGCGCTTCGCAAGTTGGGCGGATTCTCTACAACGTTTGAGAGTGCGAAACACACTAAGGTCACTCACATGGCTACGGGTCATGCGGCCACCATTCCTCGCCACTCTCCGGTCAACAGAGGACTTCTAAAAGATTTTGTTGAAGATTATTTGGTCGGCAAGTGCGGTCTCAGTGAGAGTGAAATTTACAAACACCTTTGGTGTTAATCAGTTATGTCCGAACAAGCTCTCTTTGGCACGAAGCAGGGTGGGGTCGAGTATATCGAGCGGCATGGGGCGTATGGGGTCGCTATACGAGGAGATACCGTGTTGATCGAGATGGCGCGGCTCGGCTACTTTCTACCTGGTGGGGGAGTTGATGCGGATGAGACGATCGAACATGCGTTGCATCGGGAATTTGCAGAAGAGACCGGATACGAGATCGGTTCTACGCAGGAGATCGGTATGGCGGTTGAGTATCAGAATGATCTGTATAAAGGCGAGCCTATGTATGTAAAGAGGATCGGGCATTTTTATCTCGTGGAGCTGGGTGACAAGAACGAGCCGACCTACGCGGACGGGCACATGTACCCGGTCGAGTGGGTGTCCGTGTCGGGGGTGGAAGAAAAAATGTATCTACGGTCGCAGTGGTGGGCGATCGAGGAGGCGATACGTATGTCGCGTATTGGTTAGTTTTGTTAGGATACGTGTATGGAAGAACACTTTATCGGCAAGATTGCGCAAAAGGCGATCATTGAGCGAGACGGGAAGGTGCTCATTACGCGAGACGCTCGTGATAGTGATTAGTGGGAATCGCCTGGGGTCGTCTGAACAGTGTAGTGAGTCGCGCTGACACTTCACCATTGCGTTTTTTTGGGTGCCTTGGTATAGTCCACGTATGGACGCAACCCGCGCACATCACCACGGCATGATGGCACTTCTCCTTCGAACGAGGAGCGGGTTTTTTGTGTCCGTGTAAACCACATCCACGAACACAAGCGCGAAAACCCGCTCCTCGTCTGAGGAGCGGGTTTTCTCTTTATTTCGATTCCCGACAGCATCTATGAACATCATCTTCGACTTCAACAGGACCATATACGACCCGGATACGAGCACGTTGGTGCCGGGAGTGTTGGATGTGCTTACGACATTCATCGCTCGTGGTGCGGTACTCCATCTTGTCTCTCGACGTGAGCCTGGTCGCGAGGTCCTGCTCGACGATCTCGGTATCACCCAGTTCTTTCGCAGTACGTCCTTTGCGAACGAAAAGGAGGTTGCGATACGGCAGATAATCGAGGCGAGCGAGGGGGTGGTGTATGTCGTCGGTGACCATCTCCACGACGAGATACGCATCGGCAATCGGCAGGGTGCCCGCACCGTGTGGTTCAAGAGAGGGAAGTTCGCGGGGTTGGTGCCGGAAGGGTCAGTGGATATACCGTGGCGCACGATAGAACGGATGGAGGACCTTGTGGAACATATCGCTTGATCGTTGCCTTGCTGGCGGAGTCTAGAAACCGCCAGCAAGGCGTCTGTCAGGACGCCGAAGTTCTTTCCACAACACCTTCGAGGGGGTAACCAATGGACACCTTGAGTGCGGTATCTGCACAAGTGGTCGACCTGGGGTTCGACCGCGCACATCTCGAGTTCTACCTCGCGCGGTGCGGCTACTGGGGCGATGCGTCGCGTCGGAAGCGTCATGACTACGTGTTGTCGCCGTCCGTGTACGTACTGTCGGCACAGCAAGAGGCACAGGTCGAGCGTCTCGCCAAGGCGACGTATGCTGCGGTGCGTACGCTCAACCAAAAGCTGTGTGCATCGGCACGCAAGCCGTACCCTTCGTCGCACGAAGAGGCACTGCTGCTTCGTTTTGCGAACAGTGCCTCGCGTGGGCTGCTGCGCCCGCATGACGGGGAGGCCGACATCCCGCCGGTGTTCAAGGTCGACCTGGTGCAGGATGCGCTCGGTCGATTCTTCATCGTCGAGGCGGATGTCTATAATCCGCGCGGCTATGGATACGCTGCGATGCTCGAAGAGAGTATCAGCAAAGTATCGTATGCTCGGCGGTTCCCAGGTATCGAAGGACTGCGGCAGCTCTTGTACTCCAGCGGTGTGCGGGATCAACCGCTCTACGTGCTCGTGTCCGAGTACGAGCGCTACTATGAGACCATGTTCGGTATCCTCTGCGAGGCTCTGTCGCGGCGGGGTATGGACGCGCGATTGATCCGTGACCGAGACCTGGTGGGTCGTTCGATCGATCTGGACGGTTCGTTGTTCGCGCTGCCGGATACGCTCGACAAGTTCCCAGAGGTCCGTGGGGCTTTGCTGGGGCAGTACCGGCGGGGCGCATTGCGGACGGTATATCCGGTGGTTTCGTACCTGGGGTCGAAAGCGTTCTTGCCGTTCTTGCGCGAGCAGGATGGTATGGACGAGTTCATCCCACCGACCACGCTGGTGTCGAAAAAGCACAACGGTTGGATACCGATGTGCGGGTCTGGTCGCCCACTCGTACTCAAGGCACATGTGTCCGCTGGCATGAAGGGGGTGCTCTTCTCCGATCTTGACCCGCAGGCGTTCGATGACCGTCTTGCACAAGCTCGGTCGGTCAGGGACCCTTCGTGGATCTTGCAGGAGCAAGTACCGCAGGTCGCGACTCCAGTCGTCGTATTCGACGAGCAAGGTAACCGTCGGATCGACGACTACTACCTGCGGCTCGTCGCGTTCGTGACCGCAGACGGGGTGCTCGACATCGAGGTGACCGGTCGGCCCGACCGCAAGGTGCACGGTGCGCCGGACTGCATACAACTGCCCGTCGTCCTTTCTTGAACAGTACGGCAACACCCTCGAACAGCGATGTTCGAGGGTTTCTTTTTTATATGTATACTTTGATGAGGGACATCCATCTTCCATCATGAAACCGATCCTTTTTATCGACTTCGACGGCACTATTTGTTTCGACCGATTTTGGAGGAGCCTCGGGCCGGTCGAGTATGACAAACTTCAGTCAGCGCTCTTCCAACAGAACAAGGAAATGGCGGACGGGTGGATGCGGGGCGTGTACACGTCCGAACAGATCAACCTCTTTTTGGCGGACATATTGGACATACCCTACGACCTCCTGTGGCAGGTGTTCGTCGAAGATGCGCAAACCATGTCCGTCTCTGGTGAGTTGTTGGTGCAGATCGATTCGTTTCGCGATCGGTACCACACGGTGCTGACGACGGTCAACATGGACAGTCTCGACCGCTTCACGGTTCCCGCGCTCGATCTCGGTCGGTACTTCGACCGCATCGTCAATTCGTACGATGACGGCCGTTTCAAATCCGATCATGGCGGCACGTTGTTTTTGGACATCGCGAGCGAACTTGAGGCGCCGATTCAAGCGTCGTATCTGTTCGATGATTCGCAGACGAACTGCGAGGTCTTCACGAAGCTTGGTGGGACTGCGTGTCGGGTCGACAAAGATAATCCTGTTGCAGCATACCTACAGTCGCTCGTTCGTACTCCCGAGACCTGCTAGTGGTACACTACTCTTATGGACGACATGCCGACAACTGAAGAAGGGTGGAAGGAGAAGTTGACGCCCGAGCAGTATGCTATTTTGCGCGAGAAGGGGACGGAGGCACCCTTCTCAGGCAAGCTGGGTGCGCCGGGGCCGGATGGTCGGTACACTTGTGCTGCATGTGGCAACCCGCTCTTTGCGGCTGATGCGAAGTTCGAGTCCGGTACCGGCTGGCCAAGCTTTGACCAGGCGCTCCCGGGCGCGGTGAAGCTCATTCCCGACACCTCTCATGGCCAGCCGTCGCTGAAGCTATGGCCGGCAAGCATGTCTCGCACCGAGGTCGTCTGCTCTCGCTGCGGCTCGCACCTCGGCCACGTCTTCGACGATGGTCCGACCGACACCGGCAAACGATACTGTCTCAACTCGATGTGTTTGTCGTAAGAGCCGTACGAGACTACAATATGCTACATGAGACTGCCCGTACTCGGGTGTTATGTCCTTGCCTATAGTGCTGCAGTTTTCGACGTTGTTTGTATCTCCCTTTTTCTCGCGTATGCCATCCGTCCATTCCCTTTCGCGCACTATTACGCCCTCGCAGGCGTCGTGGCGTCTGGTATTCTATATACCCGGTACATTATTTTTTTGAGTTGGCGCGGTCCGCAGTCAGGTGATATGCACAGAAGAGTAGTTTCTATTGAATATTTGGCGTTATGCGTATGCTGTGGGTTGGGGTATCTATTCGTGCTCGCGTACACCTATCAGTCCTGATGCTATACTACGGCCATGAAAACGACTGGACTTTCGGGAAATGAGATTTATTGTTTACACAAGGCGGGGTATCGGTTCGGGGACATCGCAGTGGGGAATAGTGTGCACTCGCTTGGTGTGATGCGCTCAATAGGGTCAGGTTTGCGTGCCATCGCTGGTGGTGAGATAGCGTCGTATACGCAGCTCATCGAGGAAGGTCGTGCGACGGCGCTGTCGCGGATGGAGAAGGAGTCGCGTGATCGCGGCGCGGTCGGCATTTCGGGCGTCACGAGCGAGTTGGTGCTCCATGGGAGCAATATCGAATTTCTCTCGCTCGGCTCGATGCTCCACACTGCAGGGGGTGATGGTGCTCCCGAGCAGCTTTCGTTTAGTACATCGGCCGATGGACAGGATCTCTACGCACAAGTGGACGCGCATTATACGCCCAAGCAGTTCGTGTTCGGTAACGTCGCCTACTCGATTGGCATCACCGGCGGCATCATAGGGACGCTCAAGACGCTCGCGCGTGGTGAGGTGCGGGAGTTCTCTGACATCTTCAATACGACGCGACATCTCGCGCTCGAGCGCATCACAGCAGAGGCGGCCAAGGCGGATGCGAACGCGGTCGTTGGGATAGAGACGACCATTTTGCCGCTCTTTGGGACGGGGCTTCAAGAGATGCTCATGATCGGTACCGCTTCGCACAATCCGTCGCTGCCGGAGGGTGGTGTTGTCACCAGCGATCTGACGCCACAGGAGATGTGGAATCTCAACAAGATGGGATACGCGCCGCTGAAGTTACTCTTGGGCACCTCAGTCTACTCGCTTGGGCTCGTGGGCGGGGTTACGTCCTTTATGAAGTCGTTCGTGAAGGGCGAGATTCCCGAACTCTCACAGCTCATCTATGAGGCGCGTGAGAATGCGCTCGCTATTTTGAACAAAGAGGCGGACGCTATCGGTGCCGACGAAGTGGTCGGTGTGAAGATGTACGTCTACCAGCTCGGTGGTGGCCTGATCGAGTTTCTCGCGGTCGGTACCGCGGTCAAGAAGGTTCCCGGGCTCTCCAGCGAGAGCGCGGAGTTGGTACCTCAAGCCTTCACACCGGATTGGGATACGTTCATTAATGTTGCTGAGTTGCAGATTGGTGTAGATCTCAACAAATAACCGCAATTCTAGAACGTGGTTGTGATTGGCGAACCCAAGCCTGTTACGTAGTCGTAGTGCGCTCGGGCGCTGCAGTAGTAGCTGCAGTCGCCATTGGTGCCGCTCGTGATGTCGCGGAAGTATGCGCTCACGTTGGTGCCAGCTTTGTCGGCATAGAGTTGTGCGACGGTGACGCCGCTGCCGAGTGCGGCGAGTGCTGCCCACTGTGGTGCCCCTGCCGATGTGCCACCCACTACGTACCACTTGCCACCGCGGACGATGGAGAATCCAGAGGCGAGGTCTGCGTTGTATGACACATCGGGGATCGCGCGCATGCCGTTCGCTTTTGGTATCGAATACTTTTTTTGATACGCTGGTTCTTTTTCATACGCCGATACACCACCGCCACTGCCGCTCCACGCGGTCTCGCGCGCGAACGCGCCCGTAGTGTCGAAGGTGAGCGTGGTACCACCTACGCCAATAACGTTGGGCGAGCTCGCGGGCCATGATGCTCCCACACCATCGTCACCCGATGAGGCGAAGAAGGGTGCACCGCTCTTGCTCACGAAGTGTGAGTCGAGCGTCGTCTCCTCAGAGAACTCCGCGCCGCCCCAGCTCATTGAGATAGCGGCCGCGTCGGCGCGCGATGCGGCATAATCGACCGACTTGAGTAAGTTCGCTCCCGACGGCGTGGTGGCTTCTACCAGAAGGATCTTCGCGTTCGGTGCGATAGCGTGCGCCCACTCCACGTCGAGTGTGGTCTCCAGCGCCCAGTTGCTGTTGGTATGCATCGTGGCGCTCATTTTGTGTTTTTCGAAACATCCGTTCGTTGTCGTGCAAGGCGCGAGTCCAAACTGTTTGTCGAACATCGCGAGGTCGGCCTCGATCGTCGCGTCGTCATACACCCCAACGATTACGATGGTGCCACGTCCACCACTCTGAGGTAGGTGATAAGTGCTTTTGATCTGTGCGGGTGAGAGTCCGGTCGGGGTCTTGGTAGCAGTGCCGTAGATATGGATCGGCGGCTTGCCTTTGTAATTCGAAAAATGATATGCGGCGTCGGTCCGAGCCACGAACGCAAAACCCGAGTACACCAATACACATACTAAAAAGAAAAGTGACCAAACAAATTTCCTCATAGGCCGCTATCCTAGCACTAATTTTTGCCAGCGCAAGAACTGGCCTACCGTCCGACAAGTTGTTATATTTGCAGTGCGGTACCACGGTACATGCGACATATTCTATATGCCTGAGTATGATACAAAAGTAAAAAAACTACGTCGGTTGTCGATACTACTCGACGTCGTAAAGATCGTATTCGTGTCGACCATCCTGGTGGTGTGTGTGCGGTCGTTCGTTGCACAGCCGTTCGTAGTGTCGGGCGACTCGATGGTGCCCACGTTCTACCCGAACGACTATGTGGTCATCGACGAGCTCACGTACGAACTTCACAAGCCGCAGCGAGGCGACATCGTCATCTTTCAGTATCCGCTCGATCCTTCGATCTTTTTTATCAAACGCCTCATCGGCCTGCCGGGCGATACGGTCGTAGTGAACAACGGGAGTGTGTACGTACAAACCGGGAAGCTCACGCAGCGTTTGCTCACCGAGCCGTACCTACGGGCGGGAGCGCCGAAGATCGAATCCGGCACCACCACGCTTGGTACCGACGAATATTACGTGTTAGGCGATAATCGCAATTCAAGTTTTGATTCTCGTGTCTGGGGACCGGTGCCGGCTCGCTATATCGTCGGGCGGGTTCTTGTCCGCCTGTTTCCCTTTACGCACGCGACCGTGTACGCCCGTCCCACGGGTGCGACATCCACCGCGGTGAAATAACCCATGCTATCCACAGGTCTTGCATCGGTGCCACCCTGGGTACCGTATACTTCCTAGTACGTATGTCCTCGTTTCTCAATAGGCTCAAAGACAAGAAGGTTATCCCGACCACTCCTGAGGATGATAAGAAGGAGAAGTTGCAAGCGCAGGCAAAAACTGCCGCTGACGCCTCTTCGTCCCCAGCCGAACAACTGAAGGTTGATATCTTGCAGACGACGAACGCAATTATCGTGTACGCACAGATAGCCGGTGCGGGTGTGGAGGACTACGGTGTTACGATCGACGGCGAAGGGGACACTATCACGATCAAAGGACAACGAACACGACCAGGTGGAGAACACTTCCAACACCCCGACCTTGAAACGGCGGAAAAAGAACACGTGCTCGAAGAATGTTCCTGGGGCAGTTTCTACCGACAGATCATCCTTCCTGCCGAAGTCGATGCCGAAAAGACCGAAGCGAAGATGCGTGAAGGAGTGTTGATGCTCCTCTTACCTTTGAAGGGCACCGAAAGCAAGGGGGTACGTATACCTATCACCGAGGTGAAGTAAGAATTTTTTACGAGTTGTTCCACCTCTACGTATTTCAAAAAACAGTAGAAGTCTATACTATTGAGCTATGTTCGTTCGATGTCGGTGGCGCCGTGCGTTCGCACTTCTCGTACTCCTTTTCGGGGCTTCGTCCTTCGTAGTGCCGAACGATGTGTTTGCTGCAGACTTCTCGCTCACTCCGTCTACAGGGTCGGTGGCGGTCGGTTCGAAGTTGTCGGTCAAGGTCACGATAGATGCCGGAAGCGATAGTGTGAACGCTGCGGACGGTACGCTCTCGTTCGACCCGACACTGCTCTCGGTCGACAGCATCTCGAAGGATGGTTCATCGTTCTCTCTGTGGACCGCAGACCCTTCGTTCTCGAACACTGACGGCACGGTATCGTTTAGCGGTGGTACGCCGACCGCTTTTTCCAATTCGGGAAAGGTGTTGACCATCGTGTTCAAAGGAAAGGCGATCGGCTCCGCGGATGTGACCTTCAGTAAAGGTTCTATTCTGGCTGCCGATGGTAAGGGTACTGATGTGTACAAGAACGGCAACAAGGGAACGTTCAGCGTGACCGCCGCGAGCGCAGCACCTCCACCGGTCACAACTCCGGTAGCTGACACACAGGTGTCCGCAAGCGACTCCACCGGAGATGGCGCCACTCCCATAGAGCCGATCGTTACGTCTCCCACGTATCCGAAACCCGATACGTGGTATGGCACGAGCACGGCAGTATTCACCTGGCAATTGACCTCTGATGTGACCGCAGTGCGTACGTTGCTTTCGGACAAGGATAACGACACTCCCAAAGTGACGCTGGCTGGTGGAGCGACCACGACACAAACCGTGACGGGCATCAAGGATGGGATTTCCTATTATTATGTGCAAGCGAAGAACGATTATGGGTGGGGAGATATCGGCAAGATAAAGGTCCAGGTCGATACGACGCCGCCGCTCACGTTCGATATCGCGTACCAGGAACCCGGCAGTGATGGGGGACCACCGAAACTTGCGTTCAAAACGGACGATGCGCTTTCGGGTATGGACCACTACGTGCTGGCGGTCGGCACGTCGACACCCATCACTATCAACGTGAAGGATATCCCCGACGGCACGTATCCGGTACCACCGCAGGGCGGGGGACAGCAACATGTGGTCGTGCGGGCGTACGACAAGGCGGGGAACATGACCGAGGTCGCGAAAGACCTCACACTACCGTTCGTCGCGAAGCCAAAGCCGGCCACCGCGACGGACCAGACCACGGTCGCCCCTACGTCGTCGGGGTTCGGTGTCGAGGAGTATCTGCTCGTGCTGTTCGCGCTCCTCCTGGGAGGACTCATCGCATGGGGAAGGTATACCCGCAAAACGGCGGCCAGAGAGAAGGAGAAGTTGTTGCAAGCGGTCCTTGAGGTGCGAGATAAGAACGACCGTATATTCTCCGCGATGCGAGAGGAGTTCGAGCAATTGGTACAGGATTTCGACGAAAAACCACAACTCACGCCGCAGGAACGCGCCTTACTTGAAAGTATCAAGGAGGTCTTGGATATATCCGAAGAATTGGTGGATACCGGGCTTGAGGATCTAAAAAAGATGGTCCGGAATCAACCGTAGCCCTACCTCAATGTTTTCAGCATTTTTTCTTTTATTTGCAAGCTACAATGTTCCCAGATACTAACAGTTTTTAGCCGTCGGTGGTGCTAGAATAAAGGAGTGGACGACGCGTATGCGTTCGGCATATTAGTTGCGCCCACCATGCATGCAAGCACCGATTACTATGTGGCGCACTAAAAGATGGAAACAGGTCGTCATGACGGTCGTGGCTCTTTGCGGTGTTGCCTACGTGCTGTGGCTCACGAGCGGTTTCGTATTGGCGTTTCGGCAAGTGAAGCGTGCTCATGTGTTCCCGACCAACGTTAACGCTATCGGTTGGAATAATGGCCAAGGCGCTCTGACGCAAGAGTTGCCGCCGCAGGCACCGTACGCGAGTTTTTTACAAAAAAATTCCGCATATCTGTTCGTCGCGTCCTCTTCGTCAGCGATTATCGTACCGACCTCAGGCGGAGGAGGGGGAAGTGTTATCGATACGAGTCAACGTTCGGATGGGACAACGAATGATGCATTAAGTGCGACCGCTACGCAAGCGACTACCACACAAGCGACTACCACACAAGCGGCCCCGACATCCCAGACATTTTCCGATGCCTCGACGACGCCCGCACAAGTGCCGGCTCCCGTCAGCGACACACCCGCTTCAGCCCCACTACCGACCTCATCAGACACGTCCTCACAGGTATTCTTGCCGATACCTCCCATCATCTCGCCTACGTCCACCCCCTCCACGCCCCCACCTCCGAGCGCTCCGGCACCGAGTAGTCAGGAGAGCACGACCACGAGCCTGCGTTCGGACCCCGCTTCGGACATGGCATTGCGGCTGGAACGAGTCGTTGCTGCGGTTTTCTCTGCTATCATCCCCCAAGCGTTTGCGACGTCGACCAGCGATAGCACCACGACACCAGTGGTCAGTACATCCACGCAAGATACGGACACGATTTCTGCGGCTCCCTCCGTGGACACTTCTGCGACTGCGGTCGCTACCTGTACCGTGCTTGGAGACACGTGCCATATGTTGGAGTTCAGTGGTTTTTCGGTCGGAGGTTCTTTAACGAACAAAGAGTTTCAAAAAGCGGAGCTCAAGTTCTCGTTCGCACAGATGGCGAGCGAGTCGGACATGCGGGATGGGAAACTGTCGGTCCGCTACTTCCATAATGGACGGTGGCATAGTGCGGGGGAGATATATCTCAACCAGGAACTGTCGAACGCGACGAACGGAGGCTATTTCACGCAGACGCTCGATGATGTCTCTGCGTGGGACGATCTAAGCGATATGCGAGTCGTGTTCGAGTATGAGCCGGGTGACGGTGCCAGTCCCGTGCAGCTCTACCTTGACGCAGTGTGGATCGACGCGGTCTATGTCGACCAGGTGCAGGACGTGCTCTCCGGCAATGTCAGTGACCCGACCGATGCTCCACAAAACATCTCGTTTGATGTTGCTTCGAACGTACAAGACTCGAACACGCTCATGTTGGACGATGGCAGCACGGTGTCGTTCCCGTTCCTGGATGCGCTCGATGATTCTTTGAGCGTACGTGTCGATCGGTCAACTTACCAAGGGTCGGCAACATCGACGGTCGTGTTCGCCAGCGTGACCAACACCGGGTCGAGCAAGGATACGTTCACCCTGTTCGCCTCGTTCCCTGGTGCGGTCGGGTCGGTGGCCGATGTGGCACAGTATCTGCGAAATGTTCCGAACGAAGCGACCACGACCCAGACGAGCGACGTGACCTACTACTGCGATGTGGGATGGCAGCTCGCGTCGTCGATCGGACAGTACACCTGTGCTTCGACCAACGAAACGTATGTGTGTTCGACGGTGAGCGATACGAAAGCGAATTGTTTGGTGTCGAACGTGCCGGTCGGGGTCTCGACCAGTACGACCTATGGCAGTCAGTGGGTGTCGATGGGTATACATACAACGTCAGGCGTAGATGCGAAGGTCTCATCAGGATTACCCAAGGGGTATCAGATCGCCTATACGAGCGACCGGTCGTTCGATGTCTTACCGGGACAGACGGTATATTTTCGCGTGACGCTCTCGACCCCCGACACGGGCAAGGTACGTTTCGTGTTATCGGCGAAAGGGGATAACTACTTCGGCGATGTCGACTCCATGCGTCTGCAAAGCGGGACCTACCTTAAAGCGCAATCGAAGATCAAACAACAGACCAAGACGAAGCATGACTATCTCAACGACCAGCTTTCGGAACAGTCGGACTTTAATGTCGACGAGTTGCCACAGTTCCACTTCAAGTTCAAGACACAGCGTGACTTCTTCACACGAGTGAAGGATTTCTTGTTCGGCAGGACCGTGCCCTATGCCGTACGGAGCGCACACCTGCGTCACGCGAGCGGCGAGATCGAGCATTTGCCGGTCGATATCGAGTACGGAGCAAATGATGAGTGGACGCTCAAGCTCGAGAAACAGCAACGAGCCTTTCGTCCCGGCAAATATTCGATAGATCTCTCGATGCAAGAGGGTGGCACTTCTTATGTCGATACGGTCGACTTCTACTGGGGTGTGCTCGCGATGAACCCCGATAAGTCGTCCTATGCGCCGGGCGAGACGGCCCACTTCGACATCGGTGCGCTCGATGATAAAGGTGACACGATGTGCGATGCGCAACTACTGCTGTCGGTCACCGACCCATCGGGCAACACGAGCGATGTGCCTGTGGTGAGCGGTGGTGGCTGCGGGAAGAATAACGTCACCTCGTTGCCCGACTTCGTCGCAGACTACACCACGAAGGACGAAGGGACGTACTCGCTCACATTGTCTCGACTCGACGATGCGGGCAATATCGTGACCAGTGTGAGCAACGCGCTGACGGTCGTTAAGAGTGCACCGTACACGATCACCCGCACGGGGCCGACACGCATCTACCCGAAGTCGGCTTACCTGATGCAGATGCATATCGATGCGCCGCAAGGGTTCACCGGCAGCGTGGTCGAGACGCTGCCGGAAGGGTTCACGGTCACCGCGACGGACGGTGCGGTGCTGTCGCGTGTGAATGGGGCCATCGATCTCACCTGGAACGTCTCTATAACGAACGGCGGTGGGAAGGACCTTTCGTACACCTTCAAAGCTCCCGAAGTGAGTCCGTACATGTACGCGCTCGGGCCACTGCAGCTGAACGACACCACCGGTACCGTCTTTACCGAAGGTCGGGCATGGCAGATCGCATCGGACGCCACCGCGATAGCGACGGGAGTAGCCTGGCTCGCGGGGAACGCGACCACCTTCGGCTCGAACCTGAGCAGCACCACCGCGTCTGCGCTGACGTGGAATCTTTCGGCAGATTATGATTCAGCCTACTATGCATACTCGAGTAGCTCGCCTTCGCAGTTGGTCATCAATAAACCCGGAGATTACTTAGTGGCTTTGACGCTGCCGATGGAGTCTACTGCAGCAGGAAGTTTCCGCACCGCTATCGAAGCCGACATACGCGTCAACGGCAACAAAGTGAACGCGGGAGTGTCGCGCGGGTATATTAGGACAAACAGCACTATGTTCGAGGTCTCAGATCACTTGTACCTGTTGCTACATAATCTGAACACCGGAGACTATATCGAGAGTTATGTGCACAATCTGAGCACCAACAACGACACTATTAACATCGGTACTCAGGCAAGTCTGTACGCCGAGTATATCGACAACAGTCAAAATGTGTACTTTGGCGTCGGCACCACAACTTCAAATGGTACCAATCTTAACCCCACAGCAAGTTCGACGGTGGTGTGGTACGATGACCCGACGCTTGGTAGAAAAGATTCGAATTATACGCACACGAATACTGACAACGCAGCTTCGAGCACGATCACACTTGCTGCCGCGGGGTCGTACTTGGTGTTGGTGAACGTTCCTCTGGATGGCGCAGTCACGAGTGCGAGTCCACGAGCCGATGTGCTGCTCAACAACATAAACGCGAGCGGCGCCGAATTTAAACAAGGATATATCGCCAATAGTACTGGTGTCACCGACTCGTCCTTGCAGTTTAGTGGTGTGGTAACGGCGACCACGACCAATGAGAGACTCCAGGTGAACCTCATCGTAGCTGGTGCAACAGGGGCGCTCACCGCGCTGAACGATCAAGCATCGATCTATATCCAGCAACTACCCGCTTCAGGGATATATGTCGCGTCAGCGACGTCGACCTCCAACAACCTCACCACCAGTAATAACTGGAACATTACTCCCGCGACAACCACACTGTGGACCACCGATCTTATCAAAGACGCGACCATATATGCCCACTCTACTTCGACACGATCGCAGCAGATCACCGTCGGCGCACCGGGCGACTACCTCTTGGCGCTCAACGACTCGCACACGGTCAACACCACGGTGACGAACCAGATAACGCAGGTGTTAGTGAACGGCACTCCTGTTGTTGGGGCGCAGACGAAATCGCATGACATCTACGCTAACACGCAAACGTCGGGTTCGTTGGTGTATCTCTTGCGCAACTTGGCTGCAAGTAGCACGGTAACGGTCACTACGGTATTAGACTCTGCAACGGGTATAGCGGTTGAAGACAAACCAGCGCTGCTCATGTTGTGGCACAAATCGGCGCAGAGTTCCTTCATACAAGATACGGAACGATGGTATACGAACGTCAACGCCGAACCACCCACCGACCCATGGCCGTCGGGCGGTATCGACCTGAACGAAGGCGACCCCATCACCACGGGTGTTGCGGTGAAGTCGGGAGATGTCCTGCGCCTTCGTATGGCGCTCACGGCAAACGTGAACACGATCGCGGGTGCGGACTCGTTCAAACTCCAATATGCGCCGGGGACGACGTGCTCGCTCGCGCTCGCATGGACGGACGTCGGTGCTATCGGCAGCGGCTCCATCTGGCGCGGGTACCACAACGCAGCGCTCTCGGCGGGGCAAACGCTCTCGACGACCACGCTCTCGGTATCGTCCACGACCGAGACGTACGAAGAGCAGAACCCTTCTGCGGTCACGCCGCACTCGGTCGTTGTTGGGACGGACGCCGAGTGGGATTGGGTGTTGCAGGATAATGGCGCGTCGGTCGGGACCAACTACTGCTTCCGTATGGTGCAGTCCAGCGGACAGGTGCTCAAGGACTACAACGATTATCCGCAGCTCATCACGAACAACACGCCCGATGTGCCGACGCTTGATGCACCGTTCGATAACGAGAAGACCGCGAGCACGAGTCCATGGTTCACGTTCACGACGTCGGACGACAATGGTGATGATATCCATTACGAGGTCCAAGTGAGTACGGACCCTGCGTTCGGTTCCACGGTCATCGACGAGGATTCCGCGACCTATTACACTAAATTTACGAATACGACGAACTCGGCGGACAAAGCTCCGTTCGGTGGTGGCCAGATCATCCAGTACACTCCGACGATCTCACTTTCCAGTGGTACGACCTATTGGTGGCGGGTGCGCGCGAAGGACCCGAACGGGACGAACACCTGGAGCAGTTATTCGTCGGCGCAAAGTGTGACGATCGATTCGTCGGTTACGGTGTCGACCTGGTTCCAAACGACACAAGGGCAGTTCGCGAACGACACGCTTTCGAACGTGAGCGCAACGGGTTCAAACGATGTGCAGCTGTCGGGAGCGAACACGAGCGGTACCATCTATTCGCCGCCGATTGACTATACGGTGCACACCTCGGGCAACTCGTGGGGCACCGTGTCGTGGACGAACACGCAAAGCGCGGGTAATACCATCACGTACCATGTCGAATATTTTACATCGACGAGTACATGGGCGGTCATTCCCAATAGCGATCTGCCGGGCAACTCGACCGGGACGACGACGGGACCCATTATTCTGACGCAACTGGATCCAAGCGTGTACAATCTTATCCGTGTTCGAGGCGATTTTGTGAAGACCACGACGACCCCGATACTCAGCGATTGGACCGTCTCGTGGGCACTTTCCGTCGCTCAGCCGTCGCTCATAACCTTGTTCGATAACGAAAAGACGGCGACAACGACGCCGACGTTCACGTTCACGACGACCGACCCGCAAGGGGATGATCTGCAGTATCAGCTCGAATGGTCGACCGATGCGACGTTCGCGACCGGTGTGACGATACGCACTTCGGGTACCGACCCTGGCTTTCTGAACACCGCATCATCTACCGATACATCACCGTTCGTATCGGGCAACACCGTTAGTTTTACGGTACAATCCGCTGATCGGCTCGCGAGCAGTACGACCTATTGGTGGCGCGTGCGCGCCGAGGATCCCAACGGAGGAAAAGCCTACTCGCTGTGGTCATCACCGCAGAGCTTTACAACCGACACAACCGTACAGTCTTCGACCTGGTTCCAAACGACGAACGATCAATTTGGCGAAGACTTTCTCACACGCACCGGTACTTCGGGTGGTGGCGTGACCGCGACCTCGACGACCGGCAATATCGCCATCTATCGTGCGAACGCCGGGAACGACCCGATCACCACCGCTACGTTCAACAACTATTGGGATACGACGGTGCGCCAAGACAGTATCTTCTCGCTTCCCAGCACGACGACCATCCAACTACTTGCAACGGGTCACTACGCGGTCATGTACGGGTTGCGGTTCCGTTCATCCAGCGGCACGAACCGTTCTGAGATCCAATCATATCTCAACCTCGCTGGTAACAGTCTCCCGATCGGTTGGTCACAGGCGTTCATCCGGCGCAATGGTGCTGCCACCCAAGGCTTCTCCTCGGGAGGGGGTATCATCAATGTGACGAGTTACAACGCACCGCTCATCGTACAATCCTTCAGGACCGATACGAACACGACGGCGGGTGTGATGCGAGAGGCGACGTCGTCCGGCGTATCGATCATCAAGTTGGATGATGCGTGGAGTTATGCGCGTTTGAGCAAAGCGACCAAGCAGACAGGGCCGATCTCGACGTCATGGATGCCCGTGACCTGGGACCACGAGGATGAGATTGACACGACCGCCTACGCCCACGCAAGTGGTGCCAGTGGCCTGACGCTCAAGAACCCTGGGCACTATCTGGTGTTCGCGAACACGTACGGATCGCTCAGAACCAACGTTTCCTCTATGGTCGACCAGAAGCTGAAGCTCGACAATGCCGATATCGACGGCAGCTTTACGACGGTGTTCATGAACGGTAACGCGAACTCCGACGGTGACTACCAAGGTGCCGCATCGGTCGGCACCATCATCCAGTCGACGACCACGAACCAGGTGTTGACCGTCCAGGTGGCGCGCAGTCTCGGTACGGCGGCGTGGACGATCGACGGGACGTTCAGTGGTGCGTACGTCAACCGCTCGGGACTCACGGTGGTGAAGCTTCCTGATGCGGATTTTATTCGTCTGCAAAATTCGACGAGCACGAACATGGACCCGACCGCACTCACACCACTCACGTGGAATACCGAAGCCGAGAAGGATGCCTCGTTCACACACAGTACGACCACTACCACGAACAAAATCACCGTGAACACTGCGGGTGATTACCTGTTCCTTACGGCCAACTACGCGGCACCCGGTACGACCGCGAACGCACAGCCGATGCAGGGGTGGCGCAAGAACGCCGGTACGCTCGAGTTGTACGGGCAATCCGGGAGCTTCAATAGCACCGCGGTCACCGACACCGGCTCGTTCGGTGGTATCGTGTACCCCGGCGTTGCGGCCACTGACTACTTCGAATCCATCGCCCAGGCGCGCGGCACCACGGGCACCGTGGGCGAGACGAAAAAAGGTATACAGGGGCTGCGTATCGGGTCACTCGCTGAAGCGGATACGAATCCAAAGACGGTCGAGTCTCCCGACATCGTATTTAGTAGTGGTACCGGACCGAAATGGTCGACATTCTCGTGGAACGACTCGCGACCCGCATCGACGAATATCGTCTACCAGGTACTGTACCTCACCGCCTCCAGTACCTATGCGCTCGTGCCGGACGCGGTACTCCCTGGCAACTTCAACGGCTTCTCTACGACGTCGTCATCGGTGAATATCAGCAACCTGAACCGCACGACCTATGGGACACTGCGTACACTCGCCACCTTCACCTGTGCCGCAGGTAATTGTCCGACGCTCAACGACTGGACGGTCAGCTGGGCGCAGGGCATCAACGTGTCGGGTATCGCAAAGACGTTCGATCAGTCGACCAATGCCACCTACGGCACGGTCGGGGTCGCGGTCAATGGCGTCCTGCAAGCAGGGAAGACCGGTACCATCTCCTCCAGCGGTACCTGGACGATACCGAACGTGACGGCGTTCACAGGTGACGTCATCACTGTGTTCGTGAGTACGACCACGAGCGCGACCCGTGCGGTCGCGGTCACCAAATATACTAGTACGAACGACATCACCGGCATGAAGCTCTACCAGATGCACCTTACGCTCGGCTCCGACGATAACCCGACGCTCACGAACACCGACATCTCCCAGTACGACAATTCGGTCTCGGGTAACAGCGCCATCTTCGATGATGTGTCTGGCGGGACTCTCAATGTGTGCGCAGGCACCGCGTGTGCGAACGCGCGGCTTCTTGTCTCGTCCGGCACTGTGTATGAGCCGGGGGCCTCGGGTGGTAACGTGACGACACCGAATATACAAATCGATGGGACACTCATTGCTGATGCGAATACGATTACCGTCACTCGCTCGTGGAAGAATAATGCCACGTTCAACAAAGGTTCATCCACGGTCATCTTCGCTGCAACCAGTACGAACGAAAGTATTGATTCGACCAACGCGACGTCGAGTGCGGCGTTCAACAATGTGACGTTCGGCCAGACCTCAAGCACTGCGACATGGACCCTACTGAGTCCGCTCTACGCGAGCAGTACGCTTGCAATCAATTATGGGACACTGCAAAACGGCGCGAATCCGATGGTACTCTCGGGCGACTTAACCATAGGGGCGAGTGGTTACTTCAGTCATGGTACCGGCACGACCACGTTCATGGGGACGGGGACTAATGTATGGACCGACAATAATTCGACCACCCAAGATATGGGCACGGTCGTCATCGATGGTACGACGAAGACGGTGCAACTTGGTTCTGCCGTCAAGGCGACGAACATAACCATCGGCGCTGATGATACGCTCAATGCGAGCAGTGGCAACTACGGTATTACCGTCACTGGTAATTGGACGAACAACAATGTGTTTACTGCGCAGAACGGCACCGTGACCTTCGTCGCGACGACGACGGGCAAGACCATCACGCCAGGCACATCAAGTTTTTATAACCTTACCTTCAATGGTGCTGGAGGCAACTGGGCGTTCGCGGGCGGTACGGTGACGGTTGGGAACAACTTCACCGTAGCGACCGGTACGGTCACGCTCCCGACCGGCACCACGACCGTGGCAGGATCCTTTGACGCATCAGGTGGTATTTTTGTGCACAACAACGGTGCCGTGTTGTTCACGTCGGGGCTATCGCAGACCATCAACCCAGGCGTGTCGAGCTTCTACGACCTCGCGTTCAACGGGTCGGGTGCATGGACCTTTACCGGTACCAACGCGACCAGTTCGCGCAACACCACCATAACGTCCGGCAGTGTGACATTGCCGTCCGGCATCTTTGCTGTCGGCGGATCGTTCATAAAGAATGGCGGCTCGTTCTCGCACAACAACGGCACGATCAAGTTCACCGCCTCGACCGCACAAACGATCAACCTTAACGCGTCGAGCGCCTACAACCTGCTGTTCACGGGGAGTGGCGCCTGGGCATTCCTCGATACGAACGCGACGATTGGTGGTTCGGTCACGTTCCAAGGTGGTACGACAACACTTCCTTCAGGTACGCTCACCATAGGCGGATCCTTGGTCAGTGCTGGTGGTGCCTTTGCACATAACAACGGTACGGTCAGCTTTACCGCGGCATCGACCGGGTTTGCGGTGACCCCCGGCTCCTCATCGTTCTACAACCTCATATTCAACTCATCGTCCGGTGGTTGGACCATCACGGGTAATGCGACCTCGACGAACAACACGACGATCAACAGTGCTTCGAGTTGGACGTTGAACCCTGGTACGACGCTCGCGGTCGGCGGAACGTTCGCTAACAATGTCGGCGGCTCGACGACGACCTTCACCAATTCGACGCTCTACCTCAATTCAGGCACGAGTTATTCTCTGGATACGAAAACCGCGGGCGGGGATGTGTACGGCACGCTCCTCGTCGGTGCGAACACGAACGTCCGCATGTGGAACTCCTCGGCTGCGACCACGACGGTCAACTCGACCGGCTCGCTCTACTCGCAGAACCATGCGGGCGTATCTGGAGCGCTCTATATATATGGAGCATTCACGAGTTCGAGCAACGAATACTGGAGCTACTCGAATGACTTCGATGGGACGGCGCTCACGGGCGGCAGTCAGCGCCAGGTGCAAGTACGTATCGCGAGCAGCTCGAGCGTCACCTTCTCGGGAGGGACGCTCAAGATGGTCGGAACCACCACCGCCACGACCACGATCAGCAACCAGGGTATCGGCACCTATTCGTTCAGTGTCACGGGGGGTACGCTCAATGCGCAGTATTACCAGATAAGTAGTACGACGGCGGCAGGACTCTCCCTGTCGGGTACGACGAACATCACATCGCTCAGTAATGGCGACTTCACGTTGTCGCTTCCGACCGGGGGCACCTCGATGACCATCAACTCGACCGTGATCGACCAGAATCCACTCCTCCAGATCCAACAGGTTCGATTCGCGACCTCGACCGGTGTCACGAGCGGATACAACGTGACCGAAGTCGGTACGCCAGCCTCGTACTGGTGGTTCAGGAATCACTACGGCAACTTCGCGGGAGAGGCGTACGATAATGATCCAGGTGGTAACCCCGGCTACATCCGATGGGACGACTCTGGGTACAACATCACCGTATCGGGTCACGTCTATGCGGACCACGGGTCGACGCTGATTGGTAATCCGCCGTGCGATGGCTCGACGGCTGTCGTGACGCTCGTGGTCGGAACGACCACTTACTCTGGTTCGTGCGGTCTGCTCACTGGTGCGTACAGTATCTCGAACGTGCAGTTCACTGGTGATGTCGACCTCGTCGCCTATCTGAACACCAACGGTGGTAAGCGCGCGGTCACGGTGACCAAGACGCCGACCGCGAGCATCTCCGACCTCGATCTCTATCAGAATTCCCTTATCGTCCGACACGAAGGAGTGACGCCTATCACGATCACCGATCTCGCAGGGTTCGATTCCACGCGCGACTCGGACGTGTTCTTCGCCGCCGCGACCAGCACCATGACGCTCGTCACGCAACCGAACACCGAACTGTATGTGTGGCAGGGCAAGACGTTCGCGCCAGGTGGAAATGTGACGCTCCAGTCAGGAGGGTCGGGGAGCGCGCTCGATGGCCGTCTCTATCTTGCGACGAACGCGACCTTCACAGCGGTCGGTACGCAGTCGCACTCGATCGGCGGAGGTCTAACGATCGGTTCGGGCGCGACCTTCACGGCGGCGAACTCGACGGTGACCTTCACGGCGACCACGACGGGCAAGTCCATCACTGCTTCGTCGCCACTCACGCTGTATAACCTTGTGTTCAACGGTACGGGCGGTCAGTGGTCGCTCGATAGCAGTGCGCTCACGACCGTGACCCATGCGCTCACGATGACCGCCGGCACATTGGTTGGGACGGGAGACATGACCGTCCAGTCAGGCGATGTGACCGGTAGTGGCACCATAGCAATGACCAATGGTACGTTCACGATCAGTAGTACCGGCAACTTCGGGTCGAGTAATACGTGGCAATTCAAGAACCTAACCTTCGGGGATGGTGTGTCTACCAACACGACGACGAAGACCGGTGCAGGTACGACGACGGTGACCGGCGCATTGACCATCGCCACGAACCAGACGCTCAATGCAAGTTCCTCCGCTTGGTTGCTCACGGGTGGCGGAACGCCGTTCGTTATCGGTGGCACGCTCAATCCGCAAAGTGCTCCGTTCACCTATGCGGCCACCACCGCCACCACTATCGCGAACGCCAATTACGCCGCGCTCATATTGGCACCCTCGGGTGCTGGAAGTCCGACCTACACGCTCAGTGGTGGCACGCCGACCATCGGGATTCTTACCGTGGGCGACGGAGCGAACCCGGTCACGGTAACGGCTGATACGAACGATCCATCGATCGCACTTTCGGGCACCATGCGCATCAGTGCGGGCGCGACCTATGTCGCATCGAATGTCGGTGCGTTCACGGTCGGTGGGAGCTGGATCAATGCGGGGACCTTTACCAACTCCGGCGCGGCAGTGCTCTTTACTGCGACGGCGACCGGTAACACTATCCAGCCCGGCACCTCGCCGTTCTATGATGCGACCTTCAACTCGTCTTCGGGTGGGTGGACCATTGCGAGCAATGCGACCACGACGCATGACCTGACGCTCACGAGCGCGACGAACTTCACCGTGAATCCGAACACGACCCTTGCGGTCGGAGGAACCTTCACGAACAATGTGAGCGGCTCGGCGACCGCGTTCGCGTCCTCGACGCTCTACCTCTACTCGGGAACCAGTTACAGTATCAACACGAAATCAGCGAGCACCGAGACCTACGGCACGCTTCTCATCGATGCGAACACCAACATACGTATGTGGAACTCATCGGCCGCGACCACGACGGTCAACTCCTCAGGCTCGCTCTACTCTATGAACCATGGGGGCGTGAATGGTGCGCTCGATATCTGGGGTACGTATACACGAAGTACTGGCAGCGACTATTGGAGCTACTCGACGGACTTTGATGGGACGGATATCTCGGGTGCGCCGCGCAAGGTCAACGTATCTATCGCGTCGAGTTCGTCGCTCACGTTCTCGGGAGGAGTACTTGATATCATCGGTGGGCCGACCGCATCGACGACCGTCACCAACCAGGGTGCGGGTACGTACTCGCTCAGCGTGAGCGGCGGCACGTTGTATGCGAACTATTATGAGTTCAGGAACCTCGGCGCGAGCGGTCTCAATCTTTCTGGAACTCCCACCATCACGTCGCTCAGTTACGGTGACTTCCTGCTTGGTATCGCCGGAGGAACGGCGATGACGGTTACGGGTTCTGTTATCGACGCGAACCCACTTAAGGTCATCAAGTATGTAAAGTTCGCGACGACGACGAGTATCGGCGGCTACAACGTGACCGAGATCGGGACCCCGAGCAGTTCGTGGAAGTTCAACCTGCACTACGGCAATCTGGCGGGCGAAGCGTTCGACAACGATCCAGGCGGAAACCCCGGGTATGTACGTTGGGACGACAGTGCGTCGCAGATCACCATATCGGGGCACGTGTATTCGGACGAAGGCACGACGGTAAGTACGGTGTGCGACAACTCGACCCAGAACGTGAAGCTCGTGGTCGAAGGCTCAACGAGCTTCACCTCGTCCTGCAATAGCTCCACGGGTGCATACAGTATCCCGGGAGTGTCGTTCAACCCGGGTGACACGTTGACGTTGTATCTCGACACCAATGGCGGAAAGCGCGCCGCGGACGTGTCGGTCGACCCCATCTCGAACATTACCGGCATGGACCTCTACGAGAATCGCGTTATCGTCCGTCACGAGGACACGGTGCCGATCACCATCGCCGATATGTCGCAGTACACGTCCGCCAACGATAGCGACATACCGTTCTCGACGGTCATCAGCAGTACCAATACGCTGACGCTGCCGCCGAACACCAAACTTATCGTGTGGACGGGCAAAACGTTCGCACCTGCGGGTAATGTGACCATCCAGTCCGGCGGTGGTGCGAACACGTATGACGGCACGCTCGAGGTGCAAGCGGGCGGATCGTTCTCCGCGGCCAGCACACAGACACACACCATCGGGGGCAGTCTCATCTTCGATTCGGGTGCGACGTTGACGAGCGCGAACTCGACCTTTACCTTTACAGCGACCACGACGGGCAAGACCATTACACCTCCCGCGAGTTCATCGTTCTACAACATGACCTTTAACGGTGCTGGCGGCAACTGGGCGTTCTCTTCGAGCGCCACGACGACCAACGACTTTACGGTGACCGCGGGTACCGTGACGCTCCCAACCGGCACGCTGTCGGTCGGTGGGTCACTACAGAACAACGGTGGTACGTTGGTGCATAACAACGGCTCTGTCCTGCTCACGGCAACCGCAAGCGGCAAGACCATCAAGGTCGGGACCTCGACGCTGTACAACCTGACCTTCAACGGGGTGAGTGGCGGGTGGACGTTCTCGGACGCCAATGCGACCACATCGAACACGCTCACGATCTCGAACGGCGCAGTGACGCTTCCGTCCGGTACGCTCTCGATAGGGAACTCGTTCCTCAATACGGGCGGCACGTTCACGCACAACGGTGGTACGGTGAAGTTCACGGCGACCGCGACGGGTAAACAGATACAGGCGAACAGCTCGAGCTTCAATACGCTCTTGTTCAACGGTATCGGTGGTAGTTGGACCATGCTCGACACGAATCTCACGGCGCTCGGTGATGTGACTGTCGCGACCGGCACCGTCGTGTTCCCGCCGGGCGTGTTCACGGTCAGTGGGTCCCTCATCGCTTCCACCGGAGCGTTCAGTAATAATAGCGGTACGGTGACGTTTGCTGCGACCGCGACTGGAAAGAGTGTGACTCCGGGTACTTCTTCCTTCTATAATCTTATCTTTGACTCTACCTCCGGTGGTTGGACCGTTACCGGCAACGCCACCTCAACGAACAATACGACGATCAATAACGCCTCGAGCTTTATCGTGAGTCCGGGAGTGACGCTCGCGGTCGGCGGCACCTTCACCAACAACGGGAACATTTCGAACACGACGTTTGCCACCTCGACGCTCTACCTCTACTCGGGTACCAGTTATTCGATTAACACGAAATCAGCGAGCACAGAGACCTACGGCACGCTCTTGATCGGTGCGAACACGAACATCCGCATGTGGAACTCCTCCGCAGCGACGACCACGGTTAACTCAACCGGCTCGCTCTATTCTATGGATCATGGAGGTGTGAACGGAGCGCTGAACATCTGGGGTACGTACACGCGAAGTGCGGGGAGCGACTACTGGGACTACGCGACCGACTTCGACGGCACGGCGCTCGGCGGCGGTAGTCGACCAGTGAACGTCTCTATCGCCACGAGTTCGACCGTGACCTATTCGGGAGGACTGTTGGATATCGTCGGTGGTCCGACGGCGACGACCACGATCCAGAACCCAGGTACTGGCACCTACGCGTTCTCGGTGTCCGGCGGTACCTTGAACGCGCTCTACTATCAATTCCGCAATCTCGATACGAATGGTCTCAACCTCTCTGGATCTCCCAGCGTGACGTCGCTCAACTATGGTGACTTTTTGTTGGCGCAGTCCGGAGGAACGATGATGACCATCGCAGGAAGCGTCATCGATGCGAACGCCAGCGCCCATATCACTGGCGTGAAGTTCGCGACCTCTTCGGGTGTGTCGTCTGGATATAACGTTGTGCGCACCGGATCTCCAGTGAGCGCTTGGACCTTCGCACAAGGTTACGGCAATTATTCCGGAGAGGCGTTCGATAGTGACGGGTCCGATGCGTGCGGTAACATCCGTTGGGATGACAGCTCGTGCCTTTTCGTGAACCAAACGCACTATCGTTGGCGCAACGACGACGGTGGTGAAGGAGCACTCGCAAGCCAATGGTACGATGCTTCCTGGTCGTATCGAAAGAAGGTCGCCATCACGAACCCGAACACATCCTCATATACCAATTTCCCTGTGAAGATGACCGTGGTGTACGACGCAAACATGAAGAGCGACTTCAGTGATCTGCGTTTTACCGATTCGTCGGGCACCGTGGCGATCCCGTACTTTATCGAACGCGCCACTGCTTCGGTCTCTGCTGTGGTGTGGGTGAACGTGCCATCGCTACCGGGCTCGGGTAGCGCGACGGTGTATATGTACTACGGTAATGCGGCGGCGACCGATGCGTCCAGTGGTACTAACACGTTCCGGTTCTATGACAGTTTCGAAAGTGGCAGTCTCTCTGGTTACTCCGGCGATACCGGCACTAAGTTCAGTGTCGACGGGTCGTTCGCACACAATGGTTCCTACGGGTTGGATGCCGGTAGCCACGCTGGTGAAAAAACGACAAATGGTATCTATCGTACCGGTTCTCAAACGGCGCAAGGAACGACGATACGATACTTCCAGTATGTGGACAGTACACAGCAGGATGAACCGTGTGCGCTCTTCGGCGTACAAAGCGCTGGCCATAACTATGCGGTCTGTTTGGAAGAGTATCCGACCCAACTGGTCGCGCTGGCGAAGGATGTCACGTCCAACGACACGAGCGGTACCATCATGACATCGACCGGAGTGACCTACACGACGGGGTGGTACGAGGTTTCGATCGACTGGCTCGCGAGCACCACCATGAACGTGACCGTATATAACCCAGGCGGTTCGGTCTTTGCGACACTAAGTACGACGTCCAGCGCCTACTCCTCCGGCGGCATGGGCTTCACTTACTGGTTCCAGCACGGCGGATGGGACTACTATACCGCTCGCCCGTATGCGCCTTCCGCACCTACCGCTATCTTCGGCGCCCCACAAGGTGATAACGGTGCGACTTGGGCAGCTCCCGAAGATACGTCTTTGGCAGGACTTTTAGTTGGGTCGAACGTTCGCCTGCGCTTCTCGGTACAGAACACCGGATCGCCGCTCACCAATCAAAACTTCCGTTTGCAATGGGCGTCGAAAGGGGCAGCGCTCAACTGCGAATCGATAGCGTATGTGAACTATAGTGACGTGCCTGTCGCTGGTAGTTGTGGTTCGTCACCGGCGTGCATGGCCGCATCGAGCCAATTCACGAACTTGGCGAGCACATCGGGTTCGCTTACGTATCCAGCGAACATGAGCTTCGCGCCAGGTGAGATGATACAGAACACTTCGAACCAGACGAACAACATAACCGTTGGAACGAACGCGGTGACCGAACTCGAATACAATTTCCAGATGACCAGTAATGCGACAGGGAACGCCTACTGTTTCCGCAGTTCCAAGGGTGGACTCGATTTCGATAGTTACGACCATGTGGCGCAGGCGACCATCCTTCATGCGCCGACCATCAGCAATATCTCGCTGAATGGCGCGTCCGATATCTCTCTGGTCGAAGGCACCACCACGAACGTGACGATGACCGCAACGGTCACCGACCTCAATGGGTATAGCGACTTGGTCTTCGGCACCTCGACGCTCTACCGTTCAGCCGTCGGTGCGTCGTGTACCGCGAACCAAAATAACTGCTACCAGATGGCGAGCACCTCCTGTGCGTACTCAAGTTGCGCGGGCAACGCATGCACACTCACCTGTACGGCGCCGATGCAATACTTCGCCGATCCGACCGATACTGGGGTGTATGCGGGACAGCATTGGCTCACGACCATAGCGGCACAGGACTCGACCGGTTTGCGCGATACCCAGACGATCTCTGGAGTAGGGGTCAACGTGTCGACGCTGTGGGGGCTCGCGGTCAATACCGCGAACATCATCTTCCCGCAGCTCCATCCAGGGGAGAATTCGACCTCCACGAACGTGACCACGACCGTACAGAACACCGGCAACGCCGTCATCAATATCAAGCTCCTTGGCTCGAACCTCACGAACGTGGCAAGTACCACGTATATCCCGGTCGGCTCGCAAGAATATTCGACCACGACCTTCGCCTATGGTTCGTGCGCCGCCTGTCAATACCTCAGTGGTTCCGCGACGAACGTGACTATCGATATCCCGAAGCCGTCATCCACGACGACGCCGTCGGTCGGTAACGTGTATTGGGGTATCAGTATCCCGACCGGCGTCGGCGCCGATTCGTACTCAGGTTCTAACACGTTCATCGCGACCGGCGGATAGTCGATCGTTAGTACGCGTTTTATGCACACTTATATGAAAAAAACACTTACAAAGATACGATCACTTATTAGAAACCGTTGGTTCGTCATGGGCGTGGCGGCGTGCGTGGTGGTTGCCGGAGGAACGTGGTGGTTCAGCAAGAGCGCTGAAACACGATTCGCGCACGCATACACGAACTACCAGATCGCGGCTGCCGTGCAGCAGAACGCGACGTTCACTCCTGGGGCGAGCGCGAACCCGCTGCGTGAGTCGTTGAACCAAACACTTGCGCTCCTTTTGACGAAAGAGACGAAGGATACCGAACGTCTCACGCTCGCGACACAAGGCCTGCAACTGATCGCTCAGATGAACAAAGAGGTAGATGCGATAGGGGACGCCGCACCAGCCGTCGCGAGTACGATAGACGCCATGCAAGCAGCCGCCCAGAGTCCTGGGAACCTGCTCCACCGACCCGCGATGGTACGGATGGTGGATCTCGCGCGCAAACAGATGTCGACCATCGAGGATATCCGAGGACTCTCGTACCGTGCGAATTTCGAGATCACACAGATATGCGACCATATCATCGCTGACAAGGGTGCGTTGACCAACGAGTACACGATAGAGCTCAATGACGCTCTGCCTGCCATGGGATCGGAGTTCGACAAGCGGGAGAATGCCTATACCGACCTGCAGACCAACATGTTCGACATCCAACAGTCTTTCGCTGGATTTTCGGGCAGCGTACTGTAGTGTCCACGCTGCGTACGCACGAGGTATTTCCACTGGGCGCTCGAGGTAGTAGAATACAAGCACATACTACTATTATGACAGAACACACTATCCAGGAAGAGGTGGTCCGAAAGGGGGCGAAGCGGACGTTCGTACAGACGGTGTGGGTATCTGCCGAGTACCTCTCCGTACGTGTCCTTGAAGCGTTCGTAGCCAATGCCCGTATCATGCGAGAGGAGACCGATCTTTTTTTGGGAGCCGTGCTGTTCCTGCTCGGTGCGCTCAACTGGAGTAGTGCGAAATATTGCGATGGCAACAGCTCCGACTATCTCTCCTGCACCAGACCGGCGACCTACTACTACTATGGTGCGTTCGAAATACTCCTTATCGTCCTTGGCGTGGTCTTGGTCCTGCTCTGGTTCGTGAAGAGGCAGCGCACACGATAGTTGGTATACGCGTGGTGCCGGAAGAATCGATGCTACACTGACAGTATCACGTCTTCAGCATGAGAAAGAAGAAGAGTATGTATGTCGGTGTCGGTATGTTGGCGAGCCTCGTCGTGCTCGGTGCGCCTGTATACGCTGCGGAGATCTCCAACGTCACCGTTACCAACACGACCGCAAGCTCCACGACGATACATTGGACCACGGATGTGAATACCGATGCGACCGTCAACTATGGGCTCGACTCCTCCTATGGGTTGGTGCGAGATCCAACCATCGCAAGCAAGACGCACACGTTGACGATAACGAATCTCGATCCTGCGACGAACTACCACTTCCAGGTCGAGTCGTCGGACAGTCAGGGTAATAAAAGCGCCACCGCAGGTTTCGTCTTCACGACCCCCGGATCACAAAGCCAAAAGATCAACTCGGAGATAAGTAAGGTGACCGACATACAGGAACTCGAGAAGATCGCCGCGCAAGTGAAGGCGACCGCCGGGGCGGTCATCAAACCGCCAGCTATCGTCGGGGCGCCGAAGGTCGTGCCGGATACGAGCGGAGCGACGATCAGTTGGAGCACCGACCGAGAGTCCAATTCGATGGTCGCTCTGGTGCCTTCCGCGCAATACGACTCGGAAAGCGCTGACCCGTACACCATCAACCAAGGCGACCCGAACGAGTCGACCACGAAGCACACGGTGGTGGTCATAGGACTCAATCCCGCGACCGATTATCATTTCCAAGCCTCTTCGCAGGACACCGCAGGACTTTTGGGAAAGACCGACGACGACACGTTCACGACGAAGGCTATCTTGCCGCAGATCAACGGTATCAAAATATCTCGTGTGCAGGAGACCTCCGCAACCATCAGCTGGTCGACTGGCAACGTGCTCGCCCAAGGGTTGGTCGACTATACCGACCTCCATACCAAAAAGACCAAGTCCTTCGGTGACCCGGTGTTCACGACGAGCCACTCGGTACAGTTGACCGGTCTCACGTTCGGTACGCACTATACGGTGATGGTGCGCGCAACGAATCAGGGTGGCGACGAAATAGATAGTAAACCGCTGGGCTTCGTGACGGTGCGCGATGTGGTGCCCCCAATCATCTCGAAGGTGAACAATGAATCGACCTTGTTCCCGAGCGATGATGTGAAGATCCAGACCATTATCACCTGGGTCACCGACGAGCCAGCGTATTGTCAGTTATTCTATACACAGGGGTTGGTGCACGACGCTGCGAACGAAGGTTCGTCACTACCAGAAGAAGCCAACCCGCTGACGATGCACACACAGGTGGTCGTCGGGTTCGCGCCCGCGAGCGTGTATAAGTTCTGGATGCGATGTCGCGATGTCGCGAACAACCAGGCGCAGTCGGACGACTATGTGCTGATCACGCCAACCAAGGAACAGAACATCGTCGACCTCATCCTCGCGAACTTCCAGGGTACGTTCGGGTGGGTCAACAAGATCGGCAAATAATACAT
Organism: Candidatus Adlerbacteria bacterium; assembly: GCA_903851045.1. Taxonomy (GTDB): domain Bacteria; phylum Patescibacteriota; class Minisyncoccia; order Phycocordibacterales; family SBAW01; genus GWA1-54-10. Next base: position 42,408 of record CAINNF010000020.1, read on the forward strand.
ATGGCAAAACCAGCGATACAGATCGATCATCTACAGATCACCTACAACCAAGGGCAGGTGAACGAGTTCAAGGCGCTCAACAACGTCGTGGCCGAAATATACCCGCGCGAATATATCATCCTCTTCGGACCGTCCGGGTGTGGGAAGTCGACCTTGCTGTACACCATCCTGGGGGGTATCCCGCCAGCGGACGGACACATGTACGTGAAAGGGGAGGACATCTATGCGTACACGCCAGCCGAGATGAATCGGTATCAGCAAGCGACGATCGGCATCGTGTACCAACAGTTCAATCTCATTACGTCGCTGAAAGTGCTCGACAACGTCGCACTGCCGATGATATTCCTCGGTCAGTCCGTTCCAGACCGCAACCGGCGCGCGGCCGAACTCCTGCGCCGCTTCGGTATCCCGGAGCGCGTGGAGAATAAGTTGCCCACGATGATGTCGGGCGGTCAACAACAGCGCGTGGCGGTCGCTCGTGCGCTCGTGAACGACCCGGAGATATTGCTCGCCGACGAGCCGGTCGGCAACCTCGACAGTATCTCGGCGGAACACGTCATGGATTCTTTCAAGGAGATCAACGAGAGAGATCGTAAGACGGTCATTCTCGTGACCCACGACGCGAAATATCTACCCTATGCGCACCGAGTCTTCTATATGCGTGACGGTGCGCTGCGCCGCATCGTGGTGAACCCTGAGAAGGAGCAGATCAAACGCGTGAAGCCCGGCGAGACCATCGTCACGGAGATCGAACAGCTCGCGCGCTTGTACCCGTACGCGGAACCGATCGACCTGAAGGTGAAGAGTGTAGTCAACTTCGCGACGCAAACGCTCACGTTCTCTCAGCTCGAGATGCTCGAGCATGCGATACTGTCGGTATTGAAGGGTTCGATGGACGATACGCTCTTTCAGGATTTTCTTATGAAAAGTTTCGCACAGGGTGGTGTGGGGTTATCGCTCGAACAGAGTCGGGATATCACGACCAAGGTCTTCTCCCTCATCCGCTACTCAAGGGACGTTGAGCGATATCGCGAGGCGCTCCATGAGGACAGTGCGTTCATGCATCAACGAAAGCTCATCGACCACTTGCTCCAGTATCTTTCGGAGGAGGTCGGGTTACAATCGAGCGAAGCACAGTTGACGGTGCTACGAGCCGCAGTGGCCGAACGAGTGGGCGGTATCATCACTGCCGAAGACTTCGCCCAGCGACTCATCTTGCCAGCTGACTTGGGCGGTGCCGCATACACCGAGAAGGATGCGTCGTATATCATGCGGCATCTCGAGAAACTGATCGCGCAAGGCGGGTATATCATCCAACCGAACGAACTTCTGGGCGCACACACCTAACATCTATGAGACTCCGCGACATCCTCATGCTATCGACACGCATGTTCAAGACGAACCCGTCGCGTACGTGGCTCACGATCCTTGGCATGGGTGTGGGTACGGGGGCGGTCGTGGCCCTGGTGGGTCTTGGATTCGGCCTCCAAGGCATCATCCTCGAGCGTATCGTGCTGGGGGATACGCTCTTGTCGCTTAACGTGACGAACCCTCCGTCGCATGTCGTCACGCTCGACCAGCCGACACTCGACGAGTTTTCCGCCAACTCGTTCGTGAAAGACGTCTCACCTATGACGAGCTTCGCCGCGTCCATCACCTACAACGGACTGACGGGTAATGCGAACGTCGAAGGTATGAAACCATCGTACTTCCTCTATACCGGCACCAAGGCCGCTGCCGGGCAGTTGTTCAGCGAACAGACGGCGAACGAAGATAACGACTCGGTCATCATCACGACCGCGATGCTTAAGTTGTTCGGGGTGCAGGACCCGGCCGATGCCATCGGTCAGACGCTCACGATGCACGTGTTCGTGCCGCAAGAGGGGAGCGACCAAACGAGCGAGGTGACGCTCGATAAGCAGTATCATATAAAAGGAGTCAGTAGCGACGACGGGACGCTTGCCGCGATCCTGACACTCGATGAGTTCAAGGCGCACTTCCAGATCCCATACTACGAGCGTGTACAGGTCCGCGTTGTCGACAGTAAGTCGCTTGGACCCATGCAGGACCTTATCATCGCGAAGGGGTTCTCGGTCACCGCACTGTCGAAGACGGTCGATCAAGCGAACAAGATCTTTCAGGGCATCCAAGCGGTGCTTGCCGTGTTCGGCGGCATCGCGCTCACGGTGTCAGCCATCGGTATGTTCAATACGATGACCGTGACGCTCCTGGAGCGTACTGCCGAGATTGGTGTCATGCGTACCATCGGTGCGTCGTCGCGTGACATCGTCATACTCTTCGTCGCGGAGGCGGTCATCGTGGGTCTCCTCGGTGGTGTCGTCGGTATCGGTATCGGGGGCGGGATAGGTGTCTTCTTTAATGAACTGTTGAGCCTTGCCGCTGGCAAGTTCGGCGGCGTATCAGTGTCACTCTTTCGATACCCACTGCCGTTCCTTGGCTTCATTATTCTGTTCTCCGGCGTGGTCGGTTTCATCACCGGACTCTTTCCTGCGAGACGTGCCGCGAAGATCAACCCTCTTGACGCGATCCGATACAAATAACGAAGGATCGACGAAGTTCAACCGTACTTATCCACACAAACGGGAGGTGCGTTTTGAGGTACCTACCACTTGGTGTTACCATTGAATTCATGGATATACAGAAGAGTTCCGGCAAGGTAGTCGGTCGTGTCCGGCTTTTGCGTATTCTTCCATTTTTGCGTCCTACAACTATGTACGGTAAGGTCACGTTTCTGACTACGGTAGGGTGTGCTTTGCTTGGGGTCGGCATCGTTGTCGGATCTTTTTGGAACGTGAACGTGCCGAAAGTAAGCGCCGACAATGTCACTACCTCGGTGACCGTGCTCAACACACCGCCAAGCTGGACGGTCCAAGCACAGGAGTCAATCGCATCGGCTACAACCACACCAACCAACGCGGGTTCTATTATCACCTGGACCGCAACGGCTACCGACTCCAGTGCGGACAATTACTGGCTCATCATCTGTAAGACGAATGCTGCCCCGACCGCGAACGCGAGTTCGACACCAACATGTGGTGGTGGCGTAGCCAACCAGTGGGCCGCTTCGAACTATACGCTCAGCGGCCAGGTCGCGAGCGCCGCCACGACCACCATAGAAAAGTTTCCGTTCAATAATGAAAAGAACGACTGGTTCGCATGGATCTGCGACGGTAGCGCTTCGCTCCCGCTTTGTAACGCTGCCTATTCGATAGGTTCGGGCGACACCGGTTCGCCGTTCATCATCAACCACCCTCCAGCATTTACCGCTATCGTGAACACGTCGCCTCAGGTCCCGGGTGCCACCATCACCTGGACCGCGACCGGTGCCGACTCGGACATGATCCGAGGTGGCGACTCGATCAAGCTCTATGTCTGTAAGACGGCGGTGTTCTCCGGTGGTGTGTGTGGTGGCGGATACTGGGCATCTTCGACGATCGCGAGCACTTCAGCAGTAGCGACGTACTCGATACCGATACCGACACAAGACACGAGTTACGCTGCCTATGCGTACGTTACCGACAACTACGGTCTTGTTGCGACATCGACGAACCAAGGCGCGTCCACGGCTTACAGCGTCAGCAACGTTCCGCCGTCGGTGAGCGCCTCTTCTATCACGGTGGTCAACTACACTGGTTCCGGTAACCTCGCGCTCGCGACGCCTAACGGGAAGACCGACAACTATACGGTTACGTTCCAGGCGACCGACAATAATAGCTGTCAAAACATATCGAGCGGCAACGAAATGAACGCGGCAACCGCTTCTATTAACGTCTTTCGTTCAGGTATAGGATCGACCTCATGTCTTACGTCGGGTCAATTCAACTCTAACAATTGTTACCCTCGCGCATCCGGGTATACCAACTTTAGTTGTACGCAAGATGGGGGATCATGTTCAGGACCGACCGACTCGACCGCAACATTCACCTGTACGTTCTCGCTGTGGTATAACGCCGACCCGACAGATGCTGGTTCGCAACACTCAGGAGAGAAGTGGTCGGCAACCGTGCAGATAGCTGATGATAACCTCGCGTCCAGTACCTACGCGGAAGCGACCGTTGGCAGCACCACGATGACCAGTTTCTTGGCGTTCGCAGTGACCGAGAGTGCGGTCGCCTTCGGAGCTCTCCAGCCGGGGCAGCAAAGCGACCCTTCGGCGACGACGACGCAGCTGAAGGCTCTCGGTAACGTTGGCGTCGATGAGGCGCTGTATGGTGACACGATGTGTACGAACTGGACAGGTTTCGACAAGTGCGATAATACCGGTTTTGATAACACGAAAGATATCGCGATTGCGAACCAAAAGGTCGCGACATCGTCGGTGCTGTATACATCCCCCTACGCCTACGCCCTGGCTGGCTCCACGACACCGCTGTCGGTAGCATTGCACGTGCAGAAGACGACCTCGACCAGCTCACCACAAAGCAAGCTCACCTATTGGGCTATCAAGATCCCGGCAACGATAACATTCGCAGGAAATTATTCTGGCCAAGACGTGATAACTGCCGTTACCAGCGCTGCGGCCAATTGGTAACATGAAAACGAAAGACTCGTACCTCTGGCGACTCAGGCGCACTCGTCGCTTCTTGCCGTTGCTGTTCGTGGTGTGTACGTTTCTGCTCAGCTTCTCGGTCGGTGTACATCCCGCAGCTGCCGGATTCGGCATCACCCCGCCGTACGTGCGTAGTGATCGTCTGACACGGGGTACCGAATATACACAACAAATAAACCTGGTCCGTTCCGACCCGGAAGAAGACCTGAAGGTCGACGTGACCATCAACATCCCAGGTGTCGACGGATGGTTCTCTATCGATAAAGGGAACGAGTTCATCATTCCCAAAGGGGTCACCCAGATGCCTATCGTCGTGACCGTGCATGTCCCGACGGGGGCTGACTATAACGACTACAAGGGCACGATCCGTATCAGAACGTCCGCAGCGAACGTGCAGTCAGGGAGCGGTGTGTCCATCGCACTCGGTGCCCAGATCGATGTCGACATCAAGGTGGTCGATAAGATCTTCGACTTTAACGTGCGTCAGATACGCGTCGCTGACCTTGAAGAGGGGATACTGAAGTGGGGATTATTCTTCCCCGGCAAGATCCGTTTCTTCATGATCATAGAGAACACGGGTAACACCACGTTCGGGCCAAGCAAGGTGCACTTCGATATCTATGATAGTAATGGCGAGAATCTGCTCGAGTCCGTCGACAACACGAACCATATCGAGCAGATCGCACCCTTCGCGACGAAAGAGGTGTTGGCGGAGCTCCCGACACGGCTTCCCGCGGGGTCCTACACCGTCAAGTATACGATCTACAAGAACAGCGACGTCGCACAGCAAGGCCAGATCAGTCTTAGTATCGCCGCACTCGGTAGTGTCCCCGGGTACGAAGGGTACGGGTTCGATGGTCTCTCGCTCACCGACAAGTTGAAGGTTGCCGGGGTGCTCGGCGCTCCGATAGTTATTCTGCTGATCTTTGTGACAGCCTTGGTAGTCCGACGCCGCAGACGAAGTAAGAAAAAAATGAATGGGTACTCATCGCGATGATACGAATGCTGGTAGGACGGTACCGTGGCGCTATATATACGCACTGTTGGGTATAGCGTGTGTCATTGGTGTCGTCGTGTACGTCGTACGGCAGCCGCCACAAGCGCTTGCCGACATACTGCAGACGAGCATCACGATCTCTATTTGTGGCAACGGACAGGTCGATCCCGGTGAGGCGTGTGATGATGGAATCGGGAACAACGTCGGCTCGTACGGTTCCACGACCGCACAGCGGGTGTGCTTGCCTGACTGTTCGGGCTATGGGCCGTACTGCGGAGATGGGGTGCTGCAGGTTCGTTTTAACGAACAATGTGACGAAGGTACGGCGAACGGCCCGACCAGTCTCTGTAGTGCAACTTGCGTCTCGCAACCTGCGGTACCGGCCTCGTCGCCGCCGCAAGTGCTCGGCAATATCCCGTCCCGGTCGGACGTGAGTCCCGGCGTCATTTCAGCGGCAGCACAGACGCAGGTGGTCTTGCGTGGGAAGGCGTATCCGAATAGCGATGTACACATCCTTCTTGACGGCGTAGCCGCCAGTATCGTGCGGGCCGACTCGAACGCAGACTTTTTATATAGTACGACCGACGTCACCCCCGGCACCGCAACGTTCAGCTTTTGGGCCAATGATTCGGGAGGGGCGACCTCTGTGACCACATCCGTGGTCTTCGACATCGTCCAAAGCGCCGTTACGAGCGTCAACAACATCTTCCTTCCTCCAACGCTCAGTGTGAGCGCTCGACAGATAGCCCCAGGCGGGTTGCTCACGGTCTCGGGACAATCGGTGCCATCCGCGACGGTCATCATCAATCTGGACAAGGATACATCCGATGCGCTCGCAGCCGCGGTCGACCACAGTGGCACCTGGGCACTGCAGCTTGATACCAGCTCTATAACGCAAGGGTTCCATAGCGCGAAAGCCTCGTTCGAGCTTGCGAGTTCGAGCAGAAGCGGTTTCGGTAAATCCGTGAACTTTTTCGTCGGTAACCAGCTGCCGAAGGGTGGACCGTCTCCCGACATGAACGGCGACGGTAAGGTGAATCTGGTGGACTTCTCGATATTTCTTCTCAGCTGGGGGACGCATGATGTGCGGGCGGACTTTAACGAGGATGGCACGGTCAACTTGGCCGACTTCAGTATCATGCTCTTTAATTGGACAGGATAGCGGCGGCACTTTAAAAAAACAGCTATACTATACGCATGCCCCCTTATTTCCTACGTATCGCTTTGGGAGTGCTGTTTCTCACCCTGCTTCCCGGAGTCGCTTCTGCTGCATCACTGTCGCTTGATCCGGCGACCGGTACCTATGGTCCGGGAGACACTTTTATCGAAACGATCCGTATCGATAATGATGGTGATTGTATCAATGCGGCGAACGTCGCGCTCACGTATCCGAAAGATACGCTCCGTGCCGTCGACTTCAGTCGTGGCGACTCGATCTTGAGTTTGTGGGCGGTCGAGCCGCGCATAGACACCGCCCAAGGCACGGTGGTGTTCGCGGGAGGTATACCGGGCGGATACTGCGGCAGGATCGCCGGCGATGCAGCACTGAGCAACGTACTCGGGGAGGTCATCTTCACGGTGATCGGTGCGGCAGCGAAGACCGCTGCGATCCACTTCTCTCCCGCTTCCGCGGTGTATCTCAATGATGGGGCAGGTACGCTGGCAAAGCTGACCACCCACGATGACACCGTCGCTATCGCCCCGACGGCGCAACTCTCGAACAATCAATGGCTTTCCGACGTCGCAAACGACCACACCCCACCGCAGCCATTCGTTATCCAGGTCGAATCGACCAGCGGTGTGTTCGGGGGGCGATACTACATCGTGTTTTCGACGACCGACAAAGAGAGCGGGTTGGACCACTACGAGATATTCGAGAACGGAGCATGGAGGCATGTCGCGAGTCCGTATCTGCTAAAGAACCAATCTTTACTTGGGGTGGGTGACATACAGGTCCGGGCGATAGATAAGGCGGGTAATATTCGGATGGGTACCTACTCGCCGGCATTGACACCGAAGCGTCAGTTGTCGTTCACCGATTTTATACCGTTCGTCATAGTCACACTTGTCTCACTCCTCATCGGTATCTCGTGGTATCTCGAACATCGAAAGTGGAAAGCCCGGCGTGAGGTCCAGGGGTAGTATGAAACGTATCTATTACGGCATCTTCCTTCTCAGCGCCACGCTGTTCCCGCTCTGGAGCGCTTCTGCCGCAGCTCTGTCCGGTGGTGAGTTGTATATGACACCCGAGAGCGACCTACGTACCATCGGTGAACCGTTCGATGTGCGAGTGTATGCCAATACCAACGGTCAGGCCGTCAACGCCATCGAAGGAGAGTTGGTCTATAACCCGAGCGATCTATCGGTAGAGGCGATCTCTATAGACCACTCCGTTCTTGCTTCATGGTCCACGGTGCCGTCCTACGATAGTGCCGCTGGGATCGTTCGATTTTCCGGATGGGCGGCGCAACCGTTCATCGGTTCCGAAGGATTATTGATAACTATTACGTTCCGACCCCTTCGGGTGGGTCAAAGTAGTGTAGATTTCAACTCCGGTTCCATGCTCGCGTCGAACGAAAGGGGAAGCAATATCATAACCTCGATGAGATCGAGTGTGTTTCGTGTACAGCCCATACAGACGCAGCCACCGGCACCAGTGGTGCCGCTAGTCGCTTCTACGACGATCCAGTCTACCACCACCGATACACAGACCCCGGCCACGCCACCTCCTACACAAGTGCCCCCAGCCCCGGAGCGGTCGAACGCCGCAGCACTCGCGCTCAGTGGTGTAGAGTTGGCACCGTTCCTCATCCCTTTTCTAGCGATCTTGGCGCTCATCGCGTTCGGTATCGCGTACGTACTGCATCGCTTCACACGGTGATCACATCTTCGATAGCATGATCGAGAGATCGTCGAGCCCTACCGAACCGTTCATATTGAAGTCATATCGCGGATCATAGGGACCCAGCATCTTGAAGATTAGGATGGATAGGTCCACCAGATTTATCTTCCCGTCACCGTTCAAATCCAAGTTTGGTGGAGTGGCTGTCGGTGCTGAAGGTGCACCGGAAGAACCGCCCCCCGCGACCACCAAGGTGTCTGGAGTTTTGATGGTATATGTTATGGTGCGTGTGTCCGTGTCGATCGGTTTACCCGTATCATTGCTCGGAAAGACCTGTACGTTCTTAAATTGGAGCAGTGCGGAACCAGGTGTCTTGGTGCGTACCGTCAGTGTTAACATGGTCCCGGTACCCATGAGACCTCCTTGCTTGGTCGTGCCACCGCTGAAGTGTATCTCACCTGAATCCTCGTCGATACTCGTGTCCTCGGTCCACAAGTCAAAAAACGACCTCTCCTTACTTATGCCGACGATCTCAAGAGTGTCTTTTGAAAAGGAGATGGTCGCACCAAGAGCGTTGATTGGTACCCTCGTATTGATGTTGATGTCGATCGTGGTCGTTGTCCCAGGAGGTATCGTCTCGTCCCCATACGGGGTAAAGAACACGGTCGTGGTGGTTCCTCCGATCGACGACAGGCTAGAGGCGAGGAGACCCAAGATCGCGTTTGGATGTATCGCCACGAGCGACGCAACCCCTAATGTGACACTCAAGAGTAGGGCGACGTTCAGTCGCGTCAGTCGTGCTCGAATGTGTCGGCGAAGCTGTCGCATACCAGGTCATTGTACCTCAGGAAGAGAGCGGTAGGGGAGCGTCGATCGGCAAGGGGGTATTTATATGCGATATGGTCGTTGTTGAGAAGTATGGGTCGCTGGTAAAGAGTAAGTACCGCACATCGAAACTGTGTGGGTCAATCCACACATCGACGGTGCCGTTCTTCCCGATACGACCGACAAGCGCATTGAGCGGGCCATCACTGATCCCGAACGCACTTTTTGAAAGCGTGAAGGTGTACCGTAGAAGCGGTTCGTTACCCCAGCGTTCGAGACCATGGTTTTTGAGCAGGGAAAGATAGGCGCCGTTTTGAGCAAGCAACGTCAGATTATCTTGGATAGGTCCTGCGATAGCGATGCTCGTGTAGTTACCCGGTATGGTGGTGTCGGTAAAGTGTTTCCATTGCGGAGTTCGTTGTATGGATGCCTGCAAAACTGGGTCACGAGAGTCTACCTTTATATAGACGTCGTTTCCTATAGAGACATCCCAGTGAGTGAACGAGTGTCCGATCGTGTCTGCTCCTATAAAGAGGGTTGTGGTCGAGTATGACCCGAAACGTTGCTGCGCATGGTCCACGTCGTAGGTGCCAACTATCTGGAGCGTTCGATCGCCGATCTTGGTCCGTGTCTCGACATACTGAGTGTACGAAGTGACGGAGGGTACCTTAGCGAACGCGTGTCGGATGGGTGCATCGAGTCCCGATTGAGAGGTGTGAGTCAGTTGGAACACGCACCATGCGCCCACGCTGACAGCGACGAGGGCAAGGGCCGCGACGACAGAGATCTTCTTCCTTTTGGAGGTGTTTTTAAGCACCTCTTCATCATACGCTACTTGTCCACAGGTTATATATAAGTTGTCAACACGTAGGATACAATAAATCAAGGAATCTCGGCACTCGAGATTCGCATCTCGGCACCCGAGATTGTTGTATGGCAAAGGAAAAATACATTTCTCTGAAAGAAGCGGCCGCACAGTCTGGATATACTGCAGATTATGTGGGCCAACTCATACGTCGCGGTAAGCTCCCTGGTAAACAGGTTTTTTCGCATGTCGCGTGGATGACGACCGAAGAGGCGTTGCAAGAATATATAAAGAAGAATAAGAAAGATGTCGCACAACCTAATCCTGTAAGTTGGAAAGAGAAGCTCATCGATTCGTTCGACTTTTCGCTGATATCGAAGGTTATCTTAGGAGCGACAATCGCATTCGTTGCGATATTCATCCTCTTCCTTATATATATCTTCTCGGTCAGCATTGATAGGAATATAAACAATACCTATCAGCAGAAACTCGAACGCGTATGAGAGTGACACAGAACACTCTTGTTGTGCTCCTTGTGTTGCTTGTGATCTGCCAAGGCCTGGAGGTGCCGACCGCCTTTGCCGCGACAGGAGCACCGAGGATTTTGAACTACCAGGGACGACTCATGGATGCGACCGGCAACCTCCTCGGTGGCTCGGGCACCAATTATTGTTTTCGCTTCTCGCTCTATGACAGTCCGATCGCGGGTACCGGCACGAAGGTGTGGCCAGCCGCCGCACCTTCGACCATGACCATCCCGGTCAAGAACGGCGTGTTCAACGCGGGTATCGGGGACACGGGCGCCGGTGGCGATACGCTTGACTACAATTTTCAAGACAGTGACACGGTGTATCTGAACGTGGATGTCGCCACAATGGTCGGACCTACGTGTGCGCCGGGAGATGGGGCTGAGGTGTACGAGACGCTCTCTCCAAGACAACGACTCATGTCGTCCGCGTATGCTTTGAACTCGAACACGGTCGGGGGTTTTTCTCCCGCACAGAATGCGAGCGGCAGTCAGATACCCGTGCTCACGTCAGGCAATCTTATCCTTGGTGGCACGAATCCGATATTGAGCGCGACCACCACCAATGTGCTGACCATCCAAGGTAGCGGTACGGGCGACGTCCGTTTTTTTAATTCGAGCAATAAGATCGACTCTCTCGGCAACATCACGCTCGCAGGTTCCCTGTTCATGGGTAATGGACTTGCGACCACGACACTCCAAAGCGGTCTGACCGGCACATCGACAATCCAAGGATTTTTGAACGTGCTCGGTACTCATTCGACCTCGACCTTTTCAGGCGGGCTATCGGTACAAAGTCTCGCGGTCACTGGTGTAGCCACGTCGACGTTCGCCAACGGTATTAATCTTTCGGGGGGATGCTTCGCGGTCAACGGCGTGTGTATCGATTCGAACGATAGTTTTGCCACCACCTCCGCCGACTACTATGTCAACGCATCTTCTACGATCCCAAAGACATACACATCGAACTCGTTCACGGCTACGCAAACATTCGTGAACGCCTCCACCACCAACCTCTCGGCATCGTACGCATCCTCAACGCAAGCGAACTTCGGCTCGGTCATCATCGGTGCGCTCGGCGGCATCGTGCACGCCACCGCCGGTGTCATCTCCGCCTCCGCGCTCAATCTCGCCACCGAGGTCACGGGCTTCCTCGGTGTCACCAATGGCGGCACGGGTACGTCG
>CAINNF010000021.1 GCA_903851045.1 Candidatus Adlerbacteria bacterium
CTGGACCAACGGGAAGGCAGAGCGAGTCATTCGTACCCTTATGGAGGAGTGGCACTCGCGTACGCGCTCGAACCACATCTCTCGTGACCATCGACGACGGCATCTGTACGCCTACGTGGACTGGTACAACACCGCACGAGAACATCTGTCGATCGGGACGACACCGCTGGGACGGCTTGAGAATTTCATCAAAAGTGTCAACAACGCTTGAAATTATTACAATATTTGGTGGACCCAGCGAGAATCGGACTCGCGCCTCTGCAATGCGAATGCAGCGTTTTACCACTTAACTATGGGCCCTTACAAAAAATGCAGAGTCACTCAAGTACTTAGTCGGAGTGCCGAGAATCGAACTCGGGTTCTACGCACCCGAAGCGTATGTAATGCCACTATACCACACTCCGACTAAGCACTCGAGTGACACATACAGCACTATAGCTGACTCTGGCGTCAGAAACAAATCACTTTCGCAGGGTATCCCAAGTTCCGTCCGTGTTGGGACGAATGATGACCGAAGGGCTTCCCTCTTTCGTTCCGTCATCGATATAAAAATCGACCAGATCACCGAAATACCCTTTCGCTTCCGCGACGGTCTTTGCGGGCGGCAGACCTTCGGGGTTGGCGCTCGGTGCGATCAATGGTCCGCTTTTTGCCAAAAAAGCGCGTAGTCTTTCGTCGTTCGGGAGACGGAACGCGAGCGAGTTCGCGCCACGGTGGAGGTATGCGAACGCCGCGTTCTCGCAGGGGAATATGACACTGACGGGACCCGGCCAGTGATGGTGGAGTATGGTGAGCTCCATAGGAGTGATCGTCACATCGAATCGCGCGAGGTCATCGATCGAAGCAACGAGAATGATCGGCGGCTTTACGGGCATGCGATCTTTGATGCGGTACACACGCTCGACCGCGCCCGCATTGAACGCGGAAGCGACGATGCCGTAGAGCGTGTCGGTCGGTACGACACCTACTCCCCCGTCTAGCAGTCGTCTTACTTCGTCCATATGAAGTGTACAATAATGAATTATAGAAAAAGCACAACGGCGCTGAACCTTTACGACCGCAGCAGATGGGAACTTATTTCGAACACATGTTCGCTTGGGTTGTGTTCGGGATGAAAGGTGGTGGTATGCACGTTGTCTCCGCGAGTTTCATAGAGTGCGTGTGCCGTCTTGCCACCCGGGTGGTATTCGGTCGCGTACCACCTGTTGTCGTGGATCTCAAAGATGGCCTTACCTGCGGGCACCGACGTATTGTATTGGCTTCCAAACACCGTATTCCCGTGGATCGTGAATTGTGGCTTTGCGGTGTGTATCCCTCCCGCGTTGCCGTAGTGTGCTTGGTGTACGTACTGGGTGGTCATATGTCGATTGTATCAGTTCTGTCGCTAGTGGTCACAAGTATTTTTTCTGACGGAAAAATCTCGCGACCCCACCTCGCGCTTTTTGCCTTTCGCTGCGCTTAAACAAAAACATCGCTGTGGCTTGCACTAACGCAAAAAACTGCCGCAGGGCAGATTTTTTGTCGCTAGTGCACCCTGCAGGACTCGGACCTGCGACCCCACCCGTGTGAAGGGTGTGCTCTACCAACTGAGCTAAGGGTGCATGCGCTTCATAGTATCGAACTTTTGGAAAAAAGAAAATCAAACAAAAGAAAAGACCGACCTCCACTTGGGAAGGTCGGTCTCGTGTCATCAGTCGTTAGGAGGGTGGCTACCACGACGCTGCTCATTGATCTCCACGGACCTGGGCATGAAGGCGCGCCGTAGCACCGGAATCGATTGGTACGGGTCGCAGGCGCCGCACATGAACACGTCCACAGCAGCGAAGTTGCGCTCCGGCCAGGTGTGGATGGAGATGTGGCTTTCTGCCAACACCACCACGCCCGACACGCCACCGTTGGGTGTGAAGTGGTGGAAGTGGCTGTGCAGGATAGTCGCGCCAGCTGCCAGCGCCGCCTCGCGCAGTGCGGCGTCGATGTTGTCGGGGTCGTCGAGGTTGCTCGCCTCCCACAGGTCCACCAGAAGATGAATTCCCGCGAAGCGCATGCCGTCACGTTCGACGAAATAGTCCTTGCGATCTTCTTCGGTGCCCGCTGAACGTAGTGCAGTCGTCTGATTCTCGAACGGGAAATCCGAGACCCTCTCCAGTTGCGTGAGTGCGCTCAACTCCAAGTCCTCCTTGCCTATCGAGGCATGTGTAATTGTTAGAACGAATCCAGGCAACAGTATAGGACTTTTTGACAAAAATGCAATTAAGTTATCCAGGCTAGTTCAACGTTGGTGTCGGTACATGTAGCGCTGGGCAATACAGGGTATTGATCTTCCATTGTGTCGTCTTGAATACGTAGCCTGTCGCCGTGCGGTCGCTCGGCAGTCCTCGTGCCACCCACGGTTTAAGTACTTCATCTCGATACTTGAGCTGGAAGTTCTTTACAGCGACCGTCGTATCCGCGTCGAACACACCGCTCGTGAGCGTGGTGCCTAGGTTAGCATTGAGAAAACGTTGCAACTTCTGCACCTCGGTCGGGTCGTTCTTGTCGCCGAACCGGAGATATGTGCGCAGTAACGGCTCACAGGTCGTGCTGGTGCTCGTTGTCGCCTCTGTCGACGTGCCAAGCACCTCTCCCGCGACATGTCCGCTCGTTGGGTTCGTGTTCACATACCCCACCGAGAGCGGACCTCCTATTACGCCACCCCCGCCACCGCCAGTTGCCGATTGAACTGCAGGGGCCTGACTACCGCCGGTCCCGTTCGAGCTGCCCGAGTCGGTAGAGGTTGCGGTCGTCGTCGAAGCACTGCCAGTGTCCCCGTTCCCGTTCGAGCCGGTCCCATCGGTCGATGTTGCTGTGGTCGTCGTCGAGCCGTCACCATTGCCACTACCGGAGCCGTCTGTGGTCGACGTGCTCGTGCCCGATGATCCACCATCACCGTCGGTCGTGTCACCCTGGTCCCCTCCGTGCCAGTGGTGCCACTCATCGCTCCATCCATCGTGCGAACCGTGGTTGGCGTATCCACTATGGTCGGATCCAGCACCGTCAGTGTGGTCGCTCTGATCGTCCTGATGGTGGGAGTCCTCGTTTCGGTGACTATCCTGGCCATCGCCCGAGTCGCCCTGGTCGTGTCGATCGGTATACTGGTCTCCTTGGTCGGACTGTTGCTGGTCACCTTGTTGATGGTAGGCGTACGCGGTATAGACCGGTGTGGTCACGAGAAGGAGGGTCACTTGTACCACTGCGACATATTTCGATACTGAGAACAGGAAACCACGAGAGGTAAACATAAGCCAACGTAAAATTAGAAAGTAAATGGGAGCACATCAGACCCTTGTCGGACCGCTTACTGCCGTATTCCTACCACTCTCGATCCGTAAGTCAATGAAAAAATGAACGGGACCATAAAAATAGCCGGAGTGATAGCTCACTCCGGCTTTGGGTACTCATGCAGGATATTTACTCGACCGTCACCGACTTCGCCAGATTGCGCGGCTGGTCGACGTTGCGTCCGAGCGCTTCAGCAAGGCCAAGCGCCAGCATCTGAACGACTGGTGCATACACGACCGGTGCCAGTTCGTCCTTGACGTATGGCACCACGATCACCTCGGCTGAGGTATCTGTGATCGTCTGTCCGTCCTCTCCTGCCATGACAGCATCGGATGCGACAGCGATCACAGAGCCGCCACGGCTGTAGACTTCGTGCACGCTGCTGAGCACTTTCGTGCGAAGCGTCGCATCGTTCGGCACGATGACCACGACCGGTACCCCCGGTTCGATCAGTGCGATCGGACCGTGTTTGAGTTGCCCGGCGCCGTATGCGGTCGCGTCGATGTAGGCAATCTCGGTCACCTTAAGGGCTCCCTCCAGAGCCAGTGGCAGACCGTATCCTTTACCGAGGAACAGCATACGCTTGCAGTGTGCGTACGTACGCGCGATTCTTGTAACGGTCTCGTGCGTGAGCAATGTTTCGTCCACCAGTTCGGGTATCCGACTGATGTCGTCGATGAGGCTCCAAGTCTTGGTCGGTACCCCTCGTTTACCCGCCTCGGCGAGCAGTGCCGCCAACATGGCGAACACGGTCACCTGTCCACTGAACGCCTTTGTGGATGCGACAGCGAACTCTGGGCCGACACGCAGGTAGACGCCAGCGGAAACCATTCTCGCTATGGCGGACGCGTTTGTGTTCGTGATACCGAGCACGAGCGCCCCACGCACTTTCGCGAGTTCGAGAGCCTTAATCACGTCCATCGTCTCGCCCGATTGCGAGACGCCGATCACCACATCCTGATAGCCGAGGATCGGGTCACTGTAGGCGAACTCGGACGCTTCTTTTACGTGGACAGGCATTCGCGCAAGGCTTTCGATAAGTCTGGCTCCTGCAAGTGCAGCATAGTATGAAGTGCCGCATGCGACGATAGTGATGCCGCGGCAATCGGATACGCGTTGCAATACCCTTTCGATACCCCCAAGACGCACACTATGGTCCTTGGGGTTCACTCTGCTGCGTATCGTTGCAGCCAGGCTCAGCGGCTGGGTA
This sequence comes from Candidatus Adlerbacteria bacterium, assembly GCA_903851045.1. Lineage (GTDB taxonomy): Bacteria > Patescibacteriota > Minisyncoccia > Phycocordibacterales > SBAW01 > GWA1-54-10. The sequence continues at coordinate 4,529 of CAINNF010000021.1, forward strand.
AAGATCTCCTGTGCCATGCGAGTTTCGAAGTCACCAAGCGCAACATCTTCGGCCCTCACCGAGGGTTGCTGCAGTCGAGCGAGCGTCGCTCGTTTGTCCTGACCACGGATGGTCAGGCCATCTTGGATGCGCAAGGTAATGATCTCGTTATCGCCAAGTCGCAGGATCGAGCCTGCCAGATCGGCGATCGCGGCCTCATCCGACGCCAAGAGTACGCCACCATCGGTGCACATACCAGCGACCAGGGGGCTGCTGTTGCGTGCGGCGACGATGACGTTCGGGTGGTCGATCGATATGACCGCGACCGCATAGGCCCCATGGATGTGGGAGGTCGCTTCCGCGACCGCATCCTCGAGCGACGCGGCACCGTGCTCCAGTGCTCGTTGAACAAGGTTCGGGATGACCTCTGTGTCGGTATCGCTTCGGAACACATGCCCCAATGCGATGAGTTCGGTCCTCAGGCGTTGATAGTTCTCGATGGTGCCGTTGTGTACTACCGCGACACGTTCGTTGGATGACAGATGCGGATGTGCGTTCCTTTCGGATACGCCACCGTGTGTTGCCCATCGGGTGTGCCCGATGCCACAGGTGCTTGTAGGAAACCCTTTAAGCTGCAGTCGTCGTTCCAGATCGACCGCAGGGCCGACATTGCGCAGGAGGTACATGCCCTCAGGACGCAAGAATGCGACCCCGACACTGTCATAGCCGCGATAATCGAGCTGTCGCAATCCGGCGACGACCGATGGCACGACGTCTTTGGTGCTTACTCGGCCAAAAATTCCACACATACGACTTCTCCTTGTTGTTCACTTTCTATAACCGCGTGCTCCGTTGAGAAGTCACGCTGACGAGCCAGCACAAACTATACAAAGGTCTCTCGAGTTTGCAAGGGATGATTTGACCCGGCGTGTCGGTTCGGTATGATAGTGGGTAGACTGAGTCTTCGTTTGCATACGAAGTAACAGAGGACGTGACGCTATGTCGACATTTGCCGACTTGCTTGCACTTGATCTTGCGGGTGCCGAAGTTGTGCTCACGGGAGATCTGAACGAACAACCCGAAATGGCTTCTCCGGGTACCGTACGGCGGGTACAGCACTGTACCGTTAACGATGAAGGCGTCGTATTCGGTTTTGGGCTACGTCCCGATGGTCAGCCGGATGAGCTTATGATTACCCAAAACGCAGAGGTCGTCTCAGGCCCGGGTGTCGGTGCTGCGAGGGTTATTGTTCCCTATATGGGGATAGTGCATGTGCGCCCCGCAGCATAAGCTGACTCGTATCGGCACATCGCCATCTAGGCTCCAACCTAGATGGCGATTTTTCTTACTGTCTTCTTTATGCTACGGAAGTATGGCGGTAAAGGCGGCTACAGATGCGGGGTCAGAGTCGAGTCGCCAGTTGCCGTCGCTCGCGCTCATGTCGAACCATACCCAGCCTTTTACGTTCGCGTATGTTTTGATGTGGCTCCCAAGGCCCTCCGTTATCCAGGCGGCCTTTTGTGAACCAGCGGTAGAAGCCATCGAGAAGATGTAGATCGGTTTGTTGTAGGTCTGGAGCTTCGCTATCGCCGTGTCGAATACTTGACCGAACGTTTGCCATGGGTTGCCGAAGTTGAAGCCGTCAACTCCGACATAGTCGACATAGGTGTCTCCTGGATAGTAGTCGGCGTATTGATTCCCCGTCACATTGGGTACCGAGTCGTTGTTCACTACCCACGCCCACTGTACGTTCGTGACCGGTGTCGCGGCAAAGATGTCGTGGACGTGCTTCCAGGCGGCGATGACTTTCGCAGGAGTGTTACCCGACACGGTGCCGTCCCATGGGTCCCAGTTACCGTTCATTTCGTGGAACGGCGCTATGATGACCGGACATGGATAACTCGCTGTTTGTTGTGCGAACGAACGAATAGTGTCATCGCGGGTCCCCGCTATGATGCTGTCGAGCGAGTACGAGTAGTTTTCCCAAAAGACGAGAAGTGTCTTGTTCGGGTTGCTTGAGCAGATGTTGCCGAGGTATGTCGGGAAGCTGTCCGTAAAATCGGCAAATACCGCTTCGATGTTCGCTTGCTTGCCAACCAAGGTCTCTACGCTTGAGAGACTCGCGTTACCAGGAAATACGCCCCATTGCAGGGTCGAGGTTGTCGGCGGTGTGGTCTTAGGAGGGGTTGTCGTGGGGGTTGTGGTTGGCTGCGCTGGAGTCGGGACTGGCGTTTGGTTTACGGGAGAAGTGGTGCCTATCGTGGTCGTACGCGTACCTTGCTTATGTTTAGTGGTCCTACTTGTGCTGCCGATCGCGGCTGCTGCGGCATCATAGGAAGAGGTCGACGTGGTGTCTGTTAGTGCTGTTGTCGCTAACATGTTCGATCCGGCAGCAACGGCGGTCGTGGTGCCTACTGTGGCGGGGGTGGTAGAAGAAATAAGTAGTTGATTCAGTAGAGCTCGTGTCTTGGGCCCCACGGTGCCTACAGGGTCTAGCCCAAATTTTGCTTGCAATGTTTTCACCCCATCACGCGTCAATTTGCCAAAATATCCTGTGATAGGGCCGTTGTAGACCTGCTGCGTCGTGAGTACTGTTTGTAGTGTCGATATTGCCGCTCCTGTCGAACCGAGTACGAGCGGCTTGGAGAACGGCGTATATGCCTGAGCGAACGTAACGCTCGACAATAAACCGAGACAAGTTGCCACAATAAAGAATGTTCGCTGGTATAGTGTAGATCTCATGAATGTACGATTAATGTTCCCATAAGTATGCCCATGTGCCAAGACGGCTCATGGGCAGGTAACTTACAACAACAGGACGATTATTGCTGTACGACACTCGTGTCGTCGATAGTAAGCCACCCGATGCCGCTGATGTAATGGAAGATTCTTATCGATGCGGTGCCTGCTGGCGGCGTAACGGTGAGCGTCGCAGTGCTCCAGGTTGCTGAAGACGCGGGAACCGACACGGCACCCGAATAACTGTACGTACCAGTTGTGCTCAAATATTCGGCTTCAACGTACGAAGCTATATTTGACTGGTACGAATCGGTATATGTGTATGACTTTCCAGCAATGACCGGAATGCCTTGCATGACCCATTTTTCATCGCCACTCGTGTAGGCGGTAATCTGTACCTTGGCGGCCATCGCATCCGTTTGGCCAGTGACCGGATACGTAAACGTATGTGTGTTGGTCCCCCACCCGCCTTGTGACCAGTATTGCGGAAATGCGGCATTCAAAGGGTCCGGTGTTATAAATGAAGGATTAAGTACGAGATTCGTCGAAGTGGCCACCGCAGTCACCGCGACGCTATATGCCTGCGTCGTCGAACTCACTCCGTTCGTGACCGTGATGCTGAAGGAGTAGGTACCCGCGGTCGTCGTCGTGCCCGTGATCGTGTCGGTCGTTCCCGTTGATGCGCCGAGCGTTAGTCCCGTCGGCAATGC
>CAINNF010000022.1 GCA_903851045.1 Candidatus Adlerbacteria bacterium
AATTGGTCACTGTTACTTGCGTCCACAGCCCCGAGCAGTTGTTGCCGTAGTTCGACTCCGTCACGATGTTGGTGCCGCTCGTGTCCATGTTGGCACAGGCACGCACGTAGTAGGTGCCCGCGGTCGGGAAGGTGTAGGAGATGCTCGCGGTGTTGCTTGCATTCGCTGCAAGGGCGGCGGAGGTGTATGTTTTGAGCGTCGCAATAGTGGAGAACGAGGCTGGCACACTATTCGGACTGATTTCGAACAGGTCGGGGAAGGTAGTACCTGTTCCACTGTTTCCCCCATTTCTTATGACCGCCGTTAGCGTGGTAGCGGCACCTTCGGTCGCCGTCGTCTGTGTCACCGTATCAGCAGTGAGGTCCGGTAACGCTTGTACGGTCACTACCGAGCTGCTCACGATCGATCCCCCGGTTCCGGTGCAAGTGACACGGTAGGTGGTTGTGGTGGTCGGAGTGACCGACGCGGTACCGCTCACCGCGTTGGCAGTGCTGAAGCCGGTTCCCACACAGGTAGTGGCGTTGGTCGAGTCCCAGGTGAGTGTTGATGAACCGCCAAGGACAACGCTTGTTGGTGATGCCGTAAGAGAAGCCGTGGGAAGCGGATACGCAGAGACCGTCACCGTCGTCCATGGTCCACAGTTATCACCATAGTTCGATTCAGCGATGACGTTGGTATTGTTAGTGTTGAGGTTGGAACACATACGCACATAGTAGGTATCGGCGGTCGGGAATGTGTAGGATATGCTCGCTGTATTGTTAGCCCCTGCCGCGAGCACGCCGGAAGTGTATGCTCTCAGCGTTGCGATACCGGCAAAAGTGGGCGGTATGCTACCAGGATTGATCTCGAATAGGTCTGGGAAACCACTAGCTGCCCCAGCATTCCCTAGGTTATTGACGGTCGCGGTCAAGGTTGTCGTGGTGCTGGCGGTCGCGGTCGTTGGTAACACGCCACCAGCCGCAAGGTTCGGTAACAGTTGCACGGTGACCGTCGAAGTCCCCGTACCGGTACCTCCTGGACCGGCACAGGAAACATTGTAGACGGTCGTGATGGTTGGAGCGACCGATGCGGTACCACTGGTCCCTCCTCCGGTATTAAAACCGGTACCGGTGCAGCTGGTCGCGTTCGTACTCGACCAGGTAAGCGTCGATGAGCCGCCCAGGACGATGCTTGTGGGCGATGCGGTGAGAGTGACGGTCGGCGGTGTGTTGACGGTCACGTTCGATGAACAGGTGGTGGCCGGTGATGAGACGCCGCCGGAGGTGACGGTGACGCTGGCGGTCGCGGTGCCTGCCGCAGTGTAGGTCGGAGAGATCGACTGGGTGGTGCCGCTGATGCTCGGTGTGCCGCTCCAGCTGTAGGTGTAGGTACCGGTGCCGCCTGAGGGTGTAGCGGTCCAGGTCACGGCATTCCCCGTGGTGATCGAGGTCGCTGAGGGTGTGCAGGTGACGGTCGGCGGTGTGTTGACGGTGATTGCGGTCCATGGACCACAGTTATTACCATAATTCGATTCGGCGATAGCACTGAACGTGGTTGCGTTGCTCTTGTTAGCACACACGCGCATATAGTACGTACCGGAAGAGGAAAAAGTGTATGAAAGAGAGGACATGATCGAACCTCCTCCTGCAGCGGGCGTCCCGGTCATGGTCGGACTACCCACATCCGACACATTAACCCCGTTACCACTTACATCCAAACTCGTCGCCGTCTGAAAAAGGTTCGTGAAAGTAGAACTGTTCGATGCCGTACCGCTATTGAGGATGTTCGCACGGTAGGTTGCCGCGATACCTGCCGTCACCGTCGTGGGCGTGACCGCTCCCGCGGTCAGGTCGATATTGTTCGCCTGGCACGATGCGTTCGCACCTACGGGTGAACCGCCACCTGCACAACTCCAGGTCCATGGACCAGTACCGGATACGGAGCTGGCGGAACCCGCCGCACAGAGATTCGTTGTTGGTGCAGAGACGAGCGTCGTACCGTTCGCCGAACCACACGAGCCGTCGACCGTCGTTACGGGTGTACCACAACCGCTAGACGCACTTAGTTGTGTGGAAGCATAGGCGTAATTTTTTCCTGACGCATCGCCACAACTAACTGTATAGGTAACTGTCACACCACCGGGCGTCACCAACACCCCCGAACCATTATTGGTCGCATTGCTGGTATTAAAATTAGTCCCCGTACAAGTAGCAGCTCCTGAACTCGACCATGTAATGTAACAAGCACCATTTGAAATAAAAGAACCCATTGAAGCGGAAACCGAACTTGAAGCCGCATGTGTATACCCGCCATACAAACCGCACAGTGTGAGCATTATACAAAAGACTGCGACAGCAACATAGCGTGGTTTCAGTATGCCCATAGCATACATTAGACCACAGAACGGTTACAAGTCGTAGGGTTATCCCCAAAACGGTGCACACCCTAGGGTTCCAAGACTAGCCCACCTGCCCATCCATGAAAGCTGAAAGGTCGCCCGCGAGTACCGACTCCGCGTCATGCACTTCGACTCCCGTTCGATGGTCCTTGACCAATTTGTACGGATGCAATACGTAGGAACGGATCTGACTCCCCCATTCTATCTTGTTGGTATCGGTCGAAAGGTCGGTGATCTTTTCCTTGCGCTGGACTTCCAAGAAATGTTGAAGCTTCGCTTTGATGATCGCGATGGCCTTTTCCTTGTTCGCACCTTGCGTGCGCTCACCGTCCACGTGGGCCGAGATACCGGTCGCTTTGTGTACTACACGTACCGCTGTCTCTCGTTTATTGACGTTCTGTCCACCCGGACCACCAGAACGGGCGAAGGATATGTCCAGGTCGCTCTCTGGTAGGTCGATATGGCCCACCTTTTGGAGCACGGGGAGCACTTCAACGAGCACGAACGATGTCTGTCGTTTTTGGGACGCATTGAACGGTGAGATGCGCACCAGCCGATGGACACCATATTCATTCTTGAGCACTCCGTACGAACCTTTCCCGTCTATCTCTATCGAGAGATTACGGTAGCCGCCGTGGTCGTTTTGATTCTCGTGGAGCGTTTTGTATCCCCACCCCTGCTTCTCTATGAACTTTCGATACATATCGAGCAACATCGCCGCGAAGTCTTCGGCATCGTCCCCACCCGCACCAGCGACTATCGACAACACCGCGCCACCCTTGTCGTACGCGCCATTCCCTTGCGCCTCGACCTTCAAGTCTTGCAGTTCTTTGATAAGGGTCTGGGCCTTGTGCTTGTCGGCCCAAAAATTGGGCGCGAGCATGGACGCCTCAATGTCCGCGATACGCTTTTCGATTTCCTCTTTTTCCATAGCACAAGGATTATAGCACAGTATTGACTTTTTAGAGAATTGTAATACTCTACTTACTAGAGGAGGAGTTGATAGATGCCGAGCGACACACAGCCAGACATACCCATAGTCGCTCGCACACTCATCCAGTGTAGGGCGGGCGAAGATGTACCACGATGGGTATTCGTTACCAATGACATCAACGACCTTGTAGCCCTTGCCGGAGGAGAACGAGAACGGGGAGAAACCCCTAAGGAAGCCGCTCTGCGAGAGGCAGAGGAAGAGGCGGGTATCAGGATACGTCCAGATGAGATATTTCTCGAACATGTCTGGGAGGCACGTGTTCGCTCCCGCGAAAACCCCGAGTTGCTCGTACCCGTACATAAACACCTCTATATCGCTACAATACCGATCTCCCGAGCACTTAGACAAAGGTTTAACCCGGAGAAGAACCCCGGACGTGTACGGCCACACGGCAACGAGGGCGAGCGAGCACACATCGCCACTTTGGACGATATGCGGTGGATACTGAACATGAAACGGTTCGTCCCCGGACACCTACAGTACCTGACTCACTCTGACCGCGACCTCCTCGGTTTTTTGAGGAGGGGCACACTCATTCCACCAAGACCACAGTAACCCTGTGGTCTTTTTCTTGAGCCAAAGGGCGGGATCGAACCGCCGACCTTCTCGTTACGAGTGAGATGCTCTACCAACTGAGCTACTTTGGCACTGCTTCGTTACAACCACACAGCGTAACCTTATACAGGTACACAGCTACGACTCAAAAAACGAATCGTGAGCCGAAGGCCAGAATCGAACTGGCGACCTACTCCTTACCATGGAGTTGCTCTACCGACTGAGCTACTTCGGCGTATGGGCACAATATACAACGTACTACAAAGCCAGAAAAAACGCTACAAAAAGAGCCCCTACGGGGGCTCTTTTGCTACCGAACCTCTAACGGTCTAGATTATCGTACACTTACGGACGCACTCTTTACGACGGTTCCACCAGCACCGGAACAACTCACGTAATAGGTCGTGCTCTTCGTTGGAACGACCGAGGTCGAACCGGAGATCTTACCACCCGTCGAGAAATTAGTACCCGTGCAAGAAGTGGCGTTGGCCGAGCTCCAGGTCAGTTTAGAGGACTGACCTCGTCGTATCGATGTCGGGTTCGCGGTCAAAGTTGCGGTCGGTGCGGGAACCGACGTGACCGTTACCGTTGCGGACGCGACCTTTGTCCCACCCACTCCGGTACACGAGACCGAATAAGACGTTGTGACGGTAGGCGACACAGCTATCGAACCCGATGTCTGGGAACCGGTCGAGAAGTTCGTACCGATGCAAGAGGATGCGTTGGTCGAATTCCAGGTGAGCGTAGACGACTGTCCGCTGATGATAGTGGTCGGGTTAGCGGCAAGTGTCGCAGCGACCGCTGTTGCCGAGTAGACGAACGCCCCGACACCGTTAGGTGTTCCAAGCCCAGTCGGTCCATCGAAACCGACCTTCGCGGTGCAGAGGTAACTACCGTTGCAGGTACCGTTCGAACCGCTCGTCACATCGTGCAGGAGCGACGCATTACCGTACGGAAGCGCGTTCATGGCAGTACTCACGGATGGATTCCCCGCAAGTGCGTAGACACCCGCTATAAGAGGAGCGGCGAGCGAAGTGCCGCCGACTTGGAACCAACCAGTCGCGCTACTCGTGCCATACGGGACGGTGTCGTAGATCGAGGCGCCCGTGTTCGGGTCCGCATCAGCAGACACGTCAGCGACCGTACGCTTCGCACAACCCAAGTCGGTCTGCCATACTGGCTTGGTCTCGTATGCACTGCAACCACTACCCGCACCACTCCATGCCGTCTCTGAGTTATAACTACCATCGGTGTTAAGTAAGAGCGAGGTGCCCCCTACCGCAGTGACATATGGCGATGCTGCTGGGTACTGCACACCATACCCATTGTCTCCTGTTGAGAAAAGGAATACGACTCCAGGCTTGTAAAAGTGAGTGTCATAGGTATTCTCACCCGAGAATTCCCCTGCGCTCCAGGAATTCGATACAATCTTAGCGCCCTGCGCGACCGCTTGATCATCTGCTGCGGTCAGATCGGCAAAGCTGTTGCTCGTCGCCTCTACGAGAAGGATGGTGCAATTCTGGCATATAGCGTGGGCGGCTTCGACATCAAGGGCTATTTCGAGCGACCATCCTGCATCAACGGTCGGATATGAAACGGTCTGACCCTTTTGGTTCATCTTCTGGAAACATGGCACCGACGAGGAGCTAGCAGCACCGACACACTGCGGAAGCACCGGGAGCCCATACTGCTGGCTATATGTTGTGAGATCGGCGTATACGTTCGGATCATCATACGCATCGACGATCGCTATGACCTGTTGTTTTGCGGTTGTACCCGAAAGCGCATATCCTTTAAGAAGTTGCGCGGGAGAGAGGGCGCTTGGGTATGGGGACGTCGTGGTAGCGAGCGGCACGTTCGCCGAATCGGTTATGACCCGCGCGTTACAACCTACTTTCCCAGAAGATGCTTTGGCACATACGTCTTTGTGAGTATGGAACGTGAGTCCGAAACGGTCCTTGAGACCGAACTGCTGAAAATTATTAAAATCTTGAAGAACGACCTCATCCTGACCCGAAAGCTGCGAAACGTCCGAAATCCCACCGGTGGGGATTGTGGGAGATGCTGCTTGGACTACTGGTACAAAACCGAACACGGATACCACAAACACCGCACACGACAGAAAGCGTGCTTGCATAGTGAGCTTGTATTACTGATTAAAAAGTACAAACAGTCGTATGGTACGCCTGAATGATGCTCACTGTCAACGCACCTGCGCTGCTGTTGTGGTGCCGAGGTCTCTCGATCGTATCGATGCACGCTCTTCTAACGCATTCTCCACTGGCCCAACACTTACCGAAACGATAACGGTATTGACGGTGTCTTCGTACAACCTGCCTAGATAAAAGGAGACCGATGGTACTACCCCCACGAAGAAAACGAGTGACAATAATCGCGAGTACCAGGTTACCGTATTCCACTTAATCATATCGGTTTAGTATAACCTATATAATCGTTCTCAACAGAGATACCCACACTAGTGGTGGCTTTGGTACGGTTCGGTGAATCGCTCGTCCTTATCCACCATCTTTCCCTCGTCATCGACATGGTAGATCAGTACACTGCCGAACAGCATCTCCACATCCTTAATCTGGTCGTCCGAGATACTTTCGATGTACTTCATGAGCGCTCGGATGGTGTTGCCATGCGAGACGACGAGCACGTTCTCCCCTCCGCGCAGGATCGGCACGATCGTGTCGAGATAATACGGTACCGCACGCTCATAGACCATCTTGAGCGACTCGCCGTGCGGGATCGGATAGGCATACTCACGATGCATGCGGTTATACTCCGCCTCACCCATGAGCTCCTTCATCGCAAGCTTGTTCTTGCCCGTAAAATCGCCGTAGTCGCGCTCGTTGATAGCAGCGGAGCGCAACAAAGGTACGTCCGTTTGACCCATCGCATCGAGCATCTGGTCGAGCGTCTCTTTGGAGCGACATTGCATCGAACAGATCGCCTGGTCGATGTGAAAATCCTTCACCTGAAGACCCATCTCGTACGACATCTTCACTCCGTACGGAGTAAGATGCACATCACGACTCCCGGTCCACTCGCCCAGTTTGTTCCACTCCGACTCGTGATGGCGAGCTATGAGCAATGTTCCGTTGTTTGGCATAGCAAGTTAAAAAAGTGCGGTCAATGGATGATAGAGGCGACCATCCGCGTGCTTCTCCGCTTCAAGCACGATACGCTCCATCGCGGCGACCGCTTCGACCGGGAACTTGCCCGAGGCGCTTTCCTCCGACAACATCACCGCGTCGGCGCCTTCGAGTATCGCGTGCGCCACATCGGTAACCTCTGCACGCGTCGGCGTCGGCTGAGCGGTCATCGAAAGCATCATCTGCGTCGCGACGATGACCGGCTTCCCCGCCTTGTTTGCACGCGCCAGAATGTCGCGCTGTACAAACGGTATCTGCTCCAATGGCACTTCGTTACCAAGGTCCCCGCGCGCGACCATGAGAGCGTCCGCTGCCGCGATGATCTCATCGATATGGTCGAGCGCTACCTGGCGTTCGATCTTGGCGATGATGGGTGCTTTGAAACTGCGCTTCGCCATCTCGTCACGCAACAGCTCGACATCCCGGGCGTTGCCCACGAACGAAAGCGCCACAAGATCGATCTTCTGTGTGGTCCCGAAGTCGAGGTCTGCGCGGTCCTTGTCGGTGAGCGCCTCGATCGCCTCGCTATTGAACCCGTGCGTGGCTCCTGTCTGGATGCGCGGACCCGACAGGTCCTGGATAATGGGCACGTGTCGACCAGCTTCTCCTGCGATCTGCCTGACCAATAGGATTTTTCGCTCATGCTCCTCGTACGACCCCCAGGAAAAATTGAGGCGCGCAACATCGACATGATGTTCTATCATGGCGCGCAAGACCTCGATCGACTCCGAAGCTGGACCGATAGTGGCGACGATATCTGCTCGTGAACGTGGCATATAAGGTACGGGGTGTATGGGTTATTGGATAGTAACGAGATTCTGTGGGGTACCGCTCGCGAAATGCGTTATGTTCTCTGCGGTGACACGCAGTATCTCCGCCTTCGCTTCACGAGAGAAATAGGCGACATGCGGCGTCGCTATCACCCGCCCCGAGCGTATCAATGTCTCATCTGCAAGCAAGAGCTTGAGTCCGTCCGATTGCATGGATGCGTCGGCATTGCTCGTAACGAGCGTCGTAACGTCGATCAGTCGTCGCTCCCCTTCGAACACGTCGAGTCCTGCACCAGCGACCGTACCGTCCCGGAGCGCGGTTATGAGCGCGGACGTCTCGATAAGCTCGCCGCGCGCGGTGTTGACGAGTAGCGCGCCTTTTTTGATGAGCGACACGTTCGACTGATTGATCAAGTGATGCGTCTCTTTGGTGTACGGCGCATTGAGCGATATGACATCAGCGGACCCAAGCAGGGTCGGCAGATCGACATACTTCGCCCCCACTTCGTCGGTGAACGCGGTGTCCGGAAAGAGGTCATTGCATACCACCTCCATGCCGAACCCTCGGCCGATACGAACGACGTTCTTGCCGATCTTCCCAGTACCGATGACGCCGAGCGTCTTACCGAACAGGTCGAAACCCATGAGTCCTGTAGAATCGAAGCTATTATCCACACGCAAACGCTGATACGCCGGTATGATATTGCGTGATAAGGCCAAAATAAGCGCAAAGGCGAACTCCGCGACCGTGTGTGTGCCATACGCTGGCACGGTACAGACCGCGATACCTTTCGACTTGGCATAGGCAACATCGATATGGTCGAAGCCAGCGGAACGGGTGGATATGAGCTTAAGGTTCGGGAGTGCATCAATAATCTCGCGAGTCACCCCGGAGTCGATGAATACCGAGATTGCCTCGGCGTCCTGAGCCTGTGCGACGTTCGACGACGTTAACACCTCTGCGACGAACTGCGCATCTACCGCACTCAGTTGTGGGCGCAGGATATCTGCATCCGTTGGTGGAACACCGAAAAATACTGTTTTCATACAAATGTGACTAATGAATACTAACCGATTCTACCACTAATTCAGGCATTCAGACGAGTCTCGTGCATAGCGAAGGCTCCACTGAGCCTCAGTTGTATCATTATTTCGCGATACCTATCTCGGTGGATGCCACTGCGGCACCGTTCTGCGTAAGCGCGGCGGTGAACTTCGCGCTCGTACTTGAGGTCGCATAGGTATGAGCGAGTGTGATCGTGCATAACCCTGAAGTGTCTGGGGTACAAGTAGTGCCGCTGAGCGTGGTCAGACTTGCACTCCCATCACCAAAGTCGATCCCGTAGTCGATATTGGGTACCCGAGCAGTGAACGTCACCTTTAACGGTGACGACGAACCCATGCTGGGCGTGACGCTCAGAGAGATCGCGAACGGGACACAAGCATTATTGCTCCAGGTGCCCTTGCAAGACAACTGCGCGACTTGCTGCTGCAACTGCGTGTTCTGCTGGGTCGCGACCGCGAGATCGCTCGTCGCCTTTGCTGCCGTCGCGCTCAGTTGAGAGATCTGTTGTTGCAGCGTATAGCTATAGTAGCCTATGCCGCCCACCAGAACCACAAGCAATACGATGACTCCAAGCATGAACATCTTGCTCGCCGAGCGAGTCGTATGTGCGGTGTCGCTACTGACCGGGATGACCGTCGCGGGTTTCGTAGACGCCTCTTTGGTTGCCATAGACATGGTGGTCAAAGCAGGAGTAGCACCGACGAATGTCGTGACAGGGTGTGGTGGTGTTTGTGTCGAGAGAGACGGTGTTGCGACCGAGGGAGTGGCAGTTGGCGTGACAGCGACAGCGGGAGTCGAGACGGGAGCGACCGCGGTACCAGCAATTGTCGGAGTAGGAGTTGCCGGAACTTCTTTTGTAGCATCAAAAGCAGCTTGCACCTCTTCCTCGCTCCAACCTGCCTGTGCCGCCGCCTCCCGGATCGCCTCAGGGGAAGCGCCGAAACCGAGTTGTTCATGCACGTAGTCAAGCAGTTGTTGTTCGATCATATGAAACGATTATACCATCCCTCTCGCAACGCAAAAGTTATTTACCCCCTTTTTTGCTCACACGACAACCCCGTTACGATGCGACTCCGATCATGCATCCAAATATGTTCGAAATTCCTCTAACGCTTCGCCCACGATCTCGCTGTCCGCGTCGGATACCAATTCCTGGTGGAGCTTCTCCAATACCGCATAGATCTCCAGTGGGCTATAACCCTTTGTACGCAACATCTCAGCCTCGTTGAACACCAGATTCTCCTCCGGAGAACTCTGTTTCAAAGCTTTTTCGAACATGGCGGAAAATGGGTGAGACATACCGATACTGTACTACGATTCGGCTGTTGTTATTACCCCATCTTCCAGCCGAATGACACGGTCGACATATTTCTTATCATCCGGTTCGTGCGTGACCATGACGATCGTTTGTTTGAGTTCTTTGTTTAACTGCGAAAACAGTTCTAAGACCGTCTGTGCCGAGGCAGAGTCGAGATTGGCGGTCGGCTCGTCAGCGAAGACAATCTTAGGCTCGTTGATGAGCGCGCGAGCGATAGCCACGCGCTGTTGCTCGCCACCGGAGAGTTCGTGCGGATAGTGGTCGAGCCGCTCGCCGAGCCCTACGAGCTTGAGCAGTTCTTCCGCGCGTTTTTTGTATACGGTCGAGGCAGTGCCGAGCGCCATCGCCGGCAGGAACACGTTCTCCAGCGTCGTGAACTCCACGATGAGTGCATATTCCTGAAAGACGTACCCGAGATGCTCCAGACGAAACTCTGTTTTTTGGATATCCGACAGTTCGGTGATATCGATCATATCGAGCAGGATCGTGCCCTCGGTCGGCGTGTCGATGAGCGAGAGTTGGTGCAGGAGCGTCGACTTCCCCGAGCCACTGCGACCCATGATGGCGACGAACTCGCCGCTCATGATCTCGAACGAAATATCGTTGAGCGCAGTGACGGGTGCCTTGCCGTCGTAGACGCGTCTGAGATTTTTGACTTCAATAATAGGCGTACTCATGTCGTTATCCCCAAATAGCTTTCAATATCTCTTCGCGAGCGACGATGCGTGAAGGTATGAGACCCGAGAAGAATCCGGCAATAAAGAAACCGCCGATCGTCTCGGTGATAAGCATCCAACCGAACGAGAACGTGAGTCCGCCGAACGGTAGTGGTATCGGGTGTGCTGCGACGAACGGTTGCAGTATGCCAAAGACAAGAACGGAGCCCAAACACACGCCGCACACGACATAGAAGAGGGATTGAAGGACGTACGAGTAGACGATGACGTGCTCTTTGATACCGATCGCTTTGAGAATGCCGATCTGGCGTCGCTTGTTGACCGCGTTGACGTAGATCATCACGAAGATGGTCACGGTCGCGACGAGGATACTGATGACACTGACGATGATCGCGATGAGTGTGAAGGCGTTGAGCAGCGGCTGTATCGCCGTAAGTAGGTCCATGTAACTTTGCACTTTGAGGTTGGGTGCGAGCGCTTGGATGCGCGCTTTGAAATAGTCGAGCCTGCTCGGGTCGTTCACCTTCACCAAAATTTGCGAGGCTTCGTTGGTCGCGGAGAGCACTGAATCCGCTTCTTTCGCGGTGATGTAGGCGTTGACGAGCGCGGGACCGAAGACGATGTTACTGATCCCCTTGACCGTGTAGGTGCGCGCGACGCCATTGCCGTAGACGACCTGCACCTTATCCCCCACCTTCGCGCCCCCGAGGTCGGTCGGCTCGGGCAGCCCATAGCCGCCCGCGAGTGCGGCGGGCAGGATGATCTGGTCGGAGTCGGTATCCGAAAGGAATTGTCCCGAGACGATGTACTTATGCAGTGTGAACACCTTTTCGGTGTCGGTCGGGTCGATGCCGATGACCTGTCCCGAGACACGCTTGAAGACGCCGTTCTTGTCCGGGTCGAACGAGATGGCACCAGCCGTGAGGTAGGTGCGCACGGTGCCCACGACGCCTGGGATGGTCGCTATCTGCGCACGCAACTGCGTTTGGTCCTGGATGAACTGTCGCGGGACGGGACTTTGCTGAGGACTCACGATGATGTGCGCGGTCGACGTGTTGATCTCCGCCGCGAGTATCGTGTCGAGCAGTCCCGAAAAGACCCCCGGCACGAAGAGCATATTGAAATAGCTGAGCGTGAGTATGAGCATCATGAGCGCGAACGTCCCCTTGCGTCCACGCACGATGGATTTGTAAGCGATGAAGAAAGCGGTTCGTGCGCTGTTCATGATCCGTTTATTTCGTACCGGTGACCACCCGGTCGCCCGCGGAAAGTCCCGAAAGGATCTCCACCTCGCCGCTTTGGCTCTTGAGTCCCGTCGTCACTGGCGTCTTCACCACCATGTCGTCGTTCTGGTAGACCTGCACGAACGAGCCGCTCTTCTCGGTCTGCACCGCGCTCGCCGGGACGAGCAGTGTGCTCGACGCGGCACCGGTCTGGATGAGCACATTGGCGGTCATACCAGGCTTCACACGAACATCGGACTGTGCGAAGACGACGGTCGCCTTATAGTAGATGGCGCCACCGATGATGGTTTGGGCCGGGTCGATTTTCGTGACGATGCCCTGCCACTGCGTCCCCGCGAACGCGTCCAGACTAATCGTGACCGGGTCACCGACCTTCACGTTCGCTATCGCATCTTCGGATACGTTCACATCGGTTTGCAGCGTCGAATCAGGGAGAATGGAGATAACGACCGTGCCTGGTGTGATCGTCTCGCCCACGTCACCGGTCACTTGTGTCACGGTGCCGCGCACTGGTGTCGTGAGCGACATCTGTGCGATCTGCGCTTGTATGGCCGCGACCTGTGCTTGTGCCTGCGCGACCCCAGCCTGTCCCGCCGCTATCGACGAGACCGTCGATCCGGCCTGCTGCAGGGTAAGCGTCTTTGCGTCCCTGTCGAGCGCTGCTGCTGTGGTCTGACCAAGTATGATGGCCGAGTTAAGCGTCGTTATCGCCGCGTTGACCGCGGTGCGTCCCGCCGAGACGCTTGTGATCCATCCACTGATGGTCGGCGGACTTGCCAGTACGCCGGGTATGGCGTTATTGAGCGCCGCATTAGTATCCGAGAGCAGCTGCGCCACCGCAGTAAGATCCGTCTGGGCCTCACGCTCTATGGTAGCGATATCACCACCACCGCTGTTGAGCAGCGTGATGTCACTTTGCCATGTCGCAAGCGCGATCTCCACACTCGAACGCTCCGCAAGGATGGTACTTATAGCCTGCTGATTGGTCGTCGTGAACAGGAGCGTTGGTGTCGTGCTGCGTGGGTTGCTGATGAACTGGTCGACCTTGTTGTGCACCGCATCATCGGCTGCCGTGTATGCGCTTTGTATCGCATTACTGATGCTCAAGTTTGCTTGTGCGAGCGCGGTCCGGTCGCTCGCGACCTGGGACTGCGCGACTGCGAGCTGCTCGGGGCGCGTACCTTGTTGTAGTGTAGTGAACTGCGCTTGCTGCGCGGCGACCGCTGCCTGCGCTTGTGCAAGTTGTGCATCGAGCACCGAGGTGTCAAGCCGTGCAAGCACGCCGCCCGCCCGCACATGGTCACCCACCTGCACACCAACCATGGTCAACCTGCCGCTGCCTTGGAACTGGAGATTGATGGTCGTCGGCGCTGCGACGTTCCCGCTCGCGAGCACTTGCTGCGTAATGGAGCCCTTCGCGACACCCACCGTCGTATACGACGGTGGGTGCGCCGAGCGAAACCAATAGAACCCCACTGCCGCGAGCGCTACCAAAACGATGACGCCAATGACGCTCAGTTTCTTCATATATTACCCTCTAGTGTACCACTGGTTTACGCGCGACCCTCTTTATAAGTTACGGCTGCCGAACAAAGGTGTTGAGCATGTGGATGAGGGTGTCTGGTGTGATACTTGTCTTGGATACATGCGTAGCCTCTATCCGCAGATCCTTGCCACTGTCATTCCAATGCAAATCATACGAGATCATATCAGACGCATCCATGGGAGATAGTGTATATACGATACCGGGCGACCCACCAAAGGCGAAATCTCTCGGTGGAATCGGCTCGCCAAGAGTCATTTGTGACTGCAGTGCTGTGTTGCTCTTATAGTCATCGTCCACCATATCGAGCTTTTCTTGAATTCGAATTGACACATACTTACTCGATGTGGATGTATACAGATAACTATAGCTCCCCTCGGAAAAGCCGTGGCCACTTTCTTGAAACCCCACAGGTATCGCTTGTGGAGTGGGAACAAGCATCCCGCTCGGTGCGCTTGAAGCAGTTGTGAATTCTTTCGTATATTGCGAAGATACATGCCCTGCCAGATCTTGACTGTAGCCGATACTGCACAAAACAAGTACCACTGCGACGCCGACACAAACGAGCATAATACCATTCCACCACTTTCGACGTGTCGGGTAGGCGGACTGAGACAAAAGAGCACGCCAATGTATCGCGAGATATCCCACGAGGCCAAAACCGTTTACGAATTGAGCCAGAGGAATTCCCATACCAAACACAAGGAGCGAGTCCGCACATCCGGTCGGGTCGTGCGGACTAAAGAGAGGTACGCAAAAGTATGCAAGAGCTATTGGTAGTAGCGTGCCGATCGATCCGAGCGCGACACACGTGCCAAACACGCCCTTCACGATCTTTACCCATCTTCGTCGCACCTCTGGTGCACACAAAAGCAGCGGAAGCGATAGGACCGGAAGCCCTATCAGGTAGACGATTGATAGATTCACAAAGATACTGCGGAACCCATGCAACGTCACCAACGAATCTGCGTTGAGATGTACAAGCCAGACCAAGAAAAGACCTACGATAGATGCTCTATACAGAATATGTTTGACTCGCGCCCAATGTGACTGCACAGGCGCTGCTTCTTGTACACTAGGAGCATCTGGCGTAGGAGTCGGTTCCAATACCGATGGCGCTCCCACCACAGGCTGAGGAGCGCCTCGCACTCTTGCGATGATATACACAACGCCACCAATAAGTGCGAACAGTCCTCCGAACAATACAAGAGTTCCTATAGCTACTGCCTCCGAACCCCCTTGTGTAGCGTGCTGCCTTGAAGCAACAACGACGATACCGTAGACAAACCCAGCGAGCACAGTGCCGATACCTACCCAAAAGATCAGTTTTCCTATTCGTCTCATATGTAATGGCTAGGTTCAATTATACACCCATGATACAGGATAAACTTTGTGAGCAAGCACATACGCATCGGCCCGCCTTACTTTATACCCGGCCCACCTGGTGGGAGCGAACGACCTCATACTCGCGCCAGATGAACCACATGACGAACAGGTCGAAGATCGTGAGCGCGAGTAGAAGCGGTGAAAAGAGAATGACGAGTTGGTACACCTGGTAGAGGATAAATAACCCCAAGACGACGAGCGATGCCGGGTATGCCCACAGTTGATTTTTTAACAGTGCGACCACGAGACCAAGCTTAATGAGTCCACGACTGAGCAAGTAGACCGCGACAAACAGGTTGCTGGAGACCGAGACCTGCTGCGCGAGCGCGACAAGATGCGTCGCGACGAAGTCGGTCGGGTCTTCATCAAGTTCACCTTGTGCGAGACGGATTACCAGGTCGGTAATCGTGGAGAGAGGGACCACCAGCACGAACAAGCCCGCGATGATCTCCGTAGCAGATACGACCCCTTTCGCTATCACGCTGAGGCGAAAGAGTTCAGTAATCCGTCGCTCTTTTTTTCGTGTGAATCGAGGAAATCTCATATATATTCAGCGTCGTTCGATCTGTTGCGCTTGATGCGCGTTGCGAACATAATTCGCGGCCATCACGACGGCCAAGACACAGACGATGCCGATGGTGAGCATATGCACCCACCTCCTTCGCACCGGGTCTGGGGAGCGCGACTTCCACGCACGCCAGTTCACTGTAAAAAATCCGACCATGCTCAACAGCAGGACCAGTATCGACGGGACCAACAGCGCCGCATAGGTAACAAAAAGATTGGAGCAGATGGATGCGTCCCGCAGTCCATGGAAGACATAACACAGCATCGGGGCGAGAAACGGCGAACTCACACCGACACTACCCACGAACAGGAAGATGCCCGATAATCGCGACATAATCGTCCCGGTCCGACCAGTGGTCGGCGGCACCGCATACAACAGTGTCGCGGCCGCTATCGGAGTGGTAAAGAGGAGGTATATCGAGTATGGGAACGGGTCGACCCCAGCGAACAGATTGATGAGCACGAAGAAACAAAGTAACAGATAGACCGCGGACACCCGGTATATGATGGTCCTCATATCGGATACAGTATATATCGAAAATACGCCCGACGGTGCGCTAGTGTAGCGTCCTTTCCAACTCACCGACCTCTCGTGCACAGTCTGCGGCAAGTTCGCTCGACCCGATGTTTTGGGCGAACTCCTTCGCGTCCTCGAACGCCTGTATCGCCGCAGTGACGTACCCGGCATCCCGATATATCTCCGCCGTCTCGATGATAAGTTGCAACTGTGCATCCAATGCATCCTGGCCCCGCAGTTCGTTCCAGCGCATGTGGAGATACCTGCCAAGAAGCGAGTCGGCCACCGAGCCCGTGCGCATACTCGCGACGACTTGTGTGCGCCTCAGTGGCACTTTGTTGCCCTCAAGTATCGAAGTGGCTGGTCGTGATGATGGTCCTTCACGCATGATGCATACTATACTCCAAACACGACGAGCCTAGCAACGATCCGTCACTGCAACAATGCTTTGATGCGCTGACTATATCTGACGTACAAGAAGGAACCGAGCAGGGCCACGGAACCGAAGACTATCGACGCGATGATGCGGTACACGTCGCCGAAACTCCAGACCTCGATGAATATGATCCAGGCCGTGAAAAAGGAGAACACGAGTCCGAGTATGCGCGCGATGCGCAGCTTCGCGCCGAACCCGACGATGATCAGAAGGATGGAGTATGCCGACCACACGATCGATACGGCGGTATTGCGCTGATTCGCGAGGTCGGTCGTGTTTCCATACCCGTACTGGCCGAGGTACCCTTGCATCTGGTCGTTGTATACGGCCGAGACTTGCGAAGTGAGCATATAGATACTGAGCACGTTCGCAACGACGAAGAACGTCGAAGCAATCACCGCATCACTACCACCTTCATTCGTGCCGTAGTGGTGATAGAGATACGATGCCGTGTACGCCACCGCGATAGCCACCAGGAACAGGGCGACGTACTCGTTGAAGAATGGGGTCTGGTGCAGACTACCAGACAGTGCACAGTCGAAGAACAGTTTACTGACACCAAGCACGTATGCCCCAGCGGCGTAGGCTTTAAGACTTGCGTACGCATTCCTAAACGCGATGACATAGAGCAGCGCCGCTTCGGCCAACCATGCCAGTGTTATCCATGAATGGTCGAGTTTCAGCGGGATAGCGAGCGTCACGAAGATGGTCGCTATACCCGCATAATACTGGGCCGTCCAGGCATCCGCTTTGCCTCTGCTGTGGATCACGTACGCGAGCATGTAGTAGACGGCACCAAGCAGGAGCGCGACCACCCAGAGTATGTCGTGCTGCGTCGGGTTCAGCAAGAAGTACGCGACACTAAAATAGCCGAAGGCGTTGACGGTCACGAGCGCGAGGTCGTCTCCACTCATCTGCCCCACCCCCATGAAATTACGGACGAGGGGCAAGCCGAGGTAGATCGCGAAAAAGATCGATAGGAACGTCAGCGCGACCGACAGTTGGTCGGGCGAATAGTACTTCGCGTACCAGATAACAAAGTGAAACCCGGTGCCCACGAACGACAAGTAGGTGAGCACCACCCAGTCCTTTCGCATCGCGACCACGAGGGCGACGATGTTGAGTATCGTCACGTACGTGAACAAGCTGAGAGGATCGTTCTGTCCCGATGCTATGAGGTACGGCGTCGCGAACCCGCCGAGCACCGCAAGTACCGCAAGAGGCTCTGAATCATCGATGATACTGAGCACGATAGTGCCCGCGGTCACGAGAATCATGAGCATGAACGCGACCGGCTGCGAAACGAGCTGGTAGAGCGCGAACGCAACATAGAAACTAAGGTAGAGCACGGCCACACCACCTCCGACGAGCAGGTAGGCATACGCCGCATATTTCTGGCGCAGATACTGCCCTGCCCCGATAAAGATACCGCCCGCGATGACCCCGAGCACGACTCTGCCGACGATGGTTATCAAGTTCGTATCGAACGCATACTTAAGGAAGAAGGCGATGCCGATGAAGATAGCCGCTATACCGACCCTCCCCAACCATCTACCACCCGTCTCCTCATCGAACGTCGTCTGTTCGGCAGGTGCAGATGGCGTGGATATTACTGGAGCATCGTAGTACCCCGGTGGCGGCACAGGGGCGACCTGATCATTGACAGGCGCAGTTACGAGCGGTTGCGTCGGCTGTGTTGATGGCGGGGCCTGTTCGCTATCTCGCGACGCGAGTCGACGCTCAAGGTCCGAAACGCGCATGTGTAGATAGAGAAACGCCCCGATACCACCGATAATCAAAAAGAGTTCCATACTGCACACATTAAACCACGACGAAGATCGCTCGCTCCTTATTGTCCCCACATGACCCTGTACACGACTCACCGACGACGGGTGCGGTACGTACCCCACAGAGGTTGTCGCTCACGACACCCTACGAACGTTTCGGGAACTTCGTCTGCATAAACCAAAACCAACAGACTCCGACAAAATTCACCACCATCGCAGCCACGGATAAACATGACCAGAGAAAACACATATGCGCTTTCAAAAAATAGAGAATAAAGATGACGAACCAAAAGATCCACAAAATGAACGCGACGGCGTTTTCCGAAGACATGTACGGCTCTGGCACGAACTTGCCTTCCACAAAAGGTGGTGCCATGCCAAAAATGTCCGGCCCCTCGTACTCTTGTGGCCGTATCTTCAGCCAGCCAGCATTGATGTTCCCAAACACCGTCACACTTGCAAGCAAAGCCGACAAGATCAACATCGATATCGACGCACCCGCTACAGCCATCAGCACCACCCAAGAATATCGAGCCGTGCTCACCGTATTAAATAGTCCCGTGAACAGAAAAGCCTGCACGGCAAGAAGCCAGGTCAATCTTCTATGTATCAGCAGCTCCTCGTTGCATATCATTTCCCTGAACGCGGCGCGGTATGTCTCGATCTCCATCCTGTTCATAGTGATCTATACATTTGAATTACAATGAACCCATTGTACAACAAGTACAAAGTTCATGCCGTGAGCCCACTCGCTTATATCGCAGTTCGTGTCTAGTCACACAACCGCCACACTTCACGAACAGAGTCCCACCCGGAAGCACCATGCTTCTGGGTGGGATTTTTACCATTACGGCATCTGTCGATGACTCGGTCGTTCTGTAAGATCGGTATAACGAAATGGATACCCGGTCAACACGGTCAGGGGAACGTCTTCCGGCCAATTGAACACATACAAATTTTCGGATGATACTTTTTGCCAGCCTCTACGTTCATACATACCGACCGCTTTGTCACCTTCTATGATGGCTTCCACAAGAACGCCGGGTTTCTTTTTCTCTCGCAAGAACGCCTCGACTTGCTCCATGAGCTGCGATGCGTATGTGTTACCTTTCTGTTCAAAATCGACATACAGGTCGGTTAATTGATATAGAGGGATCGGCTTTGAAAAGTAATCGACCTCTGCTCCGCCAATTTTCTCTCCATCGACGATCAAATCAAAGGTATGTTGTGGCGACCGGTCTTCTTCTTCCATGGTCTGTGCCGGAGTTTTATATACGATCTTTTTCTGCCGCTCAAGTGACATGCGTCCAGTATAGCAGCTCTCCCACTATCCCCAGACCCGCTTTCGCGAGCCCAGGCAAACATACAAAAGAGTACCGTTTTTTTCGATATATGATACCATCCTATCAGCTGAAATTAGCGCACCCCTGGCACGCCACTTCAAAGGAGACAACCGTGAGTAGCTCGTTGATTCTCAAGCGCTCGTCGCGACTCTACAAGTTCGTGTTCGGACGCGAAGCGGGGAAGATAGAGGGCTTCCCTGAACCGAGTGGTCGATACATATCTTTTGGATTGTTTATCGGCCTCTTCGTTGCCATGACGCTCGTGCGGATTCTTGGGTTCTGCATGTTCCTTCTCATGGATGCGATACTGAAGATCATCTTCTTTATGGCGGATGGATCATATGTGCGTGGCAGTGTGTTGACGAACTTGCAAGTCATTGAGATTAACCCGTGGCCTCGCATCCGTAACCGTCGACTGCCGCCATGGGGATTGTTCGCTACTGCGGTCGTATTGTACCAATACTGGAACTCCGGCGTTGTGGATGCCGCAGGTTCGCTGTTGCTGTTTCTGTTCGTCACCGCGGTATTGCTGACAATCCAGCCAGGACCCAAATCTATCGCGGAAACAGTGACAACAGCCATCGAACCAAAAATGGACGGCGCGTTACGCCGCGCATATAACCGGGAACCCACACTCTTCCCAAAGCTGTACATCGTCGACTGAAGACCTCAGTACGAAGCCGGCCTCCGACTCACCATCGGAGGCTTTTTATATAAGAGAGATATAAGTTACTATCTCATCCTCCGTACGAGTCGCGCTGGGTAACCGTGAGTTTCCAGAAGAGTTCACCGTTCCGAGTCACTGGAATCGGCTCCACCAGCCTGAAGTTGCCGCTTTCTGTACCGCCCCCTCATTTCCAAAGCTCGAGCCATGAGGTGATCGCCGATCTCTCCCCAGTGTATGTATGCTTTGTACTCTTTCGGGTCGATCAACTTGATCTTTGAAACATCTCCATCAGGATCTGCCTCAAACTCTCCATACGGTTCGA
>CAINNF010000023.1 GCA_903851045.1 Candidatus Adlerbacteria bacterium
CGTGACCATCGACGACGGCATCTGTACGCCTACGTGGACTGGTACAACACCGCACGAGAGCATCTGTCGATCGGGACGACACCGCTGGGACGGCTTGAGAATTTCATCAAAAGTGTCAACAACGCTTGAAATTATTACAGACAGTTGCAGCGCTACGAGAAGTTGCTCGCGTTCGGGATGCAGTCATCAAGACGGCAGGGGAGATCGAGACTTCGCTCGGCCAGATCGACTTCGGTAACTTCGAGTCTCAAGTCGACGACTTGCAGACCAATGCCGCTGACCTCGCGACGGATGTCGAAGCTATCACGGCCAAACTCCCGAAGTTGGTCGCACTCAAGGCACGGTTGGAGGATATCAAAAAGAAGCTCGAGCTCGTCGGCCCGGATGATGATGATGATATCGACACGTCCATCAGGTCAATCATCGACCTCCAGGCCGAGATCGGCAACACCATCGACGATATGGCCGACCCCGACGATATTGTCACGAACCAAGCTAAGCTCAAGACTCAGCTGACCCAGCTCCGCACAAGTCTCGACGCTCTCGCGACGCTACGCGACGCGCTGCGAACCATCGAGGTCTAAGCCACCGCCCCACCCAACTCCCGCACCCCACAAGGGTGCGGGCTTTCTTCTGATGAACCGAGGATATATAACTTCGCGGATTCGAACGTCGACCCATCGACAAGAGCATGGGCGCGGACGCCCGATGGATGCGAACACCCTCTTACCGTTCATGCGCACGATTGTCGAAGCCTTGCAACGACTCCCCTAACGCTCGAACCCGTCTCGCGGCACGCCGCGAGACGGGTTTTCATATGTCAGGTCCGCATGAGCGCAGGCGCTTCCCTTTTTGATCCTTTTGTGACATATTTCCCGGCAGGCTCTTTGACCTGTCCTTAGCGAGGTGCTGGCTATGCTGCCGAATATCACGGATATCGAAACGGCTTTCTTCTTGGCGATGGCGAACGGATATGCCCAGAGCGTCCCCAAACAGCGGGTCCCTGGACTTCCTGGCTCTAAAACCATCACCTTTGTGTGGGGCGACTATACGGTCGTCGACCTGTGGTTTACGACACCGCACTCCAACGACAGTTTCGGCACAACCATCATCTACTTCAAGGGAGACGCTGTGTGGATGATGTCCTATGATGGTCAGTACCCGCAGGAGGTGATCCTCTTCCTCAAGTACGCACTGCATATCGCGTACGTCGAACAACAGCGATTCAATGGCGGTCGCGGACCCGCTTTCGTAGTAAGTACCGACGGCGGACGCATCTACATCAACGAAGTGCAGCCAGACTCATCCTTTCGACAGTTCGCTGGTGGCGAGCGTATCGAGAATGTGAGCGGGAGGAGGATTGGCTACCACAACTATCACGGCAGATTGCTGATAGACCTCCCATCTGAAAGGACGACCACATGACCGGCATCGCGGAAGATACGAGCGCCACCTTTAAGCTCATCGACGATGCCGCTGAACTGCTCGCCCCCGAACACGAACTGCTCAAACTTCTCATGGAGGCGGGCATCGACGACGAGGGGTACTGTGCATTCAAACAGCGCTTCGGCGGAGAGAAGGGGCAAGGAACCGACTCCTATAGCGTCGGGCATCTTTACGTTAACTACCTGCTCGAACTTCGTGCGGCGATCGCCGCGCTTGAGTGACACGGTTCCCTGACCACAGCCCCGACTTCGGTCGGGGCTTTTTTGTATATCATTTGCTCGCGGGCACTTCGCTCAATTCCCACAGTACGTTGAATTGCATCTGGAGCGTCGAGCTGATGTCGGCCGAGTTGATGAGTACCGCCTGCATCTCGCGTACGGACGAGATGAACAACGCACGCGTGTCGAAGAGGATCAGTACCGCATGGAACGGCAGCATATGCACCTTGGGTATGAATCTTGGTTGTCGCTCTTTGATCACATCACGACTGACACGCACATTCTCCGACGTCTTCTCCCACAGGGACCGTGAGGTGATACGACGGTCCTTTCGCTCTTTCAAGTAGTACGCCGCGTACGCTTCGTCGATGTCCGAAAAGAAGTTCTTCTTGGGGGCCAATATGTCCCAGTGCGTGCTCTTGGTACGAAAGGCGATCTCCAGCGCCATACGGATACCCGCGAGTCCCGAAAAATACTGCACATCAGGCATGCGTTCAGCTGCCTTTGGGGCCGGGAGCTTGGCGCACACTTCGAGCAATCGCTCCTTACGCTCCTTATACTGCGCCTCCTCGAAGTTAAAGAGCGCTCTTAACCCCTCCTCTCTCGCCATGGTGACGACGAGTCGCCCGTTCTCCATACGTTTGTGGGCGAGACCCCGTTGCTCCAACACATGCAGGTGGTGATAGGTGGTGGCCCGGTTCATACCGAGCAGGCGACTCAACGTTGCGACAGTACATGCACCCTGCCGTAGTCCGGCCTCATACACTGCGGCTTCGGTCGCGGAAAATCCAAAGGAGGTGAGCGCTGCGGTGATATGGGTCATATGTGTTTATAAATTATAATAAACATATCTGGCACTTCGGCGCAAGTGCCGTATGCTGACGACAGTTCGATCTTTACATGTTGGAGGACGACATGCGTGACGCTACCCCTCGACCCATCACCGTCGTGATCGTTGGCGGAGACTGGGACACCACTGGCGGGAGAGCCTCGTCATACGTGACACAGTTCGCCGATGCTCTGCGCGACTCAGGTGCCGTCGTCGCGCTCTACAACGGCGGCACTATCGAACACCTTTCCGGATACATCCTTGAAAAGGGAGTTGCGGGATACCAGGCGATCGTCTGGATCCCGAACGTTCCGAACGAGTTCCCCAAGCATCGCCAAGTTAAGCTCGTGCACCCGCATGCACTGCTCGTCGTCGCGAAGCGCAACCAGGACGAATACACCCTGCACGAGTTGCTCAACCGCGCGTTGGGACTGCATGCGAACCTGTGTATCGACTTCAGGCGAGCACAGGGGCGAATCAGTGCACGACTGCTGGACGTTATGGGAGTCATCTGGCAAGACCACACGACAGATATCAAACAAATGGCTTCGATGCTTGCGGGACGTTTGGAAGCGCTGCGCGCCGTTACTCGCCAAGGAACCCGACAGGTGTCGACAACCCCGCTCACCGTCCCCGACCAGCCGACCTTCTTCGACATCGTGCGGCGCTACGCCGGAGTCTTCCACGAACTCATCGTACCGGAGCCGTCGGTCACTCGTTTCCTCGGGAACGCATCCTTCAGGTGCGAGCGCGGTTTCCCGTCATTTCGAGACGAGACCAATACCGTCTTCGTCTCACGGCGCAACGTCGACAAGCGCTACATCGACGCTTCGGCCTTCGTCGCGGTCCAACAAGCGGATGATGCGGTGCTCTACTGGGGAGAACACAAACCCTCCGTGGACGCACCCGTGCAACTGCGACTCTATGATGCGTTGCCGAACATACGCTTCATGCTGCACGCCCACGTCTATCTCGCGGACGCACCGACCACGACGCACGTGCTACCCTGCGGCGCGCTCGAAGAGGTGGCGGCGGTACTCGCAACGATCCCCGACCGCTCGACGACCAACGTGCACGTCAACCTGCCTGGGCACGGCTGTCTGATCATGACCAGCGACCCGACCCAACTCCACGACCTGCCGTTCATCGCACGCGTGCTACCTGAACACCTCACCGTGATGCCCCACTAGCTCACTCACCGCCCAGCAAAAAATGCTGGGCGGTCCTTGTCGTGGTCGGTCACCATGACAGTGCCGTAGACTCCCTCCTATCGTCGTCGGCCGAAGATGCGCAGGAGATCGAGAAACAAGTTGACGAAGTCGAGGTACAGCGTGAGCGCCCCGTTAATTGCCTCTTTCTTCTCTCCATCGGAGCCTTCGGTGCGGCCTTGTTCGTACAACCACTTCAACTTTTGCGTATCGTACGCAGTAAGCGCGACGAACACCACGACACCCACACACGCGAGGACCAGACCTGCGGTATCGTTCATAAAAAAGAGATTGATGAGCATCGCGACCACCAGACCAAGGAGCGCCATACCTGCGAGATGTCCCACCGTCGTCAGGTCCCGCTTCGTCACAAACCCATACAGACTCATCGCACCGAACATCCCGGCGGTCAACAAGAACACCTCCCCTATCGAGCCGATCGTGAACACGAAGAATATGACCGAGAGCGTCAGACCATTCAGTGAAGCATACAGCAGGAACACGATCGAAGAGAGAGTGCTGGATATCTGATGCACCATACGCGAAAGAAATATGACCGCGACCAGTTCGACGAGAAGGAGCGCGTAGAAAACGAGACGATCCCCTAGGACGAGCGTCGCGACCGCAGGTGTCGCGGCAACCCAGCCTGCGACGATAGCACTTACCACCAACCCGGCACACATCCACCCATACACCTGACGAATAAAGGTCGCCTGTTCGGGGGTCGAGAACGACCCAAGCGCGAGCATACCCCAACTTGGTTTCAAAGGGGGTACCGAAGTGCCTAGCTGTGTTTGATCTGTCATACGTCAAGTGTATACAACCAAGTGCACGGCGACAATGTCTCTGCGCACATTCGACCGGTGAACGTGAGCACATTACCCACTCATGAAGGTTGACGAAATGAGGCATCTATCCTACTATGCGACAGGCGCGGGTATCCTCCTTGCGTCAGGTGCTAGTAGGGACATCACATGGCTTACGGTTCCGAGGATTCGAAGTTCAGGTTCGCGGGAGAAGGTGGTGAAGTTCATCACTTGCCCACGATCGCAGCCGAGAGGTTGGCACGGGAAGCGACACGCGCGAGATTGCGAGCAGCCGCAGAAGCGAGAGACGCATCGTGCCACCCCAATGGAGTGGTCCTCTCCGACATTGATCGGGCGGCGGAGCAGTAACCTCGAACATGCGACATAGCTACTGACGTGCCTTAGCCTAGGATAAGGGATGAAATGTTCGTTGGGGACGGCTTACCAAGCAAGTAAGCCGCCTCATTTTTTTATATCGCAGCGATCCCAATAGCTCTATCGTTTTTTCTTACGTTTGTCCGCTTATATAAAATAAAGATGCGCAACATGGTAGGATGTTCCTATGTGGCCATTCACCTCCGTCCCGACCATAGCGGCAGCAGATGCCGCGACCAAGGTCAAAGATACGACGATCGGTTTTATCGACGTACGCTCACCCGCCGAATATAAAGGTGGTCACGCGACAGGAGCGGTCAATCTCCCACTTGGCGAGATCAACCCGGCACAGATAGAGAAGCTACAACGGTTCGCCGAGGTATATGTGATCTGTCAGTCAGGCGGACGCAGCGCGACCGCAACCTCTACACTGGTAGCCGCAGGCATCAAAGCCTTCAGCATCACCGGCGGCACCTCCACCTGGCGAACACTTGGACTGCCTATGGCGTAGGCAAGAGGGATACAGCACACCACCGTCCAGTGGCCATCACAACAAGCGCCACGGTTTTGCTATAAAAAGATTTGGGGTAGAATCCCGACATGCTGGTCTACATTGACGAAACGGGCGACCACAACCTCAACAAGATCGACCCGACGTATCCTCTTTTCGGGCTGGGTGCACTCATGATTTCTGAGGAGGAGTACCAGCGCATGGACGCTGAAATCTGTGCGATCAAAAAGGAGTTCTTTAACGACGATGGGGCTTTTATCCTCCACTCCTCCGAACTCAAGCGGCCGATCCACGCGAGAAGCGACTCAAGGAATATAATCATGTCCGACCCTGACACTCGTCGTCGATTTTTCGAAGCGTTCGACACGAGAGTAGTGAGCGCGTTCGACTTTACCATCATCGCCTGTTTTATCAGAAAACAAGATTTGGTCGAAACTTACGTCCTACCAACCGACTCATATTTCTTTTCGTTCGAAAATATCCTTAACAGGGTCATCAGGTGCGGCAACACAACCAACTCGATATATGCAGAACGCCGCGGCGCAGAATTGGATCCGGAATTACTCTCCGAATACGACCGGTTTTGTAAGACTGGCATACGATTCTACACCACTGACGAAGTCATAGCCCGGACGACGTTCAAGCTCGTCAACAAGAAAGAGAACATAAACGGTCTGCAGGTCATCGACCTCCTATTGTCATGCCTCGCGAGGCACTATCTCGGCAAGACCGAAAAGATGCTCCACAACGACCTTACCCCCGAGCTGGTTATAACAAAATACGCCTGTACCCCAACCTTTTTCCCATATAAGAAAAAACCTAGGTAGGGGCAAGGGGGCCCCCCGCATTCGCAGTGAACCCCCTCTGCCTTAGCCAGCAGTATACTTTTTTTATCTGTTTTGTAAATGAACCCTGTCCCCCACTCCTACAAAACTCTTGCGCTATATATTGGGTAAGTATGCATAGGCGGACACGGATTACTTGAATCGGATTATGTCTTGAAATACAACAATTGGCCTAGTCTTATCA
Source organism: Candidatus Adlerbacteria bacterium (assembly GCA_903851045.1). Taxonomy (GTDB): domain Bacteria; phylum Patescibacteriota; class Minisyncoccia; order Phycocordibacterales; family SBAW01; genus GWA1-54-10. The sequence goes on from CAINNF010000023.1 coordinate 6,423, forward strand.
ATCCAATCATTTAGATCTATTACTTTTTCGTACAAAATTCCGTCTTTGTTGACAATAGTCACGCTAGAAATGTCGTAACCTTGATCCTCCTCCGTTGGAGAACCCAAAAACCATACTCCGGTGGAAAGATTTTTTGATTGTAGGTAATCAATTAAAGATTTTATGTCATTACCGTCAATTTTTCTGTAGGTTGATACAGCAATGCTGTAGGCCTCTAATTTAGGGAGTACGTTTTTTTGCAAAAATTTATCAAAAGTGGACGACCAATTCGTATATTCTTTAATGTCGAACGGATATGCCCCCATCTTTTCATTTGTTTCTCCAGGTAACCTATATGCGATATAGACGTCATTGTCCGGATTAGTTGGAAACACAAGATAGTGTGGATAATTAAAATAATCTTGCAGCGCAACCGCTACAAACATTGCGAAATAACCCTCACGTAAACGCTGATATTTTCGATCTCTGAAAAAAAGATTTTTATCGGAAGATTTCTCATACTCTTGCAAAGAAATCATGTAAACAGACTCAATTGGCAACAATCTATCTAATGGATAAATCTCTGAAGTGGTCTCAGAAATTCTCTTCAAGAAAAAATTGTTGTCCATATTCATCATATTTGTCTCAACGAGGCTGGCGCAACTCCCTTTTCTCCATTCGGTAGAGCTCATCGAGGTGGGTGTTCTTGATGAGTGCGCGGTCGTGGGAGACGAGGACGACGGTGCCGGTGTAAGACTGGAGGAGTTCTTCGAGCGCGTGGAGGGCATCGAGGTCGAGGTTATTGGTCGGCTCGTCGAGGACGAGAACGTTGACCGAGCGTGCCGCATAGAGCGCGAGGAGGAGTCGCGCGCGCAGGCCGGGACTCAGGTGATGGATTGGCTGTGCGCAGAGGCGATATGAGATGCCGAATTTTTTGAGCAGATTGACCGCGAGCGCATCTTTGAGACCCGACTCCGACGCAAGCAGCTCGAGTACCGTGTCATCTTGTGGGAGCGACTCATACTCTTGGAGCAGGTTGCCGACGCGGCAGTGCGAGCCGCGCGTGACTTCGCCCGAGTCGGGCACAAGTAGGCCAGTGAGGAGCTTCAGCAGGGTCGACTTGCCCGAGCCGTTCTTGCCGATGATGCCGATGCGCTGGCCGTACGGCACACGCAGCGTGCACGGGCCAACTCCTGCGCTACCCGCCGTGCCATCTGCGTTTTTGTATCGATACACCACGTCCACAAGCTCGATACCGAGTGTGCCGCCATCCGCTTTAGGGTCAAGCAGGATAGTCATCGGCTCACGCTGTGTGGGGCGTTCAAGCTGCTCGATCGCCGCGAGCCGCGAGTTCGTCGCCTTGACCTGCATGGCCGAGCCGCGGGCGCGATCGCGAAAAAATCCCTTGGTCAGTTTGTCCTTATCGTTCGGCTCGAACGTGTCGCCGCGCGCCGCATCATCCTTCTTTCGTCGCACCAATTCGGTCAGACGCTCGACCTCTTCCTGCTGTTCATCATATGTCTTAATATGATACTCGCGCCGTCGTTCCATCTCTGCCAAGTATGCCGAGTAAGTCGCGTTCATCGACTCCAGCGTGCGCTCTTGTTCATCGAGCGTCCATATCTTGTTCGCGACCGAGTCCAAGAACGCGCGGTCGTGCGACACGAAGACGAACGCCGCATTCGAACTTTTGATCTTGCGCTCCAGCCATGCGAGTGCGTCTGCGTCGAGGTTATTGGTCGGCTCGTCCAGCAGATACACCTCCGCCTCTTGAGCAAGCGCAGTTTCGAGCATCGTGCGCCGTGATTCGCCCACACTGTACCGCTCGCTCCCCTCGCGGGAGACGTCGCGCTCCTGCGGCACGAACGACACTCGTACGTTCTTTACATACCGCACCTCGCCACCGTCAGGCGCGAGCTCTCGGGCGATGATCTGCAAAAAGGTCGACTTCCCCACACCATTCGGCCCGATGAGCGCGATGCGGTCACCTCTCTCGATCGTGCATGAAATGTCGGAAAGGATCTGGTGCGTCCCGAACGACTTGGATATATGGTTGAGCGACACGAGCATGCACGTAGTATATACAAACCAGCCAGAGAGACCTTACGTGTTGCGGGGGCCGGAATTGCACCGACGACCTTCAGGTTATGAGCCTGACGAGCTACTTCTGCTCCACCCCGCTATCCTGAGCCTGCGCTCTGATAACGCTATTGTATCAAATATAGTCAAATTCTTCAAATACCCGCTGATATTGGTTGATCGTGGCGGTCGCATCTCGCTGCGAAAGGGGGAACGCGTCGCCAAGGTGGGCGATGGCATTGCGCATGCGGTGGGCCTCCCAGGCGAGGTCGAGCGTGGTGAACTGGAGCGGGTTCGCCTGCTTGAGTTGCTCACCCAGCGTCTCGCCTGGATACCCACGCTCCGACAGGAGCGAGGCAAGCATGATGTCGGCCTCCAATATCGCTCGCCGCCAATCACTTTCGCTGGACGAGGACGCAAGCCCCGACACCATCTCCCAACGCAGGTTCTTCGCGGCATGCACATCCTGCTGCCGCTTCGCGCGCTCGCGCTCTTCGATCACCAGGAACCCGTGATGCTCGACCTGGATCAGTCGTATGCGCACGTACATGAGCATCACCAGCAACACCACCGCAAGTACCATGCCGATGGTCGCGACCGTTTCGACGAGAAAGATGAACGTACTGGGTAGTGCCTGCACGTCGACAGGGACGCTCGTGAGCGCCTGGAACATCTTCGCAAATATGTACTCGAGATTTAAGCTGGGGAGCATCCCCTCTATTTTACCCTAGGTTTTGGATTTTCTTCCCTAGTTCGAACAGTGCAGCTTCATCGCCATGTGCCGCAGTGAGTTGGATACCGACGGGGAGCGTCTTCCCTTCGCGCGTCACGGTGCCCATCGGGACCGAGAGCGCCGGGTTACCAGTGAGGTTGGCGGTCACAGTGAAGATGTCCATGAGATACATAGAAAGCGGGTCGGACTTCTCGCCTATCTTGGTCGCCGGACACGGAGCGGTCGGGACAACGATAGCGTCGACGGTCTCGAGCGCTCGCGTGACCTCATCGGTGAGCTTTTGTCGCGCGAGCCCCGCCTTACCATAGTAGGCGTCATAGTATCCGGCCGAGAGCACGTAGGTACCGAGGATGATGCGACGGCGCACTTCGGGACCGAAGCCAGCCGCACGCGACTTTGCATAATCTTCGGTAAGATCTTTTCCTTTGAGCGACAGGCCGTAGCGGATGGAGTCATAGCGCGCGAGATTCGTCGAACTCTCGGCTGGCATGATGATGTAGTACACTGCGAGCGCGAGCCCAGCCGAGGGGAGTTCGACATCGACGAGTTCATACCCCTGCGTTTGAAGCTTCGTGAGCACCAGGTCGAACTGTGCGAGCACGTCCGCATCGACTCCTTCTTTGAGCAGATGGCGCGGCACACCGACACGTTTGCGACGTGGACGCGCGGCATACTCCCCTTCTCCTATCGTCGTACTATCGAGCGGGTCGATACCACGCAACGTGTTGAATATGATCTCCGCATCCTCCACTGACTTAGTGAGTGGGCCGATCTGGTCGAGCGACGAACCCATTGCTATCGCACCGAAGCGCGAGACCGCACCGTAGGTTGGTTTGAGCCCCACTAACCCGCAAAAGCTCGCTGGCTCGCGGATGGAGCCGCCAGTGTCGGTACCAAGCGCGCCAAGCGCCAAGTGTCCCGCGACCGCTGCCGCTGAGCCACCACTGGATCCACCGGGGACTCGCCCTTCGTCGAGCGGGTTCCTCGTTGGCCCAAAAGCGGAGTTTTCGGTCGAGCCGCCCATCGCGAACTCGTCCATGTTGGTGCGACCGAGAAAGACGACGCCAGCAGCCTTCAATTTTTTGATAACGGTCGCGTCATAACTTGCGACATAGTGCTCGAGCATCTTCGACGCGGCGCTCGCGATGCGCCCCTCGATCAAGATATTGTCCTTGATGGCGAGCGGGATGCCGAGTAACGGGTGGCTCTCCTTCTTTTCCTTCTCGTCCTGCGCACGACGCGCATCCGCAGCTTTTGCCTGTGCTTCGGCATCGGCAAAGACTTCGAGGTAGGCGTTGAGAGACGTGTTTCTCTTTTGAATTTCGATAAGACAAGCACGCGCGAGGTCGAGTGAGGTTATCTCCTTAGCCTTGAGCTTCTTTGCGGCCTCAGTAATCGAGAGCTGTGCGAGTGTGGTTTCCATAGTTATTCGTCCTTCTGTAGTATCTTGCGCACAGCATTATAGTCGCCCTCACGTTTCGGGAATGCGGCACGAATCGCCTCCTCCTTCCCCGCCAACTGATCCTCCGCGGCACGCGGGGTGTCGTCACGCATGATGTTGTGATGCGCGGGAGCAATAGGACCAGATGCGCTCACCTCGAGCGAACTCACCTGCCCCACATACTCCAAGATGCTCGAGACATCTGTCTGAAGACTCTCCACCTCTTGGTCGCTCAACTGCAACCGTGCCAACGCAGCCAACCCCTCTATGTCCTCACGGGATATCATACAGGCTATACTACTAGCTTTGTGGGTTTTGTAAAAGCTCTAGAAACTCCTCCTCGTTTATTATTTTTACGCCGAACTCTATTGCTTTATCGAGCTTGGAGCCGGCCTCTTCGCCTGCGACGACCGCGTAGGTTTTTTTGGAGACAGAAGACGAGACGTCCGCACCAAGCTTACGTAGTTTCTCCTTCGCTTCGTCACGCGACATCGAAGCCATGGTGCCCGTTAGCACGAATGTTTTGCCGAACAGCGGTTGTTCGTCGAGGACCGCAGATGCCGTGAACTCATCGTTCGTGATATGCAGGAGTTTTTTGAGCCGCGTCACAAGATGTTTGTGGTCGACGAGCGTGAACCACTGCACGATCTCGCGTGCGACAACGTCGCCGATGCCGTTTATATTCTGGAGTTCGTCTTCTTTCGCGCTCGCGACATCGTCTATCGTCTCGAACTGTCGTGCGAGCAATATCGCCGTCTCCTCCCCTACCTGCGGGATGGAGAGACCGGTCAAGAGTCGCGCAAGCGGCACACCTTCAGCAACTTTTTTGATCGAGTCGATTAATTTTTTTGCCGACACCTCGGCAAACCCCTCGAGCTGCAGGAGGTCGCCCTCTTTCAGGGTAAAAAAGTCGTCGTAGTGTTGGACCATGTTCGCTTCGAGCAACGCATCCACGGTCGAGGGCCCGAGCCCCTCGATATTGAGCGCCCCCTTGCTCGCGAAGTGGCGAAACTTTCGACGCAGTTGCGCGAACGAATCTTTGTAGACGCAGCGCCACGCCGCCTGCCCCTCGATGCGCTCGATGGACCCATCGCCGCCACATTCTGGCACCTTTGATGGCCACTTGTACTTCTTTTCTTTCCCCGTACGAAGCTCCGTGAGTACGCGCACGATGTCGGGGATGACATCTCCCGCCTTTTGCAGTATCACCGTGTCGCCCACGCGCACATCCAGCCGTTCGATCTCATCCTCGTTGTGCAAGGTCGCGCGCGAGACGACCGAACCTGCGACCAAGACCGGGCGCAGGTGCGCGACCGGGGTCAGTACGCCCGTGCGACCGACCTGGAGCACGATATCCTCGACGACCGTCGTGACCTGCTCGGCCGGAAACTTGAACGCGATAGCAAAGCGTGGTGCCTTGCCCGTGTACCCCAAGTGCTCTTGCTGGTCCCGCGCGTTCACCTTCACCACGACACCATCGATCCAATACCCCTGGGATTTGCTCTTGGTCTGCCATTCTTTCCAGTAGTCGATCACGCCATCGATCGAACGAAATAGTTTGAAATACGGATTTACCTTGAACCCGAGACCTGTGAGATAGGCTAACTCCTCGGCCTGTGTCTGCGGTAGCGCTTCAGAGGTCTGCGCGACATCGTATATAAACGTATCGAGTCCGCGCGCAGCGGCGATCTTCGGGTCGAGCTGACGGATAGAACCTGCGGCCGCATTGCGTGGGTTGGCGAACACGGGCTCACCGTGCCCCTCTCGCTCCTTGTTCACCTTCGCGAGCGCCTTTTCGCTCATCCACACCTCGCCTTCGACGATGCAGTCGACCGCGCGTCGCAAAGTGAGCGGTACCGATGCGATCGTGCGGACGTTGTGCGTCACATCCTCGCCAACGACACCATCGCCGCGCGTCGCCGCGACTCTCAGACTTCCCCGCTCGTAAGTGAGCACCACCTTCAACCCGTCTATCTTGAGCTCACAAGTATATTCGACCTGTTCGACCTTCAATCCGCGCTTCACACGAGCATCGAACTCACGCATATCTTCCGGCGTGAAAGCGTCGTTGAACGACCACTGCGCGACCTGGTGTGTTACTTTTTTAAACGATGTCTGCGCCTCACCACCCACCCGTTGGGTCGGCGAGTCCGCTGTCCGTAACTCAGGATGTTCTGTCTCTATCCGGACCAACTCCTGCTCGAGCTCGTCGTATGCTGAGTCACTGATCTCCGGCCGCTCAAGCACATAGTACAAATGCCGATGATGCAGCACCACTTTTTTTAGCTTGTCATATCGCTCGCGAGTCGCTGTATCCGCCACCATACCACCAGTATAGCCGCTCGCGCGCGTCTTTAGTAGGTCACCACCAGCTCGCGTTCGACCACGTTCGGGGACGTTATCGCTGTCGTGTTGTAGCCATCAGCAATGATGGTGGTCGATGTCGACATAGAGCTTGCGTTCCAATTCTTTATGACCGTCAACTGTGCATAGTACACCGAACCGACGGTCATCGCGGTGGTCGTGGTGGCGGATCTTGCCGATGTAACAACGGTCGTCAGTGCGCTCGTCCCCCATCCGCCTCCGGTCACGTCCTGACCAGCACACCACAGGCCGGTCGCGGCAAGCGCTGCCGTGTCGCTGGCAGAATCGGGAAAGGCGCTGTAGTACGGATCCGCCGTATAGTTGAAGTCCCAATAGAGCGCACATTCCGCCGCCGTATCAGCGGCGTAGATAGCATACTGCGACTGCTCCACCGTCGAAGATACCTGGAGCTCTCGAATGACCAGGTCGAACATGGCAAGCCCGATCGCCAATGCCAAACTCGACACCAGGACCGCAAAGAACATCGTAAAACCTCGCGCGCGTGCAGCTGGTCTCTGTAGTACTCTTTTTTTCATGTATGTAGCGTATCGCATAATCTCCCGGTTAGTAGTAGATCCACTTCAAAAGATTCTCGGAAACGTTCACCTTATGTTGTACGCTGCCCACATCCTTCCAGGAGACCACCACCTGTACTTGTGCTTCCAAACTATTGCAGTGAACAGCACCACCGTCGCATACGGGCGTGACGATAGACACCGAACGAGTAAAAATGGTGGGCACGATCGTACCTCCAACCGCAGTGTAGGTATACACGTTCGAAGACTTATCATAGTTCAATACAGGACAGACATTCCCTGGACACGTCGTGACCGTGTCTCCGATAGAGAGAATGGTACACGTCGCGGAACCGTCACTACTCACACAGTTGTTGGTGCTGTTCGGGTTCATATCAAGCCCATACAACCAATCACGACTGTTTAGTTCGTTAGTGTCCCGTTGGAACCGGACAAACTCGATAGCGTCCTGCGCCAAATAAAAGGCGATGGTCTGGTCCTTGGCGATAAGCGCTTCGTTCAGTCCGCGTGATGCAATCGTGAGCGGTCCTGCTATAGCGACTGTGAGCACTAAAATAGCCATGAGCGTCTCTATGAGGGTAAAGCCGACTCTCCCAGCACGGAAACGGGTGCACCTGTTCCGTGCATGTGAGACAATCCTGCGTCGTAAGGTGGTATTCATATCATTCATCAAACATGCGTTGCGTGACGGCGGTCTGTATATTGAAGTTCGACGACTGTGATGCAGTCACCTGTACACTACCGGCAACGACGGTTGTCACCTTCGGTTGAAGATTATCGTTGAGCGGAGATCCTTCTACATAGAAGGCCAGGTAGGTGATGTTCACCTCGGGCGAGGTCATGGGAGTGAACGCTCCAGCGCCGATCTGACGCAGTACCTGGCACGTTCCGGATCCGCCCGTACACGTCAAGACCGAACTGTTGACGTTACAGACGTTCGAACCTTGACCCGAAAGACAGTAGGTGACCTGCGTACCACCGAATGCCTTGAACGTTAAGTACGACTGCGGCGATGCCATACAATCCTGCGGGTTCGTAAGCGTGCCCGTTTGGCCGCAGTGATATCGAGTGCCCGTACGCAGTGCGCGCGAAACACTGTCGATAGCTGCGCCAAGATTGTTCACCGCGGCATTGATCCCTTCAGCCTTTCGAATCGCGACCGACATCGAGAGTAGCGATCCGAGCGCCATAACCATCACGATACTGAACAGGGCGACCGAGACGAGTATCTCGATCAACGTGAACCCCCTGACTGCACGGTGAGATGTCATATACATAGAGAGAATGGGCTCAGTGTACAAATCGGATCTACAGCGACCTGACCGGTCGAATAGATGTGTATACCGCGTTTCGTGCCATCGGTCGCCATGATCTGCACGTATGCCACATTATACGTATCGCCAGCAATTGGTGTGTAACTTGGGAACACACCTTGATATGCGTATACCATCGCATCGGGATTCGGGCGAATGAACAAAATGTCGAGAGCGGAGATCGATGCCGTTCCGGAGGTGTCATCGGGACCAGAGCACCGTTTGACCGGAGCGCTGACGCTATTTAATCCGACCGCGCAAAACTCACTAATAGAAAAATTTTGGTTCAGATTGAACGTCTGATCAATCGGGTCGCTCGTATACATATGATCGTTGTTCGAATCCGCGAACATGATGTACTGATGCGCATAACTGTTCGAGAAGAAGAGGCCGTGTGCCGTAGCGAACGTTCCAACGCTCGTCGGCGTCGGCCGAACCGAGATACCATACACCTGCGCTTGCCGAACCGATAGGGCGATAGAGTAGGTGAGACTCCTCATGAGCGTCGAGGAATCGAACTTCGTCTGCCGGTTGAAGAACACGAGCGTAATGACCGACATTATCACCAGCACGGTCAAAAGCTCGATCAGAGTGAATCCTCTTTGTGCGCGTCCCCGATTTCGACTATGTATGACGATCTGTTTCATCAATTACGCGCGTAATATTGATAGGTGTAGGTGTTATCAGCCGACCCGATCCAATTCCCAACCTGTGTGCATCCGCTCGACCCCTTTGCTTCCTGTACGGCACCGATCAAATAACTAGTACCATCGCTCCAATACGCATAGAACTGGGCACCACCGCAACCGGTACCGACATAGGCATTCTTCCCCGGATCATGCGGGACCGTCGTCATATATCTGGCAGATATGAGCGAATATAGTGGGTTGCAGGCCGTGTTCGTGTAATTAGGATCTGCCGGATTGGTCCAGCAGGTGTTGTTGCTACCCGCTCCTCCGACTGGATAGTGCCCAGTATCTCGGTAGTACATCTCGACCCCGCCCTGTATCATCTCGATATCCTTCATGCGCTGTGCGTCACGAGACTTCACACGAGAGGTCTGCACCGAAGTGAGCACTATCGAGGCAAGTATACCTATTATCGCCACAACCACGAGCAACTCGATGAGAGTGAACCCCGAACAGACGCTACGCGTCCTCGGGGCAGGCCCTGCGTCAGAACAACGAGATAGTGGAGAAGAGGTCGACATGGAAGAAAAAGGCAATCGCGGCCCCGAGGGCCAGGTACGGTCCGAACGGGATCTCACTTCGTATTGTAAACCTCTCTGTGGTCTTATGCGAACCGAACATGGGGGTAAGGCGCTGCAGAGCTATAAGCACAAGGCCGACCAAGGCGCCGCTCCAGACTCCCAACAGCAGCGCGGTACCGCCGAGAGAAAGCCCGAGTATGTTCCCGAGCGACAGCTCCAAAAGGCTGTCCGCCCACCCCATCCATCTACCGCGTGACACCAAGGAGAGTAAGAACAGCGGGAGCGCGAGCAGTACGCCCGCAGACAGATCGACGGCCGCCACAGGATGCAACACGAAGGATACGACCGACAGAAAAAGCAGTAGGAGCGAACTCGACCACGGGATGATCATGTGCCGCGCATCGTACACCACGATAAATAGTATGGTCAGCCACACCAACAACCAGAATCCGTACAACATCGGCTGTGTGGGATACAAAAAGAAGATACCGAGCGACACAACCCCCGCCAACGCCTCAACGAGCGGGTACTGCCACGAAATAGCCGTACCACAGTAGCGACAACGCCCACCCAAGTACGCGTATGACAGGATCGGTACCAGGTCGAACGCACTCAGGGTATGATTGCAGCGCATACAGCGCGAACGACCACCCATCCCCTTCCCCGTGTTGAAACGAAATAAAAGCGCATTGAGAAAACTTCCGAATATCACCCCGAAACCGGCGGCTCCCGCTCCCAGAACCACAACAAGTCCGTCCGACATCTATTGGTTCGTTACATCATAACAACTAATGACACTGGTGCTGCACGGGGTCGCTATCGCGGTATTTGCGCACGACAAACTACAACCACTAAAATCTGCGCTCGGGTTACTACCACTACAGCCGGACGTCGACGTGGCGACAGCATTTGCGTTTTGTGTGAAATTGCCCGTTCCATTAGCGGCTGGCGCTTCGAGCGCCGCACCAAGGTGATACATGGTCACGTTCGACACGTTTGCTCCAACGCAGTTATGCCCGCCCGCCACATTGATCGCGGTATAGAAATACTGGGCGCTGTTGCTTACCTGCCCAGCGCCAAGTGGATCAGTCGGGACGTTGGTCATGTAGGCAGAAAGTCCACCACCATAGATGCTCGGTAGATAATGAAGATTATCGTTATAGTACTCTTCTTGAGCCAGCTGGATGCTTTTAATATCCGAGATGCGTCGCGCGTCGCGACCTTTCGCACGAGAGGACGTAAGCGACACCATGATAATGGACGCGAGGATACCGATAATAGCTATCACGACGAGGAGTTCAATGAGAGTAAAACCCTTCGGTGCACATAGGCGACTCTTGGAAATGGACATATATCTAGTATACCCTAAAAGAAAATCCCCAACCGTTCGGCTGGGGATTTTCAAATGTGTGCGAACCTAGCAACCAGTAGCTCCGTAGGTGACGCTGCCACCAGTCGATGTAGCCGTGAAGTAGGCGCCGGGTGAATTCCCACCGTTACCATTCTCAAGGTAGGTACAAACTCTGAAGTTTTGTGTCGTCAACGGAGAACCCTTACCAGAGATCGAGTATTGGCACGTTGCAGACAAGGCGCTACCGAACGAACAAGCCGTGCCACCGGCACCAACCGAAGGATCGGCATACGTACTAAGCGACGTGGTCGCGTTGCAGGTATTTACATTGCTGCCGCTCGTACAAGAAATTCCCACAGCCGGGTCCGTATCTGCGACCATGATCGCCTTTGCCATTTCCTGCAAAGATGCGACACGGCTCGCATCACGACTCTTGGTACGAGCACTAGTAAGCGAGACAAGCACGATAGACGCGAGAATACCGATGATGGCGATGACCACCAAGAGTTCGATGAGGGTAAAACCTTGGGTGAGCGATTTACGCATATAAATAATTTACTTAATAATCTGCGTTAGCTAAAGGTGCAGATAGGTAAAGTATACACCCCCTCTCTACGGAGTCTAAAACCTTGTGTGGATAAGGTTTTGAGCAGTTCCTAGATACTGCTCGTCGAATTATAGATTGGCAACAACACTGACGCGAGCAGGAAGCCGACACCGAGCGCCAACATGACGATGAGCGCCGGCTCGATAAGGGACACGAGGGTGTCGACGGCGGCATTTACTTCACGGTTATAGAATCGAGCCATGCGCTCGAGGATATTGCTCATCTCTCCGGTCTCCTCACCGATCTGGATCATCTGTACCATAATCGCCGGGACCTCCTCGGGATAGCGACCGAGCATTTGTGAAAGCGTGTTGCCTGATTTCACTCCCTCGAGCGCATCCAACATGATAATCGAATAGATCTCATTCTCGATGACGGTCGCAGTCACCTCGAGCGAATGCACAACCGAGATGCCGGAGGAGAGCATCACATGCATATTGTCGGCGAACCGGGCAAGATAGAGCTTTTGATACAGTTGCCCGACGTAGGGTATCGAGAGCTTGAGCCGACTCATACCAACCTTACCTTGCGGAGTTTGCGCATATCGATACATGAAGTACCCGCCGACGATGAGAGCAATGAGTATAAAGATGCCATAGTCGGTCAAAAAAGAACTGAGATCGAGCACGATCTGGGTGTAAATGGGGAGCTGTTGCCCATCGCTCGCAAGGATAGAACCTATCTTCGGGATAACGAACGTGAGCATGAGCACCATGACCGCCACGAACGTCGTCATGATGAACGCCGGATATATGAGCGCGTTGCGCGCTTTCGAGGTGAGTTCGTAGGAACGATCAATGTAATCGGCAAGATACTGGAAGGTCTGGTCAAGCTTGCCAGACTCTTCTCCTGCGCGCACCATGTTGACATAAAAGTCTGAGAACACCTCCGGGTGGCGTTGGAGGGCTTCAGAGATACTTGAACCTGACTGGAGGTTATCACTCACGTCGGTGAGGACGACCCGCAGATGCTGCTTTCCTGATTGTTCGGCAAGAAGGCGGAATACACGGAGCGCCGACACCTGCGCTTCGAACAACGTCGAGATCTGGCGCGAAAGGATGACCACGTCTCGATTCGACACACCACCGAAGAACGGTATGTTTCCTAATAAGGAAGAGAGGGCGCTCTGTTTCGGTTCGGCGATCGATGTAATGGTGAAACCGCGCCGTTGGAGCATCTGGATCGCGGCCTCTTGAGAGACAGCGTTCACAACGCCCGCCTGCGCCTTCCCCTGTTGATCGAGTGCTTCGTAATGAAATTCCATAGCAGTTACAAGAGGCGTTCCAGAGACTTAACGTTCCATGAGCGTGCGTACGCGTTCTCGATCGTTATCTCTCCTTGGCGTACGAGTTCTGCGAGCGCGCGGTTCATGTCTATCATACCGAGCTCGGCGCCGGTTTCGATGACCGTCTGGATCTCATGCGTGCGCTTTTCTCGGATGAGGTTCGCCACCGCATTATCATTGAGCAAAAGTTCGCATGCAGGCACTAAACCGCCCGAGATACGAGGGATAAGTCGTTGTGAGAAGATGCCTATGAGCGAGGCTGCAAGCTGAACGCGGATCTGGTCCTGCTGGTTCGCGGGAAAAGAGTCGATGATACGGTCTATCGTTTGTGCGGCATTGTTCGTATGGAGCGTCGAGAAGACAAGGTGGCCCGTTTCGGCGGCTCGCACGGCGGTCGCCATGGTCTCCGGAGTGCGCATCTCCCCTATCATGATGATGTTCACATCCTCTCGAAAGACCGACTCAAGCGCGGTCTCGAAATCCTTCGTGTCGACGCGGACCTCGCGCTGTGCTATGACCGAACGCTTATCCTCGAAGAGGTACTCGATAGGATCTTCGATGGTCACGATATGTTCGGACCGCTCCAGATTGACCTTTTCTATCAATGACGCGAGCGTCGTCGTCTTGCCTTGCCCCACAGGACCGACCACCAGAAAGAATCCCTGCTTCTTTGAAGCGAACGACTCGACGATCGGGGGGAGATTCAGCTCCGCGATCGTGGGGATCTTTTTTGGGATCAATCGCAACGCACAGGCGTATTTCCCACGCTCGACGAACCCGTTCCCGCGAAATCGTGCCTTATTGCCATATCCGTACGAAAAGTCGATCTCCAGCGTCGTTCGAAAACGCTCTTTATGATCAGGCGAGAGCATGGTCGTCATGAGACCGAACACATCCTCGTTGGTGAGCACTGGCTCGCTGAGTATCGGCGTCAATGCGCCAGATACGCGAATGATCGGCTGGATACCGACATTAAGATGCAAGTCGCTCGCACCTTGCGCGATAAGGACGTCTATAAGCGCGGAAAGTCTTTGTTGATAGTCGGCCATACTGATTTAGATTTGGATTTCTTTTGTTTTACCTGAGACCGTATCACCCTCTTCGTTGAGCGCTAATGCCTCAGGCTCCTCCGTGGGCGTCGGAGCGATCGGCTGTTCCTCGTCGAAGAGATTGAACGTGCCACCGAGCGTGTTCACCTCTTCGAACGGCACGACACCATTCGCAGCCTTAATGATAGCATCTTCTTTCATGGTCAGCATACCATTGGCGCGTACAATGGCGAACATGTCTTGTTCTGATTTTCGCGCCAAGATGGCCGCTTCAAGTTGCGGTGTCATCTCGAAGATCTCCACCACCGCGATACGCCCCTTCGTTCCCGAGGGACAGGTCGCGGTAGGCGCCAGTCGATAGACTTCAGCGAGTGACGGGATCTGTCCGCGGAACTGTTCGGGAAGGTCCCGAAACTCCTCCTCTAGCATCGTGGCGATACTCTCGTCGACAGGAACCTTCTTTCCTCCCCCCTCACAGAGCGTCTTCACAAGGCGCTGCGCCATACCAAGGATGAGTACGGGTGGGATAAGGTAGGGTTCGACACCCATGTCGAGCAGACGCGGGACGATGCCGATGGAGTTATTGGTGTGTATGGTCGAAAGCACCAAGTGACCGGTAAGCGCCGCTTGCACGGCCAAATTGGCGGTCTCGCTATCGCGGATCTCGCCGACCATGATGACGTTCGGATCCTGACGCAAGGTGGTACGCAATCCGTTCGCGAACGTATACCCGATCTCTGGTCGAACTTGCGACTGGGACACGCCGGGGATGGTGTACTCGATAGGATCCTCGAGCGACAGGACATTCTGCTTCTCGCGGTCCATTTCGTTTAGAATAGCGTAGAGCGAGGTCGACTTACCCGAACCGGTCGGCCCAGACACCAATATAAGTCCGTATGGCTTTTTGATCGCCGCTCGGATAAGGGAGAGGTCTCGCGCTGAAAACCCAAGACTGTCGAGCGTCAGCTCCTTCGCGGTCGTCCCAAGGATTCGCATCACCACCTTCTCACCATAGTATGTCGGGAACGTAGAGACACGGAAGTCGACCTTCCCTCCAGCGACGCGCGCCGAGAAACGGCCGTCTTGGGGTTTGCGCTTTTCGTCGAGACGAACGTTCGCCAGCACTTTTATACGCGCGACCACCTGGCTGTGTACCTGGGGAGGCAACTTGATGTTCGTCGACAACACGCCATCGATACGAAAACGGACGCGTGTTTGATCGGCGAGCGGTTCTATATGGATGTCGGAGGCGCGCTGTTCGAACGCGTGCCGAAGCACTGTGGCGACGATCTTGGTGATAGGCGCGTCCAGGGTGATCGCCTCGGACTCCGTCTCTGCTATCTCCTCCTCAAGGAGCGTAGTATGTTTCCCTTTTTTGTTAGCATCACCGTCACCCCCTTGCTGGTCGTCGTCCGTCAACTCGGTCTCGAGTTCGTTGAGGGCCTTTCCCACCTCCCCGGACAACCCTTTGTACTGCGTAAGCAACTTATCGAAATCGGTGTCACTGATGAGATAGAGCTTGTACGGCATCCCGACCTTCGCCGATATGAACGTGAGCGCATCACGCGCTTCGAGATTGTCCGGGTCGGTGACTCCTATCTCGAGCACACCATCGACGATACCGAGCGGCGCAAAGCGATAGTAGCGAGCGGACTCTTCCGGGATGTATCGTAATATATCGAACGGGATCGGTTTGTCCCCCACATCACGCGTTGGCACACCGAAATATTCCCCTTTGACCTTCAGGATATCTGCGGGAGGTACACCGGCATGCACCAATACGAATTCTGGCTGACTACCGGGTTTTGCGAGCTCGGCTCGTAACTGGAGAACCTGGGCATGATTGATGGTCCCATTCTGTTCGAGTAATGCGAGAAGGTCCATAGTCCTATTGTGCGTACCGCATCGTTGGTCGCCTGATTGCAGGTGGAGTGCTTGTCGACTGGACCATCGGAACGGTAATCGTTTGCTGCGTCGTCACCGTCGTCGTCGCGAACGTGAACGGCAAGAATGGATTTCGTCTGCCGACGTTCTCCGGCACGATAGCGACACTAAAGTCATTGAGCGAAAGGTAGATCGGGTCACTAAATATCGCGTCGTTCAATTGTATGGTACGCAAGTTCGCCAGGACGACCAACAACTGCTGGGATTGCTGTGTTTGGTCTCCTAAGGCGCCACCGGTCGAAAGGAGCGCCGTATCTCCCCCCTTACTCATGAAGAACGTGTAGTACACGATACCGAACACGAAGAGTGCGACAACGAGCATCAGCACTTTATTTTGTTTGATAAAAGTTAGCATACGGTTTAATGAAGCCAATAGGTCCGGACGGTCATTGCATACGTAATGACCCCGCTGGCAGGAACCGAGAACGAGATCTTCTCTATATCGATGAGACGCAGACTGTGCTCGAGGTCTTGTACAAAGGCTATGAAATCATCGTAGTTCGCGGTGCCGACCGCGAACCCGATATCCATGGACCCGATCGGGTTAGCCGCCCCCGCATCCGCAGGAGCATCCTTTGACTGCGAAATGTCACCGATATCGACGTTCGAAAGTACGAGATTGTGGTGTGCCGCGATACTGTTGATATTGATAATGAATCGGATATTGTCGACGTTCTCTGGAAGAATACTCTGCAATTTATTAAGATCGGTCGTTGAGAACGAGTTCCGCTTGGCAAGCAACTGGTCGCGCACGGTATGTAGCTCTTTTGCTTTATTCAATGCATCATCATACGAATTGTTCCGCATCTGCAGGTCCTTGATCTGCTGGTAGGTCGGGTTCGTGAACATAACGAACAATCCGATAGCTGCCGCGATAAGTATGAATGGTGCAAAAAGACGTGCCATAGATTATTGGGATGTGGGCAACCCCTGTGCCGCACTGTTCGTGGAAGCGGCGGCTGGTGTTGGAGCACTGTTCGATGGTGATGGTGAAGGCGAAGGTGAAGCCCCTCCTGGCGACGTCGCGAGATTCTTCGCATAGCTTAACAATGAAGGATCAACATCGGCTCGTACGCTAAAGGTGACCTGACCAGCCCCATTGACCACGATACCTGAAAAGACGACATTCTTCAGTAACTTGCTCGCACCGAGTTGATCGCTTTGTAGTGCCACGGTCGCGAACCCGTCCGCAACACCGTTCAAACTGATACTCGCAGCCCCAGTATTTTGCAAATCGTAGGAAAAACTGGTGAATTGTACGTTCTGCAACGTTTGCTGGGCAAGAAAATTGAAGACCGAGATCACGGTCGAGTGCTTTTGGAGCAAAGCTTCCGTGTTGTTGATACGGCTGTCGAGCCGCACGAGGTCTTGGATGGTAGAAGGGTCGAAGGCGGCTTCTGCCTTTTGCAGTGTATCGCTTTTGGTGACAATGGAACTTTGTAGAATATTTTTAAACACGAACGCTCCTCCTGCGGCACAGAGCGACGCGATAAAGAAAAGGATGGACACAAGCACAAAGAACATACCGAACGCAGCCCCGCTCGCGTGCATATTCGAACCAGTAAGCGGCTTCTTCGGTATGAACGATGGTTGAACCTGAGTATCCATGTATTACCTAGTATATCCTTAATTGCAAGAAACCGTATGCACAATCCACATCCGCCACTCGATCCCCATCTCTACATCCCCGCTAACACTCCGCGTGTCAGTGGCCCGACGATACCAGTGGGATCGATATTGTGTGCCTTTTGGAATCGTATGACGGCCGCACGAGTCGCGGGACCGAAGGTCGTCGTCTCGTGTCCTAACGAGCCGGCACCCGTCGTCGCGATGCTGAAGCCAAGATGATTGAGCAGTTGTTGGAGCACGAGTACTTGCACGTCATGCATGCCAAAGCTGAGACGTTTCGTGATACTCATAGAGATCTTCTCAGCGCTCGGAGAAGAGGTTAAGCCGGTCGTAGCAGTGGGCGCATTGAGATACACGATATGACCATCAGGATAGATGATCTGGAGGCGTGCGGTGAGCTGTTTGAAACTGGCCGAGGACGGAGCGAGCCCGCCACTGTCGACGATGAATCCGCCTCCAGCATGGAGGGTGTTCGTAACGGATACTGGCGCAGGCGTCACGGTGATAGTGCGCGTCGTCGATGTCGCGTTCCCCGCCGTGTCCGAAACGGTGTACGTGCGAGTGTAAGTACCCGCGGTCGTCGTGTCGAGCGTGCCTGTTGTGGTGATGAGTGCCGTGAGCGTGCCATCACGGGTGTCTTGTGCGTTCGCACCGGGGTCCGAGTAACTGCCCCCAGCGACGAGAGTGTCGGGATTGATGCCAAGGAGCGTGATAGTGGGCGCCGTCTTGTCGAATGTGACGGTACTGGCGTTGGTAGTGGCGGAGACGGTGGTCGTCGCGGAGCCGTCGGTGTTCCCTACGATTATGGAGAATGTGATACTCCCTTCCGTGTCCCCACTCGCGAGCGCAGCGGACGCGCTCCACGAATTGCCGCCCGTATTGAGTATGGTCGCTGTGTGTACACCAATAGTGCCCGTTGGGGTGACGAGCGCCACCTGGTCGGAGGTAAAGGAGACCGTGACCGTATCGCCCACTTTAGCGAGCGTCGTGGAGGCGTTGCTGGAGGTGACGGTGACGGGGGTGACGACCGGGGTGCCGTAGAAGAGCCAGTTGGTGTTGTTGGTACTGTTGGTGCCGTGCAGACCAGCGGTCGCGATGGGCGTACTGTTGGTATTGTTGGAATCCTCCACATCGAGGTACGAGAGGGTGCGAGTACTCTGTGGATTTATCTTCCATTGCGTGCCGGTGGAGGAAGAGCGTAGGGAGAGAATGTTGCTTGCCGCACCCTGCGCTGTCCAGGTGTTCGTAACCGTTTGTGTTTGGTTCGCACTGAAGGTAAGGGTGTCGGTGGTGGCGGTCGTCTTGGTAAGATTGTAGAAGGTGGATGTTCCCGTGATCTGTTGGTTGGTTCCGTTGAGCGTGACGGTGCTCGTGCGCGGCACAAAAAGGTTGGTGCCACCCTGCCAATGACCCGCGAGCGTGATCGGGCAGGACACACCTGCGCAACCATTCGTCGAAGCGTCCAATGTACCGGAGGTGAGTGCAAGATTGCCAGAGAGTGAAAGACCCGATCCCACGAGCGTAAGGGTCTGTGCACCAACGTTGACGGTTACGTTCTTCAGTAGTGTGCCAGGACTCGTCGTGGCAAAGCTCGGGCCAGTCGTGCCAGCGAACGTGAGCGTACCGGTGTGCGTAAAGGTGCCCGCGGTCTGATTAAAGTTACCGTTGACCGTGATATTGGTCGAGGTTGCCCAACTGCCGCTGCCGGTAAAGGAGAGGTTAGCGTACGTGGCACCCGCCTTCAGAGCGTTGTAGATGCCCGAGCCATAGTATTCGACGGTCGAACCGGTGTTCAGTGTCGGGGTAGAGACCGACTCATTACCCTGCAAACGTAGGGTGCCTGTGGAGGAGACGGTGACACCGCCTGAGGGCGTGAAGGGGAACCCATTAAGGTTTAACGTTCCGCTGACCATGAGGGGGACGGGAGTCGTCGTCATTCCCGAGAGTGTCGCGGCGCAGCCCGTACCAAGAGTGAAGCTCTGGTTGGCGTTGGTCATAGCAAGATTCACCAACCCGGGAAAGCTGCCTATGCAGCTGATGTTATTTGTTGCATAAAAGTTATTACTCGCAAAGCTCACCACTCGTGTGCTCGAGGCGTTATAGGCCCCCAAGATCGTGACATCTGACGTGCCAGTGAGCGTTGTTGTTCCTGTCCCTGCATTAAGAATGCCGCCGCCGTTGATAGTTATATTGCCGCCTACGGTAACGGTGGTGCCAAAATTAACGACCCCTCCATTATTGATGGTGAGGTCACTCATAGTGGTCGCTGAGCCGAAGCGGATCGTGCCATTGTCGACAAAATTCTTTGAGCTGTTCGTCGTGTCTGTCGTGTTGATGGTACATCCGGCACCAATAGTCACCGTACCGCTGCTAGCAAAGCTCACCAAACCGGGGAAGGTGCCGACACAATTGAATGGAGCGCTGTAGATGTCAGGGAAACTCAACGTCACGCCGGTCGCGTTAAATGTACCTCCTGTATTTTGAGTATACCCATTACCTGTTGCGCTACCATAGAACGACATGGGTGGTGCCGGACGTGGTCACAGTGCCGCCGTTATTGATAGTGAGACCACCAAGAACAACGGTCGTACCAAAGTGGACGGTACCGTTGACTGCGAAGACGGGATGCGTGCCTCCGCCAGCAGTGCCGGTAGTATCCGCGGTATTGATGGTGCAGCCAGCACCGACAGTTAGTCCTCCGTTACCGGTCACACTCACTGTCCCAGGGAAGGTACCGGTGCAGGTAAAAACACTACCGCTGTAAATGTCAGGAAACTGCATAACTCGCGTACTCGAAGCATTATAGGTACTGCCCGTACTATTAAAACTCTGACCATTCATAAAAGCAGTGGTTCCTGCACCCGCATTAACCACACCTCCGGAGACAATGAGACTACCTGACCACATAGTAAGTCCGCTCGTCCCCTGGTCGAACGTACCTGCCGCCTGAGTAAACGAGGTATTGATGGTCATATCACGCTGCTGCACAATCGTGCCAGTGTAGCCGGTGTTGATTGAGAAGCCATAGATAGTACTCGGTGCGGAGCTGTCGATAATTGAGTCTTTGGTCGAGGTATTATTGAAGACGACCGAGTCGCCCGAACCAGGGCAAGAACCGCCGACCCAGTTGGCGCAGTCCGACCAGTTTTTCGTCGCGCCCCCTCCGCCCCAGGTGATGGTCGCAGCATGCGCAGCAGACGGCATATATGCAGCCGAAAGAACAAGCAGCACAGCGCCAAGCAACAGCCTTGCCACCACAACAAGGGCCATCTTTTTATCAAACGCAGTGAATATCATATCGATCCTTAGTTCTAACACGACTACCCCATCTCCTGGAGGCGACGCAATGCTAACCCGACCGCGACCGAGAATTCGGGACCCGCTTCCTTGAGGATCTTCTCGAGAAAGGCTGGCGCTTGCGATTTGCTGAAGGGATCCGCCAAGAACACTTCGGTCGGGATCTTACCCTGCGCATACTCGAGCATCCCCTTGAGCCCTGCACCGCCCCCGGTCAGCACCAACTGACTGATCGACTGGTTGAGCCGCGACTCGTACGCCGCGATGGTGCGCGACAGTTCGGACAGCAGCGGACTCAGTGACAGGGTGAACGACTCAGCAAGCTTCGCCTCTGCGGGGATAGTGTTGTCGGTCGCGCCGAGTCCGAACTTGCGCTTCCACTCCTCGGCCTGCGTCACCGAGACGCCGAGCGCCCGAGACGCCGACAGCGTGAGATCCTGACTGCCGTGACTGATGATATGACTCTCGCGGATGAGCCCTCGTTCGACGACATAGAACTTGGTCGTTGCGGCGCCCATATCAACGACCGCGACTGGCGCGATTCCGTGTTCGAGGGCGGCACGCACCGCACTGAACACCTCTATTTCGAAGAATGCGACCGTGAGTCCCGCATCGCTCGCTATGTCTCGAAACTTCGCGATTGTGTCGTTATGTATCGCGACCAAAAGCACCTCGATCTTTCCGGTCGGTTCGGTCTTACTGTCGGCACCGACCACGAACCAGTCGAGCATCACCTCGTTGATAGGTACGGGGATATACTTGCGCGCTTCGATCGGCACCACTTGGGCGAGCTGCTTCTCCACCGATGCAGGTAGCTTGAGTATGGATATGAGACTGGATGCATAGGGAATGGAGAGCGACGCGTTCTGGACCGTCACGTTCGCTTCGCGGATGACATCTTTGAGCGCTTCTGCTATCTTCTCGGCAGGCAAAGAGGTCGCCCGGCCGATCTCGACGCCTGCGTAGGGCCCGAGCGCTATGGCGCCGTACGTTTCCAGGAGTACTCGGCCATGCTCGCGTTTGAGCTGCACCACCTTGATAGAAGAGGTGCCGATGTCTACGCCAAGCACGCTGCTGGATTCTTTTTGAAAGAATGTTGAGAGATTAAACGCCATACGAAGGAGCTGTACAAAATAGTATATCACCTATGACCCGCCTCTTTTTACAGTTCTTTTCATACCTGCGCGATACGCTTGTCCCACAGCGACGAACCGAGCGCCTGATCGCGCCGCTCACACAGGAAGACGTGTTGGACTTGCGAGATCCACGCACAGGCGCGCTCCCCTACCAGGACGAGCGTGTGCGTGCGCTCGTGTGGGAGGTGAAATACTACGCTAACCACCATGCGGTATCTTTGTGCGGTCCGGTCCTCGCCGAAGCGCTGTTGGGGGTCGGCAGCGAGTCGCTCGGTACACCGCTACTCATACCTGTCCCTATACATCCATCACGCCGCAAAAAGCGCGGACACAACCAGACCGAACTGCTCGCCCGGGCGGCGCTCGCCCACACGGGCGACTCGTTCGAATATGCGCCCGACCTGCTCATTCGCACACGCACCACCACCCAACAACAAGGTCTGCCGCGGCACACACGCCAGACCAACGTCGCGCGGTCGATGGCAGTCGTCCATCCAGAACGAGTGAGGGGTCGCTCTTGTGTCGTGCTTGATGATGTCATGACGACTGGCGCGACACTTGCAGAGGCTGCACGTGCACTACACGCGGCTGGCGCGTGCAGTGTCGAGTTCGTCGCACTAGCTCACTCCTGACAGTGCTCCTTCGTGACCATCGTGGTCACGGTTTGGTGTAGTGATCGACGATCTTGACCAGGCGCGCTCGCACTCGCTCGGTGAAGGACAGCTGCCGGGTCAGGTGCGCGAACAGGTGTCGCTCGGTGCCCGGCATACCCTCAGGGACCTCTTGGTATTCGAACGAAAGACATTCTTTCAACCGAGCCGTCACCGCTTCCCGCGTCGGGATGATCTGTTTTTGGAGTAGGAGCCCCGCATTGACCCGAAAAAGTTCGCGCATACCCGGCGTTTCGTTCATGGTACGGATTGCCGAAACAATGGTGTCGGCGGTAGGTCGCGAGACGAGAAAACCATTGACATTGTTGTTCAATAGCCGCTCCGACACGACACTGTGCGTGGCTATCACCGGTGCTAGACCGGTCGCCACCACCCGAACGAGCATCGTATCTTCCGCCTCGCCACCGTTGAGGTATAGGAAGGCATTCGCGTTCGTGAACGGTAGGGACCCGAGCGGTACGACCTCGAAACGGATCCAGCTTTGTGCCCTCCAACGTTCCACTTCGGTACGTTGACCGAGCGTCGGCGCCCGGTCGAGCATGACGACGAGTCCGGACTTCGGATAGGTTTGACGAAGCATCGACATGGATTCGAGCATCAAACCGAGGGTGCCACTCCCTCGCGGCACATAGTGCAACACGATGAAGTTGAACTCGGGATACCGCTGTTTGATATCCGTAGTGGTGCCGACTCGTGGCGCGACGTATATTTCTGGGAACGGCAGTATCTTCGACCGTTCTTCGTCGGTACTGGCCGCATGTTGGGTATAGATGGTCACTCGTTCGGAGAATGTAATGATGCGAAACGCGTTCTTAAACAGGTCCTTCAGGGGTACGACGGTATACCTCCTGAACAATCGCCATAACGAGGGCTCGATGTCCCAATAAAAGTCGTGGAGCGCGACCATCCACACACGTCCGTACCGTGCGGCGACAGACAGTCCGAGCCAGCCCGCCATGCCGGCATCATCGGAAAGTATGACGTCCGCATGTAACTCGTCTTGCCAGAGCACTTGGTGACGGATGACCGATCGTCCATCGATATAGAACAGGAATCGAAAAAAGGAGTTCGTTGGATATATCCATGTATGCTCGTTCAGTTTTTGGTTTTGGAACCCTCGCGAACGTTTCGCGAACACGACCACATGGAGCGACTCGGAAACATCGCTCATCATCTTGAGCAATTCGCGCTGCTCGCTCGTCTCTTCCAGATACCGATCATCCGGGGTAATGAATAGTATGTGCATACACCCCAAGTATGACAGAAACAAACGTTTTTAGCGCGACCGTAAGTCACACCCTCCGGTCGTACAAAAAAGACCGCCCTTATAGGGCGGAGTTGGGAACCTAGCGGATCGGCTTGGTGTCGATTGGCTGAGCATGAGACACTGCACCTGGTTTCGTCTCCCCCGCTCCGTTCGACAGCTTTTTGTTCGGCATGACCGAAGGGTGGGGTGGCTGGACCTGAGCTTCCATCATCTGACGCAGCGTGTAATAGTAATCGATATCGGGAGGACTTGGCATCGGCGTGCCGGATGTATCGTTCATGACCCCCTCGTCTGCGACTTCGCTACAACGTGTGTACATCGGCCTTTGTTCTACACGAACCCCTGTGTGTGGTCAATGATCAGATGCGGAAAAATCCCAAGTAGTGTAAGGTAATCTAGTGTCCCACGAGTGCGAAAACGAAGGAGAGGTGCCAGAGCGGTCGAATGGAGCAACCTGCTAAGTTGTTGACTGGGTAACCGGTCCGAGGGTTCGAATCCCTCCCTCTCCGCAGCTAGAATTTTGTATCGAACACACGGTGGAACTCAGAGTGCCTGGTTATCTTTGCTAGATCAAAAAACGCCGCCGACTCTTCGGAGTCGGCGGCGCGTATCGATCAATGCTCGGTCCTTGTAGGAGGTGCTAGGGTCTCCCCTTCACCTAATACCACCGACTCGAACATCTCCTGGACCGTTGTTGCACGTGACGGTCCCGTGAGAACCTCGACCGCTTCGCCAAAGATCTTGTCCATCATCTGGACCGATTCCGGCGGCAAACTTGGTATCGCTTCCGAGAAGTTCTTCAACCACACTGCCGCACCTTCGACGCCACCTCGCGTCCCGACCAAGATGTCAGGACACGAGAAGAGAAACATAACGGTCTCCGCGGTCGGCTCTGGCGCATCGCCAGGGACAAGGCGCCGGCGTAAACTAAGATTGAACGACATGGTCACACCATGCTCTTGTTCCGTGAAGCGCAGCAGCTCGATGAATCGCACCAGGTTCGGACATGCGACCTGTGCATACACCGCACCGAGCCGAATAAATTCTTCTTCGGGTGTTCTCGGCGCGTTCGGATTGGCGTACCCGAATACCGCCACCACCTGCGGCCAAGTTCCTTCCGCCAGCCGCCGTCGAGCGCCTTCGGCGATGCGCCGATGATCTTCTTTTTCATCCACTTCCATGGGTAGGCTCCCAACTAGAATTTGCCAAAGACCTTAGTTTGTGGTGAGAATACCGGATAGATCCATATATGACAAGCGGTGCTTACAAACCGCTCAACTTGGCAACACGGATCGTGTGGCACTCATCACGTCGCGTATCGGTTCCTTCTTTTTTCCACAAGCCCCTCTGATCGTACCAAAACGTACCCTCCGGGATGCTGGGGTCTCGCAAGACCGATAAAAAACCGAGTATACTAATAGGGCATGAAACTAGGACGACTCGTCGCTCGGTACTTCGCATGGCACTACAGCACCGCCTTTGTCGACCTGTGGCGCGTTTGCACCAACTTTTTGTGGTTCATCTACAACCTCTTCTCCATCTCCTTTCTGCTGGGGACATTGTTCGACCCGTTCGAGCGCATCCGCGCGGAACATGTCGAGGGAGACATGGGCGACTTCTTTTCGGCGCTCGTCGCCAACACACTCATGCGCATCGTCGGTGCCGTTACCCGACTGTTCGTCATCGTGATAGGCATCATACTACTTATCGTCACCCTCATGCTCAGCGTATGCGCCTTCGTCGTGTGGCCCCTGGTGCCGTTCATCATCGTCATCTTACTCACGCTCGGTATCCCCTTGCTCGCCTAATATGTTCTACGCGCAACTACAACAAAAAGCGGAGATATATGCCGGAGCGCTCCTTGTCGAAGACGTCGTCTCTACTCGTATACGACAGATCATCACCGGCGTCAGTGGGCTGCTAGCGGTGCTATGCTTCGCGGTCCTCATCGTGGGCAGCATCACGTTGAAGGTGCCGTTCGCGCCGTACGCCCATTTCTGCATGGGAGGATGCCTGTTCTTCGTCTCGGTCTGGCTGCTGTTCGCGCTCCTCGACGCGTTCTACAGTTCGTACTACTTCCTCGACGTACGGTGCACGCTCAAAGAGCCTGCGATGGGCACGGATGTGCCCCTGAGCTTCGAGGTCGCACGGATGATCAGCGGCGAGGATAGGAGCGACAGCACCCTCGCGCTCATGCGTTCGAACTTCGGCCTCGAAGTGTTGACGCGACTCGGATTGAACGCCAGCGACATACAACAATTCTTCAACACGCGAACGGCACCCCCCGACAGCAGTGTGTTGGAGTTCGGGACGGACCGGATCACCGCCCCCTTGTTCGCACACGTGGTGTATAAGAGCGATCAAGCCTTCTCGTCGTTCCTGTTCGCACAGGGTATACAAGAAAAGGACTTCGTGGGAGCGTCTGAGTGGGTGTCGAACACGCGCGACCGCGCGAAACGTCTTGAGCGTTGGTGGAGCAGGGATTCGCTTGGGCGAACGCCAAGTCTCGGCAAACAGTGGTCATATGGTCAGATCCACAATCTCCAAAAGTTCTCCGCCGAACTCTTCTCCAGCGAGAGCGTCGGTGCCGCAGCCTCGACCAGCGAGATCGATCAGCTCGAGAACGTGCTTGTGCGTGCTCGTGGTGCCAATGCGCTCATCGTCGCCGACCTGGGTTCCGGCGAGATGGACATCGTCTATGGTCTCCTCGGGAGGATCCGCGCAGGCACTGTGCTACCGCCACTGGAAGGCAAGCGCATACTGCGATTCCTAGCGGGCGTTCTGATCGACGCCTCGCAGGGCAACAAAACCTCCTTCGAGACCTCCTTCGTGATGCTCCTGAACGAGGCGATCCGTGCAGGAGACATCATCCTGCTCCTGGAGGACCTCCCTGGACTCATCGAGAACGCGCGCAGTATCGGCGTCGACCTCTCGAGCTTACTGAGCCCCTACCTCACCTCGTCCAACGTCCAGATCGTCGCCATCGCGGACAAAGGGCGTTTCCACGAGACGATTGAGAGCGATACGACGCTGCGTAACGGCTTCGAGATCATTCGCGTCACCGAGAAGGATGAGAAGCTGCTCACCGCCATCCTCGAGGACGAGGTGCTGGTCGCAGAAGCTCGGTCCGGCCTGGTCTTTACCTTCCAAGCGGTCGAGGCGCTGGCGAGCAGTGTCACCCGTTTTTTTGCCGATGACGTGCCGCTCGACAAAGCGAAGGACCTACTCGAAGAACTGCCGATCGCGGTGCAGCGCACGGGCAGGAGTCTCATCACACGTGAGGACGTACAAGCACTGGTCGCCACCAAGACAGGCGTACCACAGGAAGGTGCGGTGACGGACAGCGAAAAGGACAAGCTACTCAACCTCGAGTCGATACTCCACGGCAGGGTCATCGGTCAGGACGAAGCGATCGAAGGTGTCGCCAACACCATGCGGCGAGCACGTGCCGGACTGCGCAACCCCAACCGACCACTAGGTTCGTTCCTCTTCCTCGGACCTACCGGTGTCGGCAAGACCGAGACCGCGAAAGCGCTCGAAGAGGTCTTCTTCGGCGCACAGGCACCGATGCTGCGACTCGATATGTCCGAGTACTCCGACGCGGGGGCGCTCCAGCGGCTCATCGGCTCGTTCGAAGGCGGCAAGTCCGGCACGCTCGTGTCGTTGCTGCGCGACCAGCAGTACGGCGTGCTGCTGCTCGACGAGTTCGAAAAAGCCAGCGACGACGTACACAATCTCTTCCTTCAGGTGCTCGATGAAGGAGTGTTCTCCGACGCTCAGGGCAAGAAGGTCAACGCGCGCAATACTATCATCATCGCCACATCGAACGCTGGCAGTGACCGCATCTTCACGATCGTGTCCGAGGGCAAGGATCTCGCCGCGGAGAAGGACTCGTTTATCGCGGCACTGATCGAAAACAAGATCTTCCGGCCCGAACTTATCAACCGTTTCGACGGTGTGGTCCTTTTTCATCCGCTCAAAAAAGAGCAGATGGCTGACATAGCGACGCTCCAAATAAAGAAGCTGGCCGGACGACTCGCAGCACAAGGACTCAAGCTCTCGATCACCCCTACCCTCGTCGACTACCTCATCCGCAACGGATTCAACGAGAAGTTCGGTGCGCGCTCGATGAACCGGGTCCTCCAGGAGAATGTGGAGAAGTTGTTGGCCGAAAGCCTCATCCGAGGCGATGTGAAGACGGGCGCCACCGTCGAACTCGTTTCCGCTCCCGACTCTCCGGATACGCTCACCGTACAGGTCGTGTGACACCTTGCGCGGCGATGGGACATGCACCAAAAACCGGGTACCGTACGTAGACCTGTATAGGAGTTCAAAAATGCCCATCTCCGAAGACTGGCGGTTTTGAACCCCTGAAACTGTAAGGGATATTAATGGATGCTACGTGTTCTTGTCGTGTGTTTCGTGCTTTTTGACGGGGCTTCTCCATGCCTCGCCAAAGACATACACGGAACGACCACGCAGGCAACTGTGGGAACGAAAGTTAGAGCGAATTCGAGTTACTACGACGAACGAGGGAAGCTGTTGGCCGATGGCACCTGCTTCCAGGACGTCGTAGAAGTTGCCGCAGGTTCACCGACACTGCTTCATACTATCGTTCGGGTTGAAAATCCAGAGACGGGTGCGGTCATCGGGCGCGTATACATCAGGGATGTACACGGCTCCTGCCCACAAGGTGACGTGTGTCTAGACCTGACACGATCAGCTGCTCGACAATTGGACCTTCTTGAAAGAGGGAGAATGCGACTCACCGCGACGGTCGTGGGATACTTCCCCGCCGAACACCACCAAGAACATGCGTGTGGACCGACACACACTCGCACGACACGTTCCCAACCTCAGCACCGCCCCAGACCATCGGGGCGGATTTTTTTGACCCCGTCTCCCCTACTCGGTCGTCGCTTCGGCGAAATGCAAGAGTCGCAGGAATCGAAACAGTCGAAGTAATCGCAACGCTTGCGTGAGCGGTGTCGTGATAGGAATGGCCGCCAACAGTTCCCACCAACGAGCCTTGAAGAACTTCTTTCGCTTTTTGGCCATCAGAAACTTGAACGCGAACTCTCCAAGGAATACCATCGCGATACACAGGTCGACCAGATCGAACACCTGCGTCTGTTCCTCCGACAGCGTCGTCGTGAACTCGAGGAACAACAACAGCGCGCTGATGAGCGCCAAGGTCACCATTGCACCTTCGATCCACCATGCGGTTTTTACACGCCTCATCTTCTTCAGCGCGCGCGACTTCCACTTCCCTCTGTGTGCCATAGGTCTAGAGTACTACCCGCACACAGTATTTGACAAATCTATTTTTTAATATTATAACTTATTGTAAACTTGACACTAAGTATCCAAAAGGATACTCTTTACTCAGACATCAAACATGTTGACGAATATAGTCAAATGTTGTAAAAGAAAGCCTGTTCCTTGAGAACTGAATACCCATTGCAACAACACACAAAGGTTCACGGCCATGGCCCAACGTCTGCGTCTCAGGCGCGCTACCAAGCACGGCAGTAACCACATCCGTCTCGGTTTCAACAACCAGGATGCAGCTGAAGCCCAAACGTTCGCTATCCCCTCGCGGGGTCAGGCGTACTACGTCGGGCTCGTCTCTGACGGATGTACCGGGAACCCGATGTGGAGCCACAACGAAGTCGGCGCGAGTTTGCTCACGCTCTATGCGTACCGGCGGATCCAAGAACTGGTGTGCTCCGGCATATCACTCAGCGATATCCCGAAGGTGCTCTATCCGAGTTGCACGGAGTTCCTGCTCGACCTGATGGGCAAAGTAATGCCCTCACATGTCGTATGGAAATATCCGACGCCACCCAAAGGACGCGACACCTGGAGCGGCCAAACGCGCTTCAAGAACGATTACCTTTCGGCCACCCTCGTCGGCTTTATAACTGATGGGGAGCAGCTGGTGGTCTTCTCGGCTGGTGATGGGATTATCCTCGTGAATGACGAAGTGACCATCATCGACCAGAACGACCTTCCCGAATACCTGTCGGTCTCGATCAACGACCCGAACCAAGGCTTTGCCGTTTCAACCAGAGCTTTTGCCGAGGTGCGACGGCTCGCCATCATGACCGACGGCCTGAAAGGGCTTGTCGGTGACACGCGGTTCGTAGCGAGCATGTTCGGTTCGGAGCACGAGAATCCCTTGGCGCTCCAGTTCCTCTTGAACCGTACGTTCAATGCTACACCCAACCTGATGAGCGACGACTGCACGGTCGTCACACTCGAGCGGGAGGACGAATAGATGTATCGAATAGATACGACGGAATACCAAGAAGACCGGCGGGTGAAACTAGGAGGTGGTTCGGAGGGTACGGTCTACGCCTTCCCTGCGGATCCGCTCGATTGCGTAAAACTCTTCCATCCTCCAGAAAAAGGAAACAAGGAGGCGGCAACAATCGCCGCCTATCGCGCACGGAAGATCGAGGGCATCCTCAAGCTTCCGATCACGCTGCCTGAGCAGTTCATTCTGCCAAAGGCAGCAGCCCACGATGCGAACGGCGGGGTGACTGGCTTCCTCATGCGGCGCGTACCTGCACACTATGGCAAGATAAAGTTGCTCCTAGAATCGCGATTCCGTACCGACTACCAAATCGGTCTGCGCGAGATAAGCCGATTGTTCGCGGATATTCTCGACGATCTTGCGCTCGTGCACACTTCGAACATAGTTGTCGGCGACATAAACGCAGGCAGCATCATGATCGATCCAAAGCTCGCGCGCGCGTGGGTAGATGCGGATTCCTGGAGCTATCCGGGGTTCCCTTCCCTCGCAACGACCGAACTCTTCTGCCACCCGGACCTCTATCCGAACATTGGTGGTAGCGGCACGTTCGTAAGGCACCAACCACACCACGATCGGTTTTCGATCGCGATCATGTATGTGCTGATGGCAATCCACGGTGCACACCCGTTCCGCATGGGGCTGCATCCTCAGTACAGCAGCTTGCAGGATAGGACGCGCCAAAAGCTCACCATCTTCGACCAAAGCGTCCAATACCCGGCATATCTGCCTAAGCGTGAGATTCTCAGCGACGAGCTGATCAACACGCTTTTGCAGGTTCTCACCCGCACAACCAACGAACCGATCCCGACCGACCTTCTTCGTACGTTCGCTCACACGGTGGTGGTGTGCGCCAACTGCGGCGCGCAATATCATCCATCTCGCAAGCACTGCCCCCAGTGCCACACGACGACCGCGATCGACATCGGCAAGCTCACCAAACTCACCATCGACGACGCCTACTTCACCACGCGCGGTACGATCCTCTTCGTACAGTCGGTCGGTACCGAACTTCGTGTTATCGTGCGCGTCGGAAACAGCATCGAGATCGTATGTGCGAGCGACACCAATCAATCGCACACGATACGAACCAGTCTCGCAGCCATACCGGGCGCTGCCTACCGCTTCTTCGACACCTACCTCGCCGTCTGCACGAACCCGTTCGCACCGTCACCAGTACACATCACAGTGTATCGGCTCAACGGCACAAGATTGGATCGTGTAACTCAGACGTCGACCGGAAGTCTTGAGAACGCAGCGGCATTGTTCGACACGTCGTCTCGGTTCTTATATCGCACGGCAGGTAACACCCTACTGTGCAGCCGAGTCTTCGGCGCAACGACACTCGACGAGCCGGTCATGCAAGTCTTCGGCTCGCAGACATGGTTCACCGTTGATCACGCGCCAGCGAATGCTCACGAGGTGATCTTCGGCTACGACCGAGCGCTCAGGGACTGGCAGTGGTTCGTCGTCCGCGGCAACAAGGACGGCGACCGCTTCGAGCACCATATCGCTCCGGTGACGACGCTGCGTAGCGGCGAGAAACTCGTCGACTTCGCAGTGTACTTCAACGCAGACTCGGTGCTGCTGGTGCGCTCGACACTCTATCGTGGTATCGGACATGTCCGGTACGCGGTGATCGGTTTCGAGGGTACGGTGCGCCTTGAGCGCATGCTCACCTCGAAGGATACCGCCTACGCATACTGGGAACATGTTTCCGGAAAGCTCTATCAGGCGACCGGGGTCGTACACGTGATGCCCGACGGACTCGTCAAACACACGTTCGCGACCGACACCTATGAATTGCTTGTCGGTACAAAAAACGTCGCGGCCCAGTCGGATATTCTGATCAAGCTCGACAGCGGCGTAGGCATCATCAAGAACAGGAGTATCACACGCTTCTCGAAAAAGAAGTGACTTGCTACAGCCTTACGTCTACCCACCACCCCGTATAAGGAACAACGACCATGAGTCAGATCTCTGTGATCATCGCCGACCACGCCCCGCTCGTGTATACACCGAAGTTCTGGGACCCTGCGAAGGCGTACCAGGACTTCAAGCCCGCCCTCGAAGGGGCGTATACGGAAGGCGTCGAATACGCCCGAAAGCACGCTCTGGAACCTGCACATTCGCTTATCGCACGCGGCATCGGCCATGCCGCATGGCTCACCGACCTGCAGCAGGACTTCCGTGACAACGGACGTCTGCCCGTGAAAGGAACCGACACCGCCGTGCTGCGCACGTGCGTCCGGCTCCTGAACGGTACGGTCTCCGGCTACTTTGCTGGCGTCATTGAGTCTCGTGATGGCCACCCCGGCCAGCATATCTCGTATGACATCTACTGGCGCGATCAGCAAGGCAACGCCCTTGATCTGCGCCAACATGGCAACGCCGCATGTCTCACGCTTGTCGATGAACAAAAGGCAGTGTTCAAGGCCTATGGCTTCAATGCCAATGGCCCGTACGACATCGGCTACTTCCAGCCTCGCTTCGATGCCGCGCCGCCGAGAAACCCAAACGTTCCCGACCGTTCGGCCGTGAGCTACTGGAAACATCTCCAAGCGACCGGCCAAGGCGACATCTGGGCGTTCACTGTCCACTGCAAGCTCGGCACCGACGGCGCCAACGTGCACCCACTCCTCTTGGAGGTGCTGGCGTTCATCGAAGGCGCGCTGTCGATGCAGGAGACTATCGTCGCCAAAGGGCATATCAGCACGACCGACTGGTTCGGCGCGTTCGAACCCTGCTGGCCTGATGCCGGCCACCCACAAGGGGGTCTGCAGAAGGCAATCATCGACGGCTTCAAGCCCTTCGTGACTGTGGAGGCATTCGGCGTTGCCGAGGACTTCTGCGTCTACCACGGCAAGCGGCAAGCGATGCTCTATCTGCAAGGCACCGAGCACTTCGCAAAGCTCCGCTTCGTCACTGACGGCACCGCTGCGATCATCCCGAACGCAGCGCATGTGATCGCCCAGAACGAACTGGCGCGCAAAGGTGGCATCAAGTTCATCACCCACGACGCACCCTTGGCAGCGTAGGCTCGAAGACCGCCAGCGGCACAAGTGCCGCTGGCGCCTCTCTCCCGAACGAACAATATAGGAGTACGCCTCATGGCCTCTCAAACGGTTAATCCGACCGATATCGCATCGTTCTTCGCTGATCCTGCCGCAAGCAACGCCATCACCCTGGGCGCCCAGCAAATCGCTGCACCCGTGGTGAGTGGTCAAGCGATCACCTTCGAAGACCTGTCCCAAGGCGGCGGCATTCGGATCGTGTTCCTTGTCATCGATGCATCTCCTTCGATGGAGCCGGTCGCGGATCTTCTCCGCGACAGCTTTAACAAGGATTTCATCCCTGCGGTCCAGGATGCTCGCGCCGACGATATCGCAGTACTGCGCATCGGCGGCCTGGCATTCTCGACGAAGATCACGCCAATCTGGCAGAGCGGCGGAAACGGCTTCCATGCTTTGGACCAACTTCCCAAGTTGACCAAGGCAGAATACGACCCCGAACAAGGGTGGGGCACCGCACTACACAAGGCGATCCTCACCGGCACCGCAACTGCCGTCAGCTATGCGGCTCTCCTGCGCGCCCAGATGGGCATCCAACCCGAGGTAGACGTGATCACGTTCACCGACGGTGCCAACAACGAACAGCCTGCAGACCCAGCCGAGGTTCGCACGGTCATCGTCGGTGGTCGCAGCACTCTCGTGCGACACACGTTCCTGTACTTCCAGACGGACCTGGGAGCAAGGAATCCGCAGAAGATCGGGCTTGATCTCGGCTATGACGGCGAGAACATCTCGGTCTTCACGAAAAAGCCCAACGAGTCCAGCGAGAGCTATGCGAGCCGCTTCCGTCGCCTGATGCGAGTCATGAGCCGCGTGTCGGCTTCGCGCGGCGCAAGCGCCACGAACGCAGCCGCTGCCGTCGTGGAAGAAGACGCGGTCTAGTTCAACATTGCGATGGGTATGATCGGCGCTCCGTAAGGAGATGAGTCGAGACACGTTCTACACACTTCGGGGGAGGTCACTGACCTCCCCCTCTTTATAAGGCGCCTGGACCCTTCGGGCGTCGTTAGAGAAGTTCTTTATCACTCACACAACAACAGGAAACCATCCGATGACCGACTTCGTTGGACGTGTACTGCGACCCGAGCGAGACAACTGGGTCATCCGGTCGCTCCTCCATATAGACTTCTACAAGTTCACGATGGGACTGTTCATCTACCGATACTTCCGTGGTGTCGAGGTGACGTTTGCGTTCATCAACCGTCACCTGCACATTCCGCTCGCACGCATCGTCGATGAAATAGAACTGCGGCGACAGCTTGACCATGCGCGTACGCTCATAATCCAGCATGTGGACCTCTTCTTCCTGCGGAGCATGGACGTCTTCGGATATCCTATGTTCCCGCCGGACTACCTCGAGTTCCTCATGCAGCTGCGACTCGGCACGTACAAGCTGGAACGTGTCGGCGACCAATATCGCCTCACATTCACCGGCCCCTGGGAGGTAGTCACCTTTTGGGAAACGATCGCACTGTCGATCATCACCGAGCTCTTCTATCGCACACTCATGGAGAGCATGACGGAAACGCAGCTCAACGTACTGTTCGGTCGCATGTACGACAAGCTCTACCGAAAGCTGGAGCGTTTGGCGACAAGACCGTGGATTCGGTTCGCGGACTTCAGCACTCGGCGACACTTTTCTCGCCTGTGGCAGCGTACCGCCGTTATAATGGCTCGCGAGATGGTCCCGACGCAGTTCACAGGTACGAGCAATGCACAACTTGCCCGTGAACTGGACTGCACACCGATCGGCACCTACGCGCACGAACTGCCGATCGTAGTGACCGCGCTCGCTCCCCGGGCACAGCGAATAACGGCACAATACACGGTGCTACCGCTGTGGGCCAGCTTGTTCCCCAAGGGAGGCTTGCGTATCACTCTGCCGGACACGTACGGGACGAAGGCATTCTTTAAGCACATGCCGCCCGACTTGGCCGAGCAGGTGGCGCGAGAGTGGCGCGGATTCAGAGATGACTCCGGCGACACTATCGCAAATGGAAGACAGTACGTCGGTTGGTATGCGCAATTCGGCATCAACCCAAAGCAAGACGGGAAGATCATGATCCCGTCCGACGGGCTCGATGTTGACCCGATGTTCGCGATCGATGATGCTCTTCGCGAACTCATCGGTCTTGCCAACGGCTGGGGAACCAACTTTGGCAACGGCATCGAAGGATGCCATCCTCGACCCGACGACGAAGCGGTGGTGCGTGGCGAGAAGCTCGGCATCAGCAATGATGTACTCTTCCGTGGTCACTCGTTCATCTGCAAGCCTGCGTTCGCGAACAACAACCCGTGCGTCAAGATCTCCAACAATCCCAACAAGGCAACGGGCGACAGCTATGCTGTAGCCGAGTACACAAAGGACTTCGGTACGGAAGGCCACGTCGCGCAAGACGTGCTCGTGTAAGTGCCTACACTCAGATCCCCAAGCGAGATGCTTGGGGATTTTTTATATAACTTCGATCTCGATGACCTTGTCGGTCGCGAATCGGTAGAGCTGCGCGGGACGGAAGGCGCCGCCACTCTTCTTGTTCGGCACCTCTTTGAGGATGTCGAGCTTGAGGATCTTCTTTCGAAAATTGCGCTTGTCGAGGTCGGCGCCGAGCACCGCCTCGTAGGCGTGTTCGAGTTCGGTGAGCGTGAACTCTTTCGGGAGCAATTTTTGCAGTAGTGTCGTGTAGGTCACGCGCGAGCGAAGACGCGCGAGCGCCACCTTCACTATCTCGTCGTGATCATAGGCGAGCCCTCGAGCATCCTTCAGCGGACTCCACCGTGCGTCACTCGTACTCCCCCGCTCCACCTCCGAGAGTCGCTCCCACGGCACGAACCCGAGGTACGCGACCGCCACCACGCGACCACGCGGGTCTCGGTCGATCGTGCTAAACGTATACAACTGTTCGAAGTGTACCTTCGCGGATGCGATACTCGTCTTCGCTTCGATGTGCCGCTTCGCCGCTTCATCCGCGGTCTCCGTGGGGCCAATAAGCCCACCCGGCAGCGCCTGCATCCCCTGAAAGTGAGTATTCTGCGTCGTGATCAAACGCACCCACAACCGGTCATCATGTAACGAAAAAAGCACCACATCAGTAGCGAGCACCGCAAACCGTAAGTCTTGTACTTTCATTAGTGTATATTGTACACAACATATGTATTGTGTCAAATAGAAACCGCCGGGCCCAATGAAGGGTCCCGGCGGGTAGTGATGCCTACTCGTGCAGGTATCGATACTACGCGGTAATAATACCGCGGGAGATCAGGTGGTCACGCAGGCCCATCGGGTCGTCCTTGTCGACAACAATGATGTTACCGAAATGCCGCTCCGCGACCCCAGCGGTTTCGAACGCCGAGAAATTGCCGGCCCGCACCTGCAGTGCCAGATCCTGCGTGACGCGGCCGCTGCCATTGACCAGAAAGATTGGCCAGCCGCGCTTGGCGCCCAGCATGATCTCGGTCTGGGTGATTGCGCCGCCGTTCCATGCGACGATGTGGGCGCTCTTGAAGTTGGCGAACTGGATCAGGCGGTCCATCATCGCAAAGTACGATTTCAGGTCGCCGTCCCAGTCCAGCATCGAGTCGCCGTCCTGAACCAGCATAATGCCGGACATATTCGGCGCTGGCGCGGTGCCGTAGCTGTCCAGTACCAGTCGCGAGTTCCCCTGCAGCGTCGGAATATCGACCAGTGGGGCTGTGCCGAGGGCAACGCAGCCCGCATTGCGCGGATCCATCGCCAGGAAGCCCGCGGCATCGGTGACCATCAGGTCGACCTGGTCGTTGACGGTTTGGCGCGTCGCGCCGGTAAAGGCGAGGCCGCGGAACCCTTTGTAAGCGGTCAGAAAGAAGTGAATCATGCCGATCTTGTCGGCCTCATTCATCCCTTTGCAGCCGCCGGTGATGCGAACCATCACATGCTTAGCCGCACAGGTAGCCATCAGTTGGAAGTTGGCCGAGACCTCGCCTTGACCGACGAAGAATAGCTTAACCTTGCCGCCCGGCGCGGTCACCTGGTGAGGGTTCGCGATGGCATTCCGGACAAACTCCGGAAGATCGATAACGTGGGTGTCCATTTTCTTGTAGCTTTCCTGTTACATCGGTCGAAATGACCGACGGGAGTCACCTCTCTGGCCACCATTGGCAGACAGGTTAGGCTATCGCACCAAGCTCGATGAGTTTGGTTCGAATGGATGCACTCGTACGCTCTACTACGTGCACGTTTGGATGGTCGGACAGAAACTGTGCATCATTGGCATACTTTTCGGTCGTGCGACCACTGCCGTTGATGAGTAGTACTGGCCAGCCCAATTGTGCCCATTGCAGTATCTCTTTTTCGGTGACACCGCCACCGTTGTAGGAGATGAGTAGCTGTTTCCAACCCGCTCCTTGCGAGAGTAGTTGGGCTGCCTTGCGAGCAAACAGCATCTCGGCATCCCACATCACACCTTGGTCGGCAGATCCTTGGACTACCACACACATATCCTGTTCGGGATGTATCTGTGTGTAATATTCCTCACCCGGTTCGTCGTAGACCAATATGCCGGTCCGGACAAGTTGCAGATGTTGGATGTTGCCGTCAATTTCAATGCGTGGCACGACGCCGAGTGCAACCGTGTTCGGGCATCGTCGTCGAATACAGGGGACTACTTCCGTGATACTCGGGATGACGGTATCGGGGGTATCTTTGCGACGCATTTGTGTGCCGCCAAAGAGAAATGCTCCCTTAAAGTCACCCCGAAACGCATCCGCGTATAAATCGTACAAACCGTGTGCATCTTGAGGGGTCATGAAGCCACAACCGCCAGTGATGCGCACGAGGTAGCGATGTTGCGCCCGAGTAAATTGGACCATGACGGTCGAAGATATCGGATCGCCCGTCCCTTGTATATGCAAGGAGGGACCACAACCGTCCAGATAGTTTGTCACGAACCCTCCTTTTGTTTTGTGGGTATTTTTCGAATTACTCGAATTGACACGTAAAAGTCAAAGAACACAAGCAAAATTATACTCTAATAGAAAATATATGTCAATACCTCGTGGGGGTCGCTTTTAAGTCAGTGTTCTGGTTGTTTAATGTATATTATAGGGACAAAGAAAGAGCCGGTACCCCACAAAGGAGGTACCGGACTCGAGATCCGTAGGAATAAGCGACCGAATCAGTCAGCGTACCGAATCGGCCATACGTCGTCGTCCACATCCAAGACGCTGTTGAAAAACTCGGCAATCGCGCCGACCATGCAGACGAGCCACGCGACAGTCAACACCACCACAACCCCCGTCAGGGGAATCGCAGAGAGCGCCGTCAGCCACCAACAGTACGCCCATGCATCCCGCATGGACGAATCCATCAGCCTGGCCGCAGGTTCCGCATAGTACGTCAGCAGGATGAAACCTGCGAAAAAGCACAGGAACCATGCGAAGTGTCGGATTCGGTCGCTGCACCTTTCGGTGCCAGTGACCACTCTGCACAGCAGGCCCACCAGTCCAATAACAATCACCCAACCGACAAGGTGTACCGTTTGATCGCTCATCATTGTCTCCCCACCATCCAACCAGATGGTCACACACATCACCCCGAAACTGTCGAGGCGCAGTAGAACTTTGCTCTAGAAATTGTAGCATTAAAATTCATTTGAGTCAAGCATCTTGTGAAAACGGCCCTTCCCTGCTTGAATACTATGGTACGGAGAGATGGATGAGTGGTTTAAATCAACAGTTTACTAAACTGTCGGCCCGTCAAGGGCCCGCGAGTTCGAATCTCGCTCTCTCCGCAGGAACGTGCATGGTGTTATCTAACCGTGTCCCGTTACAACCATGGCACATACACCAAGAGACGAGCAGCTCATCCAAGATCTAACCTTAATAAAAGAGACGATGATTTCTGTTGCTACGCACGGAAAACAGATCCAGGATGTTAATGATGACTTTCGAAGGGTTTATGCTCGCGCGGTCGCGACTCTAGCACGGAGAAAAATCGAAAACCCACTTACATTTGGAGATCTGTGGGAGTGGTACGCACGCTGGAAAACGGGAGATTTGCCGACATATGAATCGCGTCGCGTATATGTTCGCAACCTTGTTGACCCCCTCATTCGTAAGCTCCAGAGTGGTCACGAAGAAGAATTCACACCCACGGGTTGGAGTCGTGTTGATCGAAATGTCGAAGAGATGCGGGAAGTCCTTGGATATGCCTCTAATGAGGAACAATTTCAAACTGTCGGACTAGTTGGGCGGGAAGCGTTGATTTCTTTGGCGCAAGCTGTCTACGATTCAACTAAACATCCACCTTTAGAGCAGGGGGTGATTATTTCCGACACTGATGCTAAAAGAATGTTGGAAAGTTATATTGCGGTTGAGTTAGCGAGCGAAAGTCAGGAAGTGCGGGCGCATGTTCGCTCCGCTTTGGGACTTGCATTAAAACTTCAACACAGCAGAACTGCCACACTTAGATTGGCGTCTATGTGTGCCGAAGCCACCACAGCCGTGATAAATCTGATTGCAATCATCTCGGGCCAAAGAGACCCAGGGAACGAAACTGCGTAGAATAAAGAGTGACCGCTCCCCCTAAGTCTACCTAGTCGCGCACTCGCCAAAGTAGCCTTGCATTGGTTGGCACGTCCAAGTTCTAGACCGACCCTCTCCGCCAGAAATTTGCAGAGGCTCAAGCTTTCACTATCTTCTTTACGAACGAGTCGGCGACGAGGCGAAAGGCGGGGCGGTCTTCTTTTTCGTAGATGATCTTGATACCGAGCAGATGGCCGTTCGGACAGGTGAGGT
The DNA here is from genome assembly GCA_903851045.1 of Candidatus Adlerbacteria bacterium. Lineage (GTDB taxonomy): Bacteria > Patescibacteriota > Minisyncoccia > Phycocordibacterales > SBAW01 > GWA1-54-10. The sequence goes on from CAINNF010000023.1 coordinate 46,472, forward strand.
CTTTGCGTGCGAGCGATACTGCGGGCTCGCTGATGCGGTCGACATACATACGACGTAGGCCCCCAGGACCATCTTTTTGATACTGGCAGATCTTCGCACCACACTTCTGACACGAGATGAGCAGCAGTCGCGAAGCTCCACCGCGCGCATGTTTGTATTTGTCGTTTTTGAGTTTCATGTCAGGATACACGTGCATCAATGTGCGAAAGTGTACCAAGTTGTCGGCGACGGACAACAAGAGTCGTGACAAAACCGATATTAGATACAACAAGCGCAATCGGGAAGAGCGCTGTCGTCAGATTAAAAGAGGTGAGTGCGAAGATGCTAATGAAATATTTAAGTATAGAGAGAACGTAGAGACTTAGAGTTTCCTCGTGTGGCTTAAAGAACGCTTTTCGATATGTAGGCGCAAAAGAAATAGTATCGGCGAGTGTAACGATAATAACTGCCAACAGGGGGTTATCTGTTAATCGCCACAAGACAATCGCAACAATTGCGCTGCCAAAACATATCCAGTCGAAGGTCGTTATGTTCTTCTCACCTCTTGAAAAAGAGAGAATCGCAATCCCAAGAACTCCAAGAGCGCTCACGCCGTTCACCCACGCACCGGCTCCCGCACCAGTGAAAAGTTGCGCACAGAAAGTAATACCAAGCATGAGGGCAAAGCCTATCCACGAGAACGGGTGCGGCTTCGTCGTGCCGCGAAAAATGTCTCGGTAATACGGTATATAGCCGATAATGCCGATAATAGCGGCCAGGCCGCCAAGCATGATGTGGTAGTTGCAGGCCATATGCATTCGAAAAGTATATCAACACCCAAGGGTTTGGATCCCCCAGCTCAATCGTACAGCGTTTTTACCCACCGTACGCAATCCGCAGCGCCTCTTCAGCCAGCAGCACCGTTGAGTTAAACAGCGAAACCGAAGTATCTTTTTGTGTAATAGCGAGCGGCAGCTCGGTGCATCCAACAATCGTACCCTGTGCACCATCACTTGCATATCGAGCGACAATTGCTGCCAGCTGTTCTACTTCATGCAATCCTTGTGAGCCTGATATCACATGCAATATCGCGTTGTTCAAGACAGATTGCTCCGTGTCTGACGCGACGATAGTAGCGATACCAAGACGAGCGAGTGTTGTTTCGTAGATATGATAATTCCTCGTACTTTGTGAGCTGAGCAGCCCTACTTTTGTATATCCCGCATCTTTTACCGCCTTGGCGACCACTTCGACAAGGCTGATGATGGGAATTGAGACAGCTGCCTGCATGTCGTCATATAAATAGTGCACCGTGTTACAGGGGATGACGATAAAATCACATCCCACATGCTCGAGCTTTTGCACTCCGGCGATGAGCTGCTTTTTGACTTGTGCCACATCCACAAACCCAGTCTCATCAAAACCAACCAGCGGCAAGTTGTACAGCATCATCGCTGGGAAGTCGTGGTCTTGCTCGGCGTGATAGTGGTGTTGAGCAAGATCAACTAAGTGCTGATAGAAGTCGGCACTTGCCGCCGCACCCATGCCACCAAGGATGCCGATTGTTTTGTGCGGTTTCGACTGCGCACACGAAATATCCTCTTTCATACTCCTTCTTGTTTAGATGGTAAAAAGCGACCTTAAGGCCGCTTTGGAAAGTTCGTGTATTTAGAAGAAATTACAAACACTCGGAAGCAGCTTCAACATGTGGGCTGCGACGACGGTTCTGCGTGTTTGCAATCGAGAGATGCATACGAGGAAAGTATCATCCATTTTGGATTTATGCAATGAAATATACGAACAATCGGTAACTGAAATATTTTCTGTCTCCCTATTTATGGTCTAACATCACACCAGTCGAAAAATACTATACACTTAGTACCATATGACTCCCAAACAAATCGAAGTCGAATATCGCTCACGCATCAGCGAGGAAGAGTATCATGCGCTCATCGCCTTTTTGAACGCGCACGCCGAGGACTTGGGTGAGGATGATAAATCCATCCACTTCTTCCTCTTCCCGGACAAGACGCTCAAGGTGACCGACAACATCTCGCAAGGGTCGGCAAAGATCACGCTCAAGCTCAATCGCATCGGCAACGGCGCGATGTTTGAGGAGTTAGAAGTGCCGATTGCGCGCACCGACGTCGACAAAATGGTGCGGATATTTGATACTTTCGGCTTCGACCACCTTATCGAACCGATTGTGAAGCGACACAACTATACGTACAAAGGGGTCGAGTTGGCGGTGAAGTATAGCGAAAGTTGGCAGTATCATGTCGAGCTTGAAGTTATGATCAATGACGAAGCGGAACACGCTGCGGCCGAAGCGAAGATCCGTACCGTTGCTGACGAGCTCAAACTCCACATCATGACAGAGGAGGAGCTTACTGCTTTTACCACAGTGCTTGAAAACAACTATCGAAAGAACAAAGCACCGACCGTATGAACACCCTCCCCTTACCATCGTACGTTCCCGAATATGCGACGCCGGATCTTGAGCGCATTGCGCATCCTGACCCATCGAAAGTGCAGGTGACGTGGATCGGGCATTCGACTTTTCTTGTGCAGGTCGCGGGATGTAGCATCCTCACCGACCCTATTTGGAGCGAGCGAGCATCGCCGGTGAGTTGGGCAGGCCCTAGGCGGTACGCGCGGCCGGGTGTCTCGCTTGCTGAGCTGCCACCAGTCGACGTCGTCTTGATTAGTCACACGCACTACGATCATCTTGACCGCCCGACTATCAAGCAGCTCGGCGCCTCGCCTCGGTATGTGCTGCCGCCGAACCTCGCGCCGTGGTTCGCGAGGCTTGGTATACGAAATGTCGTCGAGCTGCCGTGGTGGGAGAGTGCCGACATGAGCGGCATCAAAGTCACCGCCGTGCCAGCGAAGCATTGGTCAAAACGAAATGTCTTTGGAAGAAACACAGCGGGTTGGGGCGGCTATATCATAGAGTCGCCAGTCGGCACCATCTATTTCGCGGGAGACACCGGCTATCACCCCGACTATTTTAAAGAGATCGGGAAGCGATTCCCACACATCGACCTCGCGCTGCTCCCTGTCGGGGCGTACTATCCACGAGCGGTCTTCGGCCGATACCACATCGACCCACGCGAGGCAGTCGTGCTGCACAAGGAGCTCGGCGCACGCAGGTCGGTCGGCATGCACTGGGGCACGTTCAAGCTGACGCAGGAGCCGCTCGGCGAGCCGCCCCTATTCCTGGCGAGCGAGGTTGCTGCTGCTGGGTTGGCGGCAGACACATTCTCAACCATGCAGATCGGCGAGACACGGGTCCTATAACACACATGACAGAAAAAACCTGCAGCACTCGCGCGCTGCAGATTGTTGGTTAGATGCTCGATCACTCATACGACCGTTGGAGATTCCTTCGAGCTGCGTCTTCATACCTGTCTCGAAAGTATGCGGTCGAGTAGATCGCATGACGGTCCAAGAACAAGCGGAGCACCTTCGCGCGGCCGGCCGAAAATTGCTCCGGCGACAGGAAGGAGTATTCGGCACGGATACGGGTTTCGTATACGTCGAACTCCTTCTCGGGTGCGCCCAGGACCGCGAGGTCAAGGTCGACCACCCACTGGGCATCCCCCGCTTCGGGAGGTGCTCTGTGCAGGGTCGCCAGTATCAACGCGGATACGTGCGCTCCCAGATGCTGCGACAGTCCAAGCTTCTCGATAGCTTGTACCGCGACATACGCGCTACGCTCCTCGTCGCTGGCGATCTTCGCGTCACCGCTCGCCTGCGGGTCACATACGGCATCGTGATACCACACGGCAAATGCGACGGCCGTTGGGTCCGCGAGATGTTCGCGCACACGCTCGCTCTCATCGAGCATCGACACGATGTGCGCGAGCGTATGATATGCGCGGTGCGGCTCGCTGTATCGTCCCACCAGGTCATGAAAGACCTCCTCCGACCGGGCGGGGTTGCCACAGGCGCGCATGAGCGACGCCCAGTGCCGTCGCGCCTTCCCAAGCACGAACATGTTCTTGAGCGCCACAACCACGACCGTAATGTCATAGAACGGTGCCATACGCTCTATCACATCGATGTGCCCGTTCGTGATAGGGTCGAGACTCGCCGCATACAAGGCTATCCGTTTCGCCATATGCAACCTCCTTTGTCAGTGTGGTTTCGTGAAAAAGTACTCCACTGCGTGGTATTCTCGGTCCCTTCACAACATGTGTCAATGCTGTATAATAACGATTATACAACTATGCTGGAGCCTCGCACACAACTACTTCGACTCGGACTGAGCGATTCGGAAGTGACCGTCTATATGGCGATGTTGTCCGGCGTGCACACCGCGCGCAACCTCGTGAAGGTCACCCGCCTCAAGCGACCGACCGTCTATTACGTGCTCGGCTGTCTTGAGAAGCGAGGGTTGGTCAGCAAGACTGGCCGCGACGGAGACGGCCTCGTGGTCGAGCCCGCGGGGAAACTTGCCGTCATCGCGAAAGAGAGGTCGTTAGAGGCGCTGCAGCAACAAGCCGACATCGAAGCGTTGGTCCCGATCCTGACCGCAACCATGTCGACACCGAGCCAAAAGCCCACGGTCGCCTTCTTCGAAGGAGCGGGTGCGGTGAGGAGCGCGATCATGGAGACCTTGTATGGCAAAAGCAAACAGATTGACTCGATCATCCCGGCGCAAAACTTCTTTTGGCAGACAGGCGCGGATTTCGTCGAGCTGTTCGTGACCGAACGAACGAGCCGCAAAATTAAAACAAGAAATTTGTGGGAAACACCAGCAAGTAAGGCGGTGATGAGACGGTACTACGAAGGGCTGTCCCAAGTACGTATACTGCCCAGCATCATGCATGGAAAATTCCAGACGAGCATCTTTGTGTACGGCGACACGACCCTGTATGTCGCATCCAAGAGCGCGAGCTACTGCGTACGCATCACATCCAAGGACCACACTGACGCCGTACGAGCGATGTTCGACGGCATATGGAGCACCGCTGTCCCCCACGAAACTTAGTCCTGGTGTTTTTTATTTCTATGCGAGAGACCTGCTCCACCAGGGAGCACGGGTGCTCCTGACGGGACGTCGACACTCGATGCGTCGTTCGCTGTCGTGGAGACGGTCGACGTACCGAGCACGTCTCCGTTCATGTCGGTCGTATCGAACAGCTGCTTGAGTATGGCAGGGCGAAAACGCTTCGATGCCTTGAGCAAGGTCTGCAGTCGGGTCGCGGCACCGATGGCGTTCGTATAGTCCGCATATGCGTCAGTGGTGTCCCCGGACGTGAGCGCGGCGTCTCCTTGGTCGAGTTGTGACTGGATACCAGCAAGGCGAGTCTGTATAGCGGCAGCGGTCGTAGTATCGAGCGAGCCACCAAGTGCAGCGTACTGACCTTGCACATCGGATAGACTTCGTTTCGCTTGGCGAGCCAGTTGGCCGACCGCACTGGACGAGACGGGAGGAGTGGCGGTCGTGGATGCAGTATCCGTAACCACCGCGGGCACACTAGGGGTAGTGGTCGCGGTCGTCTCGACACCACGCATGTCGCTATGCTTCAGACGGCTGCGCGAGTCCGCGAACATGAATCCGTTCGTGCTCGATGAGACATGACGAGCGACAAAAGCTCCGTGCGCGAAATCGCTCTGCACCGCCTGAGACAGCGCGAAAGAGTCCCTTCGTATCCCCTTCTTTGAACTCCTGTCCGCTATACTCGCGAGCACCGCATCGTCGGCCGCAAGACTCGAGGAAAGTTGGGTCGCTATTTGAGTCGAGGCAGCCGGGTTGGTCGTGGCGATGTTCCGTGCGATGGTCTGGGCGATGTCCATGTGCGAGGTTAGATTTTGCTGGATCTCCATTGTGGTCGTCGCATCGAGCGTACCGCGCACCGCGAGCTGTTGCGCCTCTTCGAGTCGGCGCTCTGCCAAGCTCGCGTGCACTTGCGCCTTGGCGACCGGCGAGACCGCGAGCGCCGCTTGTACCTGTTCGTTCACCGAGATCTTCACCGGGTATAGGAAGTCGCCCGGGAGCGACCCCTGCGCCGCATAGCTCGTACCGCCGACACTCATCACCACCAAGAGCAAAAGTGCCACGAACGACACCGCGCGGTGCATCACCACGAACTGATAGGGGCTGCGTACCGCCTTTGGGCGAGCGGTCGACCCCACGACCGCCATATGCGACCGAAGGTTCGTGCGCAGCAAAGCCCGCTCAGTGTTGCTGAGTCGTCTGTCGCTTGCAGCGGTGTGTAATTTTGTATGTAAGGTGTTCATGACTCGGGTTCGAGCAGCACTTTCAATTTCTTTAATCCTCGGTGGATGCGCACGGACACGACGTTCTCGCTCTCGTCCAACACCACGGATATCTCCTGGGGACTCATACCCTCGACATATCGCAGCAGCAACACTTCGCGGTAGAGGTCGGGTAGTTCGGCCAACACCTGGAGCACCCGCTTCCCTTCGAAACGCTCGACGGCCGCCTCGAACGTGTTGGTGTCATCGGTCGGGAGCAGTCGCTCCACCGACTCGTCCTCGGCCAGCATCATACCTTCGAGCGACACGGTCTTGTGTTTGCGATACTCGTCGATGATGAGGTGCCGGAGCGTCCGAAACAGGAATGGTCGGTACTCGCGGACCTCGTTGCCTCTCGCGACATACTCCCACACGCGCATGAACGTCTCCTGGACCAACTCGACCGCGCGTTCGCGCTCTGGTAGCCGAAGCGAGGCGTGTCGAAAGAGCTCGTCGGTATGGGCTTCGAACGCTTGTTCAAATTCTTTATTCGTATCTGTCATGGTAGACGCAGCAACAAGGCTTTTCTTTCACACCAAAGGTGTGCCGCCCGCCACAGGCCCCCTTACTATACCGAAACACAAAAAATCCCCAAGGGGATCCTTTGTTCGACGCTGGACACAACCTTTTCGTCCTTTTGGACTCATCAGCTCAAACGCACATTTGAGTAAGGTTGGGAGCTTTTATAGGCGCTCCCAAACCAGTGGGTGGAATCAAAACCGGTCTCGTCGGGAGTCGGTGAAGAAATACACCCCCACCCGCTTGAATAAATTTATATAGCCAATTACCAGGGCGGTGACCGCCGCCGCCGCAAGAACTACGACGGCCCATGACGACAAATAGAGGATCTTCTCTCCCTCGATCGTCGTGGGACGCCCCGCGAACCAGTAGTAATGCAGCGAGATGTAGATGTTTTCTACCACTCGCGGCGCGACGGTCTGGCAGAAAGGCACAGCGAAGCAGACCATGATGACGATAAAAAATACCCACTCAAAGAAATACTTTTCAAAGAACTTCGTCAAGGTCCGCACTTCAACCTCCTTTCGTTGCAGTCACCGTGTTTTGGTGACCTTGATACGTGCAGAGAGAAGCCCTGCACTCCTCTAGGATATAGGTATCGGAGACACTTGTCAAGTAATAAGAAATGTTGTAAAACACAAAAAATCCCCAAGGGGCCACAGATCATCGACAGCGCTTAGAGGAGAGAGATTTACCCGGGCCGAAGCCTCGGTATCTTACTCACGCTGTGTCTGATCTGAAGCCCTTCAGGGACTTCTGTCATATTCCGCACCATCAGGACTCCTCTCGAGAATCCTGTACCAGGGAGCTATCCCCTCTTGAATCCATCATTCGACCTTGCTCATGGCACATGAGTCGTCAAATGGTGTGCTCAAGAGAGGGCACCGACACGAGGGTCGATGCCAAGTTTGTACGCACGAAAGAACTTTTACATGATCTTGAACTTCTGCGGCTTCTCCTTCCGCCGCCACTTCCAGCTGCGGTGGGGCTGGCGCGCGTAGTCGTCCTTTTTTTCCCCGGAAGAGTGATCACGCGACCCACCCCACTGCGGAGCGACTGGCACCGACCACTCATCATCTTCTCCCGCCCCATACCACGGGTGGAAAAAGTCGAAGTGGTCGTCGCGGATCTCCAGTATCGCGCCGTTGTCGTCGCCTGAGGCATATTGTTTGCCCACAGGCAACACTTCCTCGGCGTACGACAAGTCGTCGTCAAGGAAGTCGTCCGGGTCGCCCAGCAGCTCCTCCTCGGGCGCCGGGTCGAATTTCACAGGACGGTCCATATCCTCGAGTGCCTGGGCGATCGCCCAGGGCCGGCACGAAGACCGCGGCCAGCGCCACTTGTAGTCCCGCCGGTTCTTCCAGCAGCGGAAGTCCCGACGACGATTATGGGGGATTCGATCCAACGGGCGCCAAGACAACATGTCGTACACGTCGGACATGTCGTCGTACTCATAGTCTGCCGCCCGAGCATTTATCCGCTTGCTTTTGACACGGATGCGCAGAGCTTCCCGAAGGTTGCCCAACGCCGTACCGGTCGCAAACGGAATTCCGTTCCGAAGATAGACGACCGGGATTTCGCGAGCAAACTCGCGAAGCCTCGCTTCCACTTCACCTGTATTCATCACCACCGAGGTGGCGCGACACTCTTTCAAGCGCAGGGTATCCAAAGACATCCCTCCTCTCGTCAATAGCCAGCCAAAAAAACAAAACTATATCCGACCACCGCACGAACCGAAGTTCCTGCGGCAGATAAGATAGGCGAGCACCAGGAATCTCCTGATGCTCGCCGAAGTTTGTGAGGGACTGCCCCTTAGTCCCAGCCTGCAGCCGAATGCTTTCGCACCCGATGACAGTAGCTTCGGCGCTTGTGCGCGCCGGGCTGGTATCAGAGTTCCATCGTGGGGATTATCGCTGTCATTCTCACCCCCAGATCCTCTTGATGGTTTGGCGAGTTTCATCACTCGGGAGATCTGCTTCTCCTGGCTCACCACTTCCGCTGGTGACGCGTTGGTTTTATTCTTTTGGCTCATGGAGACTTGTGCGGCTTGTGCGTTGTGACACAGGGTGCCTCGTACTGATGCGGTGCGAAATCATTCACCCGCGCCTGAGGACAAGGTCCACCGTGTGAAGATACCGCCCTTCGCCTTTGCTCCACTCCCCAAACAGGAGACTCTACTCCTGACCCCAGGTTCGGCATGAAGGAATTTCTCATACCTAGGTCATTTATCTAAGCGCCGACCCTGGCGCGTCCTCACAAGCCCAACGCAACCTCCTTTCCAATTTCCCTCTCATGATCCAACCACCGCACGAACCGAAGCTCCTGCGGTAGATAAGATGGGCGAGCCAAACAGGAACCTCCTGCTGCTCGCCCCTTGCTTCAATGAACCTTTCGCTTTCTCAATGCCGCCACCTCGACGAGATAGACGCCTTCGGGCTTACACTTCGGGCAGTCGCCCGAGAATGTGAGCCTGGCGCCAACTGCCCCACTTCGGAGCTCCTGGCCGAGAGCCGTATCGAGACTCTTCGTCATGAACTTCCTTGCGGTCTCTTCCGTTGCCGGGTACGAGCCGCAATGTTCACACACGAAGATGAATGTACGTTCGGGGGGTGGAACCCCGGTAACAATCTTTTTTCGCCGAGTCACGACTACCTCCTTCCGGCATGCAGAGCCGGGTTACGGTTACGCTGCACCGGCGAGGGCGAGACTTGCGCCCGACCCAGGCGGCGCTCGAACTCTCGAGCAATACGCCGGGCGAGCGCTGGCAAATCTCCGAGGTCTTCCTCGCAGACCAAGACATCAGCCTTGGTCGCGTCTTTCGCGGTATTTTTGGTGACGTCGATCGTCACCGTAACCCCGTCAAAGACGAATACACCATCGACTCCGTGCATATAGTCGAGCACGGAGCCGAGAGCCGAGCGAAACTGAATCGTTTCACCCAGCAGAATCCGCAGCTCCCGTAAAATACGGGTTACGGTCGGAGTGCGTATTGGAGGCTGGCGAGCAGTAAGCACCACCTCCATCGCTGCGTCGTACGGCAGATAGTCGCCGCGACGCGCAACGACTGCGCATACCCCCAGCACCCTCTCCTCAAAGAGGCCGCCGGTTTCGCCAGTCATACGATTACTCACGGCAACCTCCTCCTTTTTTCTCTATTTGATCCAACCACCGCACGAACCGAAGCTCCTGCGGCAGATAAGATGGGCGAGCCAGATCACAGGTACCTCCTGTTCTCCTCTCGCCCTTTTTCTTAAACCTTTCCTTTACATCCCCGAACATCGGGGAACTCTGTTGGAAGTACCGCCGACCAAGGCGGACCCCCAACTATTTTAACCAGCGGCCGTTAGGCCGCCCGACGAACCTCCTCCGTTGCGTCGTCCATCAAGTCGGCCGCCGAGTCGGCCAGCCGCTGGGCCTTCAGCTGCGCGGCACGGGCCGCCTTCAGCTCCGTGTAGGCAGAGTCTGGCGCTTGCCACTCCCGCAACAACTCCAGCGCCTTCGCATGACCAAGCCCCATGGGTCCGATCATGTGGGGGATGTGCGCGAGCAGCAGTTCATTCTTGTGGGCGTCGTTGGCGCTCTCCAGCGCCTTCATATCGGCGGGGGTCGCCCCGTCCCGCACCAGGATGGCGCGGGCGGCGGCGTAGCCGCACCCCGTCTCCTCGTTTACCATGGCGCGCAGCTGCGCCTCGGAGAAGTTCCGGTGGGTCGGCAGCTTGGTAACGTTGGTCATCTGAACTCTCCTCAAAGGCCACCTCAGTGGCCGGTTTACCTAACTTAGGGGAACCTTTCCCCTCTTGAACCCGCCATTTGACCACATGGCTCGTCATGAGCGAAGTCGAATGATGTTCTCAAGAGAGGAGGTCAGGGCGCAAGCGCTCCTGACCCCAAGTTTGCCAGTTCAGTAATAGCTATGTTCTGAACTGGGTAGCACAAAGAACTTCATCGGTGCCGCATGACACCACCCCTTTCAATCTTCCAATCATCGCACCCGTGCCGATGATCGGGAGATGTTAGAGTAATGGTTTTTTAAAGAGGACCACCCAACCTCTAAGCGAACACCTTAATACGTGGCGTTCGCCTCACGCGCCTTACAGCGCGCCTTCTCCGGCGTCTCCGCGAAGTGCGGAATCCGATGGGAATCGAGTGCGTAGTAAAGCATATCCAAGCCCTTTCTAGGCTTGTGCGACCTACTATGCCCACAGGTCGCGGTCGTGGGGGTTGCCACTTACCCTTTGGGGGTCGAAGTGGCGTCAGGGTCAGCACCGAAATGCGGACCCTCTTTCCGGCATAATGGCTGCGATGCGACGATGTGGTGCGCTATCGGCTTGGCCATTGTGCTGGAGAAGAGGAACAACATTTTCTCTATCAGGACGCAAAACTATTCTGCGCCCCGCCCCGTGAGAGCAAAGCTCTTTTACGGGGGTTATTCACTATTCACCTATGGCATCGAGCGACACTGTTTAGGAGCTTGCTCGAAGGATTCTGTCAAAGACCGCTCTCTCATGGAGAGTGTGGCGTGAGCGAGTGGGCACGCGGCGTATATATGTGCCGGCCGAACTCCCTCGCGCTAGACTCTCAACGAAAAACGACTACTTCTTTAGGAGAGAAGTAGTCGTTGTCCGCCCACACGATGGCTGGGCTATAGTAAGTACCGTCAACCCATGTCGGGCTTCTGGTGCTTTGTGACTCTCTCCTCTAAAGATGGTCTGTATGAAATTGTGAGGTGCTCGCACTTGAACAATATCAATATACACCCATGCTTGACATTTGTCAAGGGGTCTGTCACTAACAAAGTACCGTGACGAGAAACAGGGCCTACAATAAGGGCTTTTTAACGGATCGCTTTGGCAACCGTCTCGGCAACACCCTTGTCGAAGGGGCCGGGGATGACCTTGTCTGCCGAAGGCCCTTTCACGAGCGCGGCAAGGTTGCGAGCAGCCCTGAGCTTCATCTCGTCGGTTATCTTGGTGACCTTGTGGTCGAGCGCCCCGCGGAATATGCCGGGGAATGCGAGCGAGTTGTTGATCTGGTTGGGGTAGTCGGAGCGTCCGGTCGCTATGACCGCCGCACCTCCCCTCTTTGCTTCTTCTGGCGTGATCTCGGGAGTCGGGTTGGCGAGCGCAAAGACGATCGGCTTGTCTGCCATCAATCTGACATGTCCAGAATGCATGAGCCCTGGGCCAGAGACGCCGATGATAGCGTCGGCCTCGTGCAACGCCTCGTTCAGACCCCCTTCGACGCTCAGCGGGTTGGTGAGCGTGGCGAGCTCTTGTTTGTGGAGCGTGAGGTCGGTACGCTTTTTGGAAATGATGCCTTTGCTGTCGAGTACGATGATGTCTCGGATACCGGACAGCAAGAGGAGCTTCGCTATCGCGGTGCCTGCGGCACCGGCACCCGATATGACGACGCGCATCTTCTTGAAGTCGCGTTTGGTGACCTTAGCCGCGTTGATAAGCGCCGCGAGCGAGACGATAGCGGTGCCATGCTGGTCGTCGTGCATGACCGGGATGTCGAGCGCTGCCTTCACTCGCTCCTCTATCTCGAAGCAGTTGGGCGCCGCGAAATCTTCGAGATTGATACCGCCGAACGCGGGCGCGATGCGCACGATCGTCTCGACGACCCGGTCGACGTAATTGGCGCCCGCCTGGGTCGACATATCCAGCACGATCGGGAACGCGTCGACGTCGGCGAACGACTTAAAGAGCGCCGCCTTCCCTTCCATCACCGGGAGCGCACCATAGGGGCCGATGTTGCCAAGCCCCAACACGGCGGTGCCGTCGGAGATGACCGCGACCATCCTTTTTTTGATCGTATATTCTTTGGCGGCCTTTCTTTGCTGCTCGACAGGCTGCGGCACGCGCGCCGTACCCGCGATGAGCGTCGAGACGGCAGCGACACCCGGTGTATACACGAGACTCAGGTCGGCGCGGTTCTTCACTGGTGCCGCTGGCGTGATACGGATCTTCCCCCCAAGCTTCTTGTGCAGGGCGATAGCCTTCTTGGTAACATCGGGAGCTTTGCTGGTTTTGGTAGTTTTTTTCATGCTCTCTAGTGTACCAGATGCACGCGGGCTGGGAATTGGTATCATGACACGATGCACCTGACCGACCCGCTGACCACACACTTTCGGCTCGCGGAGACGCAGCGTTCGGCAATGGCGAAGCTTGGGGTGATGACCGTGCGTGAGCTGCTCTTCCACTTCCCCTTCCGCTATGACACCGGGGGTGCGGAGTCGAGCATCGCGGGGCTTGTGGCGGGTATGGATGCGACCATCGTCGGCACTATCGAGAAGCTCGAGACCAAGAAGTCGTGGAAGCGAAAGATCCCGATCTCCGAAGGTGTGCTGCGTGACACGTCGGGAAAGATTAAGATGATGTTCTTCAACCAGCCGTACATCGCCCGAATGTGGGCTGAGGGGACACGCGTGCAGGCGACGGGAAAGGTCGCGGGCAAGGGGGACAAGATATATTTAGCGAATCCGCAGCTGCAGAGAATTTCGATCGTTGAAGAAAATCTATTCAAGGCCCAACACGAACATGGGGTGGAGAAGTCTATCGACCTGGAGACGCAGGAATATCCTTCAAAAAAGTCCTCGGGCCGCCTCAGCGTCCAGGGCGACGCTGTAGGCTTCCAGACTTTTTCTCAGGACATTCCTGAGTCTCCAGGATTGTTCGCGGTGTATCCAGAGAGCCGCGGGGTGTCGTCGCTGTGGTTTCGGCATGCGATAGCGAAAGTGTTAACACCAGAGACCATCGAGCAGGTCGAGGACCCTATCCCGCTCGAGCTGCTCAAGCGCTACAATCTGCCCACACTGCGCACGGCGCTCGTGTGGATGCATACACCCGAGAAGTTGAAGGAGGCCGAGGCCGCGCGCAAGCGCTTCGCCTTCGAGGAGATATTTCTTATCCAGCTCCAGCGTCAGCAGGAGCGCAGGCTCCAGTCGCATGAGAAGAGTTTTGTGATCGATGTGCCTAAAAAACAGGTCGAAGGGTTCATGTCGACGTTCCCCTTCACCGCTACTCCGGCACAGATGCACGCGGTTGGCGCGATACTCGGTGACATGCGCACCGGGGCGCCGATGTCACGGCTGTTGGAGGGCGACGTCGGCTCTGGCAAGACCGCGGTCGCGGCGACCGCCGCGTATGTCGTCGTGAATACGCGACCGACACAGGAGGCAGGCACGCTCACACAAGCAGGCACCCTACAGGTCGCCTATATGGCACCGACAGAGATCTTGGCCAAACAACACTTCGAGTCGTTCATACACTATTTCGAGACTGCGCCTATCAACATCGGCCTTATCACGGGCAGCGGATGTTTTAAGTTCCCGTCAAAGGTCGGGAAGGGGCAGTCGACGACCATTTCGCGCGCACAGCTACTTAAGTGGGTAGCGAATGGTGAGATCCCGATACTGATAGGCACCCACGCTCTCATCGAGAAGTCGGTGCAGTTCAAACATCTCGCGCTCGTGGTGATAGACGAGCAACATCGCTTTGGTACCAACCAGCGTCGCACGCTCGCACACAAACACGACCGACTCCCCCACCTCTTGTCGATGACCGCGACCCCGATCCCGCGTACGCTCGCGCTCACGGTGTACGGCGACCTCGACCTGACATTGCTCGACCAGATGCCGCCGGGGCGCAAGCCGATCATCACCGAGATAGTGAAGCCGGATGAGCGCCCAAAAGCATATGCAAAAATGCGCGAGCAGCTCGCGGCAGGTCGGCAGGCGTACGTCATTTGTCCACGAATAGAGGAGCCTGATCCTGAGAAGGCGTTCGCGCTCATGGCGAAGTCGGTGACCGCGGAGGCGAAGCGGCTCAAGAAGGAGGTCTTTCAGGAATACTCGATTGAGATCCTCCACAGCAAGATGACGCCGAAGGAGAAGGAGGATACGATGGCGCGATTCTCCAATCACGAGATCGATATACTCGTCGCCACCTCGGTCGTCGAGGTGGGCGTGAACGTCCCGAACGCGACCATAATCTTTATCGAGGGTGCCGAGCGGTTCGGTCTCGCACAGCTCCATCAACTACGTGGGCGCGTCGTGCGCAGTAACCACCAAGCATACTGCTTCGTGTGCCCCGAGACGCGCGGCGAGGCGACCATGACACGACTCAAGGCGCTCGTCACCGCCAAGAACGGATTCGAACTCGCGGAGAAAGACCTGCTGCAACGAGGCGCAGGCGAACTCGCGGGGCGCAAGCAGTGGGGCATTTCCGACATTGGCATGGATGCGCTGAAGAATTTGAAACTCGTCGAAGCGGCACGCACAGAAGCACTCCAGCTCATTGATCAGGACGAACATCTCTCGAGGTATCCCCTGCTTCGCGAAGCGATCCACGAGCGTGCAAAGTCACTTCATTTTGAATAGATTCTGAGCTATAGTGGCTACGAGTTCCCAGCGGGCGCGTAGCTCAGCGGTAGAGCCGTCGTCTTATACACGACTGGTCGAAGGTTCGATCCCTTCCGCGCCCACTTTTTTATCCGACCTCTTTCGTGGTACTGTCAGTTGGGTTCTTTCGATAGAAAGGTTCGAACCGATGCACACTCGACACGTCGTCAGCGCCAGAGACTTGGGACTCGGTTTTTGTCGTGAGCTCTTCAAGCGCGCTGATGAATATCGAACTCGCCTCGACCGCGACCCGACCTCGTGTATCACAGACCTGAGCGGCCGTGTGGCGTTGCTCTGGTTCAGACAACCGTCGACACGCACGCTCGTCTCGTTCGAGATGGCCGCCGTGCGACTGGGGATGAGCGTGGTCCAGGTCATCGACCCGCAGTTCTCGTCCGAATACAAAGGAGAGTCCGAGGACCACAGCATGCGCACGGTCGCAGGTTACCGACCCGATGCGTTGATCATCAGACACAACCAAGAGGGCGGGGTCGCCCGAGCGGCTGCATCCGCTGCGCGAGCGTTCGGCGGACCGGTACCGGTCATCAACGCGGGTGACGGCAAGGGCGAACACCCGACCCAAGCACTGATCGACGTCTACACGCTCCTGCAGCTGTGGAACAACGGTACGCAGCAGGACCTGTCGGGTGCACACATCGCTATCGGCGGAGACCTCCAGGGACGAGTCCCTCGTTCGCTCGCGTTCTTGCTTGCCGACTACGGGCCGGAGATCACCTTCATCTCCGCACCCGAGCTTCGTGTCGGAGAGGACGTGAAGGAGTACCTGCGTACCCGGGACATTTCGTTCACCGAAGAGACCGAGATCGACGGCACGCTCCAGAGAGCGCACTTTTGGTACTGGACGCGCACTCAGAACGACCAACGAACCGATAAAGAGAAGGCTCGACTCGCACATGTCGACCCCCGCAGCATGCAGCTGCGGCTGTCGCATGTCCGCGGGATGCGTAAGGGCGCAAAGATTCTGCACCCGATGCCGATCAACCGCAAGCCAGGCGACGTCAGCGAGATCGAACCAGCGATTGACGATATCGACACGGCAGCCTACTGGCAGCAATCGGCGAACGGTCTTTATGTCCGCATGGCAGTGTTGCAGACCCTGTGCTCCCCGTAACGCATATCCGCGCCCCACTTGGGCGCGGATCTTTTATACAGAAAAGACTCTCGGGGTTACCGAGAGTCGAAGGGTTGCAGCTCTATCCCTGGCACCAGCGTGACTTGGTCGCACCACACCTGGAACCCGAGCAGTTCGTTATTGGGTCCGACGATAGCCATTACGCCAGGTATGACCGTCGGATACGTCACACCACCATCCCCCACGCGGACCTCTGCCACGCCAAGATGTGGAGGGAACCAGCTACTGGGCACGAACCCAAGCGTACCCTCGGGAAGAGGTGCGCCAAGGTTCTCACAGAGTTCAGCCAAAGACGGTAGCTTGGGCATCGAAAGCTCCTATATCTTGTGTGCCTCTAAAGTCGCAGTGTAGCACGAGTCCTAAAAATTCACGACTCCGGGTTTCGTATCGAACTCTTGTTTCTTTTTTGGTTGGACGCCGTGGATGATGAGGAGCTGTTCGAACTCATCGCGCTCGATAGTCTCTACCTCGACCAGCCGTCCTGCTATAGCGTCGAGCAGGTCGCGATACTCGGTGATGATGGTCTCGGCCTTCTTGTACGCGTGGTCGATGATCTTCTTTACTTCGGTATCTATCTCGCCAGAAATCTTCTCTGAGTGGGCGCCGTCGACACCGCTGCCGAACATCGCCCGCCCACCGTCGCCTGCGAGCGCTATCGTGCCGACCTTGTCGGACATGCCGTAGCGCGTCACCATGTCGCGCGCGAGCGCGGTCAGTACCTGGAGGTCGTTGGACGGACCGGTCGTCACGTCACCAAAGACCTCCTTCTCGGCCACGTAGCCGCCGAGCGACATCGCGATGTCATCAAGGAACTCTTTCTTGCTCTGCATACGCTTGTCTTCGAACGGGAGCTTGAGCGTGTACCCCGCCGCGCGACCGCGACTGATGATAGAAATTTTATGCACCGGGTCGGCATACGGTAACAAAGAGGCGACAATCGCATGACCCGCTTCGTGGTAGGCGGTAATCTCCTTCTCCTTCAAGTTCAACACATGGGACTTACGCTCGGGCCCGAGCATCACCTTCTCGATCGAGCGGATAAGGTCGAACTGCGCGACGGACTTGCGATTCTCACGCGCAGCGAGGATGGCGGCTTCGTTCATGAGGTTGGCGAGGTCCGCACCGGAGAACCCTGGCGTGCGCTCGGCTATGACGGCCAAGTTCACATCTTCGGCGAGCGGCTTCTTGCGTGCATGGATAGCGAGGATGTCGAGGCGGTCGCCACGGTCGGGCAGGTCGATGACCACGCGGCGGTCGAAGCGACCCGGGCGCACGAGTGCAGGGTCGAGCACATCGGGGCGGTTGGTCGCCGCCATGACTATGACCTTCTCGTTGGGTTCGAAGCCGTCCATCTCGACGAGGATCTGGTTGAGCGTCTGTTCGCGCTCGTCGTTACCGCCACCCACGCCGGTACCGCGTACGCGGCCAACAGCGTCGATCTCGTCGAGAAAGATGATAGCAGGAGCTGTACGCTTAGCGGTGAGAAAGAGGTCGCGCACGCGTGAGGCGCCGACACCGACGAACATCTCGACGAACTCGGAGCCCGAGATGGAGAAGAATGGTACGCCCGCCTCCCCCGCGACCGCGCGCGCGAGCATCGTCTTACCGGTGCCAGGTGCACCCATGAGCAAGATACCCTTCGGGATGCGCGCACCGATGTCGAGAAACTTCTTCGGATTCTTGAGGAAGTCGACGATCTCCATCAGCTCTTGCTTCGCTTCCTTCGCACCCGCGACATCCTTGAACGTCACTCTCGACGCATTGTCGTTCGGGTCGGTGACTCGCGGCTTACTTTGACCGAAAGAGAACGCCTGCATGCCCGCCCCCTTCACTTGGCGAGAGAGGTACCACACGAAGAACGCGATGAGCAGCAACGGCGCGAAGAACGGCGCGAGCGCGGTCAGCCAGAACTGCCAACTCGTCTGGCGCTTGATGTCGATCGTGACCTTGTCGAGCGCGTCCTTGGTGACGCCATAGTTGTAGAGCGTCTGAGAGAGCGCGGTGTCTGGCTCCTTCTTGGCGGTCTTCTCGGTCTTGTCGGCATAGATGATGTCGAGGTCGTCGCCGTCGACCGTGATGGTCGAGATCTTTCCCGCCTGCACATCTTGTGCGAGCGCGGAGATCGGGATGTCGACCGGAGCTTTTTGGTCGTTCGCGAAGTAGGAGTACGCACCTGCAAGCAGCACTAAAATGAACACACTGGTCGCCAAGTTCATCCAGAAGGAGTCCCCTCCCCCTGGCATCTTTGACATCGGCGGGCGCTTCTTCGGATTATTCTTCTGTTGTGGAGTTTGTTCTGGCATGTGCAGCCCATAGTATCATTTTTATGTATCCCCAGCAAAAAACTGTGCACGGAAGACACTACAGACACAAGGAGGCACACACGGTATAGTAGTGTCGTGAACCTCCTGGAACACAAAAAGGCGCGGCTCAACTATGAGATCCTCAAAGAATTCGAGGCGGGGTTGGAATTGTTCGGTCACGAGGTCAAAAGCATCCGTGCCAAACAGGGCAAGCTCGACGGGTCACATATAGTAGTACGCCCCTCGGGCAAAGTGGGTCATTTCGAGGCCTATGTCGTCGGGATGCAGATACCGCCCTACCAAGCGGCGAACACGCCTACCGACTATGACCCTGAGCGTTCGCGCCGACTGCTCCTCACCAAGAAGGAGCTGGACGAGTTGGCCAATGTCGAAGGACAGAAGGGTTTGACAATAGTGCCAATTTCAGTGTACAATAAAGGTTCCAAATTGAAGGTTCGTGTTGCCGTCGCCCGCGGACGGAAAGTGTTCGACAAGCGCGCCGTCCTCAAGGAGAGAGACGTGAAGCGCGAGATCGATCGCACCTTGAAAAATAAATAAAAGAATGAGTGTTCACATGTGGTCGGAGGGAACCACAGCAACCGCCGGTAACATCTGGCGAATTGTCGGAGCAATAAACGTGGCTGAAAAGAAGAAAGTGCGTGAACGTCATGCTCGTCCTGCGGACGAGGCAGAAACACCGCTTCCCCGCACAGGTGCCGTTTTTGTCTACGGGCGGCCTTACCTCCTGAGCGGCGAAGAGATTTGTCTCGAAGTCGACTTCGAAAAGATCGGGGATTGCTGTCCACTCGGAGAGTTCTGCGAGCTACAAACCACACACCCTGTTGATGATGAAATGCCAACATGGCTCAGCGACGTTGATCAAATGACGGCAGCGATTACGTCCGGGACCCACCGCTGCACCTGTAGCGGGCATACAGTCCCGTCGTACGAGTTGACGGGACGCCGCACGAAGGAGCCCGCACATGCAGGCTTCTGGCATCCACCCAGCAGGCGGACACGAACTGGGTTGGCAGCGTAAACCTAAGGACGAGATCGGCTTTCTCCAAGCCGATCTCGCCCCCACATGTGAGCACTCATTCACCCACGCAAAATCGCGTGAGCCGATAGGCTTTTACGCGATCGCGTGGCAAGCTGGCATTCATGAAATGTACGGAACAAAAATAAAACGAAGTCTTTAGGGCACCGAAATTTTCCTGCTGATAAAATTTCTATCTCTCGCGCCGACGCGCTCGAGTCATTGCCCTGCAGACTTGTTTTACTTTTGTTCTCGTTCTGTATATTTCGGGGATGCCAGGCATAGACAATGGTGTCACTAGAAAGATGCGCGTCGTCGTAGCCCCAGCCTACGTTAAAACCGGGAAACCATAACTGCAAAAAACGCAGTGTCGCCGTATTTCTCGGCGAACGACTTCCAGTTCGCGC
>CAINNF010000024.1 GCA_903851045.1 Candidatus Adlerbacteria bacterium
CCCCTGCGGACCACCCACTGGCTGCGTCAGTATGACGGTGTTGATGCCGTAGAGTCCTTCGACTTTGTAGATACCGTTAGCTGCAACAAGTGTCGCGTTACTGGTGGTCGCTATGAGTGTGTCAGCCGCAGTGGCAGACCACTGCGACGGCGGCACCATTGTCGTGACCGGTGCAGGTGTTGGCGTTGGTGTCGATACCGCTACCAAGTAATCCTGCACACTCCAGCCACTCACACCTGAGGAGTAGGTGATGTTCCACCAGACGTAGCCGTCGGCAGTCGTAGGGCCACCTGCGACGGTGCCGACCGAGCCGCTTGGCTGTGTACCAAGCAGTGTGCCTGAGGTGGTTGGCGCAGCACGAACGTTGAGATTAGAGGTGGTCTGTACCTGCTGCCCGATAGTAAAGCTGGCGGCGGTTGGCGTCGGAGCAGGAAGTGGGGTCATATTCAGCGAGCTCCTCGGCACGATTGACCACTGTGGACTTGTCGCATAGTCTGCAGGCTTTGTAGCGAACACATGAGAATCAAGCCAGTTCCATGTCGGACCTCCGCCAGGCTCTCCTGCAGTCAACGCTGAAGCAGCGGCAGCAACCGTCGGGTACCCTTCTCCAGGATACACACCTTGCTCAAACCCTTGCTGTGCACCTGTCACATAACTTGGCGCCATGTGTGCTTGGACATCAGGCCACGTCTGGAGCCACTGCTGTGTACTCGCGGCTATAACTGGTAGACGATATTCTCCAGAGAGATACGGACTATATCCGGTCGTCGTGAATTGTCCCGTAAGCATAGGCGCACACCACGAAAAGAATGTTCCTGCGGGGTATCCTTTCTCCGTAGCAAGCCCCAACTCAAGGATAAGGAAGTAGTTCATCCATGGGCTGATGTCCGCTGACGCATCCGTGAAGGCATCTCCATCGTTACCGATAATCGACTCTGCATCAAAGAAGTGTAGTGGCGACGGATTGAAGTTCCCTCCTGCGGCTGTCTTCCCCCATGAATACTCGAAGTTCGATTGCAAGTTTGAATCCGCAATATTCCGCTCTCCTTCCCACATCGCGATAGCATCGCTGACCATGTCAGAAAAGATACTCCGCTCTGGCGAGCCATCAGGTGAAAGGAAGCTCGCGTTGACTCTGTTGCGCAATACCCACGCATCACCTCGAATTTGGTCATCAACACCGGCGTCGGCGCCACGATAGCCCGGGTTATATGCGACGGATTGAGCACCAGCCCAAAACTGCATTTCTTCAAGATAGGTGTAGTCACCGGTCAAAATATACGGAACGGAGAATGGGTCAGGTTGGTGAGCGCCATCCGGCACCCAAGACCCTGTCGCTGGTGCTGCAGCACGAGGTGTTGGGAGCAGAAGTGGGTTATTGCCATTATTGTCAGGTATCCAGGATGTTGGGTACGAATAGACAGTGATAGTCTTCCCCAGTCCAGAGACCGTCTGGGCCTTATCTATCTTCTTCGCCGAATTACTTTCGCGAAGGTTGAGTGGCCACGCGAGTGCGAGATCCGCCATACCAAGCGCAGTCGCACGCTCACGCCAATCTCCCGTGTAGAGCCACTGGGTATTCCAGTATGTTGTCGGCCCAATGTCCCCTCTGCCACCCGTGGTCGGCATATACGTGGTCCATGCGCCGGGATCATACAGATCCTTCGCCGCCCCTAACCACCCCGTATAATTACTCGCTATAGTCGCCTCCGGTATTTGGAGCGTCGTGTCGTAATTAGGGAAATACTTCGTTGAGACAAGATACGGGAGGTTGTTGTCGATATTGACCTGCTGCTGCGGCGCACCACCAAGCCAAAAGACTTTCGTCCAGCGACTTTCGGCATACGTCGTAAGCCCCTGTTTGGTGTACACCGTTTGTGGTGAAGAGTTTCCTATTGTTATAGAGAGGTTCGCTGTAATGTCCTCCAGTGTTTGAGTGTTCGCATCCTCACCGATGACGCGGACCTGCACCTGATGCGTCGCCGGCCAGAAGGTCGCGTAGAAGCGTGGGCGAATGGGCTTGTAGGAGTCAAAGCCCAGGTCGTACTTGCGCGTGGTGGAGTCATCAGCCAAGAGGATGGTAGTGGCGACGGGACCTGAGGTCCAGAGCGTGTAGTCACCGTTTTGGAGCATGGTGCGGGCAGAGGCGGTCTGTGTCGCACTACCACTAGTGAGCGTCATGGTCGCGTCGAAGTTGTAGCTCGCATCCAACATCTGTGCTTGGGTTAGCGGGGTGTTGTTGCCGGAGGTCTGATTCTGGAATGAGAGTGTCACTGCTCCGTTCGTTGGGATGGTGGGTATCACCACCGAGATGATGGCGAACTTCACCGAGCCGTCAGGGTAACGGTTCTTGACATCTGCTTGGGTGAGCGTAGCAGTGCCGTTTATGAGTACCTGGGGGTAATTTGCTATCTCACCATCGACGAAGGGACGACCGAACTGGAGTGGATAGTTGCTCTCCCCTGCTCCTGACTTATCGGTAATAGTCATGGTGTCTGGTGTCGCTGCATGAGCGGTACCTCCGGACACGATAAACAAGGACAGCGAAAGGAACAGGAGCGTTTTGTAAAATCTCATACAACAACAGGCTACTAGTAATACCGTTTAAGTGTAGCAGTTTCGGTTTATGAAGATGGGGTGGAGTGGGGATAACGGGAAGGCCTCTAAGCAGCAACAACCTCCACGTCAAGATTGGCTTTTACCGTCTTATGGACGAGCGTGACATTATGGGAACCAGTTGTCTTGATTGACGCTGGTACGTGAATATGCGCCTCGGGGATATCGAGTGAATGTTGAGCGAGGATAGCCTTTTGTATGTCTTTTGTCGTGACGGACTTAAACAGCCCACCCTTTTCGGTCGCTTTCGAAGATATGGTCACCTTCTTACCCTTCAAGGTAAGAAGCTTGTTGGTGAGCTGCTCCTCTGCTTTCTTGTGCTCCGCTTCCAAAGCGAGGCGTGCCTCTTCGAACTGCTTGATCTTCGCATCGGTCGCGGGCTCAGCAGCCTTCTGGGGGAAGAGGAAGTTCACCGCGTACCCATCCGCAACGCTCTTCACCTCATGCATCTGCCCCAGCCCTCGTACGTTCTTGAGTAGTATGACTTTCATACCATTACTCTACTCGAACAGGGAGAGAAAATCAAAGGAACGGCAGTCAGACTACGTTATCTAACGTAGTCTGACTGCCGTACTATCGAACACTAGTTCCCTAGGAGATACTTCACTGCGGCGTCTTTTTGAGGGTCGAGCTTTTGTTTGATGAGTTCGATCGACGTCGTCGCTTCGATGTTAGGGTGGAGACCGCCGTCGGAGATCGAGCTGCCGTTGGGGGTGAGCCAGCGTGCGATGGTCACCTTAAGCTCGGCTCCCCCACCGAGGTCCATCAATTGCTGCACCGAGCCCTTGCCGAAGCTTCGTGTGCCGACCAGTTTCGCGACATTGTTCTGTTGCAGCGCACCCGAGAGAATCTCTGACGCCGAGGCAGAACCTTGGTCGATAAGTATCGCCATCTTAAAGTTCGGGTCGCTCGCGAACACGTTATACCCAAGGCTCCGATGGGTGATATTTTCCTGCTTGCCTTTGAAGTCTTCGGTGACGATAGTGGTGCCTGGTGGCAGGAAGTAGCTTGCCATATTCACCGCCGCGTCGAGATAGCCGCCCGGGTTACCACGCAGATCGAGTAGGAGCTTGTGGTCGCCGGATTGAATGAACTCGCGTAGTGCGTTGCGGAAGAGGTCGGCGGAGTTCTCGGAGAAACTGTAGAGCTCGATGTCGAACACGCCATTGTCGAGCTTGGTCGTCTTGATGATAGGGATATTGATGGTGTCGCGAACGATACTGATGTCAATCGGTTTCGGTGTATCCTTCCGGACCACTTGTATGGTTACCGTCGAACCGATGGGACCGCGAATGAGCTGTACCGCTTCCTCCACCGTCATACCCAGGGTCGAGGTCGCACCGATGGCAATAACGATATCGCCAGCGAGCACTCCTGCCTTTTGTGCGGGCGAATCCTTCAGTGGCGCTACGACCACGACGTTCCCCTGACTGTCGTTGTCGATCTGCATCCCAACTCCTCCGAAGGAACCTGCGATATCCTCCTGGAACACTTTCGCATCGGCTGGCGGGAAGAAGGTAGTGTACGGGTCACCAAAGCTCGCGGTCAATCCGGCGATAGCTCCATAGACCTGTTTTTGGGTCGTCGGAAAAGTACTCGAGGCGTGTGTTACGACGAAATTGTCGTTCAACAAATGGTATGCGGTCCAAAATTGTCCCATGTCGACATCGGTCGGTTGCGTACTACTGCCTATGATACTGGTCGTCTGCGCGTTCGCGGCAGATTGGAGCGAACGCGATGCGCCCAGCAAAAAACCACCACCGAACACCACGATGATACCGAACACCGCACCTGCCGCCTTCCATTTCGTTCTCGTCATGTCCGATAGTATAGCATACTGACCACACATGACCCGATAGTGTATACTCGAACCATGCTCGCATTCTTACGAAGACCAAGCGCTTCGCACGACACGTCGCCACCGCCACTACGTTTCCACAATACCTTGTCCGGAAAGGTTGAGGTCTTTACACCACTGAGTGCACGTGTCGTGAAAATGTACAACTGTGGTCCGACCGTGTACGGCGTACAACATATCGGCAACATGCGTGCCGCCGTCTTTGGGGATGTGGTGCGGCGTGTGCTCACGGCGTGGGAATATAACGTGCAACAGGTCATCAACATAACCGACTTTGGACATCTGTCCTCGGACGCCGACGAGGGTGAGGACAAGATGACGATGGGACTGAAACGCGACGGGATGGAACTCACTCTTGCAAACATGCGGGTGTTGGCCGAACGATACACCGAGGAGTATTTTGCCGATATAGACATGCTCGGTGTGGACCGGACAAAGATACAGTTCCCTCGCGCGAGCGACTATATAGCAGAACAGATCAGTCTTATCAAGACGCTCGAAGAGAAAGGGTATGCGTACAAGACCGATCATGGTGTCTACTACGACGTGTCCCGCTTCCCCACCTACGGTAAACTGGGAAACATCAATCTGTCAGGGTTGCGCGAGGGTGTGCGCGTACAGGAGAACGCACACAAGCATGGACCACTCGACTTCATACTCTGGAAATCCGACAAGAAGCTTGGGTGGGACAGTCCGTGGGGACTCGGCTTCCCCGGTTGGCACATCGAGTGTACGGCGATGATCTTCAAGTTACTTGGCAAACAGATCGACATCCACACCGGCGGCATCGAGCACATTCCGGTGCATCACAATAACGAAATAGCACAGGCAGAGGCCGCGACAGGCAAACCGTTCGTCAAACAATGGCTCCACTACGACCATATTACTATCGAGGGGAAGAAGATCTCAAAATCGCTCGGCAACACCGTGTACGTGCACAACATTGCGGACCGCGGCCTTGCGCCGCTCGCACTGCGCTACTGGTTCCTCACGGCACACTACCGTTCCTCGGCGAATTTCACCTGGGACGCTATCGAGGCGGCAGACACTGCGTACAACCGTCTCAATCGCCTCTACCTAGAGTACAAGGTGCGTGTAGGTGCGCCCACACATGCGCCCTCGTTCGTGCGTCCGTTCCAGGAGGCGGTTGCCGACGACCTCGACACACCGCGAGCGATCGCCCTCGTATGGGACTATTGTAAGAGCGACGCGTCGGTCGAGGAAAAGTTCGGCGCGTTGGATATGTTGGACAAAACGTTCGGTCTCGGATTCTCGAACGAACAGGTCGCGGCAAAACTGACAGTCATCGAAGAGAAGGATCTTCCAAAAGACGTGCAGCAACTCCTCAAAGATCGCGAAACGGCTCGCCAGTCGAAGGATTTCGCACGGGCGGACGAACTTCGTTCTGATATAGCCGAACTCGGTTTCGACGTGAAGGATACCGCAGACGGTCCTCGTATCACCGCGCGCGAATAAAAAACATATCCACCCACTATCCCCTGTCTTGTCCATATTTCGTCTTCGGTCGAAGCGGAGTACTCTATAGAGATGGCGGACGGATATAAGAAAGAGAATTTCAAAAAACAAACGAAACCGACACCACTTGGTGGTGGTATGCGTATGCCGCCACAGACGCTCGAGACCGAAAAAGCGCTACTTGGTGCTCTCATGATCCGCCCCGAAGGTATGTTCGAAGTAAGCGACGTACTCTCTCCCGATGCGTTCTATAGCGAAAAGCATCGCATCATCTACCGCGCGATGCTCGCGCTCTACAGCAAGACCGAGCCGATCGACATCGAAAGCGTTCGCACGAAACTCGCCGATGAAGAGAATCTCGAACGCATCGGTGGTATCTCCTACCTTGGTGAGCTCGTGAGCGAAGTACCAGCAGCCAGCAACGCACGTCACTACGCCAACCAGGTGCAGAAGAAGCACATGCTGCGCGCGCTCATCGACGCGGGCGAATATGTGGCCGAACTCGGCTACGACGAAGCAGAGGAGCTCGACGAGACGCTCGACAAAGCAGAGAAGAAGATCTATGAGGTGACGTCGAGCCCGACACTCTCGAAGTTCGTGTCATTGCGCGAGACGCTCACTGGCGCGTGGGCGCGCTTAGAGCATCTCCATGAACACAAGGATGAGATGCGCGGTGTGCGTACCGGTTTCCGCGACCTCGACAATATGCTCGCGGGGCTACAAAAGTCCGACCTCATCATCCTCGCCGCGCGCCCGTCGATGGGAAAGACCGCGTTCGCGCTCGACATCGCCCGACAGTCGGCAGTGCTCCACGGCACGACGGTCGGCATCTTTTCGCTCGAGATGAGCGCCCAACAACTTGTCGACCGTATGGTCGCAGCAGAGGCGCGCGTCAACTCTTGGAACTTGCGCACCGGCCACATCAACGAACAGGACGACTGGACACGCATTCGCGACGCCTACGAGAAGCTCGGCGCTGCGCCGATATTCATCGACGACCAACCGGGCAGCACCATACTCAAGATGCGTGCCGTCGCGCGACGACTCAAGCGAGAGAACGGGCTGGGACTCCTTATCGTCGACTACCTCCAACTCATGGTGCCCACCAACACGCGTGCCTCGGACAATATGGTGCAGCAAGTGACCGAGATCTCCCGCTCGCTGAAGAATCTCGCACGTGAGCTCGACGTGCCCGTGCTCGCGCTCTCGCAGCTCTCGCGCGCCGTGGAGCAGCGCCGCGGCAAGCCGCGCCTCTCGGACCTACGCGACTCCGGCTCCATCGAACAAGATGCCGACGTTGTCATGTTCATCCATCGCGACGACAAGATGAACGAGACCTCCGACCGCCCCAACATCGCCGAGATCATGATAGAAAAGCACCGCAACGGCCCGGTCGGCTCTATCGAGCTCTATTTCGACGACAAGCGCACCACCTTCGTCACGCTCGAAAAGTCCGACATGAGCAGCTTCGAATCGTCGCTCAATGACTTCTAATGAACCCGATCGAAAGACTCACTGAACACTTCGAAAAGTTTCCTGGTATCGGCCCCCGACAAGCCAGGCGTTTTGTGCAGTATCTTCTCGCGGAGAGTCCCTCATACCGAACGAACCTGGCCGAATCCATCCGCGTGCTCGGCTCCCAAACGAGCCAATGCAAGCGATGTTTCCGTTGGTTCGTCAAAAATCCTGAGAAGCAGAATTTCTGCACCATCTGTGCAAACACCAACCGCGACCAGCAGACGTTGTTCATCGTCGAAAAGGATGCCGACATCGACAACGTCGAACGCAGCGGCTTCAAAGGTCTCTATTTCGTGCTTGGCGGCACTATCCCGCTCGCCTCGGAAGAACCCGAGCGATTCGTCCGCGTCCGCGAACTGCTCAACCGGGTCGAGACCGATGCGAGCGAGTCGACGTTTAAAGAGGTTATCCTCGGCCTCTCGGCAACCACCGAGGGCGACCACACGCGACTTATCCTGCAAGAAAAATTACTACCAATAGCCGAAGGTCTGCGATTCAAGATATCCTCCCTCGGCCGCGGCCTCTCCACCGGCTCCGAACTCGAATACGCCGACCCGGACACTATTGAGAGCGCACTAAAGTCGAGACAGTAGCGACTGGAGCCACTAACACACTCTTTGTGTCGGGGTGCTGTTTATCTTCCCAGAGCAAAGAGTATTTTAGTGGCTCCATGGACCATGGGCGGCAACAAAAAAGTCCTTCGTCTGGGGAGATATACAGCACCCCTACCGAAGGACTTTTTTGTTGCCGTTTACGCGAGCTTGGTGATAGTCACCTCGAAGAACGGTTGGCGATGGCCGCGCTTTTTGAAATAGTTAGATTTGGCTTTGTACTTGATGACCGTGACCTTCTTGGCCTTGGCGATTTTCTTGATCTCGGCAGAGACCTTGGCGCCCTTGATGAACGGTGCGCCGATGGTGGTGTCCGTGCCATTGTCGACAAGGAGCACCTCGTCGAAGACGACCGTATCGCCGACATTGATAGGAGCGCGACCTGCGCCTGCCACGAATGGAGACTTGATCTTCTCGATCTTGAGCGTGTCTCCCTCGGAGACGAGATATTGCTTCCCGCCCGTCTGGATAACGGCGAATTCCTTTGCTGTTTCTTTGGCTGCTGCCTTGGTTGCCATAACTCGTAGACTATACCCAAAAACCCAAAAAAAGGCAACTGCCGGCGTGCAGGACCCTCGGGGGAGGTAGTTATCCTTTGCATTCCCGCTAGATCCGTTGTATTAGTTAGACTCGTGAAGTTAGTCATCGTCGAGTCACCCGCGAAAGCGAAGACCATAGAAAAATACCTCTCCGACATAGACAAGTCGGGCAAATTCGTCGTGCGCGCCTCGGTCGGCCACGTGCGCGACCTCCCAAAGAGCAACAAAAAGGCTATTGACATCCCCGCTGGTTTCGTCCCCCACTACGAAGTGGTCGCTGGTAAGGCGCATGTTATCGAGGATCTCAAAGCGCTCACTAAAAAAGCGGATGATGTGATACTGGCAACAGACCCCGACCGTGAAGGTGAGGCTATCGCCTGGCACATACAGGAGGAGCTGAAGCTCAAAAAACCCGACCGTATCGTCTTCCACGAGATCACCAAAGAGGCTATCGCGGAGGCGCTCGCGCACCCGCGCAAGATCGACGACAACCTACGACTTGCCCAGGAGGCTCGTCGTGTGCTCGACCGACTCGTGGGCTATGACCTCTCGGGACTTATTTGGAAGAAAGTCCGCTATGGACTCTCGGCTGGTCGCGTGCAATCTCCCGCACTACGCATCATTATGGAGCGCGAGCGCGAGATCCGCGCGTTCATCCCGGAGACCTTTTATGTCATTACCGCCCAGACCATAACGCAGAAGAAGGCCGACCTGACGCTCACCTGCGTCGAAGAGCCAAAGGATGGTGCATCGGACAAAAACGGACGCAAGAAAGCTGACGAAGTCATCGCTGCTGTCAGAAAGGACGGCCTCGTGGTGGTCGATGTCAACGAGTCGGAGATGAAGCGCACACCGCGCGCACCCTTCACCACCTCGACCCTACAGCAGGCTGCCAGCTCTCGACTCGGCTTCTCTCCCGCCAACACCATGCGCATCGCGCAGAAGCTCTACGAGGCCGGACATATCACCTACATGCGTACCGACTCGACGAACCTTGGTGCCCCCGCGCGCGCGGCAATGTTGAAGGTCATCGAGAAAAAGTACGGCAAAGAATACGCCGAGGCACACACCTACACCACGAAGTCGAAGAACGCGCAGGAAGCGCACGAGGCTATCCGCCCGACCAAGATCGAGAAGGACTCGCTCGGTCTCACACCGGAACAGAAAAGATTGTACGAGCTAATCTGGCGCCGCACCATCGCCTCGCAGATGGCGGACGCGAAGTTGCTCAAGACAAAAATAATTTCCGAAACCCATTCGACAGGCTCAGGGCAAGCGAAAGATGTTCCGCAGTTCACCGCGAACGGCTCGCGTGTCGTCTTTGACGGGTGGCTCAAAGCTGACCCTGCTGCTCGCGGCGAGGATGTCGAACTCCCGCTCGTGAAGGCAGGCGAGGCGCTCGATGTGAAGGAGATCTCAGCGGAGGAGAAGCAAACGACGCCGCCGTCTCGATATACCGAAGCGGGACTTATCAAGGAGCTCGAGAAGCGTGGTATCGGCCGCCCTTCGACATACGCATCTATCATGAAGACGCTCGGTGACCGCGGCTATGTCGTCAAGGAAGGCCGCTCGTTGATGCCGACCGATACCGGTGACGTGGTCTCGACCTTTCTTGAAGACAACTTCCCCACCTACATCAGCGATACCTTCACCGCCGAGATGGAGGATGAGCTCGACCAGATAGCCGAAGGCAAGCGTGAGTATGCGAAGACGCTCAAAGATTTTTATACACCGTTCCTCAAAGAGGTGAAATTGAAGGATAAAGAAGCGGGCAAACTTACCGACATCGGCCCCGTCTCGGATGAGTTCAAGTGCCCCATCTGCGGTAAGCCAATGGTCTACAAGTTGTCGCGCCAGGGAAAGTTTATGAGCTGTTCGAACTTCCCCGAGTGCACAGGTGCACGTAGCGAGACCGGCGAAGTGATCTCCAACGAAGCGCAGAAGCCGATTGGTACTCATCCAGAGACCGGTGAGTCTATCTATGTCCTCAGTGGTCGATTCGGGCCGTTCGTCCAGCTTGGCGAAGCGAAGAAGGGTTCGAAAGTGAAGCCGCGTCGAGCGTCGGTACCCAAAGGCAAAGATCCCGCGACCGTCACGGTCGAAGAAGCGGCCGTCTACCTCTCGCTCCCCCGCGTACTCGGCAAACACCCTGACACAGGCGAGCCTATCACCGCCAATATCGGCCGCTTCGGCCCTTACATCGTGCACCAAAAAGACTTCCGTTCGCTCAAGACCGACGATGTCTACAAGATCCAACTCCCCCGAGCCCTGGAAATTTTTAAAGAAGAAAAAAAGAAACGCGGCTTCGCTCGCAAGACGAAGGCTGTATAGCATACAGCCGTTTTCTAATCAAGAGCTTGGACGCGTTCTAGTAATTGAAGAGGCGTCTGCAAGTTGATCCCTAGATGCAGCCGTTCCTCGTTGTAGTATCGCAGGTACTGTTTCAGTGCTCGGTTGATCACTCGAACATCTCGTGGTA
>CAINNF010000025.1 GCA_903851045.1 Candidatus Adlerbacteria bacterium
CTCCAGGACGATACCGACCCCACCCACTGCACCTGGGTACCCACGACCGTACCACTTGGCACCCTCTTTGACGGCGTGCAGCTCTCGGGTTCGGTCGTCAACGGCATCAGTGGGGTGGGGGACCAGGTGTGGTTTGATGAACTCCAAGCCGCTAACACAACACCGCCCGTGTGCCTACTCTTCTGTCACTCGAACGTAATGTTCCTGCCCGGTATCGAGGGGAGCCGGTTGTATGATGCGAATAATGATGAAGTGTGGTTACCTGACAATGATGCAGAAGCGGAGAAACTCCGCCTAGATGGGAGCGGGCATAGTATCAACCCAGATATAACGACGCTGGATGCGATCGACCGCACGGGTGGGCAACAACTCAACCACGCCATATATCGAGGATTTATGGATCAGATGAAATTGTGGCAAATGAGCGACCTCATAACCGCGACCACGACGCCCTACGACTGGCGACTCGACTACGACACGCTCCTCACGAACGGGAGAAAATTGTCCAACGGACACATCTCGTACCTCCTCCCACCGCTCCCCGGGCACGACCCCTACCTCATAGAAACACTCAAAGCGCTCGCCGCGAGCTCGACCACACACAAGGTGACCATTATCGCGCACTCCAACGGAGGACTGTTGGCAAAAGTCATGATGCAAAAGTTAGGCGACGCCGAGACCGCGAAGCTCATAGACAAAGTGATCTTCGTCGACGTTCCCCAAGTTGGTACACCCCAAGCCATCGCAGGACTTTTGCATGGAACAAATACAGGCATATTCAACGCGGTCTCTGATACAAAGATGAGAGACCTGGCGCAGACTACCCCGACCGTGTACAACTTCCTACCGACGGATCAATACTTTACCTACACCGATAATTCGGCCATACATTTTGACCCCTCGACGATGCCCGATTGGTATACCGCGTACACCGACCCCGCCAATAGAAGCGCAGGCATACATTCGGCGGAACTTCTGCAGGACTTCATGACTGACACACTCCACACGCGGACCCAGCCCACAGTATCAGACCTAACTTCGCCCACCATCGTGAGCACACCACTCTTCAACGCCGCAGCCTCCGCTCACGCTCGTCTCGACCAATGGGTGCCTCCGACGGGAGTACAACAATTCTCAGTCGCCGGGTGGGGGAATGAAACCTTGTCTGGCATTGATTATAAAAGGGTGCCTACTAATAATTGTATAAAATTAATAGGAGGCCAGTGTGCTGGATACAATCCGGGGTACCAATTAACACTTACACCTGAACATGTGATAGATGGTGATGGTACCGTAGTCGAGTCGAGTCAACTGTGGGCAGCAGGTGCGACCACGAGTCTGCGGTATTGGGTGAATCTAGAAACCTACAATGCCCCTTTGCCTCAAGAGGGCCAGGTGAGCAATTTTAGAACAGCACACGCAGACATTTTACAGGTTCCTCAACTCCAAACGCTTTTGGAAAACATTGTGAAAGATGGTAAAAATGCTCAGGTACCAAAAGACTACATAACAACTACACGTCCAATGTATGATGGCATTGAACCTCGACTCCACTTTGTCCTCCACTCCCCACTAACCCTCGGCTTTCAAGATGCGAGCGGCAACTACACAGGTGCATCCACCGCGTCGACGACGCAAGATAGCTTCGATGTGCCTGGCGTCGACTACGAGCGTATGGGCGAGGTGCAGTGGCTCTCGGTGCCTAGGAGTCTGGCGGGGCAGGTGGTGATGCGTGGGACAGGGAGCGGCTCCTTCGCGCTCGATGTGGAGGAGGTGAATGGTAATGATACGCTCGCCACGACGACCTTCGCGGCTGTGCCATGCGCGACGAGTACGCTCG
This sequence comes from Candidatus Adlerbacteria bacterium, assembly GCA_903851045.1. Taxonomy (GTDB): domain Bacteria; phylum Patescibacteriota; class Minisyncoccia; order Phycocordibacterales; family SBAW01; genus GWA1-54-10. Next base: position 1,841 of record CAINNF010000025.1, read on the forward strand.
CGGCACTCGCAGTCGACCCGACTCAGTCGCCGGCGGCGAGCAGCACGCTCGTCGTCGACCTCAATGGCGACGGGAAGTCGGTGCGCTATCTCCACGCCAAGTCGGGCGGGGTGGTGCTGCCCGACCTGACGCCGCCAGAGGTGACCATCAGCGCCAGCACGACAACCCAAGACTTGGTGGTCGCGGGTGTCGACGACCAATCCCCGACAACCACCGTCGCCACTAACGGCGCCAAGACGACCATCACCGACCAGTCGGGTAATGTGACGACGCTCACATTCGCCAAGACCTACTCGGGCAAGATCCTCACCTATGCGCGGCTCAATAGCATCCAATATGGCGCCGGGTCCACGACGCCACTCCCGTCGTCCTTCCTCTATGTCTGGGACGCCAAGAAGAATCTCCTCAGTCAAACGGTGACCGCGGACAGCCAGTTCGCCGTCGAGGCGCTGTATGACAAAACGAAGAACAAGACCACTGTCATCGTGCTGAAGAAGAATACACAGGTGCAGACTGCAACTGTCTCAGGGCTTGCTATTATTAAGCTGGGTACGAACAAAGGGGTGATTACTTATTCGTGGTAGATTATTTTTGAATTTTTCTTATATTATGTCAAACAGCATTGCCACTCAAAGGAGATGTATTTTAGTTGGTAGCGGTGTAATTACTGCTATACAGATAGGGGTTTTAATCCTTGGTTTTGAATTTACAAGTTATTGTATTAATACGGATTGGTGCAACTACTTCTTTGAACAGGCGGGCGCCTTGTCATATGTGGCCTACTTGGCATGGGTCCCACTGGTTTTTATTTTGAGCTTGGTCGTCATGAACTTACCTGAGAAAGTGTTCAAAACATGGTTCTGGTTCTCTTTGTGTTGGATTCTGGGAAGTACTGCGCTTTCTGTTTTTATACCAAACGATATGGGAAGTGGTTTTGTTTCTGTCCCCGTAAAGTTTTACACAATAATGGCTCTAGATGCGCTCTACTTCCTTGTTTCAATCGTGGTTATTTTAGTGAAGTCTCAAAAAGCTAGGAAAAGGAAAGGGTAAAGTTTTGTTTCCCATGACAGTCTATTATTAAGCTCAGTACAAACAAGGGGCTATTACTTATTCGTGGTAATAAATGACTTTATGTTAACTTTTTGATCACAAGCTGGAGCGGATATGCTTTTTGGAACTGCTGCGATTTTTGTTATATTACTTGATCTTGCAATCCTATATCTAACACGTAAGGTTGTTGTGCACTTTAAGTTTACAAAAACTGTAGCTAAAATCTTATATTTTGTTGAGATTGTTGTAGGTTTAGCTGTTTGTGCAGTAGTGCTTTATTATCCAGTGCGATTCCATATATATGAGTATATCTATACTGAGAACTCATCCGCGACCCTCAACTCAAGTAATCTACCCTCTAGATAAACAGTATTGTAGCTTGTTTTCGTTTTGGAAAATTTAGTAATAGGATTTATGAAATTACTAAATGTATTTACTTGGTGGGCTACGTTCACAATCGTCTGGTGGGCTATGACGTTCGCCTTAGTATTTTCAAGTTCAACAAACGATGGGGTGGGATATATTTCTATCTCAAGTCGTGCAATCAATACATATTTAGCTCAAACCTACGGCCTAGGGGCATATGTCATCCTCTCAATCTTGCTTATCACCGTGCGGGCTTTTCAGGTCTATAAAAAGAAACAGTAGGAGATTTTAGAACTCCTTGACGGCAGAGTAATGTCATAAATTTCAATGAATTACAGGAAAAAAATATTTCAAATAGTTTTGAGTTGGATATATTTTACATTGGGTTATATCGCCTTAGCGGTTGTGTTAGTCGTCTCAGCTTCGCCTACTCCAGGTGACGGTCTGTTCGCGCTCTCTGCTAGAGACGGGTTCGAGATTCTGCTACAAATGTATGGGATTCAACTTTATCTAGTTCTCCCAATCCTGCTTATCGCCGTGCGGGCCTTCCAGTTTTACAAAAAGAAAAAGTAAGGAATAGCGAAATTTTCGGGTGGTGGTAGTGTGTGGGCGTGAAGAAATCTCGAGTGGATAATTTTTTTACTACACAGAACACACTTATGTCGAAATTAAATTAAAATAGAACATTTGCTGCCGCGTGAGTGTCTTTTAAGGGTGATCTTGATCTGGAAGCTACAACATGATCTAATCAGCCTGTGGCGCACGAACACTCATATGGGGCGACGCTTAAAAACAACATAACGGAGACGTCAGCGATTGGTTTTTTATTGGCTTCAAATGCCTGCTTTAGACAACCCACCAATAGTGAGCGAAAGGAGATTTTGAAACGCTTGGGATTGCCCAGGTCATTTTTTCGAGCATTTGACCTTGTGCTCCTACCTACCACGAATAGCGATGATATCCTCAGTGTTCCATTAGAACAAATCGTTTTGATTGAACTTAAGACTACACGGAAGAAACTTGTACATAATCCGGAAGGGTTTTTCTTTGGTGCGACAGAAAATGAATTTGCACTTGCAGACACGCTCGGTAAACAATACAAATTTTGTTTTATCAGCCTTCATCCTGAGAGTAAGAGTTACGCAATGCTAACGTCCGAAGAACTTAAGCCAAGAATAAAAACTCGGAGACTTCAATATCAAATCAATTTATAATTTATATGCTTCATTCTGGTCATGCTGAGGGTGTGGCCGATGTTTGTTAAGCGTTTTGTAAGGTCCTGTCAGGAAGTAATTTGGATCTTGTGGCATAATGCATAGACTTGGCTATGGTAGACCTTGGTATTTTTTATTTTGTGAAGAACGCGCTCGCGAAGGGGTCGTTGCATGACGACATATCGGCGGAGCTTGCGAAGTATGGGTATGGTCAGGCGGACATCGACGCGGCGTTCGAGGCGGTGGAGAGTGGTCTTAACCCTGACGCGAATCCGAACGTGTTCACGGCGCTTCCCGAGTCGCCCACACACGCGGGCGTCGAGCGTCCGGCGGTCGCTATGCCTGGTGGCAGTGTGTCGAGTTGGTGGGTGGGGCAGATGTTCGGCGTGGGTATACTCCTTGCCCTGTTGCTGTACGGCATCAACGCGGCGAGCCCGTACTTGAGCATCGTGTTTCCTGACCAGATCACCGCGGTGCATCAGGCGTTTCCCTTTCTTGGGCGGTACCAAGTGACGACGCAGGTGTCGACGACGGCTTCACGCATCACGTGGTCGAACGCGCTTCCTGCGGGAGGCAGCATCAGCACCACCCCTGACGGGCAGACGCAGTTTGCGAGCGCACAGTACGGATTTTCGGTGCTCGTGCCCGCGGACGCTTTGTTCGATGTCATGGTCGAGAGCGCGACCGTCAGCAGTGTGCTGATACAAAGCAAAGGTGTCGCGTCGGTGCACATCACGATCGAGGACAGTCGGTCCCAGCGGTATGGTGCCGATAACGTCTTTTTGCCGATCAACGGCACGTTGGTGTCGAGCAGTACCCCGTTCGCGATATGGGACTCGACCGTGGGGCAACATGCGGCCGAGATCATCTCGGCGCAGTCGGATAAGATATACATGCCGGACGGTACCTATACGATCAAGATCGAGCTCTCGAAGTTTGCGGCAGCAGATGCGGCAACCTATCGCGCTGTGCTCACTACGGTCGTCTCCTCGATACGGTTTTTCTAGTGATAGTGCGGATGTGAGTCTGGTATATACTAGAGCGATGGTACAGGTGCATCCTCACCCCTACGCCCACACGCGCACCGAGCCGTACCCTGCGCGCTCGCGAGCGTTGCGTCTGCTCGACCATGTCATCTACGTGGTCGGTGTGGTGGGGCCGCTCCTGACCCTCCCGCAACTGGTCGAGATCTTCTGGTTCCATACTGCATCTGGAGTCTCGCCGCTCACGTGGGGTGGGTATACGCTTATCGATATCCCCTGGATACTCTATGGTCTCGCGCATCATGAACGCCCGATAACTATCACGTACACGCTGTGGCTCGTGTTCAACGGGCTGGTGTTCATTGGTGCGCTGGTCTACGGTAGTTAGTCAGAAGCACTTTCCTTTTGCGCACAGATATGGTTCACTACGAACAGAGGAAACCCAAGAAAGAAAGGCACGACAGATGTCTTCAACGCTCATGTACGGAGTCCTTGGTTTTGGCGGTTTTGGCGTGATCACGGCCGTTGTGGTCGGCACGTATCGACGCATCCGTGACCGCAAGGCCGAGTCGCCGGAGGATGAACGTCTTTTCGGCGTATAAGAACACCTCGTCCACAACCCCGCGCCAAGGCGCGGGGCCTTTTCATTAAAAAGTATCTGTTTGTGCACAAAAAACCGCCCAAGGAGTGTCCTTGGGCGGGTGGCTCGTTACTTTGTGTATTCGCCTGTCTGTACGAACGCTTCGCAGGCAAGATGTCTTGTGGTTGGCTTGACGGCCCAGGTGCAACCGGGGCAGCGGTGCCAACCGTACTTGCGCACGAGAGTTTCGTCCGCCTCGAGTAACGCTTCGAGGTTGCTAGTGTACGTCTTGTGGCTCCAGCTGGTGATCATGCTGATCATGAGACCAGTATGACGCGTGAAGCCGAGCATGAGTGTCACCCGAAGGTAGCTACGCACGACGTTCATTCGATCTTCCTTTCGAGGTTGGTGGCCACGAAAGGTTGTTTGCCGCTTGTGGGTAGGGGAGGCAAACCAATCTCTCACACTTCATAACGCCACCGCGTCTCCTGTACCCCACAGGGAGGGTGAGTTGTCCAACAAAATTTGTAACATACTGTACGCACAATGTCAAACTATGCGTAATGGTTCAATAGCTTGGACGCACAAAGGCAGTACCATAGCGACATGGCTTACACCAAGAACCCGTACATGCCCAAAGTGCGTCGAGATGCGGCAGCAATGGTGCACCGAGGATACACTCCAACTGAAGTCGGTCGAC